>NZ_JBJDPY010000001.1:0-71779 GCF_044903205.1 Streptomyces sp. NPDC029674
GCTAGGGCGTGTCTTTTGGATCGGTCCGGTCAGCCCGCGGCGTCTGGTGCGGTGCATCGCAAGGCGGAGCATCGCCCGCGGACCGGGTGTCCGTGGGCGATGCGACAACGCCGCGAGGCGCCGTGCCAGGCGTCGCGGGCCCGGGCTGATCCGAAAGACACGCCCTATGCCCCTGGCGCCGTGGCCCACGCCGCCACCCACTTGGCGAGCGCGCCGCCCGCGCGCGTCCACGCGAAGTGGTCGAGCCGGGCGTCCGCCTCCTGTGCCGTGCAGTGGCGGCGGGTGAGGCGGGCCCGCGGGACCTTGCCGAGCAGGTGGTCGAGGGCGGTGGCAGGGGCGAGCGTGTCGTCGTCGACGGAGACCGCGAGGACGGGCAGGTCCAGGGTGGCGAGCGCCGCCTCGTAGTCGAGCGCGGAGCCCTTGCCGCTGTAGCGGCCCGTGCGCACCTGGCGCGCCCAGTCGCGCATGACGCCCTTGGGCTGGTCGCCGCCGAAGCCGAGCCGGGTGCCGGGCCAGCGGCCGAGCACGGCCGCCGTCGCCGTGATGAGCGCCTGCGCCAGGAGCAGGCCGGGGCCGCGCCACGGGCCGTACGCGCGGAACCACACCGATCCCGTGGCGACGACCGCCACCCCGTCGACTCCGGAGCCGTCCCGGCCGGCGGCCAGTGATGCGTATACGAGAGCGAGCTGGCCGCCGAGGCTGTGGCCGAGGAGGAAGAGGGGCGGTTCGGTGCCGAGCTCGGCGCGGACCGCCGTGACGACCGCGGGGATGTCCTCCTCGACGATCGCGCGGTAGCCGTGGCCGGGCGCGCCCCGTCCGGTGGCGCGCGGGGTCGCCTCGCCCTGGCCGCGCAGGTCGACGGTGAGGACCGTCAGCCCTTCGTCGTGCAGCCGGCGTGCGAAGCGGCGGTAGAAGCGGGCGGGGGTGCCCATGGCGGGCAGGATGAGCACCGCGGGGGCCGGCGGCGGCCCGGGCGCCGGGCCCGAGCCGGACGGAAGGAAGCGTTCCGGTGCGGGGGCGCACAGGGCGCGCACGGGAAGGCGGGTGCCGTCCGGCAGTTCGGCGGTCGTCAGGAGCGGCAGTTCGCCGACGGGCTCCGGCTGGGTCATGAGGCACAGCATGTCCCATCGCACACATGACCGCACAGCCCCTTGCGCGCATGCGTGCGGTTGTGCGTGCGGGGCCCGCGGAGGCCAACTCCCTCCACGGGCCCCGCATTTGCTCAGCGGCTGTACCGCATCAGCGCCCGCACCATGTGACAGGTGATGTCGGACGGCGGGTGGATCCCGACGTCCTCCGCCATGCGCCGTATCGTGCTGTTCTTCGCCTGGTTCGGCGTGAGGACGCCCGAGTCGAGCAGGGCGATGGCCAGGCGCATGGCCTTGAGGCGGCGGTTGTGGTTGACGTACCACTCTCGGGGGCGGCCGGCGGGCAGCGCCCTCTTCTGGAGCGGTACGTACGGCACGTCGATGAGGACGGGTTGAGACACGGACTTCGACTTCAGTGCGGCAGCGGGCACAGGCATCCTCCTGTCGCGATCGGGGCCCCCCGTCGGCGCCCTCGAACACTACTGTGATTCTACCGCCGGGCACTGACAATCCGCCCTGGCCAGAGGGGCTTTGCGGTATTCGAACAGAGGCCTGCGCGAAGCCCTGGGACGGGTGGTTCGCGGGTAGCGTGTGCGGCATGGAGATCTGGATCAACCCCGCCTGTTCGAAGTGCCGCAGCGCACTCACGCTGCTCGACGCGGAGGGCGCGGACTACACCGTCCGCCGCTACCTGGACGACGTGCCGAGCGAGGACGAGATCCGTGCCGTCCTCGACCGCCTCGGCCTCGAACCGTGGGAGATCACGCGGACCCAGGAGCAGGCCGCCAAGGACCTGGACCTCAAGGACCGGAAGGCCTGGCCGCGCGACGCCACGGGCCGCGACCGCTGGATCAAGGCTCTCGCCGACCACCCCAAGCTGATCCAGCGCCCCATCATCACGGCGGACGACGGCACGGCGGTGGTGGCCCGCACGGAGGAGGCGGTACGGGACGCGCTGTCCCGCTGAGCGCCTGTGTCATGGCCGCGGGCGGGCGGTGCCGTGAGCCGGGCCACAGCCGCCTCAGGTAACACGGGGTTCACATAAGAGCAACGGCCGGGAAATCGCGGGTTGCCAAGCTGCCGCACATCACCACGGCACCGCAGCACCCGCACGTTCTGCGCCGTACCGAGCGTTATGAGGATGAGGCCCCCGTGACCTTCAAGGCTGAGTACATCTGGATCGACGGCACCGCGCCGACCGCCAAGCTCCGCTCCAAGACCAAGATCCTGGCGGACGACGCGAAGGGCGCCGAGCTGCCGCTCTGGGGCTTCGACGGATCCAGCACGAACCAGGCCGAGGGCCACGCCTCCGACCGCGTCCTCAAGCCCGTCCACACCTGCCCGGACCCGATCCGCGGCGGCGACGACATCCTCGTCCTGTGCGAGGTCCTCAACACGGACATGACGCCGCACGAGTCCAACACCCGCGCCGAGCTGGCCGAGGTCGCGGGCCGCTTCGCCGCGCAGGAGCCGATCTTCGGCATCGAGCAGGAGTACACGTTCTTCGAGGGCGACCGCCCGCTCGGCTTCCCCGTCGGCGGCTTCCCCGCCGCGCAGGGCGGCTACTACTGCGGCGTCGGCTCGGACGAAATCTTCGGCCGTGACGTCGTCGAGGCGCACCTGGAGAACTGCCTCAAGGCCGGCCTCGGCATCTCCGGCATCAACGCCGAGGTCATGCCCGGCCAGTGGGAGTTCCAGGTCGGCCCGCTGGCTCCGCTGGAGGTCTCCGACCAGCTGTGGATCGCCCGCTGGCTGCTCTACCGCACCGCCGAGGACTTCAAGGTCTCCGCGACCCTCGACCCGAAGCCGGTCAAGGGCGACTGGAACGGCGCCGGCGCGCACACGAACTTCTCGACGAAGGCGATGCGCGAGGGTTACGCGCCCATCATCACCGCCTGCGAGGCCCTCGGCGAGGGCTCGAAGCCGCTGGACCACGTCAAGAACTACGGCGCGGGCATCGACGACCGCCTCACCGGCCTGCACGAGACCGCCCCCTGGGACGAGTACAAGTACGGCGTCTCCGACCGCGGCGCCTCCGTCCGCATCCCGTGGCAGGTCGAGGTGGAGCAGAAGGGCTACATCGAGGACCGGCGCCCGAACGCGAACGTCGACCCGTACGTCGTGACGCGGCTGCTCGTCGACACCTGCTGCACCGCGCTGGAGAAGGCCGGCCAGGTCTGATCGCACCCTGATCGCACTCGATCGCCACCGACGGGGGCGCCCACCGATACCGGTGGGCGCCCCCGTCGCCATCTGATTCAATGGAGCCATGGGCAGCCACCGGAACACCTCGACGGGTCGTCATGACCTCGAGCCTTTCTGGCCCTCCCGGCAGCATCACGACTTCGACCGGGTGTGTTGCCGCGCGATGAACGCGCGGGCCCTCTAAAGCCGTTGCCGCGGGCTTCCACAGCCGCCCCTCCGGCCTTCGCCTGACGCGCACGACGTACGTCTCGTTCTCGACGACTCCTTCTTCGCGCGAAAGAGCTGATCCCACCATGGCGAACTCCCGTACCTTCACTGCCACCGCGACCGCCACCGCCACTCCCGCGGCCCCCGTCCCCGCGTCCCGGGGACGCCTGCGGGCCGTCGACCCCGACGAGCCCCACCCCATCGCGCGGATCTCCGACGTCCTGCCGCCCGGCGCCACGTGGCTGCCCGCGCCGCAGCACACCCTGCCGACCCTGCCGGGGCAGCCGCCGATGGTCGGCTACCTCGTCCTCGTACCGACCGAGGCACCGCCCGCGCCGCCCGCGCCCGCCGCAGGACCGATCAGGATCGACACCGCGCGGCGCGCCGCCGAGGTCGAGGGGCGCTCCCTCGACCTCACGTACCTGGAGTTCGAGCTGCTCGCGCACCTCGTCGCGCACCCCCACCGGGTGCACACCCGCGACCAGTTGGTGACGACGGTGTGGGGGTACGGCCACGTGGGCGACGGCCGTACCGTCGACGTCCACGTCGCGCGGCTGCGGCGCAAGCTGGGCGCCGAGCACCGCAGGACGATCCAGACGGTCCGCCGCGTCGGCTACAAGTACGCGCCGCCGACCCCGCGCTGAGCTGCGGTTCCCGGCTCTGCCCCGAGCAGAATCCGGTTCACAGGACCCGGGTCGGCGGGGCAGAGTCACCACCATGAGACTTCTGATGCTGGGCGGCACCGAATTCGTGGGGCGTGCGGTCACCGAGGCGGCCCTCGCCCGGGGCTGGGAGGTGACCGTCTTCCACCGCGGTCACCACGCGGCGCCCGAGGGCGCACAGGTCGTGCACGGCGACCGCACCGTCGAGGGCGGCCTCGCCGGGCTCGCCGACGGCGAGTGGGACGTGGTGGTCGACACCTGGTCGGCGGCGCCCCGGGTGGTGCGGGAGTCGGCCCGGCTGCTCGCGGGGCGCGCCGGGCGGTACGTGTACGTGTCCAGCGGCTCCGTGTACCGCTACCCGGGCGAGGCCGGCTCCGACGAGAGCTTCCCCGTGGTGGACGGCGACCCGGACGCGGACGCGTCGGCGTACGCGGAGGACAAGCGGGGCGGCGAGCTCGCGGCGATCGCCGAATTCGGCGCGGAGCGGACGGTGCTCGCGCGGGCCGGTCTCATCCTCGGCCCGTACGAGAACATCGGGCGGCTGCCGTGGTGGCTGAACCGGGTGGCGCGCGGCGGGCCCGTGCTGGCCCCCGGGCCGCGGGACCTCGCCATCCAGTACGTCGACGTGCGGGACCTCGCCGAGTTCGTCCTGGACGCGGCCGCCGCCGGGCTGCACGGGGCGTACAACCTGATCAGCCCGATGGGGCGGATCACGATGGGGGAACTCCTCGACGCGTGCGTGGAGGTGGCGGGGCCCGAGGCGGAGCTGCGCTGGACGGAGCCGCGGGCCGTGCTCGACGCGGGCATCGAGCCGTGGATGGAGCTGCCGGTGTGGCTGGCCCCGGGCGAGCTGCACGACACGATGCACCGGACGTCATCGGAGAAGGCGGTCGCGGCGGGCCTTCGGACCCGGCCCGCCGCCGAGACGGTGCGGGACACGTGGGAGTGGCTGCGGTCCATCGGCGGGACGGCGCCGCAGCGGCCCGACCGGCCGGTCGTGGGGCTCGCCCCCGAGAAGGAGGCGAAGGCGCTCGGCCTGTGAGGTGACAGGGCGTGGCCCCGGCGCGGTGCAGGCGCCGGGGCCACGTCAGGTGTGCGGGTGTCTCGTCAACGGCCGCTCGCCACCGGGGTGTTGTACGGGTCGGGACGCGGCGGCGCGGTCGGTGCCTCCTCCGCGTGGGAGATCCGCGGGAGCCACCGCAGGTACCGCGGCGTGTGCCAGTTGCGCTCGCCGAGCAGGGTCATCAGGGACGGCAGCAGGATCATGCGGACGACCGTCGCGTCCAGCAGGACCGCCACGCCGAGGCCCACGCCCATCTGCTGCATGTCCTGCATGGACAGCGTGCCGAACACCGCGAAGACCGCCACCATGATCACGGCCGCGCCGGTGACCGCGCCCGCCGTGCGCGTGATGCCCTCGTGGATCGCCGAGCGGTTGTCCATGCCCCGGTCGCGGGCCTCACGGATCCGGGAGACCACGAACACGTGGTAGTCCATGGAGAGGCCGAAGAGGACGACGAGGACGAACAGCGGCATCCAGTTCTCGATCGCGCCGACCTTCTCCGAGCCGATCAGCTCCGCGCCCCAGCCGTGCTGGAAGACGGCGGTCATGACGCCGTAGGCGGCGCCCACCGACAGCAGGTTCAGTCCGATCGACGTCACCGCGATCACCACCGAGCGGAAGCTGAAGAGCATCAGGAGGAAGGTCACCGCGGCGATGAAGGCGAAGACCGGGACGATGCCCTTGCTGAGCTGGTCGCTGAAGTCCTCGGAGGAGGCCAGGTCACCGCCGACGTACGCCGTCGCGTCCACGCCCTCGAAGGCCGCGGGGACCGTGTCGTCGCGCAGCTCGTGCAGGGCCTTCTTCGCCTCGGCGTCGGTGCCGTCGCCGGGCAGCGGGATCTCGATCTCGGCGACGCCGGCCGCCTTGTGGACGGTGAGTTCGGCCCCGTCACCGGCCTTCTCGGTCAGCGAGTCGAGCGCGGCCCGCACCGGCTGCGCGCCGATGTCGTCGGACTCGACGACCACCCGGGCGGGAGCGGGTCCGCCGGGGAACTCCTCGGTGATCCGCTGGTAGGAGACGGAGAGCGGGGCGTCGGAGCCGAACTGCTTCTCCAGGCCAAGCTGTTCGGTCTTCATGCCGAGTGCGGGGGCGGCCAGGGCGAGCAGGACGGCCGCGGCACCGACGGCGAAGAACTTCGGGCGGGCGAGGACGGGCTTGAGGATCTTCGCCGCGGTGCCGCCACTGGCGTGCACGCCCTTCTTGGCACGGCGGTTGAGGAAGGGGATGCGGCCGGCGTCGATGCGGTCGCCGAGCGCGGCGAGCAGCGCGGGCAGGACCGTGACCGAGCCGAGCATCGCCACGCACACCACGAGGATCGTGGCGACGGCGAACCCCTCGAAGAGGAGCAGGCCGGACAGGAACATGCCCGCCATGGCGACCATCACGGTGAGGCCGGAGACCAGGACGGCGCGGCCGCTGGTGGCCGCGGCGATCCGCAGCGCCGTCTCGGCGTCCCGTCCCGCGGCGCGCTCGTCCCGCTCGCGGCGCAGGTAGAACAGGCAGTAGTCGACGCCGACCGCGAGGCCCATCAGGAACATCACGGAGTACGTCGTCTCGAACAGGTGCAGCTGGTGGCTGGCGAGCGAGAGCAGCCCGAACGCCGCCACGCACGCGGTGAGCGCGAGCCCCACCGGGAGCAGCGCCGCGACGACGGCGCCGAAGGCGACCAGGAGAATGCCGAGCGCGAGCGGCACCGCGGTGAACTCGGCCTTCTTCAGGTCGTCGGCGAGCAGGTCGGACAGCTGCTTCTCGGAGCTCGCGTCGCCGAACTGGCGGACGGAGATGCCCTGGCCCTTGCCGTCCTCCTCGGCCTTCGCCACGGCGTCGAGGACCGGCTGTACGCGGTCGGCGGCCTCGTCCCCCGGGCCCTTGATCTCGAACCGGAGCAGCGCGTCCCTGCCGTCCTCTGAGGGCAGCGGCGCCTTGAGGCCGCGTACGTCGCCGGTCGCGGTCAGCGCCTTCGACAGGTCGGCCGCCGCGTCCCGCCATCCGCCGGCGGTGCGCGCGGTGACCATGACGAGCTCGCCCGCCGGCTCTTCGATGCCCGCGTCCTTCAGGATGGTGGCGGCCCGGCCCGAGTCGCCGACGCCCATCTCGTCGTCGGAAGCGGTGACCATGCCGGAGGCCCCGCCGATGGCCGTGGCCAGGACCACGAAGACCAGCCAGCCGAGGATGGCCGCCTTCCGGTGGTGTGCGCTCCACACACCGAGTCGTGCCGCGAGGTTCCGCCTCATGGCGCTTCGCCCCCATCAAGTCTGCGTGAATATGCGTCGGATAAGACGTGACTCACGCTAGGAATCGGCGGCCGTGCGCCCCAGCCGCCGAAGCCCCCTCTCGCTGAAGCACAGGGCGAGGCCGGGGGGTGTCGTCAGGTACACCCCCGGGCCGGGTGCCGGGCCCAATGACCCGCACCCGCCGTACCAGCGAGGATGTAACGGTGCCGGACGCACGGAACGCGGCCGGACACGGGGACGACGAGAGGGACTGATGACCATGACGAGGCTCAAGGACGCAGTGGTCGCGGGGGCGAGGGGCCTCTGGCTGACGATCTACGCGCTGGTGGGCTCGATCGTCCTGTTCGTGTTCTCGGTCCTCTCGATCGCGTTCATCCTGCTGGGTATCGGCGTCTTCACGACTCCGCTCGTCCTCACGGGCGTGCGCAAGTACGCGAACTCCTACCGCAACCTGGCCGCCGAGTGGTCCGGCGTGACGATCCCGGACGCCTACCGCGCCTTCCCCGCCGACCTGCGGACCGGCGTCACGGGGCAGGTGGAGCGCTGCACGCTGATGCTGAAGGACCCGGCGACCTGGCGCGACCTCCAGTGGCTGCTGGTCAACATGACCGCGGCCCCGATAGTCGCGGTCTTCGCCCCCGCGCTGATGCTCTACATGCTGTACGGCTGGGTCCTCGCCCTCGGCGTCTGGGAGCCGATCTACAACGCGGGCGGCGGCGAGTGGTTCGCCTTCATCCACGTCACCTCGCAGTCCACCGCCAACCAGGCCGCGCTGCTCGGCACGGGCTTCTTCGTCCTCGGCGTCTTCGTCAACCCCTCCCTCGTACGCGCCCACTTCCTCCTCGCCCGTACGCTCCTCGCCCCCACCACGAGCATGCGGGAGCGCGAACTGGCGCGGCGCGTGGACCGGCTGACCGAGACCCGGCACGACGCCGTCGACAACTCCGCCGCCGAGCTGCGCCGCATCGAGCGCGACCTGCACGACGGCGCGCAGGCCCGCCTGGTCGCCATGGGCATGGACCTCGGCACCATCGAGGCGCTGATCGAGTCCGACCCCGCCAAGGCCAAGGAGCTGCTCGCCAAGGCGCGGCAGAACTCCGGCGAGGCGCTGACCGAACTGCGCGACCTGGTCCGCGGCATCCACCCGCCGGTCCTCGCCGAACGCGGCCTCGGCGACGCGGTGAAGGCCCTCGCGCTGCGCCTCCCGATCACCACCGAGGTCGACGTGGAGCTGACGGGGCGGGCCGAGGAGTCGGTCGAGTCCGCCGCGTACTTCGCGGTGAGCGAGTCCCTGACCAACGCGATCAAGCACTCGGGGGCCGACCGGATCTGGGTGGACATGCACCACGCGGACGGCATGCTGCGCATCGCCGTCACGGACAACGGCAAGGGCGGCGCCGCCATCGGTTCGGGGTCCGGGCTGACCGGCGTCGAACGCCGGCTCGGTACATTCGACGGCGTACTTGCCGTCAGCAGCCCCGCGGGCGGTCCGACCATGGTGACCATGGAGATCCCTTGCGAGTTGTCCTAGCCGAAGACCTCTTCCTGCTGCGCGACGGTTTGGTGCGGATGCTGGAGGCGTTCGACTTCGAGATCGCGGCGGCCGTGGAGAGCGGGCCCGAACTGACCAGGGCCCTGGAGGAGTTGCAGCCGGACGTCGCCGTCGTGGACGTCCGGCTTCCGCCGTCCCACACGGACGAGGGCCTGCAGTGCGCGCTCGCCGCCCGCCGGGCCAGGCCGGGGCTGCCCGTCCTGGTCCTCTCCCAGCACGTGGAGCAGCTGTACGCGCGCGAGCTCCTCGCCGACGGGACCGGCGGCGTCGGCTACCTCCTCAAGGACCGGGTGTTCGACGCCGCGCAGTTCATCGACGCCGTACGCAGGGTCGCGGCCGGCGGCACCGCGATGGACCCGCAGGTCATCCAGCAGCTCCTGTCGCGGCGCGCCACCGACCAGCCGCTCGGGGCGCTCACCCCGCGCGAGCGCGAAGTGCTCGAACTCATGGCGCAGGGCCGGTCGAACGCGGCCATCGCGGCACAGCTCGTCGTCACCGAGCGGGCCATCGCGAAGCACACGTCCAACATCTTCGGGAAACTGGATCTGGCGGTCTCCGACGACGACAACCGGCGGGTGCTCGCGGTCCTGGCGTACCTGGACCAGGGGCGCTGAACCCTCGGCCGGGGGCGCTGAACGCGCCGGGCCGCTGATGCGTATGTAGCCCCATGGGACGTACCTCACGAAAACGATCAAGGCTGACGCGGCGCGTCGTCGCCACGTCGGCAGCGTTCATCATGGGCGGCGGCGGCCTGGTCGCCGTGAACGTCTACGCGAACGCCGAAGACGGCGCGGATCGGCCTCCCCCGGAGAGTGCCGGGCAGCAGGTGTCGACCATCAGCTGCCCGGACGTGGGCAATCAGCTGCCCGAGGTGCCCGATGCCGCGCGCGGCGAAGTCGACCGGCGACTCGCCGATCTCGACGGGCAGATCACGGAGGCGTACGGGCGGTTCGAGCGGACGCGGGACAAGGAGTCGCTGCTCCCGCCCCTGGAGGAGAAGCGCAGGGAAACCCTCGACGGCATCACGAACGCCCTGGACCAGGCCGGTGTCCGGCCCCCCGAGGGGCTGGACGGCATGGCACCCTGCACGCTGCGCGCCGACGACCAGGAACAAGGACAAGAACAGGGGCAGAGCGGCAATGGGCCCGAGGCCGATGACTTCGTCGAGATCGAGTCCGTCCGGCCGAATGTGAAACGCCCCCGCGACGGCCGCAACGCCTCACGCGGCGCGTTCACCACGAAATGCGGGCGGAACGAGAACGGCAAGTTCAATCCGGACAACGTCATCGTCGCGCCGGGCGTGAGCAACGGCGCCCACCACATGCACGACTACGTGGGAAACCAGGCGACGGACGCCTTCTCCAGCGATGACGACCTCGCCGCCGGACAGACCAGCTGCCGCAACCAGGGCGACAAGTCGACGTACTACTGGCCCGTCCTGAGGCTGCAGAACGGCGAGAACGAGGACGACGCCCAGGCCGACGGCGGCGGAAAGGACCAGAACACCGGCGAAATCCAGACACCCGCCTCCGTCACGCTGAAATTCGCCGGGAATCCGGTGAGCAAGGTCGTCGCGATGCCGCGTTTCCTGCGCATCATCACGGGTGACGCCAAGGCGTTCACGAACGGCGACGCCAACGCCAACGCGTCGTGGAGCTGCACCGGATTCGAGAACCGGCAGCTGAGGGACAAATACCCGATCTGCCCCGAGGGCAGCAAGGTCGTCCGGACGTTCAACTTCCAGAGCTGCTGGGACGGACAGAACACCGACAGCGCCAACCACCGCACCCACGTCGCCTTCGCCGACCCGCGCACCGGCGCCTGTCCGCAGGGCTTCCGGGCCATTCCCCAGCTGGTGCAGCGCGTCGTGTACGACGTGCCGCCGGGCCCCGGATTCGCCGTCGACTCGTTCCCCGAGCAACTGCACAAGCCCGTCACCGACCACGGCGACTTCATCAACGTCTTCGACGAGCGGCTGATGCGGCGCGTCGCGAAGTGCGTCAACTCGGGTCAGCGCTGCACCTGACACAGACCCGCGCGCCCGCCCCGACCGCGGGCGCGCTCACCCCTCGTGCGGGCCGTGGTGGCCGCCGTGCCTCCCCGCGGCGTCCACCACGGTTCCGCCGAGGCGGTCGCGCAGCGCCGTGATGTCGTCGGCGTCCCCGACCGCGACCCAGCTGCTGCCGCCGACGAGGTACGTACCGCCGTAGTCGTTCGCCTCGTCGAGCCATTCGGCCTGGCCACGGGCGTTTGTAAAGGTTACGAGGACGTAGCGCCGGGCACCGTTCTCACAGGTGGCCTGGCGCAGTTCTGCCGCGTCCGTCCGGACGTCGGGCCTGCATCCCGCCTCGGCCGCCAGCTGCTCCAGGCTGCCGCTCGCCGTGCGTGGTGTGCCGTCACCCCCCGAGCCGCAACCCACCACCGTCAGCAGGACTCCCACAGCCATGCCCGAAAGCGCGCTCCGTGCTGCCCTCATCGTCCCGGCACTCCCTTTCAGCTAACTCGACCCGCCCGCTCCACGTGGACCGTTGAGCACTCGGGGCGACGCGGATACCGTGCGCGCAGCCTTCACCCCAGGGGGTACACATGTCCGAACCGTCCCGACGTACCGTGCTCGGCAGCGCGGGGGCCCTCGGCCTCGGTGCCGCGGTCGGCGGCCTGCCGGCCCTGACCGGCACCGCGGCCGCGCGACCCGCCGAGGCTCCCGCCTTGGATACGGATGCCGCGCGCTCAGCGCTCAACAGACTCCTGCCGCACCACGCGGAGCAGATCCGGCTCAGACTCGTCCCCGCGCGCGGCCGCGAGAACCGCGGGGCCCACGAGGACCGCTTCAGAGTCACCGGCTCCACCGGCCGGATCGAGGTGTCCGGCACGACGCCCGCCGTACTGCTCACCGGCGTCCACTGGTACCTGAAGTACGTGTGCGGGGCCCACATCACCTGGAACGGCAGCCAGCTCGACCTGCCGCGCAGACTGCCCGCCCCGGCCCGGCCGCTGGAACGTTCCACCACGCTCCCCCACCGGTTCGCCCTGAACGACACCAACGACGGGTACACCGCGCCGTACGCCGACTGGGCGTACTGGGAGCGCATGATCGACGTACTCGCCCTGCACGGCTGCAACGAAGTCCTGGTCATCGCGGGCGCCGAGGCCGTGTACCACCGTGTCCTGCAAGAGTTCGGCTACTCCGACGCCGAGTCCAGGGCGTGGCTGCCCGCCCCCTCGCACCAGCCGTGGTGGCTGCTCCAGAACCTCTCCGGGTACGGCGGGCCCCTCTCGCAACAACTCATCGACGACCGTGCGGAGTTGGGGCAGCGCATCGTCAGGCGGCTGCGGGAGCTCGGGATCGCCCCGGTGCTCCCCGGCTACTACGGTCACGTCCCCGACGGGTTCGTCGAGCGCAACGGCGGGGACGCGCGGGTCGTGCCGCAGGGCGTCTGGCACGGGTTCCGGAGACCCGACTGGCTCGACCCCCGCACCACGGCCTTCGCCAAGGTCGCCGCCTCCTTCTACCGGCACCAGGAACAGCTCTTCGGCCCCGCCGACCTCTTCAAGATGGACCTCCTGCACGAGGGCGGCACCGCGGGCGACGTGCCCGTGCCCGCCGCCGCGCAAGGCGTGGAGACCGCTCTGCGCAAGGCGCGGCCCGGCGCGATCTGGGTCATCCTCGGCTGGGAGGCCAATCCGCTGCCCGCGCTCCTGAACGCCGTCGACAAGAAGCGGATGCTCATCGTCGACGGCGTCTCGGACCGGTACGCGAGCGTGACGGACCGGGAGAAGGACTGGGGCGGCACGCCGTACGCCTTCGGGACCATCCCCAACTTCGGGGGCCGCACGACGATCGGGGCGCGCACCCACCTCTGGAACGAGAAGTTCTTCGCCTGGCGCGACAAGGCCGGCAGCGCGCTCGTCGGCACCGCCTTCATGCCGGAGGCCACCGACCGGGACCCCGCCGCCTTCGAGCTCTTCTCCGAGCTGGCCTGGATGAAGACCCCGCCGGACCGCGCCGCGTGGTTCTCCTCGTACGCCGACTTCCGGTACGGCGGCCGCGACCGGGGCGCGCGGGCCGCGTGGCGCGCGCTGCACGACACCGCCTACCGGCACACCGCCGTCGAGCGCAGCGACCCGCACGACTCGCTCTTCGCCGCGCGGCCCGACCTCGCGGCCGCCCGCGCCGCGGAGTACGCGCCGCGCGCACTCACCTACGACCCGGGCCGCTTCGACGCCGCCCTGACCGGACTCCTCGGGGTGGCCGGCGGGCTGCGCGGCAGCGCCGCCTACCGGCACGACCTGGTCGACGTCGCCCGGCAGGCCCTCGCCCACCGCAGCCGGCAGCTCCTGCCGCAGCTGCGCACCGCGTACGAGAGGAAGGACCGGGCCGCCTTCGGCTCCCTCTCCCGGCTCTGGCTGCGCCTGATGCGCCTCTCGGACGAAGTGACGGGCACGCACCCGGCGTTCCTGCTCGGTCCCTGGATCGAGGACGCCCGCCGCATGGCTACGAACGACGCCGAACGCGCCGAGTTCGAACGGACCGCGAAGGTCCTGATCACCGTGTGGGGCGACCGCGCCACCTCCGACGCGGGCCGCCTCCACGACTACGGCAACCGTGAATGGCACGGCCTCATGGGCGACTTCTACGTGCCGCGGTGGCAGAAGTGGCTCGACGAGCTGGAGGACGCGCTGTCGGCGGGGCGGGCGGCGCGGCCGGTGGACTGGTTCGCCTTCGAGGAAGCGTGGACGCGGGAGCGCGAGGACTATCCGCTGCGGCCCGTCGGCACGCCGTACCGGGCCGCCTCGCGCGTACGGGACGTGCTGGCGCGGGCGCCCTACCAGGGCACCCTGGAAGTCACGGCGGACCCGCCCGCCGTCCCCCCGGGCGGCCGCTCCCTCCTGACGGCGACCTTCCGCAACGTCAACGGGCTGCGCGCCACCGGCCGCGTCGACTTCGCGTTGACCGGCATCGACGCGGAGCCGGTCGGGCCCGAGTCGCTGCCCCGCGTCGAACCCGCGGGAACGGGCAAGGTCACGTGGCGGGCCGCCACGCCGGAGACTCCCCTGGACCGTCCACTCCGCACCCACCCGTACGAAATCGCCGTCCGCTACGGCCCCTTGGGTGAGCGCCGCATCCGCTCCGTCCACGAAGGGACGCTGTTCGAGGCCGGCCCCGTGAGCGACGCGTGGCTGAGCTACAGCAACAACGCGGCCGTCTTCGGGGAACTGGACGGGCGGTACGCGATCAACGGGGGCGGCGCCGACCTGTGGAAGGGCACGGCCGAGTTCGGGACGCTGTACCGGGGCGGGGCGCTGCGGGACGGGGTCTCCGTGACGGTCCGGGTCGACGCGCAGGCGGTCACTGGGCCGTGGGCGCGGGCCGGTCTCATCGCCCGCAACTCCCTGCGCACGCCTCTCTCCCCCGGCTTCGTGAACCTCGCCGTGACCCCCGCCAACGGGGTCGTCCTCTCCTACGACACGAACGGGGACGGCACGCTGGACACGTACCAGCGCATCACCGGCATCAAGGCCCCGGTCCTCCTCCGCCTCACCCGCGGCGCGGGCCCCTCCTTCACGGGGTCCTGCTCCACGGACGACGGGGCGACGTGGCGCACCGTGGCGACGGTACAGGTGCCGGGGGCGGCGGCGGGCCTGGACGTTGGGCTGTTCATGAGCGCGACGAATGGGGGTGACGGGGAGCGCGGGACGGTGGAGTTCAGCGGGTGGGAGTTGGGCGGGTAGGGGGCGCCCTCGGCTGGGGTGTGCGCCTTCGCTTCGTCTGTGGGGCGGGGGCGCGGGGGTATGTGCGTACTCGCTATCCCTGCGTCACGCCTCAAGTCCAAAGACGCCAGAGTGCGCTCGGTGCTCCGTTCGCACATACCCCCACACCCCCTCCTGCGCGTGAGCGCCTGCGCCCCGGTGGGGCGACTCGCTCCTACTCCCGCAGGGCGTCGCGGGGCGAACGGGCGGGCGGGTGGGAAACTTCCGCCGCGAAGCGGCGGGCTAGTCGCCCCTACTCCCGCAAGGCGTCGCGGGGCAAACGGGCGGGTGGGTGGGATACATCCGCCGCGAAGCGGCGGGCTAGTCGCCCCTACCCCCGCAGGCCGGCGCAGGGCAGAACCCACCCCGCCCCGCCCCGGAAAAAGGAGTGGCTGAGGAGTGGAGCGGCTGGCACCGTGGGCGCATGGATGCGGCGTGGGAGCAGCGGGTAGCGGAGGCCTGGGGGGAGTTCGACTCCTACGGGGAGGAGGAGGGCGCGGCGTTCAGGCGCGTGATCGACGCGCTCGCGGACGAGTTGCCGCCGGACCACCCCGTCGGCCTCTTCGAGCGCGCCTGCGCCTTCGACTCCACCGGCCACTCCGACCGCGCCGTGCCGCTCTACCAGGAAGCCCTGGAGCGCGGCCTCGACGGGTACCGCAGGCGGCGTACGGCCGTACAGCTCGCGAGTTCGTTGCGGAACGTGGGGCGGGCCGAGGAAGGAGTCGCCCTGCTGAGGGCCGAACTGGACGCGCCGTCCGACGAGTTGGACGACGCCGTGCGGGCCTGCCTCGCCCTGTGTCTCGCGGATCTCGGCCGGGAGCGCGAGGGCCTCGCCCTCGTGCTGGGCGCCCTCGCCCCTCATCTGCCGCGCTACCAGCGGTCGATGGCGAATTACGCCCGCGCGCTCGTGGCGGACGGCCGGCCATGAGGTGACCAACCGAGGATTCGCTCGTTTTGCTGAACGTGTCGTCGAATGTGCAGTCTCCGTCGAAGTCCCCGAAGCCCAGCGGCCCCGCCCCCGTCGTCGACGTGGAGCAGGCCGAGGCCGCCCTCGTCGAGCACTACCCGAGGCTCGTGCGGCTGGCCTATCTGGTGCTGCCACCGAGCCTCGGCCGCAACCGCCGGGTCCTGACCGCGCACGCGCTCACCCAGCGCGCCCTGCCGCGCAGCCGCAGGACGGGTGAGGCGGTCGTCGTCCCGTCGCAGCGGGGCCGCGGGAGCGGTGGGCCGCACGGCGATCCGGCGTACGCGTGCGTTCGTCTCCAGGTGGTGCGCTGCGCGCTCGACGCCGGGCTCCCCCTGCGGTGGACCTCGTGGCCCAAGCGGGCCCAGCTGCCGCCGCTGCTGCCGCAGGTCCGGGGGCTGCGGCTCTTCCCGCGTTCGGGGGGCGCCGAAGAGCTCGCCCTGGACCAGGAGCTGGCCGAGCTGTCGGGTGCCGCCCGCGCCGCCTACGTACTGCGCGGGATGGAGGGCCTCGACGACGACGGCGTGTGCGCCGTGCTCGCCGCCGCGGGCTGCGAGTACCCCGAGGAGGCCCTGGACGAGGCCGACGACATCGACGCGCAGTACGAGCTGCTCGCGTCGCCCGGGTTCGACCCCTGCACCTTGCAGGCCAGGCCGACCGACCTGATGCGGCGCAGGCAGCACATGAAGGCCGCGGGTGTCGCGGTCGCCGCCGCGCTGGTGTGCGGGGCCCTGCTCGGGATGCCCGGTGACGGCTGGGGGCCCGACGGCGCCGCCGCGCCGCCCTACGCGCAGAACCCGGCCGCCCAGGCCGCGCTCGATCCGGGGCAGTTGAGAGCGGCGCCCGCGGGGGCGTGGAAACGTTCCGCTCGTGTCGACTTCTCCGCGTGGCCCGCCCGCGGCAACCTCGTCGGCGACAAGGAGCTGCTGCGCCGCGCCCTCGCCGTCTGGGCGCGGCCCGGCGAGTCCGTGCAGGTCTCGGCGACGCCGGGCACCGCGGCCGGGGCGCCGCCCGGCCCCGCCCAGCTGCTCTTCGCCGGCGAGATCGACTCCGCGCGCGTGGTGCTGCTCTACGACGGCCTGCGCATCGTGCGGTACGCGGAACCGCGCAAGGGCACGAGCGGCGCGGCGCTCGACTTCGCGCGCGTGGACGGCGCGACCGGCACCGAGGCGGACGCCGTCGTCGTCGACCGCGCCGACGGGAACATCCGCTACCTGACGGCTCCCTGGGTCCGGTCCGCCTCGGTGCAGGACCTGCTGAAGCCGGCCGCGGGCCCCGTCGCCCTGCGCCGTTCCGAGGACGGCGTCACCGCGCCCTTCGCCGGACCGTCGGCGACCGGCCACTGCGCGTCGTGGAACGCGCTGCGGCTGCGCGACCGCTCGGGCGCGGTGCGCATGTCGACCGACCTCGGGGAGCTGGTCCCCGCCCATCTGACCGCGGGCCGCCCGCAGGCCCCGCGCGAGGCCACCGCCGCGGACTGGTCGAAGTCGGCGTGCTCCCTCGCGTCGGTGCGCTCGCACGGCATCCGGTCCGTGAACTCGTGGACGTACGCCCGGCAGGCGCTGCCCGAGGGCAACGGCGTCGCGGACTGGGCCTGTACGCGTGCCGAGACCTGGCGGGGAATGGGCAGCCGGACCCTCGCCGAGTTCCGGACCGCCGACGGGCCCTCGGGCGCCGTCGCCGCGCAGGCCGCGGACTCCCCCGACTGCGGCCCCCGCAGCCCGCACGTGCTCGCGGGCGTCCTGTGGAAGTCCCGGGCCGGCAGCTGGTACCTCCTCGGCGCGGGCAGCAAGAACGTCACCTCCATCACCGCGTCCGGCGGCACGCGCGTGGCCGGCAACCTCCTCGCCACCAGGACGGAGCGGACCGCGCAGGCGCGGCTCAGCGGCAGGCTCGGCGACGGCACGAAGGTGCAGACGCTGCGGTAGGAGCGCGGAAGTTCCGCGCGCAGACCCCTGTACCCCCGTACTACCCATCAGTACATTGACGCCATGTCTAATACGCAGAGCCGGGCGCCCGAGCCCGTCGCGTCCGAGCACATAGCGCTCAAGGCACGCAACGTCTCCTTCTCCTGGGAGAGCACCCCGCTCCACTGGCTCCCGGACGACCCGTTCACCACGCACACCATCAACGTGCTGCATCTGCTGCTGCCCGCCGGTGAGCGCTGGTTCGTGCACGTCTACAAGCAGGTGCTGCCGCTCATCCGTGACGAGCGGCTGCGCGCGGACGTCATCGGGTTCATCGGCCAGGAGGCGATGCACGCGCAGGCCCACGACGAGGTCCTGCCGCACCTCAAGGAGCAGGGGCTCGACCCGACGCCGTACACCGCGCAGGTCGACTGGCTCTTCGAGAAGCTGCTCGGCGACCGGACGCTGCCGCCGGGCAGGGCGCGCCGGTGGTGGCTGATGGAGCGCGTCGCGATGATCGCGGCCATCGAGCACTACACCGCGTTCCTCGGCAACTGGGTGCTGAACGCCGAGGAGCTGGACCGCAGGGGCGCCGACCCGACGATGCTGGACCTGCTGCGCTGGCACGGCGCGGAGGAGGTCGAGCACCGCTCCGTCGCCTTCGAGCTGTTCATGCACGTCGACGGCGGCTACCGGCGGCGGGCCAGGACGTGGGCGACCGCGTTCAGCGCCCTGGTCTTCCTGTGGCAGCGCGGGGCGCGGTTCTTCATGGAGAACGACCCGACGCTCGTCGACGGCAGGGCGAGCTTCAAGGACTTCCACCGGAGCGGGAAGGCGGGGACGCTGCCCTCCACCGGTGACATGATCCGGTCCATCCCCCGCTACCTGAGTCGCAGTTACCACCCCTCGCAGGAGGGCAGCACGGCGCAGGCCGTCGCCTATCTCGCCTCATCGCCCGCCGCCCGCGCCGCCCTGGCCGCCGAGAAGGGGGCCGTCTGACATGCCCCGCATCCGCACCGTCGCCCTCGTCGCGGGCGCCGCTTTGCTCGCCCGGCGGGCCATGCGGCGCCGCATCGCGACTTCGCCGCTGTGGCCGCTGCCCGCCCTGGAGGAGCCGGTCTCCGGGCGGCCGCGCTCGCGGGCGCTGCGGCTCCGCGTCGCCCGGCACGAGACGGTCGCCGACGGCGTCGTACAACTGCGCCTGGAGGGCGAGAACTTGCCCGCGTGGGAGCCGGGGGCCCACCTCGACGTCGTGCTGCCGTCGGGGCTCGTGCGGCAGTACTCGCTCTGCGGCGACCCCGAGGACTCCTCGTCGTACACCGTCGCGACCCGGCTGATCACGGCCGAGCAGGGCGGCAGGGGCGGTTCCCGCGAGGTGCACGGGCTCCGGGAAGGCGCTCGGGTGGAGGTGCGCGGGCCGCGCAATCGCTTCCCGCTCGCGGACGCGGCGGCGTACGTCTTCGTGGCGGGTGGCATCGGGATCACGCCGATCCTGCCGATGCTGCGGGCCGTCGAGGCGTCCGGGACGGAGTGGCGGCTGCTGTACGGGGGGCGTTCACGGGCCTCGATGCCGTTCCTGGAAGAGGTCGAGAAGCTCGGCGGCGGCCGGCGGGAGCGCGTCACCGTCGTCGCGGAGGACGAGGACGGGCTGCCGGACCTGGCCGCCTTCCTCGACGGGACACCGCCCGGCACCGCCGTCCACGTGTGCGGGCCCGAGGCGCTGATGGACGCCGTCGGCACCGTCCTGCCGGACGGGTGTTCGCTGCACCTCGAACGTTTCACGCCACGCACGTCGGCCGACGGCAACGCCGCATTCGAGGTCGAACTGCGCCGCAGCGGCCGTACGGTGGCGGTCGCGGCGGACACCACGGTGCTCGCAGCCGTCCGCGCCGAGCTGCCGAACACCGCGTACAGCTGCGAGCAGGGCTTCTGCGGAACGTGCCAACAGCGCGTCCTGGAAGGGGAGATCGACCACCGCGACGAGCTGCTCACGGACGGCGAGCGGGCCGGCTCCATGCTCATCTGCGTCTCGCGGGCGCGCGGTGAGCGGCTCGTCCTCGACATGTGAGGTGCGCACCCGCGAGCGGGCGCGCACCGGTCGGCAGCGGGGCCGGTTCTGCTCGGTAAGGTGTTCGCATGACAACCGGGGTGCGCCGCAGGATGGGTGTCGAGGAGCGGCGGCAGCAGCTGATCGGGGTCGCGCTCGAGCTGTTCAGTCACCGCTCGCCCGACGACGTCTCCATCGACGAGATAGCAGCGGCCGCGGGCATCTCGCGCCCGCTGGTCTACCACTACTTCCCCGGCAAACTCAGCCTTTACGAGGCGGCGTTGCGTCGGGCGGCGGACGACCTGGCCGAGCGGTTCGTGGAGCCCCGCGAGGGTCCGCTCGGGGCGCGGCTGCTGCGGGTGATGGGGCGCTTCCTCGACTTCGTCGACGAGCACGGGCCCGGTTTCTCCGCCTTGATGCGGGGCGGTCCCGCGGTGTCGGCGGGCGGGGCGCTCGCGCGGGAGACGGCCTCGGCGACGAACGCGCTGATCGACTCCGTGCGGCAGGCGGCCTACGACCAGATCCTCGCGCACCTGGGCGTCACGGACCCGCCCGCCCGGCTCGAACTCGTCGTGCGGTCCTGGATTTCGCTCGCCGAGTCGACGGCGCTGATCTGGCTGGACGGCCGGCGCATTCCGCGCGCCGAACTGGAGTTGCAGCTGGTGCACGACTTCGCGGCGCTGGCCGCGGTGAGCGCCGCGTACGACGAGGAGATGGCGGCGCTGCTGCGCGGCATCCTCGTCACGGAGCCGGCCGACGGCCCGTTCACCGAGCTCCTCGACCGGCTGTTCGCGCTGGTGCCTCAGGCCTCCGCCGACTTGCGGTAGGAGGCGTCCAGGTCGCGGATCTCGGCGGAGGCGTGCAGCCGCAGGCCGTCGGCGGGCTTCACGTACTGCCGTACGAGCTCAAGGGCGCCTTCCGTCACCCGCGCCTTGGTCTCCGCCGAACGCCCGGCCAGCAGTCCGATCATGACGTGGACGATGCCGTCGCTGCCCGCGCCGTCACCCACGACGCACTCCTCGGTCCGCACGAACCGGGTCTTGCAGGCCTCCGGCGCGGCGCCCGCGACGTCGGCGAGCAGCGGGTGCAGGGCGAGGGCGAACCCCCTGCGGTCGAAGCCGTCCGCGAGCTGCTCGGAGTAGTCGACGGTGATCTGCGGCATGGGCCACCCCTTGTTCGTCCGGTGTCATACCCACCCTTACGGTGATCGACATGACGGCGCAACTGACGTTCAGCAGGGCGGACATGACCGACCTCACCACGCTGGTCGGCCTCTACGAAGGCGCGGCACGCTGGATGCTGGACCACGGCATCGACCAGTGGAAGCCGGGCGCCAAGGACGAGCGGCACTTCCGCCGGCTGATCGAGTCCCCCTCGGAGGAGGTATGGCTCGTAGGGGACGGGGCGGGGGCTCTCGGGGCGTACGAGCTGTGGTGGTCCGACGAGCAGGCGTGGGGCGTCCAGCCGCCGGTGGCCGGGTATGTGCACCGGCTGATGACGCGGCGCGGGGCGCCCGCCCGGACGGGCCGGGCGCTGCTGCGGGACGCCGAGCGGCGGATCGCCGCGGCGGGCCGCGCGCTGAGCCGCCTGGACGTCGTGGTGTCCAATCCGCGGCTGCGCGCGTACTACGAAGAGGACGGTTACGCGGTGGTCGGAGAGCTCGGCGACAAGCGTGCCGCCGACGGCAGCCCGTACGGGGTCCTGCTCATGGAGCGGCCGCTCGGACCAGGCGTCTGCTAGCCGTCCGCGCGCAGCCGCATGGCGAGCAGGGCGATGTCGTCGTCGCGGCCGTGCCCCAGGCAGGCGAGGAGGGTGTCGCAGAGGGCCGCGACGCCGAGGGGCGCCGCGGCGGCGACCTCGCGCAGCTGCTCCATGGAGACGGCGAGGTCGGTGCCGCGGGTCTCGATGAGGCCGTCGGTGATCAGGAGGAGCCGGTCGGTGGGGCGCAGGACCGTCTCGGTGGCCGGTGGTCTCTTCAGGCCGAGGCCGAGCAGCGGGCCGCCGGCCCGGAGGTAGTCGGCGGTGCCGTCGTCCCCGACGATGAGGGGCGGGATGTGTCCGGCGTTGGCGACGCGGGTGTGTCCGGTGGCGGGGTCGACGAGGGCGAGGCAGAGGGTGGCGGTCACCTCGGGGTGGTAGCGCTGCAGCATGTTGTCGAGGCGCCGGGCGAGCGTCGTGGGGTCGGGGTCCTCGATGCAGTAGGCGCGCAGCGCGTGCCGGATCTCGACCATCACGGTGGCGGCGTCCAGGGAGTGCCCGACGACGTCGCCGATGCCCGTGAGGAGGCCCTGCGCGGTGCTGAGCGAGGCGTAGAAGTCGCCGCCGATCTCCGTGTCGCGGGAGGCCGGTTCGTAGCGGACGACGACTTCCGTGCCGGGGATCTGGGGCACGTGCGCGGGCAGGAAGCTGCGCTGGAGGGTCAGGGCGATGTGCCGCTCCACCTCGTACATCAGCAGCCGCTCGGCGGCGACCGCGGTGGCGTGCGCGAGCCGGCCCACGAACCGTCCGGTGCCGGGCACGAGTCCGCGGTCGTACGCGGGCGTGGCGAGGCACACCGGTGCGGCGCCTTCGCGGGCGCGGGCCAGGGTGAGCCGGGCGCCGTCCGGGACTCCGCCGTCGCGGGCCGGATCGGCCTGGAAGAAGCCGGCCGGCCACAGGGGCGCGGGCACGAAGAGGTCGCGCACGCCGACCCGGCCCGACATGTCGCGCTCGATGAGGAGGGCCACCGCTTCGTGCGCGCCGTCGTCGGGCAGTGAGGCGGCGGCTCTGCGCCGGGACAGGCCGCGGTGGACCTCGCCGTCGTCGCCGAGGACGAACGCGGCGGCGGGGCCGTGGGTGAGGCGGGCGGCACCGGTGGCGGCGGCCTCGGCGAGCTCGCGCGGGCAGCGGGCCGACTGCACGTCGAGGATCGTCTCGGCGAGCCGGGTCAGGTGCCCGGCCTGCGCCTCGGCGTCGGTCCGGTGGCGTGCGCCGCGGGCGGCGGCCCGCACGACGGCCTGGATCTCCTCCGGTTCGGCGGGCACGGTCAGATAGGCCTCGCCGCCCGCGTCGAGGCCTCGGCACCGGTCGGCGGGGGCTATCCGGGCGGCCGAGAAGTGCACGACGGGCAGCGCGGCGAACGGCGGTGACTCCTTCAGGCGGCGGCACAGTTCGAAGCCGCTCATGTCGGGCAGGCCGACGTCGACGAGGGCCACGTCGGGCAGTTCGCCGTTGCGCCGCCGCAGGTCGAGTTCGATGAGCGCCTCACTGGCGCTGGCCGCGAGCACGACGGAGTGGCCGTCCCTGCGCAGGACGGCGCTCAGGGCATACCGGCTGGCGGCGACATCGTCTACCACCAGGATCGTGGTGCCTGCCTTGCCGTTGACGCTCACGCGGGGCCCCTTTGGGGCTGGTGGGGCAGACCCCCCGCGGGCCTGCCCGACCAAGTTAGCGCTCCGGCGGACGCTCCGGGAGATGATGACGGTGCTACGACCGGGAACGGTGAAGATCCAGGAACTTCCTTCTCGCGGAGGCTTCGTGACGATACGATCTGCGCCCGTCTCCGGGCGGGGGTTCCCTCGGTGCGCGGGGCCGGATCGCACCGGTGCGGCGGAGGCCGTCGTGTCCTTCGCGTTCCGCCGGGCGTTTTACCGGAGTGTCCGACCGCTCCGCCCGCGCTCCCGCGCCTGTCCCCCGTAACTCCCCGCACTTCCAAGGGACGACATGACCCAGAACGCCACCGCCGCCCCCACCACCGGCTCCGCCTCCGTCCGGGAGTGGTGGCGCGACGCGGTCATCTACCAGGTCTATCCGCGCAGCTTCGCCGACGGGGACGGCGACGGGATGGGCGATCTGCCCGGCATCACGGCCCGCCTGCCGTACCTGCGCGACCTGGGCGTGGACGCCGTCTGGCTCTCGCCCTTCTACGCGTCGCCGCAGGCCGACGCGGGGTACGACGTGGCGGACTACCGCGCCGTCGACCCGATGTTCGGGACCCTCGCCGACGCCGACCGTCTCGTCCGCGAGGCGCACGCGCTCGGTCTGCGCTTCATCGTCGACATCGTCCCCAACCACTGTTCCGACCGGCACGAGTGGTTCCGGCAGGCGCTGCGGGACGGGCCCGGGTCGGCGGCGCGCGAGCGCTTCTTCTTCCGCCCCGGCAGAGGCGCGGACGGGACGCTGCCCCCGAACGACTGGGAGTCCGTCTTCGGCGGCCCCGCCTGGACCCGGGTCGCGGACGGCGAGTGGTACCTCCACCTCTTCGCGGCCGAGCAGCCCGACTTCAACTGGGAACACCCGGACGTCCACGACGAGTTCCGCTCCGTCCTGCGCTTCTGGCTCGACCTCGGCGTCGACGGCTTCCGCATCGACGTCGCCCACGGCCTGGTCAAGGCGCCGGGCCTGCCGGACATCGGCCACGCGGAGCAGGTCAGGCTGCTCGGCAAGCAGGCCGTGCCCTACTTCGACCAGGACGGCGTGCACGAGATCTACCGCGACTGGCGCCGCATCCTGGACGAGTACGGCGCCGGGCCGGGCACCGAGCGGATCGCCGTCGCCGAGGCGTGGACCCCCACGGTCGAGCGCAGCGCCCTCTACCTGCGCCGCGGCGAGCTGCACCAGGCCTTCAACTTCGAGTATCTGACGACCGGCTGGGACGCCGCCGCGCTGCGCGCCGTCATCGACCGCTCCCTCGCCGCGATGAGCGCCGTGGACGCGCCCGCCACCTGGGTGCTCTCCAACCACGACGTCGTACGGCACTCGACGCGCTTCGCCGACGGCGACGCGGCCCGCGGGCTGCGCCGGGCGCGGGCCGCCACGCTGCTGATGCTGGCGCTGCCCGGCTCCGCCTACCTCTACCAGGGCGAGGAGCTGGGCCTGCCGGAGGTGACGGAGCTGCCGGACGAGGTGCGCCAGGACCCGGCGTTCTTCCGCGGTTCGGGGCAGGACGGCACGCGGGACGGCTGCCGGGTGCCGCTGCCGTGGTCCGGTGAGCGGGCGCCGTTCGGCTTCGGCCCTGTCGAGGGCGGTCCGAGCTGGCTGCCGCAGCCTGACTCCTGGAAGGACCTGTCGGTGGCGGCGCAGACGGGCGACCCGGCGTCGACCCTGGAGTTCTACCGCCGCGCTCTCGCGGTGCGCCGCGCGCATCCGGCGCTGGGGGCGGGCCGTGACATCGCGTGGGAGCCGGCGCCCGAGGGCGTGCTGGCCTTCCGCCGCACCACGTCCGCCGGTTCGTTCGTGTGCACGACGAACGTGTCCTCCTCCCCCGTCACGGTGCCCACGCCCGGCACGCTGCTCCTCGCGAGCGCGGACGTGGCGCCGGAGGCCGGGCCGGGTGCCGAGGGGACCGTACTCCCTGCGGATTCAACGGTCTGGTGGGCAGCCTGAGATACGACCGGTACAGTCCAATCCTGTGACCGCACGGCTAGCCGACATCGCAGCCCAGGCGGGGGTCAGCGAAGCGACAGTAAGCCGCGTGCTCAACGGCAAGCCGGGCGTCGCCGCGGGCACCCGTCAGTCCGTGCTCGCCGCACTCGACGTGCTCGGCTACGAACGCCCGGTGCGGCTGCGGCAGCGCAGCGCGGGCCTCGTCGGGCTGATCACGCCGGAGCTGGAGAACCCGATATTTCCCGCGCTCGCGCAGGTCATCGGGCAGGCCCTCACCCGGCAGGGGTACACGCCGGTGCTCGCCACCCAGACCCCGGGCGGCTCCACCGAGGACGAGCTCACCGAGATGCTGGTGGACCGCGGCGTCGCGGGCATCATCTTCGTCTCCGGTCTGCACGCGGACACCTCCGCCGACATGAACCGGTACGAGCAGCTGCGGGCGCAGGGCGTCCCCTTCGTCCTGGTGGACGGCTACTCGCCGAAGGTGCAGGCGCCGTCCATCTCCCCCGACGACCGGACGGCGATGCGCCTCGCGGTCACCCACCTCGTCTCGCTGGGTCACACCCGCGTCGGTCTCGCCCTCGGCCCGAAGCGGTTCGTGCCGGTACAGCGGAAGATCGAGGGGTTCGTACGCACGATGCGGGAGCAGCTGGGCCTGTCCCCCGACGACATCGAGACAGAGCTGATCCAGCACTCCCTGTACACGCTGGAGGGCGGCCAGGCGGCGGCGTCGGCGCTGATGGACCGCGGCTGCACGGCCGTCGTGTGCGCCAGCGACATGATGGCGCTCGGTGCGATACGGGCGGCGCGGCAGCGGGGTCTGGAGGTGCCGGACGACGTGTCGGTGGTCGGCTTCGACGACTCCCCGCTGATCGCGTTCACAGATCCGCCGCTGACGACGGTGCGCAAGCCGGTGCCCGCGATGGGCCAGGCGGCGGTGCGCACCCTCCTGGAGGAGCTGGGCGGCACCCCCGCGCCGCCGAGCGAGTTTGTCTTCATGCCGGAACTGGTGGTCCGCGGTTCAACGGCTTCCGGCCCCAGGCGCCCCTAGGGGAACAGCAGGATCATGTGCGGGTGGCGGGCTCGTCCCTGTGGCGTAGAGAATGCGGCCCGAACCCGACCAGGGGATGATCGGTCGAAGGGTGGGGATCTGGCAGACTCTGTCCCTATGGGTGAGACGACCGTGACGACACTTGAGGGCCGGCAGAGGCCCGATGCATCACCCATCGCGGGCGCCGAGACCGCTCGCAATGGGCGCACTGCGCCGCGTCGTCTCCGCCGGTTCCGCACCCCGCGCCGCCCTCGGCTCTGGTTCGAGATCCTGCTGATCGCGGTGAGTTACTGGACGTACTCGCTGATCCGCAACGCCGTGCCGGAGCAGAAGTCGCAGGCGCTGCGGAACGCCGACTGGATCTGGCGCCTCGAGCGTGACATGGGCATCGCCGTCGAGAAGAGCGTCAACCACGCCGTGGACTCGGTGACATGGCTCATCGTCGGCATGAACTACTACTACGCGACACTGCACTTCGTGGTGACGCTCGGCGTCCTGGTCTGGCTCTTTCGCAAGCATCCCGGGCGGTACGCGGCCACGCGCCTCGTCCTCTTCGCGACGACGGCGGTGGCCCTGGTCGGCTACTACCTGTACCCGCTGGCGCCGCCGCGCCTGATGAACGGCACCACGTTCATCGACACCGTGGTGGTCCACCAGACGTGGGGCTCGATGGCCTCCGGCGACCTCAAGAACATGTCGAACCAGTACGCGGCGATGCCGTCGATGCACATCGGCTGGTCGCTGTGGTGCGGCCTGACGATCTTCGCCCTGGCGTCGGTGCCGTGGGCGAAGGTGCTCGGCCTGCTCTACCCCGTCGCGACGCTCGTCGTCATCGTGGCCACGGCCAACCACTTCTGGCTGGACGCGGTCGGCGGCATGATCTGCCTGGCCTTCGGTTTCCTGGTGGCCCGGCTCTGGTACGGCGCGATGCCGTACGCGCTGCCCCGCGAGGTGGCGGGGGCCGCGCCCAGGTCGGATGCGGCCCTCCGCATGCTCATGCGTCGCGGTACGTGACGTTCCCGCCCGCCACCGTCAGCCGGACCGGCGCCTGCGCCACCTCGTCCGCGGGCGCGGCCACCGGATCGAGCCCGAAGGCCGTCAGGTCGGCCCGGAACCCGGGGGCAACGCGGCCCGCCACCTCCGCCTCCCCGCCCGCGACGGCGGCGTGCGTCGTGCAGCCCTCCAGCGCCATGAGCCCCGTGAGGCCCTGGGCGCGGCCCGCCGCGCCCCGCGGCACCCGGGCCGTGGCGAGGACCCCGCGCGCGTCGTAGTGCGCGATCGGCCAGTCGGAGCCGAGGGCGACGTAGGCCCCGGCGTCCCGCAGGTCCCGGGTGCGCCAGGCCCTGGCGGCCCGGGCGTCGCCCAGCCGCTTCGACCACTCGTCGCTGTGGTCGGCCCGCGTGTACGCGGTGTGCGGCGGCTGCATCGAGGCGATGACGCCCAGCTCGGCGAAGCGCGGAATCGTGTCGTCCGGCACGGTCTCGATGTGCTCGATCCGGTGCGCGAGGCGGCCGCTGCCGCCCAGTGACGCCACGGTGTCGAGGACGTGCCGCACGGCGGCGTCGCCGATGGCGTGGGTCGCCGTCCGCACCCCGGCCGCGTGCAGCTTCCGCAGGGCGTCCGCGTACGCCTCCGGGTCCGGCCAGAAGGCCTCGGTGCCCTGACCGTGGCAGTCCGCGTGCTCCAGCCAGGCGGTGCCGCCCTCGACAGTGCCGTCCATGAAAAACTTGGCGCCACCGACCCGCCACAGCCGCCCGGCCTCCGCCTGCAGAGCGATGATCTCGTCGATCCCCTCCTCCCCCACGCCGGGCATGCACCAGGGCGCCAGCCGCAGCCGCAGCGGCAGGTCTCCGTCCTCCTCCACCGACGCGAGCAGCTGCGGGACGTCGCCCCCGCCGAGGTCCATCACATGGGCACCGGTCAGCCCGGTGGCCGCCATGGCGGACAGCAGCTCGACCAGCCGGGCGCGGCGCTCGGCGTACGAGGGCCGGGGCAGCACGGCCTGGACGAGGTCCATGGCGGCATGCTCGACGAGGTGCCCGGTGAGCCGCCCCTCCCCGTCGCACACCACGGTGGACCGCTGGGCGAACTCGCGCGGCCCCTCGACCCCGGCGGCCCGCAGCGCGGCGCCGCTGACCAGCGCGGAGTGCCCGTCGTAGAGCCGGATGAAGGCGGGCGTGCCGTCGAGCACGTCCTCGATGAGCCCACGGTCGACGGGCCGCCCGCCGAAGACGTTGTGGTCCAGCCCCCACGCGACGACCCACCCCTCGGTCCGCCCGGCCCCGCGCAGGGCCGCCCGCAGCTCGTCCAGATCGCGCACGCCGGAGAGATCGGTCCCGGTGGCCATCTCGAGCCCCCACACCGGGTGACTGTGGGAGTCGACGAGACCGGGCGTGAGGGTGGCCCCGTCGAGGTCGATGACCTCGGTGCGGGGGCCGCGTGCGTCACATACGTCTGCGTCTCCTTCATCACCGACGGCGACGATCACGCCGTCGCGGACGGCGACGGCGGTGGCGTGGGGGCGGCCGGGGTCGAGGGTGCGGATGTGGGCGCCGGTGAGGATGAGGTCGGCTGCGGGCATGGCTCTCTGCTCCTAGGCGAGGGGGCTCGTGGTCTCGGTGAGGGGTTCGGTGGGCCGCTCCTGCTCCCGCGGCGGCTCGGCGGCGAAGCCCGCGTAGACCTCCGGCCTGCTCCGGCGGAGCCGTACCGCCAGGGCGAGGCCGAGCAGAAGAACGGCGGGCACGAGCACGACAAGCACCGTGTTCACGAACGTCGAGGCGCCCGTGAACAGGTCGATGTGCGTGACGACCAGGACGAGCGCGCCGGTGAGCAGCACACTCGCGGCGACGGGCGCGACGACGGTGCGCAGGACGCCTTCCTGGTGGCTGATCCGGCGGAAGTAGCAGGGTATGGCGATGGCGGCGAGCAGCTGGAGGGCCAACAGGCCGATCATTCCGGGGGTGTTGACCCAGAGGAGCAGCTGTTGGTACGGGTCCGCGCCGGCCGCGGCGAAGGCGAGGACGACGACCGCGCCGAGGACGGTCTGCGCGGCGCCCGCGACGTACGGGGAGCGGTGGCGCGGATGGACGCGGCCGAGCGCTTTCGGCAGGACGCCTTCCTCGGCGAGGGAGAGGCTGTAGCGGTTGATGGCGTTGTGGAAGGCGAGCAGGGAGGCGAGGACGCTGGTGACGATGAGGACGTGCATGAGGTCGGCGGCCCAGCCCCCCACATAGGTGGTGATGGCGGAGAAGAAGAGCCCGGCGGGATCGGACCCCGCGGCCTTCACGACTTCTTCCTCACCGAAGGCCTGGACGACGGTCCAGACGACGAAGGCGTAGAAGAGGCCGAGGAAGGCGACGGCTATATAGGTGGCGCGGGGCACGGTGCGGTCGGGGTCGCGGGCCTCGCGGCGGTAGATGACGGTGGACTCGAAGCCGGTGAACGCGGCGAAGGCGCAGGCGAGGACGGCGGCGGTGCCGGGTACGAGGACGTTGTCCGGTGCGAGACTCCGCAGGCCGAGTCCGTCGGCACCGCCTTCGAGGAGGACGCCGGCGGCGAGCAGAACAAGGATGCCGGTCTCGGCAACCAGGAGCACGCCGAGCAGCTTCGCCCCGAAGTCGATGGACCGGAATCCGCCGTACCAGATGAGCAGCAGCCCGGCGAGGGACACCGGCAGCCAGGGGATGTCGACGCCGAAGAGGGCGAGTCCGGTGTCCTGGGTGGCGGTGCCGAGCAAACCGTAGACGCCGATCTCCATGCCGTTGTAGCCGAGCATGGCGAGGAGCGCCGCGGCGATGCCGGCCGGGCGGCCGAGGCCGCGGGTGATGTACGCGTAGAAGGCGCCGCCGCTGCGCACGTGGCGGCTCATCGTGGTGAAGCCGACGGCGAAGACGGTGAGGGTGATGCCGGCGAGGAGGTAGCCGACGGGGGCGCCGATGCCGCCGAGCGTGAGGGCGATGGGGGCGACGCCCGCCATGACGGTGAGCGGGGCCGCGGCGGAGACCACGAAGAAGGCGATGTCGGCGGTGCCGAGTGTGCCGGTGCGGAGCGTGCTGGCGCTGGCCATGGGGTGGCAGCCCTTCTGCGGCGGGCGGATGCAGGGCATGGCGTGGGGAGGGGCATGGGACGGGGCCGAAAACCTAAAGGCTTTCGGTTTCGGCAATGTAGCCTCACCCTGGGCAGTTCGGGAAGAGTTCGAAAGACTTCACAGAGAGATCAGAGCCATGGGCCGGCCGCGCACACCGCTCCTCGACCGGGAGCGCATCACCACGACGGCGCTGGAACTCGTCGACGAGCAGGGCGACTTCAGCGTGCCGCAGATCGCGCGGCGGCTCGGCGTGCAGACGGGCTCGGTGTACCACCATGTGGACGGCAGGGACGGCATCGTCGAGCTGCTGCGCGAGCGGGTGGCCGAGTCGATCGACTCCGGCACGCTGGCCCCCGACCACCTTTGGGACGCCTCACTGGCCGCCTGGGCCCGCTCCTACCGCGCGGCCTTCGCGGCCCACCCCAAGGCGATCCCGCTCCTGACGACGTCCCCGGTGCGGGCCCCACGCGTCCTCGACCAGTACGAGCGCGCGGTGACGCGGCTCCTGGCCGCGGGGTTCGCCCTCCCCGACGTCATGCCCTTGATCACCGGCCTGGAGAACCTCGTCCTCGGCTCGGCGCTCGACCTGGCGGCGCCGGAGACGATGTGGGTCCTGACCGACGATACGGCGACGCCGCGGCTGGCCGAGGCCCTCGACGCGGTGCCGCACGGCCGCGCGGAACGGGCTTTCGAGCTGGCGCTCGACGGTTTCATCGCGCATGCGCGGGCGATGCTGGCGGCTTACGACGGCGTGTGAGCGTACGTCAGGCCCTACTTGAACGACTCGTCGCCGTCCCACTTCACGTGGACGACCTCCGGGGCGAGGCCGTGGACCACCGCGCGGCCGACGTCCGTCTTGAAGCGGTCGATCAGGTCTTGTACGTCGCCCAGCGGGTAGCGGGACTCCAGGGTGTCGATCAGGGCCTTCGCCGAGACGCCCACGCCGGCCGCGAGCTGCTGGGTGTTGCCGGGACGGTTGTTCCAGCCCGCGGCGTTGTTGCGGCCCACGTGGATCGACTCGGACGCCGTGAGGGCGGACGCGCCGGCCTCGTGGATCAGGTTCTGGCCGGCCACCGGGCGGGCCGTCAGGTGGAAGAGCGAGCCCTTGATGGATGCCGTGGACGCGCCCGTCTTGCGGTCCTGCACCTCGCCGCCGCTGGTGAGCATCACGTTGAGGTGGACGGCGAGCTGGGCCGTCGTACCGCCGTCGCTCACGTTGACCACGACGGGCCGGGAGATGAGGTTGTTGCCGCCGTTGTTCCGGCACTCGGGGCCGAACTGGAAACCGGCGAGTGTACGGTCCTGGCCGACGATGATGTCCAGGAGCTGGTTCCAGTCAACCCGGGGGCCCATCTGGGTGCCGGTGACACGCTGCACGGCTGCCGCGTCCGGCACCGCGGTTGTGGTCGCGGTCGCGCGCTGGGCCGGGACCGCCTCCGTGCGGTCCGCGGGCGCCGGGCCCGAGAGGACCCGGTGGGCGTTCGCCTCGGCCTCGCGTTCGAAACGGTCGGACGGGTCCGAGACGCGGAGCCCGCTGCCGTTGTCCGTGCCGGCGACGGGGCCCTGCCGCTGCTGGATGACGTGCGTCAACTCGTGGGCGAGCGTGTGCCGGTCGGCTCCGCCGTCACCGATGACGACGTGGTTCCCGGAGGTGTAGGCGCGGGCACCGACCTCGGCCGCGGAGGCCTTCGCGGCGCTGTCGTCGTGCACGCGGACGTCGGAGAAGTCCGCGCCGAGGCGGGCCTCCATGTCGGTGCGGGTGGCGGTGTCGAGGGGCCGCCCGCCGGCCCGGAGCACGTCGTGGACGGCGGACCGCTGCACCGCGTGGACGGCGGCCGCGTTGCCCGCGGTGCGCTGCAACGCCATGAGCTCCTGCGCGCTCATGGTGCCGCCCGCGCTTGACGGCGACGCGGCGGGACGGGCCGGGGCGCGGCCGGCTCGCTCCCCGTCGGCGGGTCGGGCGGTTTCGCGGGCGCGCATGGGGCCTCCAGGCAGACGGACTCTGACTCTTCCTGGATACGCCATGGGTCGGCCGCCGGGCCAGGTGCGCAAGGGCAGGGTTGAGTGTCTGTTGGGGCAGCGCGGGCGAGGCGGGCAGAACTGAAGACGGCTCTCAGGAGCCGTAGAACCGTTCCTCCATCACCGCTCGCGCCCTGCGCGTGGTGCGCCGGTAGTCGTCCAGCATGTCGCCGACGTGCCCGGTGTCGTAGCCCAAGTAGCGGGCCACGGCAGCGAGTTCACGGCCGTCGGAGGGGAACGTGTCGCCCGCGCGGCCGCGCACCAGCATCACCGCGTTGCGCACGCGGGTCGCGAGGACCCACGCCTCGTCGAGGGTCGCCGCGTCCTCGGCGGGGATCAGCTCCGCGTCGCGGGCGGCGGCCAGGGCCGCGCGGGTGCGGGTCGTACGCAGGCCCGGCACTGCCCCGCCGTGCTGCAACTGGAGGAGCTGGACGGTCCATTCGACGTCGGAGAGGCCGCCGCGGCCCAGCTTGGCATGCAGGGTCGGGTCGGCGCCGCGCGGCATCCGCTCCGCCTCCATGCGGGCCTTGAGGCGGCGGATCTCGCGGACCGCGTCCTCGTCGAGGCCGTCCGCCGGATAGCGCAGGGGGTCGACGAGGTCGATGAAGGCGCGGCCCAGCTCCTCGTCGCCCGCGACCGGTTCGGCCCGCAGCAGCGCCTGGGACTCCCAGACGAGGGACCAGCGGCGGTAGTACGCCTCGTACGAGCCCAGGGTGCGCACCAGCGGGCCGCTCCTGCCCTCCGGGCGCAGATCCGCGTCTATGAGCAACGGCGGGTCGGCGGACGGGAGTTGGAGGAGGCGGCGCATCTCGGCGACGACCTTGGCCGCGGCCTTCGCCGCCTCCTGCTCGTCGGCGCCCTCGCGCGGCTCATGGACGAACAGGACGTCCGCGTCCGATCCGTAGGCCAGCTCGTGGCCGCCGAAGCGGCCCATGCCGATGACCGCGAAGCGGGTGGGGAGCGTGTCGCCCCAGCCCTCGCGGACGACCGCGCGCAGCGTGCCCGAGATCGTGGCGGCCGTCAGGTCCGAGACCGCGCCGCCCACCCGGTCCGCGAGCCTGCCGGGGTCGGCCTCGGCGGGGCTGTCCTCCGTGCCGTACGAGCCGATGATGTCGCCCGCGGCGGTGCGGAACAGCTCGCGGCGGCGCATGCCGCGCGCCACCGCCACGGCCTGCTCGGCGCCGTCGGCGCGGCGCACCGCCGCCAGGACCTCCTGCTCCAGGTGGGCGCGGCCGCGCGGTTCGAGCCCGTGCTGGTCGCCGAGCAGGGCGACGGCCTCGGGGGCGCGCAGGAGCAGGTCGGGGGCGAGGCGGCCCGCGGACAGGACGCGGGCGAGGTTCTCGGCCGCCGCGCCCTCGTCCCGTAGCAGCCGCAGGTACCACGGGGTCTTGCCGAGCGCGTCGGACACCTTGCGGAAGCCGAGGAGGCCCGCGTCCGGGTCGGCGGAGTCCGCGAACCAGCCCAGCAGGACCGGCAGCAGGGTGCGCTGGATGGCCGCCTTGCGGGAGACGCCGGAGGCGAGCGCCTCCAGGTGCCTGAGCGCGGAGCTGGGGTCCGCGTAGCCGAGCGCGACGAGCCGCTCGCGGGCCGCCTCCGTACTCAACCGGGCCTCGCCCGGCGCAAGTTGGGCGACCGCGTCGAGCAGCGGGCGGTAGAACAGCTTCTCGTGCAGGCGGCGCACCACGGAGGTGTGCCGCTTCCACGCGCGGCTCAGCTCGGTGATCGGCTCGGTGCGCATCCCCAGGGAGCGGCCGATGCGCCGCAGGTCCGCGTCGTCCTCCGGCACGAGGTGGGTGCGGCGCAGCTTGTAGAGCTGGATTCGGTGTTCGAGGGAGCGCAGGAAGCGGTACGCGTCGTCGAGCTGGGCGGCGTCCACCCGCCCCACGTAACCGCCCGTGCCCAGCGCGTGCAGCGCCGCCAGCGTCGACCCACTGCGGATCGAGGGGTCGCTGCGCCCGTGCACCAACTGCAGCATCTGTACGGCGAATTCGACGTCGCGCAGCCCGCCGGGGCCGAGCTTCAGCTCCCGGTCGACCTCCCCGGCCGGGATGTTCTCCACGACCCTGCGGCGCATCTTCTGCACGTCGGTCACGAAGTTCTCGCGCTCGGCGGCGTGCCAGACGAGGGGCGCGAGCGTGGCGACGTACTCCTCGCCGAGCGCGAGGTCGCCCGCGACCGGGCGGGCCTTGAGGAGCGCCTGGAACTCCCAGGTCTTCGCCCACCGCTGGTAGTACGCGAGGTGGCTGGAGAGCGTGCGCACCAGCGGGCCGTTCCTGCCCTCGGGGCGGAGGTTCGCGTCGACGGGCCAGATGGTGCCCTCGACGTTCGTCTCGGAGCAGATCCGCATCATGTGCGAGGCGAGCCGGGTCGCGGCCCGCAGCGCCTTGCCCTCGTCGGCGCCCTCGGCGGGCTCCGCCACGAAGATGACGTCGACGTCGGACACGTAGTTCAGCTCGTGGCCGCCGCACTTGCCCATCGCGATGACCGCGAGCCTGCACAGCGAGGCGTCGCCGGGCGCCGCCGCGCGGGCCATGGCGAGCGCCGCCCGCAGCGTCGCCGTCGCGAGGTCCGCGAGCTCGGCCGCCGCCTCGGCCACGTCCGTCGTGCCGCACACGTCACGCGCCGCGATGGAGAGCAGGCAGCGGCGGTAGGCGACGCGCAGCGACACGGGGTCGGTGGCCTCGCCGAGACCCCGCTCGAACTCCGCCACACCGGGATGCAGGTCCGCCGACTCATACGTGACGAGGGCACGCCAGTCGCCGGGGTGGGTGGCCAGGTGATCGGCGAGGGCCTCGGAGGCGCCGAGCACGCCGAGGAGCCGGTCGCGCAGCGGCTTCGCGGTGACGAGGGTGTCGAGCAGCTTCCGCCGCCCGTGGTCGCTCTCCTGCGCCTCGACGAGCCGGACGAGGCCCAGCAGCGCCAGGTCGGGGTCGGCGGTGGCGCCGAGCGCGTCCAGGAGCAGCGGGTCGGAGCGTACGGCGCTCAGCGCGGGGTCGTCGAGCAGCCGCTCGGCGGCGGACGGGTCGGTGAACCCGTGCCGCAGCAGCCGCGTGAACGTACTGCTCCGGCGCCCTTGCGGCAGCGTCATGCCGATCCTCCGTTCGATCACTCCTCGGCCCGAGCCTACGGCCTGAGCGATGAACTCGGCGCGCCCGCGGAGTCCGCCCCTTCGAACCGTCCCTTCGAACCGCCTCTTCGAGGAGCGCGCGGCCCACGATCCGGCGGCCGGCCCGGGGACCGTACGCCCGAGTGGCGGGCCACGACCTCGCGGAACGCTGACACGGCCCCAACTCCCTGATGTACTGCGGCTCATGGAATACACACTCGAAGTGATCCCGCTGCCGGTCTCCGACATCGACCGGTCCATGGAGTTCTACCGCGACAAGCTCGGCTTCCACGTCGACATCGACGCGGAGGTCATGCCCGGCATGCGCATCGTCCAGCTGACCCCGCCGGGCTCGGGCTGTTCCATCGCCCTGACGGGCGACGCGCTCTGGGAGACGATGGCAGGCCCGAGGCCGGCCACCGGCTCCTACCAGGGCCTGCAACTGTGCGTCGCCGACGCGAAGGCCGCGCACGCCGAGCTGACGGCACGCGGCCTGGACGTCAGCGAGCCGGTGCAGCACGCGCCGCAGGACGGCGGCACGTTCATGTACTTCAAGGACCCGGACGGCAACGGGTGGGCGATCCAGGAGTACCGGGTGCGGGCTACGACGTCGCTGCGGGATGCGATCGTGCCCAAGCCCTGATCCCTGAGCGCTAAGCCGTGGCGGGGCCGTCTCACAGGCTGGTGAGCACCTGCGGCGAGATGACCTTGATCATCGTATTGGTCCAGCGCATCTGCCGCAGGGTCTGTGGATGACACCGCGAGGCCAGCGCGAGGAGCGCCTCGTCCTTCGTGGCCTGCGCGGCTTGGGCCAGCATCTCCCAGTGGAGGGAGTTCTCAACGCCGGCCAGGTGGAGCGCGCGCAGGTCACGGAGGAGGAGCAGGCCGGGCTCGGCTTCTGTTCCCGCGGCTCCCTCGGGGACGGGGACGGGGACAGGAACGGCACCCAGGTCGAGGCCGCGATTGTAGGCGGTCCCGGCCAGGAGCCCGGCGTGCTCCTGGGACCAGCCCGCGAGATCGGTCGCCACATGGTGGACCTCGTGCTCGTCGCGGTGCCGGTCGGCCACCGCGAGCAGCTCCCCGGCCAGGTGCTTCTCACCGTGGTGGAGGGCGCGCAGGGTGAGGGCGATGCCGTTCATCCGGCGTCCTCCGTGACGTGGGCGGCCGGGCCGCCGGCGGTGGCCGGTACGGAGCCGGGGCGGGCGGGAGCGGACGCGGCGGTCGTGGGCGCGGGGGCGGTTTCGCCGTCCGCGCGTGCGACGAGGCGGAGTGCGGCCGCTGCGGTCTTGAACAGGGGCTGTTTGGAGACGGGGTCCCAGTCGGTGACGGTCGTCTCGTTCGCGGCGCGCCCGGGGGTGGCGCCGTCCGGGGCGTGTCCGGCCTCGGTGTCCCAGTAGCCGTAGTGGAAGGGGATGAACAGCAGCCCCGCACGGATGCCGGTCACCCGCAGCCTGCCCCGGACGGCGCCCCGGTCCGTGCTGACCTCGACCAGGTCGCCCTCGTCGAGCCCGAGCGCGGCCGCGTCCGCGGCGGACGCCTCCACCCACACGTCGGGCGCGGCCGCGTTCAGCTGCGGGGCGCGACCGGTCTTGGTGCGGGTGTGGAAGTGGTAGATCGTGCGCCCGGTGGTCAGCTGGAAGGGATGGTCCTCGTCGGGCGGCTCGTGAGGCGGCAGATAGCCGGCCGCCTTGATCATCGCCTTGCCGTCGGGGTTGAGGGAGCGGTACTCGACGGCGTCGCTCGACGCGCCGGTCACCAGGTCCTTGCCGTACGACTCGCAGGCGTCGGGGTGGGCCCAGCTGACGCCGTCGGTGTAGAGGCGTTCCGTGCCGTCGGGGTTGCGGTCGTCGCACGGCCACTGGATGCCGCTCGCGCCGCGCAGCCGCTCGTGGCTGAGGCCGGTGTAGTCGCAGGGGCGGCCGGCGCTGCAGCGTTTCCACGCCTCGAACGCCGATTCCGGGTCGTGCCAGCCGATCAGCGGCCCGCCGTCCTTGTCGCGGAAGTCCATGCGGGCGGCGTAGTCGAGGAAGATGTCGAGGTCGGGCCGGGCCTCGCCGGGCGGTTCGACAGCCTTGTCGGCCAGGTGCACGGTGCGGTCGGCGTTGGTGAACGTGCCGGTCTTCTCGCCCCAGGTCGCCGCGGGCAGGACGACATCGGCCAGTTGGGCGGTCTCGGTGAGAAACAGGTCCTGCACGACGATGAAGAGCCGGTCCTGGCCGAGGATCGAGCGGACGCGGGACAGTTCAGGCAGGGAGACGGCCGGATTGGTGCCGCTGATCCAGAGCATGCGGATGGAGCCCTGTTCGGCGTAGCGGAACATCTGCATGGCGTGGGTGGGCGGGGCGTAGTGCGGGATGGTCTTCGGTTCGACGTTCCACACCCGTGCCAGGTCGGCGACGTGGCTGTCGTTCTGCCAGTTGCGAAAGCCCGGCAAGTCTCCGTCGGCGCCGCACTCGCGGGTGTTCTGGGCGGTGGGCTGCCCGTTCATCTGGAGGACGCCCGCGCCGGGCCGCCCGAGCATGCCGCGGACCAGGTGGAGGTTGTTGATCTGGACGGCGGCGGCGGTGGCCTGGTGGGACTGGTAGACGCCTTGGAGGACGGTGGACAGCAGCCGGTCGGCCGTCCCGATGAGTTCGGCGGCCTCCTCGATCCGCGCGGCGGGTACGTCACAGATCCGGGCGGCCCACTCGGGCGTGCACGTCTCTACCCGGGACACCAGCTCCTCGTAACCGACGGTGTGCGCCGTGATGTAGTCGTGGTCGACGCGGTCCGTCCGGATGAGCTCGTGGAGGAGCGCGTTGAGCAGGGCGACGTTGGTGCCGCTACGCGGCGCCAGGTGCACGGTCGCCTCGCGGGCGACCCGGGTGGGGCGCGGGTCGACGCACAGCAGCCGGGGCGGCTCGGCGCCGGCCAGCCGGTCGAGGATCCGCATCCACTGCACGGGCTGGGTCTCGGCGATGTTGTGCCCGAACAGGGCGATCACGTCGGCGTGGTCGATGTCGTCATAACTGCCGGGCTGACCGTCGCAGCCGAAGGACTCCTTCAGCGCCTCGGCGGCGGTGGAGGTGCACAGCCGGGTGTTGCCGTCCAGATGGTTCGTGCCGATCCCGGCCCTGGCCAGCACCGCGAGGGTGTAGTACTCCTCCAGGTACAGCTGGCCGCTGGTGTAGAAGCCGATGGACCCGGGCCCGCGTTCGGCGAGCAGGTCGCGCGAACGCTCGACGACCCGCTCCATCGCGGTGTCCCAGTCGCACTCCACCAACCGCCCGTCCCGGCGGATCAAAGGCCTGGTCAGCCGGTCCGCTGAACCGTTCGCCTGCCAGCCGAACAGGTCCTTCGGGCCGAGCCTGCCCCGGTTGACCCGGTCGACCGCCCGGCCGCGCACGCCGACCATCCGCCCGTCGACGACGGCGACGTCCATGGCGTCCCCGTCGGAGTGCAGGATCGAGGCCGTCTGCACCCACTCCCGCACCGACGCGGGGTCCACACCCTCTTCGAGGAACGTGTCGACCCGGGTGGGCCACGGCTCGTGCCGCCCGTACGGAGTCCGGCCGCCCCACGGCCGCGCGATCCGGTCCACCGAAGCGTCCACGCCCACCTCCACGTCGGCCCGCGGCACCCGCCGTGCCACGCGGCAGGGCACGGGTACCCGGACTTCAGGGAGGCGTATCAGTGACGACCGACGCCGGGGGTGACTTCACCCGAGTGCCACCGTGGCCCCACGGCACGGCACACCCACCACCGGCGACGAGACCCGCGTCCTGTACGCACTCGACGCGGCGCCCACACAGGCCATCCCCCGCTCCCACAACGGCGTAAAACTCCTCTAACTCGGCTTCCAGGCCGCATCGACCCGGAAGGAAACGACAGTGCCACCGAAACGGCTGGGCCCGGCGCACCAGGAGTCGGACAGCGCATTGACCAGGAGCCGTCCCCTCCCATGCGCGTCATCCGCGTCAGGATCACGCCGCCGAACGTCAGCCGGGAGCCCCCGGTTGTGCACATCGACCCCCAGGGCTTCTCCCGCACGCCACCATTCGACGCGCACTCTCCAAGACTCCTCGGCCTCGCCGTAGAGGACGGCGTTCGTCACCAACTCCGAGAGCATCAGGAGGCAGTCGTCGATCGAACACGTCAGCTCGTATGAGGCTGGCCAATACGCGAGCGCCTACGCTGAGGTGGGTGACACGCTTGATCGTGGCAGCCGGAGGAGGAGGTGACGCCGTCGCCGCCGCGGTGGTCGACGCAGCCCTGTACGGGGGCAGCGGAAGTCCAGCGGTGATCCTCACGTACGCGTGGGACCGGCTGCTCGTCGACCCGGTGCCGGGCCCCCGAGGGCCGGGCGATTTAACGGGGCTGACCCCTCTCACGCGAAGCGTCTGGGCAGTCCCGCCGACCGCGAGGCCGATCGCACCGGCAGGCTCCACGCTCCCCCGGTTGGCGAGCGAACTCCCCCACACCTTCGCGCTGATCGACCCCCAGCACGGTGCCGAGGGCATCGCGCACCAAATCACCTCACTGGTGCACCACTTGAACCCCGAGTCCATCGACCTCCTGGACGTCGGCGGCGACATCCTCGCCAAGGGCGACGAACCCACACTTCGCAGCCCCCTCGCAGACGCGCTCACGCTCTCCGCGTGCTCACAACTCAAAGCCCACGTACGGCTCTTGGTTGCCGGCCCAGGGCTGGACGGCGAGATACCGGCCGAAGACCTGACCGCCCGCATGGGCCCGCCGGTCCTGACGTTCACGAGCAACCACATCGCACCGATCAGCTCGGTACTGGAATGGCACCCTTCCGAGGCCACGGGCATGCTGGCCGCCGCAGCCCGAGGAGTCCGCGGCCTGTGCGAAGTCAGAGACGCCGGCCTAGCGGTCCCGCTCACCGACCAGAGCGCCACCCTCCATGAAGCGCCCCTGCACCAGGCGTTGCACCGAAACAAGCTGGCCCGCGCTCTCCTCACGACAAGAACCCTCGCCCAGGCGGAGCAGTACAGCCGCGAGATCTGCGGCTACTCGGAAATCGACTACGAGCGCATCAAGGCGAGCCGACTCGCGACCCAACCAGCCCGCAAGCTCGACCCCACCCGCACACTCCACCGCCTCGCCGAGTTCGAGACAGCCGCCCGCCGACGCGGCATCACGCACACGACGTTCCGCAGAATCACCGAAGCCCTAGGCTTTGGCGGCGAACACCGACAGCCTCTGCGTGAGTTGCTGATCAACCGTCGCCCACTCCAGTACGAAGCACCGCTCTGGCGCATCTCACGTGATGCCTGAGGCACGACTTTCTCTACTGGTTCAAGGCACCCGGTCGCGCTTCGCTCCGCCGGGCGGGCTCACGGCTCCACTCGGGGCGCCGCTCCTGCCTTCGGCCCGCTCCGCCCCGGCTGCGCCGACGCCCGCCCACACACGGATAGGGCCGGGGCCAATCGGCGATCACCCGACGAATCGACCTAGAGGCAAGGCGATGCCTCCGGCGCGGGGGCGCTGTGACTCTGGGATGGAGGGGCGCCGTACGCGACTGCGGGCTGCCCATCGCGGCGCGCGAGAGGGCTCCCACCCCGTCCACCATCGCCGCCCGGTCACCCACGACGCCGATCTGTACAAGGAACGCAACACCGTCGAACGTCTGATCAATTAACTCAAGGCGTGGCGGGGCGTCGCTACCCGGTTCGACAAGACCCCCAAGAGCTACCTGGCCGGACTCCACCTCCGCGCCTCCATGATCTGGATCAAGGACCTCAACCGGACCACATGATGACGACCCGATGCAGGTCCTGGATCGCCGCAATCCGCCTCTGGCTGCGCTCCTGAACAGGGTCAGGGCGTCAAGGTGCCGGTCAGAATGCGCAGCCCCGCCTCTTGGTCGCCGGTCCAGCTGAAGGCGGCATCCGCGCTGCGCATCCGACCCCACAGGAGCAGTACCAGCTGTTCCGCCGTCGCTGTGAGCGTGGCCACGGCAGTGCCAGGGCCGTACACCCAGGAGATTCCGGTGTCCGTCGCGTGCAGTCGCAGGGCGTGCTGCGGGTGCTGGGCTCGTCCCCGGGCTATCTGCCTGGGTGCCATCGTGTCGAAGACCTCGGCCACGCCTTCGCCGGCCAGCACCGGGTCGAGCGGTCGACTTCTGCCCAGTGCGTTCTCGGCATCCCAGCGGTGAATGAGTGCCTCCAGCGCACGGCGCCGTTGCCAGAAACCCGCCGTGTGCGGCGGATGGAAAGTCCAGGCGCTCGCACTCGGGTCGGTGTCGAGGGCCTTGAGCAGAGTTACTGAACTTTCCTCGAACCACCGCAGAAACCTATCGGGATCACGCGGAGCCGAGGTGGGTTCGTGCTTGCCGTGCTGCTCGGTGACTGCGGCCGCCGCCCACAGATTTGAGCCGCCCAGGTGCTCGGCCAAGTCGCGGAGCGTCCACTCGCCGCAGTGTTCGACGGGTACAGACAGATCACCATCGATGCATGCGCGGAACGCGTCGAGTTCGTTGCTCAGGTGCTGCAGCAGGGATTCCGAGTCCATGACCAGCGAACCTAACCCAGCCCACTGACAGCGCGGCCCGGTTCCGACCCGTCGCCTACTCCGCCGGCGACCAGGGAGCAGAGCGCAAGTGCGCGACGCTACGCCGGGCACGGAGCGCTGAGGGGCTGTCAGGCGCCTTGCCCACCGCGACCATGGAGACGATCACCCAGCCCGGGTTCGGGTCCAGCTCCTTGGTGAGCCCTTCCAGGTCGAAGGCCCGGAATTGGTGCGCGGCGAGTCCCATGGCCTGGGCCTGAACAGTCATGTGGGCGACGGCCTGGCCGAGGTCGTAGTCCGCGAACTCGGAGTACAGCAGTTGGGTGTCATCGACGTGTCGGCGCGTCAGCGTGACGACGAGCAGGCTCGCATCCGTAGCCCAGCGGGCCGAGCTCGGTGCAAGGTGAGGGAGCACCCGGTCATGCTCCGGCTCACCGGGCCTGCCAATGAAGAAGCCCCACGGCTGGGAGTTCCCTGCCGATGGTGCCCACCGCGCGGCTTCCAGCAGCAGTCCGAGGGCATGGTCGTCGACCACCGCTGACGGATCGAACCGGTAGGGGCTGAAGCGCCCGGCAAGCAGTGGGTGTATGCCGCTGGGCGGCTCCTGAGGATGGTGCACGTTCCGCTGCAACCGGCGACCGTGAGTGCGTATTCCGGCCGGCGCGAGCACAGACACCGGCCACGCCAGACGATCTTCCAGAACGAAGTGCAACGAGGGGAAAGCTCACACATTGATCACGACTCGATACGCGCCCTAGGCCCTCGTCGGAGCTTCGAGTCCAAAGGGACATTTGCTTAGAGCACCAGGTCGGCCAAGGCTTGAGCGACAAGACCGAGTGCGACGAAGAACCAGCCGAGCACCTGCTCGTGCAAACCGCGAATGTCGCCGTGCTTCGCCTCTTCGTCCAAGAACAAGATGCGGGTCTCCAGTTCCGAAGCGACTCGTTGGTCTGCCTTGCGGCGAGAGTCCACTTCCTCTGCGAGGTTGTGCTCAACATCCTGAGCGAGTCGGTAAACCTGGTTCAGGCGGCGCTCGATCTCGGTCGCGAAGGCTGCTGGATCTTGTGTCGCGTCCGGCAGCGGGCCGAACTGGAAGAGGCCGCGTACGTTCATTGCGGCCGAGACTTCCAGGGCCGTGTCGAGAGTCCCCGTCACGGGAGGGGAAGGACGCCTTAGTAAGCGACGCACCCCACGAACAAGCGCCGTCCACCACCGGCGCAGCATCGCGGCTTCGGTCGCTAGCACCCGCTTGAAGAACCGTTCGCCGGGCGCGGCAGAGCTCTTGAAGGTTCGGCGGAAGCCGTCAGCAGCAGCGGCCAGGCCGAGGGACTGACAAGCAATACTGGCCACAGTGAACGCAGTTTCGGCAGACACTAGATCATCATGTGAGCCCAGACGAGATCACTTCAGGCGATCGGCCAATGTGCGCCCCCTACACCCATGGCGGGCCGCACCAGGTGAGTGTCTAACTGCGTGACAACCGCGACGCACGACCACGAACAACCGTGGACGTCAGCAGACCATCGAAGCAGGTGACAGGCATAGCGGCCCAAGGACAGCAACCATCCCGAGTCGCTTCGGGACAAAGCAGTCACTGCTCCAGGCCTCGGAACCACGCGTCCGCCGTCGCGGCTCACCCTCAGTACTGCTCCGGCGAAGCTAGTCAGCCACCCATGAACACAGGCGAACGCGCACGTAAGCAGCCAACCACCCACCACCACAGTTGGAAAGCGTGTTGAGTGGCGTATGCGAGGCCTTCGGCGACAGCCACTATCGCTCGACGCCGAGCTACTACTGTGATCCGTCACCGTCAGCCGAGATATGGGCGCTCGCGGTGCTCCAAGAAGTGCCGGAGCCTGAGCCGCTGCGTGTGGTGCATCGCCAGCTCCTCAAGGTCCTCCGAACGGACAAACCGGAGTTCCGTCGACTCGTTGGAGATCGCGAGTCGGCCGCCGACAGCTCGAGCGGTGAAGCAGACGTTGAACTGGCGCCGGACCTCGCCGTCCGTGTACGCGATGATGTGCTTCGGGTCGGTGTACGTACCGACTAGACCGGTGATTTCAACGTCGAGGCCGGTCTCTTCCTTGACCTCGCGGACCGCCGTGCCGGGTAGGGAATCGGTGAGGTCCATTCCGCCTCCGGGCAGGGCCCACAGGTCGTTGTCACGGCGGCGCTGGAGCAGGATGCGCCCCTGCTCGTCGGTGACGACCGCGGAGGCCGCGACAACCATGCTGTTCGGCTTGGGTGCGTTCGGGTCGTCGTAGTACTCGGTCCGCGCCATGGTCACTCCTCCTGCTGCACCGGCTTCGCCGTCGCCCAGACCGCGTCGAAGCTCTGGGCGTAGGTGTCGGACATGCCGCCTTCCCCGTTACGGCGGAGATGCCACACCGGGGCACCGTATGCGTTCACACCCCAGACGTGGGCGTTGACCAGCAGCTGGTCATCGGCGCGGTACAAGGAGTTGTAGAGCGTCGTTTCGTGGGTCCTTATCTCGATGCCGGACACTCCGGTCAAAGAGCTGTAGTGCATCAAGGCAAGTCGGCACCGCGACTCGATGCCGTGCCCGAACTTCTCCTCCTGGCCGCGTGCCTGGACGTTGGGGCTCTCGGCGTCACCCACCGCGATGCGAACAGTGCAGCCTTCGGCGGCTCGCTCACGCAGCAGATCGTTGAGCCGGGGGTACGCCTCGTGCAGGAAGACGGCCGCGTAGACGAGCACGTCAATGCGCTCTCGCTCCTGCGTCATCATGTCGACGTAGGTGGACACGGGGAGGTCCGCACGCTGTTCGTGGAGTGCCACGAGTTCCGGGCTGATTCCGCGGGCGGCACGGGGTTGCCGAAGTGCCGGCCAGAGTGCGTGCACGTCTTCTCCTAAGGCTTCAGCCGCCTGCAAGGCTGTGGCGCGGCGTGGGGTACGGCCCAGGTTCGCCCATCGCTCAACCGATTTGGGGTCGACCTCAACTGCCTCTGCCAGGGCGACGTACGTCCAGCCTCCCGCCGCCATGACGGCACGTAGTCTCTCGTTCTGCACGAGCTTCCCCCTGAGTCCTGGGACGGCACTAGGGACGTTCTACCCGACGCGGAACGTCCCGAAGTGGGGTTTGGGGGTGGTTCCTAGGTCCTGCCCGTCGGCCTGATGCTTCTCCGCATGAGCACGGACGGGTGCTGACTGCTTGTCGAGTGACACGGCACTCCGGTTCCGCGCCGGTTCGTTCCCACGGCGAGGAGACAACAGAAGTGAGTGACAAAGCGGACCCTCCGGCTATCGGCGTCCTCATGGTGGATGAGCGCACCGGCAAAGCGGGCGTCGTCATGGGGCACGAGGGTCCCTACGTGCAGCTCCGCCCACCTCGCGGCGGCACGGAATGGGACGTCCCACCCGAAGCGCTCCGCCTGCCCACTCAAGCCGAGGACCTGAGCGCGAAGGTGTCCATGGTCAACGCGGCCTCCTTGGGCAACGGGAGGTGCGGGCTGTGAGCACCCGGGCCGTCCTGCGGCATGAGACATGGACCCTCGAGCCCGACCGAGAACCGGATGCGGAGCCGACGACGTACGCCATGCAATGCGCTGTGGATGGTGAGACGTCACCGGCCAGTGAGGACTTCGCGGAGCCGCAGGACTGGGTTCTCAAGCACTGCGGCCAGCATCCTTCGCACCACACCTACCGCGAGATCATCACGCGGCCTTGGCGGACATGGAGGCGGACTTGATGCGCCGAACCGTCGGGCGGTTGGGCAGTTCGCGGGTTCACTGATGATCATCAGCTCCGGGGCCAGACGACCCACAGACGGCCCCGCCCCCAGGCAGACAGCCAAGAGGGCCCACGGTCGGCGACCACGGGCCCTCTCAGTGAGGCGAGCAAAGAGTGCTCTGGCCTGTGCCTACAGCACCGGCAGGTTCTTGCGGAGTTCGAAGGCCGTTACCTCGGAGCGGTACTCCTCCCACTCCTGCTTCTTGTTGCGCAGGAAGAAGTCGTAGACGTGCTCGCCGAGCGTCTCGGCTACCAGTTCCGACTTTTCCATGAGGGCGATGGCCTCGCCGAGGTTCTGTGGGAGGGGCTCGATGCCCAGGGCGCGGCGTTCCGCGTCGCGCAGGGCCCAGACGTCGTCGTCGGCGCCCGGCGGGAGTTCGTAGCCCTCCTCGATGCCCTTGAGGCCGGCGGCGAGCAGTACCGCGTAGGTCAGGTAGGGGTTGGCGCCGGAGTCGATCGAGCGGACCTCGACCCGCGCCGAGCCGGTCTTGCCGGGCTTGTACATCGGGACGCGGATCAGGGCCGAGCGGTTGTTGTGGCCCCAGCAGATGTACGAGGGGGCCTCGCCGCCCGCGCCAGCGGTGCGCTCGGAGCCGCCCCAGATGCGCTTGTAGGAGTTCACCCACTGGTTGGTGACGGCCGAGATCTCCGCGGCGTGCCGCAGCAGGCCCGCGATGAAGGAGCGGCCGACCTTGGAGAGCTGGTACTCGGCGCCCGACTCGTAGAACGCGTTGCGGTCGCCCTCGAAGAGGGAGAGGTGGGTGTGCATGCCCGAGCCCGGGTGTTCGGAGAACGGTTTCGGCATAAAGGTCGCCTGGACGCCCTGTTCGAGCGCGACCTGCTTCATGACCAGGCGGAAGGTCATGATGTTGTCGGCCGTGGAGAGCGCGTCGGCGTACCGGAGGTCGATCTCCTGCTGGCCGGGGGCGCCCTCGTGATGGCTGAACTCCACCGAGATACCCATCGATTCGAGCATGGTGATGGCCTGGCGGCGGAAGTCCATGCCCACGTTCTGCGGGGTGTGGTCGAAGTAGCCGGAGTTGTCGGCGGGGGTGGGCCGCGAGCCGTCCAGCGGCTTGTCCTTCAGGAGGAAGAACTCGATCTCGGGGTGGGTGTAGAAGGTGAAGCCCAGGTCGGAGGTCTTGGCGAGGGCCCTCTTCAGTACGTAGCGGGGGTCCGCGAAGGACGGGGAGCCGTCCGGCATCAGGATGTCGCAGAACATGCGGGCCGTGCCCGGCGCCTCCGCACGCCAGGGCAGCACCTGGAAGGTGGAGGGGTCCGGCTTGGCGATCATGTCCGACTCGTACACCCGGGCGAAGCCCTCGATGGCGGAACCGTCGAAGCCGATGCCCTCGTCGAAGGCCTGTTCCAGCTCGGCCGGGGCCACCGCCACCGACTTCAGGAAGCCGAGGACGTCCGTGAACCACAGGCGCACGAACCGGATGTCGCGCTCCTCCAACGTACGGAGCACGAATTCCTGCTGCTTGTTCATCTTCCGCTTCCACCCATCCTTGCTGGTCAGGCCACCTGCGTCCGTGCCGCGGGACACACTCTGGGCACGCTCGGGACACGCCCGGGACACATTGACACCCGAGCATCCCACTCCGCGGTTTCGAACGCGTTGCGGGCTCCGTGCCGTCGCGTCCGCCGCGCTGTGTCCGTGCTGTGTGTCCGTGCTGTGTGTCTGTGTTGTGTGTCCGAGCTCTGTGCCCATAGTGCCTGCTTCGCGGCGGCTCGGTAACAGCGGGCCGTGGATCTCTCTCCGCGTCACCGCCGGCTGCCGGCGACGTTAACTTGCATATGAGATGCAAGTTTTCTACGGTCTGAAAACAGACAAGGGAGGCGTATGGCGTATCTCCCCGGAGCTGAGGAGTCCCGTTGCTGTCCGAGCAGTCCGCCGCGACCGTCCGTGCCACCCTGCCCGTCGTCGGGGCCGCCATCGGGGAGATAACCGAGCGGTTCTACGCACGGCTCTTCGAGGCCCATCCTGAGCTTCTGCGGGACCTGTTCAACCGGGGCAACCAGGCCGCCGGAACCCAGCGGCAGGCCCTGGCCGGCTCCATCGCCGCCTTCGCGGTCCACCTGGTGGAGCACCCCGACGAGCGGCCGGACGTCATGCTCAACCGCATCGCGCACAAGCACACCTCGCTCGGCGTCGCCCCCGACCAGTACGGGACGGTGCACCAGCACCTCTTCGCCGCCATCGTCGAGGTGCTCGGCGACGCGGTCACGCCCGAGGTCGCCGCCGCCTGGGACGACGTCTACTGGCTCATGGCCAACGCCCTCATCGCCATCGAGGCCCGCCTCTACGCCGAACAGGGCGTCACCGCGGGCGCCGACACCTGGCGCGAGTGGGAAGTGGTGGAGCGCGTCGAGGAAACGGACGACGTCGCCACGTTTCGCCTGCGTCCCGTCGACGGGGCGCAGGCCGTGCCGGGCTTCCGCGCGGGGCAGTACGTGTCCGTTCAGGTCGAACTCGCGGACGGGGCACGTCAGATACGGCAGTACAGCTTGTCGGGCGGAATCGGGGCGGCGGGCATGGCTGCCGGCTCCGGCTCTGGCTCCCCGATACGGCAGATCAGTGTGAAGCGGGTGCCGGGGGGCGTGGGGGCGCCCGGGACGCCCGAAGGTGAGGTCTCGAACCACCTGCACGCGCGCGTGCGCGAAGGGGACGTCCTGCGCGTCTCCCCGCCGTACGGGGACCTCGTCCTCCACGAGACGGACGCGGACGCGGACGTTCCGCTGCTGCTCGCCTCCGCGGGCATCGGTGTCACCCCGATGATCGCCATGCTGGAGCAGCTCGCCGCCGCCGGCCACCGCGGACCCGTCACGGTCGTGCACGCGGACCGCTCCCCCGCGGACCACGCACTCCGCGCCGACCACGAGGCGTACACCGGCAAACTCCCGGACGGCACCGCCTACTTCTTCTATGAGCGGCCCGCGGCGGGACACCCCTCGGAGCTCACGGGGTTCGCCGATCTGGCGGCGCTTCCCGCGGTCGCGCCGGGCACGCGCGCGTACCTGTGCGGGCCGCTGCCGTTCATGCGGACGGTACGTTCCCAGCTGATCGAGCGCGGGGTCGCCGCCGCGGACATCCACTACGAGGTGTTCGGCCCCGACCTGTGGCTGGCGCAGGGCTGAGAACCGGCGTAGGGCTGAGGAAGACGCGCAGGCCGCTCAGGTGGCGTCGCGGGTCGTGATGTCCAGGAGCAGCGGGCCCGTCGGCGCCGCCACGATGTCCGCCACCGTCAGCCCGTCCAGCGAGGCGTAGAAGGCCTCCTGCGCCCTGCGCAGCGCGTCCCGCAGGCGGCATGCCGAGTTCAGCGGACACGGCGTGCCGCCGCCCTCGCAGTCCACCACGTCGCCCGTGCCCTCGAAGGCCCGCACCAGCGCGCCGACCGACGCCCGGCGGCCCGCCTCCGTCAGCGCGAGCCCGCCGCCCCTGCCCCTGCGGGCCTCCAGCAGGCCCATCTTCTGGAGCTCGGCGACGACCTTCGCCTCATGGGTGTACGGCACCGCCATGTCGGCGGCCACCTCGCGCGTCGTGGGGGCTGCTGTCTTGGGGGCTGCTGTCGTGGGGGCCGCGTCGCTCACCACGGCCAGGCGCATGAGGGTGCGCAGCGCCAGGTCGGTGGATCGCATGAGCCGCATGCCTCCGAGCGTAGGTAATGCGCATCCCTGGCTCAAATTCCGCGCTCGGACGCCCTGTAGTAGCTCGGACGCCCTGTAGTAGTGGGCCTCCCTCGCATTACGATCAGCGGACTCGTTCGTCGTCCCGTCCGGCCCTTTCCCCAGAAGGACACATCATGGGTTCCGCCAAGAACACGAGCAACGCTTCCCGCAAGGCCCGGATAGAGGAGATGCGCCGGGCCGATCGCGCGCGTGACCGCCGGGGGCGGGCCCTGACGATCACCCTCAGCGCGGTCGTCGTCGCGGCGCTCGGCGTGGGCGGGTTCTTCCTCTTCTCCCAGGCCTCCGACGACTCCGACTCCAAGGACGACGCGAAGGGCTGGCCGAAGTACAAGGTCTCCGCGGACGGCGAGAAGTCCTGGGGCAAACTCGGCCGTACGCACGTCACGAAGAATGTGGACTACCCCATGACGCCGCCCGTCGGCGGGGACCACAATCAGGTGTGGATGAACTGCAACGGCGACGTCTACAAGAAGGAGATCCCGGAGGTGAACGCCGTGCACTCCCTGGAGCACGGGGCCGTCTGGGTCACGTACAACGACAAGGCGAAGCCCGCCGACCTGAAGAAGCTCGAAGCGAAGGTCAAGGCCACGCCGTACTCCCTGATGAGCCCGGTCAAGGACCAGAAGGACCCCGTCATGCTGACCGCCTGGGCCCACCAGCGGACGGTCTCGGGCGCGGACGACCCGAAGGTCAAGGAGTTCTTCTCCAAGTACGTCCAGGGCAAGCAGACGCCTGAGCCGGGGGCGGCGTGCACGAGCGGTCTCGGCCAGTGAGGCGGCGCACCAACTGGCTCGTCGGGGGCGTCGCAGCCGCGGTCCTCGCCGGTGGCGGCATCACGGCGGCGGTCGCCGCGACGGACTCCGGCTCGGGGGGTACGGGTACGGGTACGCCCGCGAGTTCCTCGGCCGACGCCGGGTTCGCCCGCGACATGGCCGTCCACCACCAGCAGGCCGTGGAGATGTCCTACATCGTGCGGGACCGCACCGACGACGAGGAAGTGCGGCGCCTCGCGTACGACATCGCCCAGACCCAGGCCAACCAGCGCGGGATGCTGCTCGGCTGGCTGGACCTGTGGGACCTCCCGAAGGTTCCGGACGGCGCCCCGATGGACTGGATGGGCATGGGCGACGTGCCGCCGGGCAAGGACGGTGCGCTGATGCCGGGGATGGCGACGGGGGCGGAGCTCGAACGGCTGGGGAAGCTGAGCGGCAAGAAGGCGGAGGTCCTGTACCTCCAGCTCATGACGCGGCACCACCGGGGTGGGGTGCATATGGCTCAGGGGTGCGTGGACCGGTGCGAGGTCTCCGCGGAGCAGCGGCTGGCTCGGGGGATGGTGGAGTCTCAGGAGTCGGAGATCTCGCTGATGGCTGCGCTGCTTAAGGCGCGGGGCGCGGGTGCTGGCGTTGGCGCGGGCGCTGGCCTGGGTGGGTGAGGGCGCACCCTCTGTAGCAGGCGCTGCGGCTCGTTGGGCCGGGCTCGCCCATGCTCGGTTGTGGGGCGGGGGCGCGGGGGTATGTGCGTACTCGCTATCCCTGCGTCACGCCTCAAGTCCAAAGACGCCAGAGTTCGCTCGGTGCTCCGTTCGCACATACCCCCACACCCCCTCCGGCGCGCGAGCGCCTGCGCCCCGGTGGGACGACTCGCTCCTACTCCCGCATGGCGTCGCGGGGCAAACGGGCGGGTGGGTGGGATACATCCGCCGCGAAGCGGCGGGCTAGTCGCCCCTACCCCGGCGACGGGGGCCCCGCTCAAGGCCCAGGGGCCAGGTCACGCCAGGCGGGAGAGGTCGCCTCGGAGGAGGCGGCCTCGGAGCTCCGCCCCGGCGACGTAACGTTCGACCTCGGACACCGCGTACTCCCCCAGCCTCCGCACCTCACTCCCCTGAGCCCCCGCGATGTGCGGGGTGACGAGCACGTTGGGCAGTCGTAGCAGGGCGTGCCCCGCGGGCAGTGGTTCGGGGTCCGTGACGTCGAGGAACGCGTCCAGGCGCCCCGCCCCGCACTCCCGCGCCAGCGCCTCCGTGTCGACCAGAGAGCCCCGCGCCGTGTTGATGACGACACCGCCGTCGGGAATGAGCTTCAGCATGTCGGCGCTCAGGAGGCCGACCGTCTCGGGGAGTTGGGGCGCGTGGACCGTGACGATGCTGCTGCGCGCGCACAGGTCGGCGAGATCGACCGGTTCGACGCCGAGTTCCGCCGCTTCGGCGGGTGCGACGTAGGGATCCGTGAGCAGGACGCGGAAGCCCGCGTCCGACGCCCGCAGTGCCGCGATCACGCGGCGGCCGATCCGGGACGCCCCGATGACGCCGACCGTGCGGGCGTCGGCCCCGGCGCGGTCGGTGAAGCGCGGCCAGCCGGCCGCGTACGCGGCGGAGGCCGGCAGCGCCCCCTTCGCCGCGAACGTGATCGCGGCGAGCGTGAAGGCGACCACCGGGTCCGCGTTGGCGTCCGCCGCCGAGGAGACGATGATGCCGCGGTCCCACACGGCCTCCGTCACCATCGGTTTGACGGAGCCCGCGGCGTGGATGACGGCGCGCAGGCGGGGGGCGGAGGTGAGGATCTCCCGGGTCAGGGGCGGGCATTCCCAGCCGGTGATCAGGACTTCCGTCTCGGCTAGGACCGCTCTCGCCCCGGGTGACGTGAGCGTTCCGGAGAGGAGCGGCGGGGCCGGCCGTACGCTGCGGGCGAGCCGTTCGCGTAGATCCGGTGTGAACACGCGCTCCGCGACCTCGGCCCCCATGGCCAGCGCCGCGACGGGCGCGCCGGCGCCACCGTCCCGCTCCCGTTTCCGCTCTCGTCGATCCGCCTGCTCTGCCTGCTCCGCCACGCGTGACCGCCCCTCGTAGTAACCGGTTACCAACCAGCGCCTGGAGGCTAGGACCAATCCGGGATCGTGGTCAAGAGACAGCGGGGTAAGGGGGGTTGACCGGGCGAAGTAACCGCTTTAGATTCCGGGCACCTTATTCCGACGACGGAGGGGTTGCCGTGGCGACGGTGACGAAGGACCGGGCGGAAACCGAGGCGGTGACGCCGCCCGGCAGGTGCGATAACGGGTCAGACAGGACGAAATCTGGTCGCGATACGTTGTGGAAGCGGTTTCAGCGCACCCGTTTCCTCGTGCTGCTCATGGTGCCGGGGCTCGCGTACTTCCTGGTCTTCCACTACGGCGCCTTCGTCGCCAATGCGGTGGCCTTCAAGGAGTACGTCCCCTTCGACGGCCTCTGGGCCAGCCCGTGGGTGGGCACGGAGAACTTCTCGCGGATGTTCGGTGATCCGGACTTCTGGCACGCGACGTGGAACACCCTGTTCATCGCCGTGCTGCAGCTGGTCTTCTTCTTCCCCGCGCCGCTCGCCCTCGCGCTGCTCCTGCACAGCCTGACCTCGGATCTGCTGCGTCGTTTCACGCAGTCCGTGATCTATCTGCCGCACTTCCTGTCGTGGGTCGTCGTCGTGGCGCTCTTCCAGCAAGTGCTGAGTGACACCGGCCTGTTGAACACGTTCCTGAGTGATGCAGGGCTGCACACCGTCGACATCATCGGCAATCCGGACGCGTACAAACCGCTCGTCGTCGTGGAGGTGATCTGGAAGGACGCGGGGTGGGGGACGATCATCTTCCTCGCCGCGCTGATGCAGGTCGACGAGCAGCTGTACGAGGCCTCGGCGATCGACGGGGCCGGGCCCTGGCGGCGCTTCTGGCACGTCACGCTGCCCAGCATCCGGCCCATCATCATCCTGCTGCTGATCATGCGGCTCGGCGACATCCTCTCGGTCGGCTTCGAACAGATGCTGCTCCAGCGGCAGTCGGTCGGCCCGGAGGTCGGCGAGGTGCTCGACACGTTCGTCTTCTGGCAGGGAATCGTCGGCGGCGACACCGGATACGCGGCGGCCGCGGGCCTGTTCAAGGGCGTCGTCGGCGCGGCGCTCGTCTTCACCGCCAACCGGATCGCCCACCGGCTCGGCGAGCAGGGGGTCTACAAGTGAGTGCCGGACACGTCACCAGGCCCGCCTGGATGGAGAAGCCGCGGTTCGCGACCAAGGCCGCCAAGGCGGTCGCGGTGACGGTCGTTCTCGCGCTCGTGCTCGTGCCGTTCCTCGTCATCATCTCGACGTCGCTCGCCTCCAACCAGGAGGTCGTGGACAACGGCGGCTGGGTGCTGTGGCCGAGCGATCCGACGCTGCGCGCCTACCGGACCATCCTCGACGGCGGCATCGTCACCAAGGCGCTCGGCGTGAGCGTCGGCCTCACGGTCGTGGGCACGCTCTTCTCGCTCGCGTGCACCACCTTCCTGGCGTACGCACTGGCCCGCCCCGGCGTCTTCGGCGGCAAGCCCGTGCTGCTGCTCATCCTCTTCACCTTCCTCTTCCCGCCCGGCATGATCCCTGCCTTTCTGCTGGTCAAGGGGATGGGGATGATGGATACGTACGCCGCGCTGATCGCCCCCGTGCTCATCAACGTCTTCAATCTCATCGTGCTGCGCGGCTTCTTCCAGGGGATACCCGAGGAGCTGTACGAGGCCGCCCGGCTCGACGGCGCCGGTGACTGGCACATCCTGTGGCGGATCGTGCTGCCGCTGTCCAAGGCGGCGCTCGCCGTGGTCTCCCTCTTCTACGCCGTGAGCTACTGGAACGCCTGGTTCCACGCCTCCATCTACATGGAGTCCGGCCACTGGCCGCTCTCGCAGGTCCTGCGGACGTACGTCATCGGCGGATCCCAGATCGCCGACACCGGGCTGAGCGAGGCCGGCATGGTCTCCGCCCCGCAGACGACGCAGATGGCCGTCCTGGTGATCGCCACCGTGCCGATCCTGCTCGTCTATCCCTTCCTGCAGAAGTACTTCACCAAGGGCGTGCTCACCGGCGCCATCAAGAGCTGATACCGCAATCCACCCTCCCTCCGCACCCCGTCGTTCAGAAGGGCTCACCCACGTGTCCGGTTCCTCGATGTCGCGGCGTACCGTGCTCCGCTCCATAGCCGTCGGCGGCGCCGCCCTGGCCGCCCCGTCCGTCCTCACCGCCTGCTCGACCGGCTCCAGCGGCGGCGGCGACGTCGCCAACGCCGGCAAGAAGGCGGTGCCCTGGCCGAAGTACACGCCGGCGAAGGGCCCCACTCCCGACCTCGCGCCGACCGCCGAAGGCGTCCAGCCCGGGTACACGAAGTATCCGCGCGAGCTGGTGCGCGCGACGAGCGAGAAGCCGGGCACCGGCAAGCAGAAGATCAAGGTCATGACCATCACCTACGGCACCCCGCCGAAGCCGGTCGGCCGCAACGAGTACTGGCAGGCCGTCAACGAGGCGCTGGGCGTGGAGGTCGAGTTCACCGTCGTGCCGGACGCGGACTTCCGCGCCAAGATGTCCACGCTCATGTCGGGCGACGACCTGCCCGACATGATCAACTTCGGGGGCGGGTACGTCCTGCCGCGCGAGTCGCAGTTCGTGAAGTCGCGGTGCGCCGATCTGAGCGAGCACCTGTCGGGCGACGCGGTCAAGGACTACCCCAACCTCGCCAACATCCCCACGTACGCCTGGGAGGGCATGGGCCGCATCGCCGGGCGCATCTACGGGCTGCCGATCGAGCGCGCCAAGGTGCAGGGCGCGATGTTCATCAACCGTGAGGCGTTCGACAAGGCCGGGTACGAGCCGGGGATGTCCGCGTCCGACTTCCGGACGATGGCGAAGGAGGCCTCGCAGGGCAGGAAGTACGCCCTCGGCGCGTCGGCGGTCGGCTTCTTCGGATACCTGTACCACGCGATGTGGCACGGCGCGCCCAACCAATGGCAGATCAAGGACGGCAAGGTCACCGACATGTACGGGACCGACGCGTTCAAGGCCGCCCTCGAGTACATGGCCGGGGTGCGCAAGGCCGGCTCGTACAACCCCGACGCCACGTCGATCTCCCAGGTCGACCTGAAGACCCAGTTCTACAACGGCACCGTCCGCTCGATGACCGACGGCTGGGGCGCCGTCATCTCCAACGCCCAGGGCATCAAGGACGAGTTCACCCTCGACGTCGCCGAGCCCTACACGGTCGACGGCACGACACCCGTCTACCAGCAGAACCGCGGCTGTTTCGGCTACACCGTCATCAAGAAGGCCTCCAAGGAGCGGGTGCGGCTGATGCTGCGGGTGCTCGACTGGCTGGCCTCGCCGTTCGGCTCGAAGGAGTACGAGCTGATGCACTACGGAGTGGAGGGCACCCACTTCAGGTACAACAAGGACGGCGACCCGGTCGCCACCGAGCTCGGCCTGATCGACTCCAGGACCAACCTGCCCTTCCCGTACCTCATGGACGCGCCGCAGCCCCTGTACTTCCCCGGCTTCCCCGACCTCACCGAGCGGCTGCACGCCTGGGAGAAGAAGGTCGTCCCACTCCTCGTGCCCGACGACCACTGGGGCCTCATGTCGGACACGTACAACCGGCAGGGCGCCTCCATGCAGCAGGTCATCGAGGACGGCGTGACGGCGATCGTCTCCGGCCGCAAGAAGCTATCCGACTGGGACGGCGTCTACCGCAAGTGGCGGTCGCAGGGCGGCGAGCGGGCCGCCGAGGAGTTCCTGAAGGAGTACGAGGCCGCGCACTGACCCGGCGGCGGGGCGCGGGATGATGGGACCGGGGCGGGACAGGCCATGGCGGCCGCAACTCCGCCCCGCTCCCGGCGGGTTGGCCGCCGGACGGCGGTCGACCGATGGCTAGGTGAGGGAGACACAGTGGGTGAGCGGGTCACCATCCGCGAGGTGGCCGCGCGCGCGGGCGTCTCGGTGGCGACGGTCTCGCGGGTGCTCGCGGGCAACTACCCGACGTCCACGGCGTCGCGCGCCAAGGTGCTGCGCGCGGTCAAGGACCTGGATTACGTCGCCAACGCGCACGCGCGCGCGTTGGCGGGCGCGGGCCGCAAGACGATCGCGGTGCTCATGTACGACGTGGTGGGGGCGTTCTACGCGCAGTTCGCGCAGGGCGTGGAGGTCGAGGCCGCCGAGCGCGGCCGCCTCACCCTGGTCGCGTCCACGGGCAGCGATCCGGCCCGCGAGCTGGCCCTGGTCCAGATGATGCGGGAACAGGCCGCCGAGGCCGTGATGCTGGTGGGCGGCGCGGTCCAGGACGACGAGTACCGGCAGCGGATGGCGCGGTACGCCGAGGCGCTCGCGGCGGCGGGCTCCCGGCTCGTGCTGTGCGGGCGTCCTGCGCCGACGCCCGACATGCCGGCGCTGGTCGTCGAGTACGACAACGAAGCGGGCGCCCACGCCGTGACCAGCCACCTCCTGGGCGCCGGCCACCGGCGGATCGCGCTGCTCGGCTACGAGCCGGGCAACACGACCGGCGAGGACCGGCTCGCCGGCTACCTCCGGGCACTCGCCGACCACGGGGTGCCGCGCGACGAGGCCCTCCTCCACGGCGTCGGCTTCGGCCAGAACCACGGCTACCGCGCCATGCGGGACCTGCTCGACGCGTCCGACGGAAAACCCGACTTCACGGCGGTCTTCGCGGGCGACGACCGCGCCGCGGCGGCGGCGATCATCGCACTCCGCGAGTACGGGCTGCGGGTGCCGGAGGACATGTCGGTCGTCGGCTACAACGACGACCCGGTGGCCGCCGACATCACCCCCGGCCTGACGACCGTCCACATCCCCGCGGAGGAGATGGGCCGCACGGCGGTCCGCCGCGCGCTCTCCGGCTCCCCGGCGGCGGGCCAGGAACGCCATGTCCTCGGCACGCACATCGTGATCCGGGACAGTGTGCGGGTGATCCGGTCGCGCAGTTCCCCGCGCCCCTGACGGGCCCGGTTGTCGGGTGTGGGGGCGTTTTGTCACGGTGTTGTCGTCAGGATTGATTTCGCGACGGTGTCCGGGCGGTCGCGCATCACCAGGTGGCTCGACGGCTCGGCGACGTGGAAGGTTCCGTCGAGGTGGTGGGCCAGCCTCCGCTGGCGGGCGAGCCAACGGCGCGAGCCACCCGCGTACGCCGCGAGTACCGTCACCGGAAGCCCGCCCGGCAGGGCCACGTGCCGCCGGAGCGCGGCGAGTTCACGCGCCGCGTCGGCGTACGTCGCGTACTCCATGAGCGCCGCCCGCCACACGCGGCTGCTTCCGTACACCCACGCCCACGGAGTGGGCGCCACCAGCCGCCGAAGCGCGGGCCCCACCGCCCGAGGGAGACCCGTCGCCCGCAACAGCACCCCGCACGCGCGCGTGGCCCCCACCCGCACCCCGCGCGGCAACAACGCCCGCGGCCGCTCCTCGACGCTGGAGTCGACCAGTACAAGCCCTCCCGTACGCCCCGGGTACAACCGCGCGAACGCCTCCGCATGGAAGCCGGCGAGAGAGTGCCCGACCACCGTCACCCGTTCGTCCTCCGCCCCGGGCCGTACCGCGTCGAGGACGCGCAGGATCCGTTCCGCCTCCCCCCGCACCGTGGGCGCCACGCGCGCGTGGCCGCTGAGTCCGAGGCCGGGGCGGTCGAAGCGGACCACGGTCCGGTGCGGGGCCAGCAGCGGTACCACCGGGTCCCAGTCGAACCAGCCGAGCCCGAGCCCGGCACTGAGCACGCACACCGGCCCGGTCCCCATCACCTCGACGTGGTGCGGGACTCCTCCGACACGTACGAAGCTCACTCCTGCCCTGCCTCCGAAGACGGCGCCTTCGCCGCTCTCGACGCCGACCGGGCGAGCATCACCAGCCACACCGCGATCACCAGCACCTGGAGGCGCTGGCCCACCCCGAGCCCCCACGTCCCCCGCCCGGCCTCGAACGCGGCGACGGATGCCAGGGTCCACCCCGTGGCGGCCAGTTCGAGGACGACGAGGAGAGGGCCGGCGCGCGCGAGTGGCGGCCGCGTACCGGCGTGGCGGCGCGCGGCGACCGTGAGCAGCACCATGCCGACCAGCGCCCCGGTGACCGCCAGGCTGCTGCTGAATGCGTGCGCGGAGTGCGTCCAGGGGACGGTGCCCGCCTGCTCGCGCGCGGCGCAGCCCGCGTCGGCGGTCGCCGCGCAGCTGAGCGGCAGCCGGGAGTCGGCCGCCGTCGCCGCCCCGAACAGCGCGAGTCCGGCCCAGCCCGCCGTGGCCCACCGGCTCCGAAGCGGCAGCCGCGCCAGGGCGACCGCCGCGCCCGCGACGACGAGGAGGCCCGCGACGAAGTCCGCGGCGCGGAAGAACGACCCGTACGGCTGGTCCTCGGCGGCGAGCTCGCTGACGTAAGCCGTGCGCGGCGACAGCCCGGTCGCCAGGAACGCCTCGGCCGGCCACGTGCTGTACGCGAGGGCGCCGGCCACCAGGAATACGGCGACGGCGGGCCGGTGCCAGGGCATGGGTACTACGGCCGCCGTCCCGGGAGTCGTGGAGGGCGTCACAGGCGGCGTCGCAGAGGTTGCGTTCGGGCAAGCGCTATTTCGGGGCATGGGCCGGCCGATGCTCGGGGTGGATCCAGCTGGGTTTGCGGAACTTGAGGAAGGCCGCGGGCGCCAGAACCCCGAGCGCGAGGAGGCCGCCGCCGACGATCAGCAGATAGCGCCAGAGCGGCCCCTTCCCGAACTGGTCGGGCGGCACGAAGCCGATGGTCAGCGCGGCGAGCGACGCGACGAATCCGACCGACGCGACGAGCGTCACGGCGGGGACCACGAAGCCGCGTGGTACTTCGGGATGAGATTTCCGCAGCCGTACGACGGCGACGAACATCAGCAGATACGCGATGAGGTAGATCTGCACGGTGATGACGGAGAACATCCAGTACGCACTGGAGACGTCGTCGCTGAAGGCGTAGAGGACACCGATCAGGGTGGTGATCACACCCTGCGCGACCATGATGTTCCGGGGGACGCCCGCCTTGTTGAACTTCTGCAGGACGGGCGGCAGATAGCCCTCCTGCCGGGAGAGCGTCACGAGGCCCTTCGCGGGCCCCGCGAGCCAGGTGAGCATGCCGCCGAGCGCGGCCATGACGAGCATGATCCCGACGACCTTCGTCAGCCAGCCGACGTGGAAGTGGTCGAAGAAGGCCTGGAAGGCCTGCATCAGACCGGCGGTGAGGCTGAGCTCCCCCGACGGCATGACCCAGCTGATGGCCAGGGCCGGAAGGATGAAGATCAGCAGGACGAGGCCGGTGGCGAGGAAGATCGAGCGCGGATACTCGGAGCGGGGGTGGCGCAGCGACGACACGTGGACGCCGTTCATCTCCATGCCCGCGTAGGAGAGGAAGTTGTTGACGATGAGGACCAGGCTGGCGAGGCCGGTCCACGGGGGCAGCCAGTGGTCGGGGCTCATCGGGGCGGCGGACGGATTGCCCTGCCCCAGGAAGACGATGCCGAGCGCGACGAGGACGGCACCGGGGACGAGGGTGCCGATGACGAGCCCCCAGGAGGACAGCCCGGCGACTGTCTTGGTCCCCCGGCAGGTGACCCACACGCCGGTCCAGTAGATGACGACGATGACGATCGCTACGTAGAGGCCGTTTTCGGCGAGGCTCGGATGGACGACGTACGCGAATGTCGAGGCGACGTAGGCGAGCAGGCTCGGGTAGTACGCGATGGTCATGGCGAACTGGCACCAGACGGCGACGAACCCGAGCGGCTTGCCCAGGGCCTCGCTCACCCAGCGGTAGATGCCACCGGACCACCCGGAGGCGAGCTCGGCGCCGACGAGGGCGGTGGGGAGGAGGAAGACCACGGCGGGCAGGAGGTAGAGGAAGACGGCGGCCAGTCCGTAGATGGCCATCGAGGGCGAGGGGCGCAGGCTGGCCACGGACGCGGTGGTCATCAGGGCCAGCGTCAGCCACGAGATGAACTGCCGCGGAATGGCGGGGTCCGGCTCAGGCAGGCTTCCTGCCCCGGTCTGCTCCATTTCATCCCGATTCGTCATGCGCTCATGATCGTCGGAGTGACGGGGACCCGCATGTCGCCGCATACCCGCCGGGGGTAGGGTTTTCCTCATGCCGACCACGAGGAGCCACCCGGGCCACGGGCAGCTACTGCTGCTAGTCGCCCTGCTCTTCGGCATCGTGACCATGCATACGTTGGGGCACCCCTCCGGGGATCCCGGCGGCGGCCCGCATGGGGGCGGCGGCCATGTGGCGGACGCGGGCGCGTCCGCGGTGAGTACCGGTCACGTGGTCGGCGGACCCGGTTCGCCTGCCCTGCGCATGGCCGCTGAGTCCCGCGCGGCTGCCGGTGACATGACCGGCGGGCCCCGGCCGAATGCAGATCCGGATCCTGCGGGCGGTGAACTCCGTGCGGCCGCCGATCACGTGAGCGGCCTGCCCGGTCCGCGTGTGCTGCGCCTGGCGGACGAGCCGCGCACGGCAGCCGGCCACGCGGCCCGCGAAGCCCGGCAGGCCGCCGGTCGCGTGGGCGGCCAGTCCAGTTCGCGCGTGCTGCGCATGGCCGACGAGCCGCGCACGGCAGACGGTCACGCGGCCCGCGAAGCCCGGCAGGCCGCCGGCCACGTGAGCGGCCAGTCCGGTTCCCGCGTGCCGCGCACGGCCGACGAGCCCCCCACGACAGCCGGCCACGCGGCCCGCGAAGCCCGGCAGGCCGCCGGCCAAGAGGTGGGCGGGACCGGTTCGCGTGCCGTGCTTGTGGCCGCGGAACCGCGGCCGGATGCCGTCGCCCACCAGGGCCTCATGAACCCCGGCCGCCACGGCGACCGGGGCGTGGATGAGAGCGCGGGCGGGGCTGCGCCCATGGCCGGCTCCGGTTCCGGGCCGCACGGTGGCGGTATGGCGATGGACCCGTTGTCCGTGTGCCTGGCGGTGCTGGGCGCGTTCACGCTTCTCGCGCTCGTGCGGGCGGGGCTGCTGCGGCTGGGGCCTGGCATCGTCCACCCGCACGTTCCCGGGCGGCTCCTGCACACCCTGCGGCCCAACCCGCCACCGCCCCGCATACTCCTCTCCCGTCTGTCGGTGCTGCGCATTTAGGCCTGCGCACCGGCTGCTTCGCACTGCCCTCGCGGCCCGCGCGGCCGGCGCTGCTCGCGCTGCCCGCCGAACTCGTGGTGTCCCAGTGGGAACCCGCGGGTGCCGAGCGGTGTACCAGAAGCAGCAGATGCGTCCGTTCATCTGCACGCACCACACGACGAGGTGTCACTCAGTCATGCGTAACGAAGCTTTTCCGCACGTTCCCTCACGACCCGCGCCCTCCCTACCCGCCCCCTCCCGGCGCACCTTGCTCGGCGCCGCTGCCGCCGTCGCCGGGGCCGGAGTCCTGACGGCCTGTTCCGACTCGGACCCGGACGGCGGTCACAGCGGGCACGGCGGAAGCGGCGGAAGCGGCACCTCCGGGTCCGAGGGTTACGTGGACCCCGCGGGCAAGGAGGTCGCGGCCGCCGAGAAGGAGCGCGGCCGGGGCGGCCGGACCCGCGAGGTGAGGCTGACCGCGGTGGAGGCCAAGCTCGACCTGGGCGGCCCCACGGTCAGGACGTGGACGTACGGGGACCGGCTCCCCGGCAAGGAGCTCCGGGTCACCGCCGGCGACACCCTCGCCCTCACCCTCGCCAACCACCTCCCGCAGCCCACCTCCCTGCACTGGCACGGCATCGCTCTGCGCAACGACATGGACGGCGTCCCCGGCCTCACCCAGCAGGACATCAAGCCCGGAGCGGACTTCACCTACCGCTTCGCGGTGCCGCACCCGGGGACGTACTGGTTCCACCCGCACTCCGGCACCCAGCAGGACCGCGGGCTGTACGCACCCCTGATCGTCGAGGACCCGAGGGAACCGCTGAAGTACGACAAGGAGTGGGTGGTCGTCCTCGACGACTGGGTCGACGGAGTGGACGGCTCGACCCCGGACGGCGTCCTCGCCGAGCTGAGCAAGGGCATGGCCGACCACGACATGGGCGGCGAGGACTCGGGGGGCCACGGTGGCCACGGCGGTGACTCCGGCCGCTCCAGCCACGACATGTCGAATATGTCGAGCAGGTCGAGCAGGTCCCATGCGGCCGCACGCACCGCCCCGTCACCGAAGCCGTCCGGCCCCTCCCGCATGATGATGGGCGCCAAGAGCGACCTCCTGGGCGGCGACGCGGGAGACGTGGCCTACCCGCACTATCTCGTCAACGGCCGCACGGCCCAGGCACCTTCACAGTTCCGCGCCCGCCCCGGCGACCGCATCCGCCTGCGCATCATCAACGCCGGCGGGGACACGGCCTTCCGCGTGGCGCTCGGCGGACACGAGATGACGGTGACGCACACGGACGGCTTCCCGGTGCGGCACGCGAAGACGGAGGCGCTGCTCCTCGGCATGGGCGAGCGGTACGACGTACTGGTCACCGCCAAGGACGGCGTCTTCCCGCTGACCGCGGTGGCCGAGGGCAAGAAGGCGGCGGCGCTCGCGGTGCTGCGCACGGGCGGCGGGGCCGCGCCCACCGCGTCGACCCGCCCCGAGGAGCTGACGGGCCGCCTCCTGACGGCCGACAAGCTGCGGTCGCACGAGTCCGTCGCCCTGTCCTCCCGCAAGCCGGACCGCACGGTCGGGCTGCGGCTGACGGGCAGCATGGCCAAGTACGACTGGGCTTTCGACGGGAAGCCCTACTCCCCCGGCCGGCGCCACCCCGTCCGCGCGGGCGAGCGGGTCCGCCTGACCTTCGCCAACTCGACCTCGATGTGGCACCCCGTGCACCTCCACGGCCACACCTTCGCCCTGGCGAACGTGCCGGGCGGGCCTCGCAAGGACACCGCGATCGTCCTGCCGAACGGCAGCCTGACAGTGGACTTCGACGCGGACAACCCGGGCCTGTGGATGATCCACTGTCACAACGTCTACCACGCGGAGGCAGGGATGATGACGGTCCTCGGCTACCGCAGCTGATCGGCCACCGCAGCTGATCAGCTGCCGCAACGAAAGGCCGGTGTTCCCGGACCCGCCCCCCGGGAGCACCCCCACCGCCGCCCCAGCAGGGCATCGCGTCGCTCTGACGATTACACTGATTCCGTGCCTCAACTACGCCTCGCTCTGAATCAGATCGACTCGACCGTCGGCGATCTCGCCGGGAACGCCGAGGCGATCGTCCACTGGACCCGGCACTCCGCCGAGCAGGGGGCGCATCTCGTCGCGTTCCCCGAGATGGTGCTGACCGGCTATCCCGTCGAGGACCTCGCGCTGCGTTCGTCCTTCGTCCAGGCCTCCCGGGAGGCGCTGCGCGCGCTCGCGGTGCGGCTGCGGGACGAGGGGTTCGGCGAGCTGCCGGTCGTCGTCGGCTACCTCGACCGCACCGAGGAGGCCAAGCCGAAGTTCGGCCAGCCCGCGGGCGCGCCGCGCAACGCGGGGGCGGTGCTGTACCGCGGGGAGTGCGTCCTGACGTACTCCAAGCACCATCTGCCCAACTACGGCGTCTTCGACGAGTTCCGTTACTTCGTGCCGGGTGAGACCCTGCCGGTCGTGCGGGTGCACGGCGTCGACGTCGCGCTCGCCATCTGTGAGGACCTCTGGCAGGACGGCGGCCGCGTTCCGGCGACGCGCAGTGCGGGGGCGGGGCTGCTGCTCTCCATCAACGCGTCGCCGTACGAGCAGAACAAGGACGACCAGCGTCTCGACCTCGTGCGAAAGCGCGCGCAGGAGGCCGGCTGCACCACCGCGTACCTCGCGATGATCGGCGGGCAGGACGAGCTGGTCTTCGACGGCGACTCGATCGTCGTCGACAAGGACGGCGAAGTCATCGCCCGTGCCCCGCAGTTCTCCGAGGGCTGTGTCGTCCTCGATCTCGACCTGCCGGCCGCCGCGCCCGTGCCGCCGTCCGGTGTCGTGGACGACGGTCTGCGCATCGAGCACGTCACGCTCTCGGAGGAGCCCCTTCCGGCGTACGAGGCGGAGCTCACCGGTGGGTATGCCGAGCGGCTCGACGACGACGAGGAGATGTACTCGGCGCTCGTCGTGGGACTTCGCGCGTACGCCGCGAAGAACGGTTTCAGCAGCGTCCTGATCGGCCTCTCCGGCGGCATCGACTCGGCGCTCACCGCCGCCATCGCCTGCGACGCGCTGGGCGCGCAGAACGTGTACGGCGTCGCCATGCCGTCCCGCTACTCGTCCGACCACTCCATCGGCGACGCGGAGGAGCTGGCGCGGCGCACCGGGCTCAACTTCCGGACCGTGCCGATCGCGCCGATGTTCGACGCGTACATGGGTTCGCTGGGGCTCACCGGGCTCGCCGAGGAGAACCTCCAGTCGCGCCTGCGCGGCACGATGCTGATGGCGATCTCCAACCAGGAGGGGCACATCGTGCTCGCGCCGGGCAACAAGTCGGAGCTGGCGGTGGGGTACTCGACGCTCTACGGGGACTCCGTGGGGGCGTACGGCCCGATCAAGGACGTGTACAAGACGTCGATCTTCCGGCTCGCCGAGTGGCGCAACCGCGCGGCGCGGGAGCGGGGGCAGACGCCGCCGATCCCGGAGAACTCCATCAGCAAGCCGCCGAGCGCCGAGCTCCGCCCCGACCAGGTCGACACGGACTCGCTCCCCGACTACCCGGTCCTGGACGCGATCCTCGAGCTCTACGTCGACCGGGACCAGGGCGCCGACGCGATCGTGGCCGCGGGGTACGACCGGGAGCTGGTCGTCAAGACGCTGCGGATGGTGGACACCGCGGAGTACAAGCGGCGGCAGTACCCGCCGGGGACGAAGATCTCCGCGAAGGGCTTCGGCAAGGACCGCCGCCTGCCCATCACCAACCGCTGGCGCGAGTCCGCCTCCGGCTGAGGGGTGGCGGTGTACTGAGCCGCCGCTTCGCGGCGGATCTTCTTCCCACCCGCCCACCCACCCACCCGTCGGCCCCGCACCGGACGAGGCCGTAGGGGCGCCGCCCCCGGGTGGGTGGTCGGCCGGTCAGTGGCGGGCCGGCTCGCGCTGCTCGGCCGACGAGGCCACCACCCGCTCCGTACCCGGTACGGGACCGCGCCGCAGGTCCACCGCGTACGCCAGGCCCGCGACCCCGAGGCCCAGGACCGCCAGAAGGGCGCCGGTCACCGCCGGGGACGTCACGCCGAAGCCGGCCGCGAGGGCGAGGCCGCCGATCCAGGCACCGCCCGCGTTGGCGAGGTTGAACGCGCCCTGGTTGGCGGAGGACGCCAGCGACGGGGCCGCCGACGCCTTCTCCATGACCATGAGCTGGAGCGGCGAGCCCGTCGTGAACGCCGCCATGCCGAGCAGGGCGACACCGATGGCCGCGCTCCACCCGGCGCTCATGAGCAGCGGGAAGAGGGCGAGGACGACGGCCAGCGCCGTGAGACCGCCGAAGAGCGTGCCGCGCAGGGAGTGGTCCGCGAGGCGCCCGCCCAGCAGGTTGCCCGCCGTCGCGCCCACGCCGAACAGGGCGAGGAGCAGCGTGACGCTGGACTCGGCGTAACCGGCCGCGTCCGTCAGCATCGGCGTGATGTAGCTGTACGCCGCGAAGAGCGCCCCGAAGCCCGCGACGGTCGTGCCGAGCGCCAGCCACACCGGGAGGCTGCGCAGCGCGCGGAGCTCGCCGCGCAGTCCCGCCGCGTCGCCGTGGCCGTGGTCGGCCGGGACCAGGAGGGCGAGCGCGGCGATGGCCGCGAGCCCGATCGCGCTCACCGCGAGGAACGTGGCGCGCCAGCCGAGCTGCTGGCCCATCGCCGTGGCCACCGGCACGCCGACGATGTTGGCGACGGTCAGGCCGAGGAACATCAGGGAGACCGAGCGGGCCTTGCGCTCGGGGGCGACGAGCCCGGTGGCGACGACCGCGCCGACGCCGAAGAACGCGCCGTGCGGCAGCCCGCTGAGGAAGCGGGCGGCCATCAGCAGGTGGTAGTCGGGGGCCGCCGCCGACAGCGCGTTGCCGACCACGAAGAGCACCATCAGGCCGATGAGGACGCGGCGGCGCGGGAGCTTCGCGGTGACGGCGGCGAGCAGCGGGGCGCCGATGACGACGCCGAGCGCGTACGCGGAGACCAGGTGTCCGGCGGTGGGGATGGACAGGTGCAGGTCGTCGGCGACGTTGGGCAGCAGGCCCATCATCACGAACTCGGTGGTGCCGATGCCGAAGGCGCCCACGGCGAGGGCGAGCAGGGCCAGGGGCATGAAGAAGTACCTTCCACGGAACGGGGGCGGTGCGGTGTGGGGGGTGTGGTGCGCGGTGCGATGCGCGCTGCGAAAGAAAGGGGAATCCGTAAGTTTACGTACGGAACAAACCCTCGCCCACCCAGTATTCCGTGAGATCGCGGCCGTGCGGTCACCTGCGGACCACGCGGACGTTACGAGGAGAGGTCGACCCGCGCCGCGATCGGCAGGTGGTCGCTGCCCGTCTCGGGGAGCGTCCAGGAGGAGACCGGCTCGACGCCCTTGACCATGATCTGGTCGATGCGCGCCATCGGGAACGACGCGGGCCAGCTGAAGCCGAAGCCGTCGCCCGCCGCGCCCTGCGTGGAGCGCATCTGGGAGGTGACCGCGTTCAGGGCGCGGTCGTTCATCGTGCCGTTGAGGTCGCCGAGCAGGACGATCTTGCCGAGCTTCTCGTCGGCGATGGCCTCGCCGAGCGCGTCGGCGCTGTTGTCGCGCTGGTTGGCGGTGAAGCCCGCGTCGAGCTTCACGCGCACCGAGGGCAGGTGCGCGACGTAGACGCCGACGTCGCCCTTGGGCGTGTTCACCGTCGCCCGCATCGCGCGCACCCAGCCCAGTTTGATGTCCACGGGCTTGGCGTCGGTCAGCGGATACTTGCTCCAGAGGCCGACGGTGCCCTTCACCGAGTGGTACTTGTACTCCCCCGCCAGCGCCTTCTCGTACGTGGGGACGGCGTCCGCGGTGAGCTCTTCCAGCGCGATGACGTCGGCGCCGGACGAGGCGACGTCCTGGGCGGTGCCGGTGGGGTCGGGGTTGTCCGCGTTCACGTTGTGCGTGGCCACGGTCAGGTCGCCGCCGGTGCCGCCCGACTTGCCGGTGATCAGGCCGCCGAACGAGTTGAGCCAGATGATCACGGGCAGCAGCAGGGCGATCAGCGCGGTGGCGGACTTCCGGACCACCGCGACGACCAGCAGCACCGGGATGAAGAGGCCGAGCCAGGGCAGGAACGTCTCGGTCAGGCTGCCGAGGTTGCCCACGTTGTTGGGGATCTGCGCGTGGAAGAGCATCACCAGCGCGATGAGGACCGCGGCGCCCGCCGTGACCAGTCCGCGCCGCCAGATGCCCGGGTCGCCCCGCCAGCCCTCGAGCAGGCGGCGGAACCGGGACCCCGGACGCTCGGGGCCCGAGCCGCCGCTGCCCGTCTCCGTCATGTACGCCTGCGCCATACTCTCGTCGCCTCACTGCCTGCCGTGCACACCGTCTGTCCCGCCCCCTGAAACCCTAGGCGATGATCCGGTGTCGTCCCTGCCGTCCACGACGGCCGTACAGGGTCCAGGACGACCGGGGCGGCGCGAGGGGTTCCTGATCCACCGGGGTGAGCGCTCTCTGTGACGAAACGCGCATATCCGCGACCGCCGGGCCGCGGAGAACGTGCGCCGGTTCGAAGACAGGCTCTCACTTCGCGGGCCGCAGCCCCTCCAGGACCGTGTCGACGATCCGCTCCGGGAGGCCGTCGTCGAGCGGCGCGCCCTGCCGCAGGATCGTGCGGAGCAGCATGGGGCCCACGAAGAGGTCGTTGGCCGTCTCCACGTCGATGTCCGGGCGCAGCTCGCCGTCGGCGATGCCTCGCCGCAGCACGTCGAGGATCACGCGGCGGCGGGGCGCGACGACCGTCTCCTGGTACGCCTCCGCCAGCTTGGGCAGGGTCTTCATCTGGGCGAACACGTTGTGCAGGAGGGCCGAGGAGCGGATGGTCAGGCCGCGGCGGCGGAGCCCTTCCAGAACGCAGACGAGGTCGTCGCGCATCGAGGTGCCGGGCGGTACGGGGTCCGGTTCCTCGAAGGCGCGCAGGACGTCCACGAAGAGGGCCTCCTTGCCGTCCCAGCGCCGGTAGATGGTGGCCTTGCCGACGCCGGCGGTGCGGGCGATCCGCTCGATGGACAGCTCGCTGAGCGAGACGCCCTCCTCCAGGAGCCGCACCACGCCCTCGATGATCGCCTGCTCCACGGCCTCGCTCCTGGGCCGCCCCCGGCCACTCCTGGCCAGGGGCGCTCCCTTCGCGATGCCACCGTCGCCCGCGACCCGCACGCCCACGTCGTCTCTCCCTCTTCCCGCACCGGCTGCCGCGCCGATTCTGCCTCAGCGCCCGGTGGCGCTCACCGGCTCGTCCGCCTTCTCCGGCAGGCCGGGCTCCGCAGGCGTACGTCCCGGCAGGAAGAGGAAGACGACCAGTGCGCCGAGCACGGCGACGCCCGCGCCCCACACCGCCGTGACGTGCATGGCGTGCAGAAAGGAGTCGTTGGCCGCGGCGATCAGGGGCTCGCCCTTGGGGCCGAGCTTCGCCGCGACGCCGAGGGTCGCCTCGATGGACTCGCCCGCGGTGTGCCGGGCCCCTTCGGGCAGCACGGCCAGCTGGTCCTCGACCCCGTTCCGGTACGCCGTGGAGAGCACGGAGCCGAGGACCGCGATGCCGAGGGCGCCGCCGACCTGCCGGAACGTGTTGCTGAGCGCGGACGCGGAGCCGGCCTTCTCGCGCGGCAGGGCCTGCATGATCACGACGCTGGTGGGCGTCATGATGTGCGCCATGCCGGTGCCCATCAGGAAGAAGACGACTTCCAGGAGCCAGATCGGCGTATCGGAGTCGAAGAGGGTGAAGGCGGTCAGGGTCGCCGCCACCAGGAGCAGCCCGCCGGTGCACACGGCGCGCACGCCGAAGCGGTCGACGACGAGGCGGGCCCGGGGCGCGAAGATCAGCTGGGCCACCGCCAGCGGCAGCATCAGCAGACCGGTCTGCAGCGGCGAGTAGCCCCGCACGCTCTGGGTGTAGAAGACCGAGAAGAACGTGACGCCCATCAGCGCGAAGAAGACGAGCGCGATGGCGCAGATCGCCGCGGAGAACACCCGGTTCTTGAAGTACGTGACGTCGACGGACGGGTGGTCGCTGCGCTTCTCGTGCAGGACGAAGACGACCAGGACGGCGAGGCCCGCGCCGACGGTGCCGAGGACGGCCGGGTCGGTGAAGTCGGCGAGCTGGCCGCCCTTGATGATGCCGTAGACGAGCAGCACCAGGCCGATGACGGAGAGGGCGACGCCGAAGAGGTCGATCCGGCCGGGCCGCGGGTCGCGGGAGTCGGGCACCAGCCAGACCATCAGGGCCAGGGCGACGAGCACGATCGGTACGTTGACGAGGAAGACGGAGCCCCACCAGAAGTGGTCGAGCAGCACGCCGCCGGTGATGGGTCCGATGGCGATGGCGAGGCCGACGCCGCCCGCCCAGATGCCGATGGCCTTGGGCTGCTCCTCGCGCTCGAAGACGTTCATGAGGACGGCGAGGGTGGCCGGCATCACGAAGGCCGCGCCGAGGCCCATGACGGCCCGGAAGGCGATGAGCTGGACGGGCGAGCCGGACATCGCGGCGAGCGCAGAACCGATGCCGAAGACGACGAGCCCGCCGAGCAGGACCTTCTTGCGGCCGAGCCGGTCGCCGAGCAGGCCCGCCGTGAAGAGCAGGCCCGCGAAGACGAGGGTGTAGGCGTTGATGGCCCATTCCAGCTCGCTCTGGGTGGCGCCCAGGCCGGTCGGGGCGGGGGTGGAGATCGTCTTGATGGCGACGTTCAGGATCGAGTTGTCGAGCACGACGATCAGCAGGCTGAGCATCAGCACCCCGAGGATCGCCCACCGGCGCCGGTGGACGGCTTCGGGGACGCGGGAGGGGGCCGGCATGGCAGGGGAATCCATGCGGGCCAGCGTAAAGCTGTTCCGATACGAGACCGTCTCGTATTGGAAAGGCTTGCCGAACGGTATAGCCCCGCTTTACCCGTCCCCACCCGTCCGACCCAGGCCTAGGGCCTGTCCGGCGGATCATGCCGCGGGGCGCGGGCCCTGGCACTTCCCCAAGCTCTCGGCTTCGCTCGAGCAGGGGAGACCCCAACCCTGCGGCGTTGTCGTCGGTTGTCAACTCCCCCAAGCTCTCGGCTCCGCTCGAGCAGGGGGCACCCCCATCGCGTTGCCGCCCTCCTCCGCCTTGCATCTCGACGCACCAGACCCCGCTCACCTGCACCGAAACGTGACCGCCACCCCACCGCGACCTGATCCGCCGGACAGGCCCTAGCTTCTCAGCGGCACGTGGTGTCACCATGGAGGTGATCCGGGGACGCCGTCAGGGCGCCTCGAGATGACAGAAGGAGCCGTTGCGATGACGCAGCTTTCGGCTGCCCAGAAGAGCGCCGCCACCCCGCAGAGCCCCGACAGCAGCAAGGCGCTGTACGGCGGCAAGGGAACCCGGCGCATCACTGTGCGCGACATCACCGCCGCCAAGGAGCGCGGCGAGAAGTGGCCCATGCTCACCGCCTACGACGCGATGACCGCGTCCGTCTTCGACGAGGCGGGCATCCCCGTCATGCTCGTCGGCGACTCGGCGGGCAACTGCCACCTCGGGTACGAGACGACCGTGCCCGTCACCCTCGACCAGATGACCATGCTGTCGGCCGCGGTCGTACGGGGCACTTCGCGCGCCCTGATCGTCGGCGACCTGCCGTTCGGCTCGTACCAGGAAGGCGCGGTCCAGGCACTGCGCTCGGCGACCCGGCTCGTCAAGGAGGCGGGCGTCGGCGCGGTGAAGCTGGAGGGCGGCGAGCGCTCCCTGGCCCAGACCGAGCTGCTCGTCCAGTCCGGCATCCCCGTCATGTCGCACCTCGGCCTGACCCCGCAGTCCGTGAACACCATGGGCTACCGGGTACAGGGCCGCGGCGACGAAGCCGCCCACCGGCTCCTCAACGACGCCAAGGCCGCGCAGGACGCGGGCGCGTTCGCGGTCGTCCTGGAACTGGTCCCGGCCGAACTGGCCGCGGAGGTCACCCGCTCCCTGCACATCCCGACCGTCGGGATCGGCGCGGGCTCCGAGTGCGACGCGCAGGTCCTCGTCTGGACCGACATGATGGGCCTGACCGGCGGCAAGATGCCGCGCTTCGTCAAGCAGTACGCGGAGTTGCGGAACGTCATGGCCGGGGCGGCGAAGGCGTTCGCGGAGGATGTGGTGGGCGGGGCGTTTCCGGCGCCGGAACACGCGGTCCACTGAGGCCGTGGGGGCGAACCGTCCCCTGACACCCGCCCGGACGTCCGCCCGTACGTCAGCCTCACCCGCCGCCCCAAGGTCCGTCCCGACCTCCGCCTGAGACCATCGCGGCACCACGGCAGCCCGTCGATTCCCCCGTCGACGGGCTGCCCTTTCTCGCCCGTGGGCGGTTCGGCGCCCCCGTCTCGCCGCTCCGCCTCGCGTCGGCGGCTGCGGGCCGCGGAGGCTGACCTGTCCCGCCGCTTCGCGGCGGATACCTCCCACCCACCCACCCGTTTGCCCCGCACCGGACGGGACCGTAGGAGCACCTACCTGCACCTTGCGTCGCCGGGCGAACGGGCGGGTGGGTGGGGAACATCCGCCGCGAAGCGGCGGGACAGGCAAGCCACCCACCGGGGGGCGGAGGAAGAAGCCCCTACCTCCACCCTGCGTCGCCGGGCGAACGGGCGG
>NZ_JBJDPY010000001.1:71879-874841 GCF_044903205.1 Streptomyces sp. NPDC029674
CATCCGCCGCGAAGCGGCGGGACAGGCAAGCCACCCACCGGGGGGCGGAGGAAGAAGCCCCTACCTCCACCCTGCGTCGCCGGGCGAACGGGCGGGTGGGTGGGAAGCATCCGCCGCGAAGCGGCGGGACAGGCAAGCCACCCACCGGGGGGCGGAGGAAGAAGCCCCTACCTCCACCCTGCGTCGCCGGGCGAACGGGCGGGTGGGTGGGAAGCATCCGCCGCGAAGCGGCGGGACAGGCAAGCCACCCACCGGGGGCGGAGGAAGCAGCCCCTACCTCCACCATGCGTCGCAGGGGAGCCGGCCACCGGGGGGGGCGGGGGGAGACGAAACGTTCTCCCGGGGCGTCGGCAACGGTCCCCTGTCGGTGGGATGTCGGTCGTTTGTCGGTGGCGTCTGACACCTTGTGGGCATGACGCGAATCGACATGAACCCCGACGGCGCAGGGAGCGCGGTCACCGTAAGGGGACTGGTCAAGCACTACGGCGAGACCAAGGCTCTGGACGGCGTGGACCTCGACGTACGCGAGGGCACCGTCCTCGGCGTGCTCGGACCCAACGGCGCCGGTAAGACGACCCTCGTACGCTGCCTCTCCACCCTGATCACCCCGGACGCGGGCTCCGCCCTCGTCGCCGGGTACGACGTGGTCCGCCAGCCCCGCCAGCTCCGCCGCGTGATAGGCCTCACCGGCCAGTACGCGTCGGTGGACGAGAAGCTGTCGGGCCGCGAGAACCTGTACATGATCGGGCGGCTGCTCGACCTGTCCCGCAAGGAGTCCAGGTCCCGCGCCGACGGTCTGCTGGAGCGGTTCTCGCTCACCGAGGCCGCCAAGCGGCCCGCGAACACGTACTCCGGCGGTATGCGCCGCCGCCTCGACCTCGCCGCGTCGATGATCGGCAGCCCGGCCGTCCTCTATCTGGACGAGCCGACGACCGGTCTCGACCCCCGCACCCGGAACGAGGTGTGGGCCGAGGTCAAGCGCATGGTCGGCGACGGCGTGACCGTGCTGCTCACCACCCAGTACATGGAGGAGGCCGAGCAGTTGGCGTCCGAGCTGACGGTCATCGACCGCGGCAAGGTCATCGCCAACGGCGGGATCGACGAGCTGAAGGCGAAGGTCGGCGGCCGCACCCTGCGGGTCCGCCCGGCCGACCCGCTGGAGCTCCGCCCGCTGGCGAACGCGCTCGACGACCTCGGTCTGACCGGCATCGCCACCTCGACGGTCGACGTCGAGACCGGCACGGTCCTGGTGCCGATCCTCAGCGACGAGCAGCTGACCGCCGTGGTCGGCGCGGTCACCGCGCGCGGCATCACGATCGGCTCGATAGCCACCGAACTGCCCAGCCTGGACGAGGTGTTCCTCTCCATCACCGGCCAGAAGGCCAGTGCCCCGCAGGACGCCCGCCCGTCCGAGAACGAGCTCGAGGAGGTCGCCGTATGAGCGCCACCACACTCACGGCCGCCCCCCTCAAGACGGGGGAGGCGGACGCCCGCATAGGCCTGCGCGGCCACGTCCGGCACACCAGCGCCCTGGTCCGCCGCAATCTGCTGTGGATCCGGCAGGACCCGGAGTCGATGTTCGACGCGGTCCTGATGCCGATCGTCTTCACGCTCCTGTTCGTGTACGTGTTCGGCGGCTCCATCGGGCAGGCGCTCGGCGGCGGCCAGGACCAGTACGTGCAGTACGTGGTCCCCGGCATGATGGCGATGATGAGCATGAACATCGCCATGGCCGTCGGCACGGGGTTCAACCAGGACTTCCAGAACGGCATCATGGACCGCTTCCGGACCCTGCCGATCGGTCAGGGCTCGGTGCTCTTCGCCAAGATCGTGGTGGAGCTGATGCGGCTGCTCATCGCGACGACGATCATGATGATCGTCGGTGTCCTGGTGGGTTTCGACATCACGAACTGGCTCGGCCTGTTCGCCGCCGTGGGCCTCTCCGCCCTGTTCGGCACGTCCATCATGTGGATCTTCCTGGTCCTCGGCGTCTCCATGAAGAGCGCCCAGTCCGTGCAGGCGATGGGCTTCCTCGTCCTGATGCCGCTGCAGTTCGGTTCGTCGATCTTCGCGCCGACGAAGTCGATGCCGGGCTGGCTGCAGGGCTTCACCGACTACAACCCGCTGTCCTCGCTCGCGGACTCCGCGCGCGGTCTGATGGTCGGCGGCCCCGTGGCGCACGACGTGTGGGTCACGGTCGGCTGGTCGGTGGCGCTCACGCTGGTGATGGCGCCGATCGCGATCCACAAGTTCCGCACGAAGAACTGATCACGGGCACACGCCCAGCCGGTCGCCGGGTCATCCGGCCCACGCGGCGCACAGGGCGGCGGCCTCATCGAGAGTGAGGCCGCCGCCCTTCGCGTACGCCGCTTCGTACGCGTCGTCCCCGAGCGCGGCGCGGGACCGCTCCTCCGCGCCCCCACGGATCTCCCGTTCCATCGTGTTCGCGAAGTGCCGGAGCGGCAGTTCCCGGTCGGCGACCGCGAGGAGCCGCGCGGCGTCGTGCGCGCGGGTCCCGTCGCCGTATCCGGCCAGAGCCATGGCGACGATCGACAGATGGACGGAGACCATCTGCGGGGCGACCATCCGCGACAGCGGGTCGAGCGCCTTCTCGAAGGACGCGTGCGCCCCGGCGAGGCTCTCGGCGTACCGACCGTCCAGCGCGTCGAGCCACGCCCCGATGCCGAGCACGGAGCTGTCGAAGACGGCGTAACCGATGCCGTTGAACTCCGCCCGCAGCAGCCGGAGTTGTTCGCGCGCGTCGGCGGTGCGGCGGTCTCGGCCCAGCGCGCAGGCGAGGAAGAGCCGGGCGGCGGGCATGGCCTCGCCCGTGTGGTGCCGGCCCGGCTCGTCGAGGATCTCCCGCAGCAGCGCCTCGCCCCGGTCGAAGAGGTCCCGCCGCTCCGGCGAGTCCGTGAGAATCGAGCCGAGGCGGGCCTTGAGCAGGGCCACCTGGGACTGGGCGCCGAGCTGTTCGGCGTACTCGACGGCGGCCTCGTAGTCCTCGGCGGCCGCCGTGAGCTCGCCGCGCCGCTCCCGCGATTCGCCGCGCGCGGAGAGCGCCTCCGCGATGCCCCACACGTCGCCGATCCGCCGGAACCCGTGCAGCGCCTCGTCCGCGTCGCGGATGGCGTCGCCGGTCCAGTCGCCGCGGTTGGCGAGGATGTTGGCGCGCAGCTGGAGGGCGGCGGCGAGCTCCCAGTCGTAGCCGAGGGCGCGGCAGGCGGCGACCGTCTCGTCGAGGGTGACGCGCAGCAGGTCCATGTCGCCGCCGAGCAGCACGGCGTAGAACCAGAGGTTGCCGGGTGTCCGGCAGGTCTGTGGGAGGCCGGGCCGGTAGGCGCGCCTGATGCCGGCCAGTTTCTCCGCCGCCTCCTGCGACTGCCAGTCCACCTGCTCCAGCTCCATGCAGGAGAGATGGAGCAGGTGCGCCCCGCGGCGGGCCTCCACCAGGATCTCGGGGCTCATCGGCGGGGGCGCGGCCGTGCACGACTCGTGGAGCGGGGGTGCGGGGGCGACGGGCGGGGCGAAGGGGTCGGGGCCGAGGGCCATGACGTCGCGGGACCAGTTGCGGGTCTCCATGCGCAGCCCGCGCATCTGCCAGTACCAGGAGAGGGACAGGACGAGGCAGAGCGCTTCCTGCTCGTCCCGCGCGGCGAGCGCGTGCCGCAGGGCGGTGCGCAGGTTCTCGTACTCGACCTCGAGGCGCTCCACCGCGGCCTGCTGCCGTCGGCCGCGCAGTTCGGGATCGGTGGTCCTGGCGACCTCGCGGTAGTGCACGAGGTGGGCCCGCTCGGCAGCGGCCCGGTCACCCGCCTCGTCGAGCCGCTCGCCCGCGTACTCGGCGACGGTCTCCAGGAGCCGGTAGCGCATGCCTCCGCCGTACGCCGCCGAAGGGGCCGCCACGACAAGGGACTTGTCGACGAGGGAGCCCAGCAGACCGGCGACGTCGTCCGTGCTCCCGGCGGCCGCGCACACCTCTTCCGCCGCGGTCAGCTCGCAGCCGCCCGCGAAGACGGAGAGCCGTCGCAGCACGGTCCGTTCGGCGTCGTCCAGCAGGTCCCAGGACCAGTCGACGACGGCCCGCAGCGTCTGCTGGCGGGGCAGCACCGTGCGGGCGCCGCTGGTGAGGAGGCGGAAGCGGTCGTCGAGGCGGTCGGCGATCTGCCGTGGGGTGAGCAACCGCAGCCTGGCGGCGGCGAGTTCGATGGCGAGCGGCAGGCCGTCCAGTCTGCGGCAGATCTCGGCGACGGCCGCCGGGTCCCCTTCGACGGTGAACCCGGGCCGCGCGGCGGCACCCCGCTCGGCGAACAGCCGCACGGCGACCGGTTCCGGCAGCGGCTCGACGGGCCGCAGCAACTCCCCCGGTACGCCGAGGGGTTCGCGGCTGGTGGCGAGGACCGTCAGGCCCGGGCAGCGGGCCAGCAGCTCGTCGGCGAGGCGGGCGGCCGCCTCGACGACGTGCTCGCAGTTGTCCAGGACGATCAGCATGCGGCGCGCGGCGCAGTGCTCGACGAGCCGGGTGACGGGGTCCTCGCCGTGCCGCTCGGAGAGGGCCCGCAGCTCCTCGGCGCCGGCGCCGCGCAGCACGGTCTCGCGGGCGCCGAGCGCGGTGAGGACGGCCGCGGGCACGTCCGCGGGGTCCTCGACCGGCGCGAGCTCGGCGAGCCACACGCCGTCCGGGAGGCGCGCGGCGACGGCCTCGGCGGCCTCCTGCGACAGCCGCGTCTTCCCGGCCCCGCCGGGCCCGAGGAGGGTGACGAGCCGCGCCCGCGCGAGGTCGTCCCGCAGTACGTCGATGTCGGCCTCGCGCCCGACGAACGAGGTGAGCCGGGCCCGCAGGTTCCCGGCCGTCCGGTTCCGCGCCGGGGCGGCGGGCGCCTCGGCGGTGGCGGGTGACGCGATGGTAGCGGGTGACGCGGCCGGCGCCCCCGCCAGCAACTCCGCGTACAGCCCGCCGAGTTCGGGCCCGGGGTCCGCCCCGAGCCGCTCGGCGAGAGCGCGCCGCACACCGTCGTACGCCGCCAGCGCCTCCGCCGGACGTCCCGCGTCCCGCAGGGCCCGCAGCCGCAGCGCCTGCAGCGGCTCGTCGAGCGGATGCGCGTCGCACAGCCCGGCCAGCTCGGGCAGCACGCGCTCGCCCTCGCCCAGGGCTAGCGCCGCGGTCATCCGGGCGCGGCGGGCGTCGAGGTGCCGCGCCGACCAGCGGGCGGCGTCCGCCGTGCGCTCCGGCAGGTCGGCGAGGGGCTCGCCGGTCCACAGGGCGAGCGCGTCGTCCAGGACGGCGGCGGCCTTCGCCGGGTCGCCGTCTGCGAGGGCGCGCCCGCCCTCGTCCACCAGCCCGTCGAACCGGAAGACGTCCACGTCCTCCGGGCTCGCGCGGAGCCGGTAGCCGCCGTCCACCGAGACGACGGCGTCCGCGCCGAGTGCCCTGCGGAGCCGGCCCACCAACGCCTGCAGCGCGCCGGTCGCGTCCGCGGGAGGCTCACCGGTCCACACCTCGTCCACCAGGGACTGCACGGGGACGGGGCGTCCCGCGTGCAGGGCGAGGGCGGCCAGCAGGGCGCGCAGGCGTGCGCCGCCGACGGGAACGGGGGTTCCGTCGGGGCGTAAGGCTCGGGCCGGCCCCAGGACGCGGTATCGCACGGGACCATTGTCCCTTGGCGGCGGCGGCCGGGAGACGAGGGCCTTACCGGTGGGACAGTTCTGGTGAGGTCCGTGACGTGCGGGGCGAGGCGTTCGCGCCGGGTCCTGTGCATGCGTAACGTACCTTCTCGTTTGATCTGTACCAATCGGACCCCGGATGCCCGGGGTTCGTTTTTGTGGGGGAACACCACTGTGAGAACGAAACGCAGTCTGACTGCGACAGCCGTCGCGGCCGCGCTCCTGGCCGCCGCGGCCCCGGCCTGGTCCGCCCCGGCTCCGACACCGACCCGGACTCCTTTGCAGTCGCCGTCCCAGGGCCCTGACCACGAACTGGCCCGCACGCTCGAGAAGTTCTGGACGCCGGAGCGCATGGCCGAGGCCGAGCCGGTCGAGCAGCAGCAGACCCGCGAGGCCGCGGCTGCCGAGGACGCCGGGGAGAAGGGGGCAGAGAAGGACGCGGCGCCCCGCGGGCGCGCGCTGCGCTCCCCCTCCCACACCTTCGAGGGCATCAAGGAAGTCGGCACCTTCTACTGGGCGCAGAAGGCGGGCAACGACTACCCGGACCGCTACGACTACCGCTTCTGCGGCGGCACCGTCGTGCCCTCCCCGGGCAAGAACCTGGTCGTGTCGGCGGCGCACTGCTTCGACAGCGACGACCAGAAGAACTTGATCTTCGTGCCGCAGCACAGCGCGAAGAGCCCCATGCCGCACGGCATGTACCCCATCAAGAAGGGCCGCATCTTCAAGGACCCCGGCTACACCGGGACCAAGAAGAGCGAGGAGAACTTCACCGCGGTCGACGTCGCGTTCCTCGCCACCGAGCCGCGCAGCGACGGCAAGAAGGTCGAGGACGTCGTCGGGGCCGTCCCGATGGGCTTCAACACCGGCTTCAACCACACCGCGCACGTCATCGGTTACCCGTACATGTACGGCGGCGGCCGCTACAAGCCGAAGCAGGACCCGCTCAGCTGCACCACGCCGACGAGGAAGTACACCACCGGCAACACCAAGGACAGCGGCGGCCGGCTCTGGCGCGGCGGCACCTTCACCGAGATCAACTGCGACGGCTACGTCGGCGGCACCTCCGGCGGCCCCTTCATCACGGCGGGCGGCGAGCCGGCGAAGCTGATCGGCGTGACCGGCGGCTGGATGACGGGTGGGCACAGCGCGAACACCTCGTACTCGTCGTACTTCGGCAAGGACGTCAAGCGGATCTACGACGCCGCGAAGGCGGGCAAGCAGCCGACGGGCATCAAGCCGCCGCCGATGGCCGACCCGGTGCTGCCCGGTGCCGGCACGTGGAAGCACGCCACGTCCATCGCCAACGGCTACTTCACCCTCGACGGCCCGGTCTCCGACGACCGGATGGACATGTTCGTCCTGTGGTCGGACGGCGAGCTGAGCATCTACCGGGGCGCGGGCAAGGCCAAGAACCACTTCGACAAGGAGTTCAAGATCCAGGGCCCCAACTCCCAGTGGGGCAAGCACGCCAAGCAGGTCGTCGCGGGCGACTTCACCGGTGACGACGGCTCGGACCTGATCGTCCGCTGGTCGGACGGCGAGGTGACGCTCTACCCGTCGGTCGACGAGAAGGGCTTCCACGGCGAGTACCGGCTGGCGGCCGCGAACAGCACCTGGAAGCACGCCGAGACGATGACCGCGGGCCGCTTCGGCGGCAACACGTCGCAGGACGACCTGGTCGTGCGCTGGTCGGACGGCGAGGTCACGCTCTACCGGAACACCGGCGCCAACAAGAAGCTCGGCAAGGAGATCAAGGTCGTCGCGCCGGGTTCCCCGGAGGCCGGCACCTGGAAGCGCGCCACCCAGATCACCGCGGGCGACTACTCGGGCGACGACAACTGGGACCTCGTCGTGCGCTGGTCCGACGGTGCACTGTCGCGGTACCAGGACTTCACCGGCACCGGTTCCTCCCGGGGCGAGCACAAGTGGCAGGCCCCGAACGCCCTGTGGAAGCACGCCCTGATCGTCGGCGGCGGCGACTTCACCGGCAGCCGCAGGGCCGACGACACCATCGTGCGCCGGCCGGACGGTGCACTGACCCTCTACGCCGACGGCAACGCCTCCGGCATCGGCTCGGAGAACCGGCTCGTGGCGCCCGCGTAACGGCGGGCCGAGGCCCTTTCGATCCGGGAGTGCGGGGGGGGGCGGGGGCAACCTCACGGTGCCTTCGCCCCTCTTCCCCGTCGGACGACCGGACGGAGACCACATCATGAAGCGCGCCCTCGCGTCCGCGGCGGCCCTCTGCCTCGCCCTGACGGCGTGCAGCGGCACGCGGCCCCCGGACGCCCCCGTACGGGAGTCCCACCACCGCCTCCTCGAACAGTTCCGCTCCTGGGCCCGCGACGCCGACGAGTCCCGCACCGCACGCCACGCGCAGGCCCTGTACACGGTCGACCTGGCCGAGGGAGACGCGTACGACGTCGAACTGCAGACCGATCTCCCGGCGAAGTCGGCCGCGGCCGAGGAACTCGCCGGGCTCTTCCGCACCTGGTGGGACGGCGACGACGGCGACGGCACCGTGCGGGACTTCGTGCTGGTCGACGCGCGCGGGAACCGCGTAGACGACCACCTGTTCCCGGCGCTCGGCAACAGCGGCTACGACGTCACGCACTACGCCCTGACCCTCGACTACTCCCCGGACGAGAACAGGCTCACCGGCACCGCGGTGATCACCGCGCGGGCCACCCGGGACCTGCCCCGCTTCAGCCTGGACCTCGCGGGCCTGCGCGTGCGCAGTGCCGAGACCGACGGCTCGGCGGCCCGCGTCAGCCGGAAGAAGAACAAGCTGACGCTCACGCCCGCCCGGACCGTCCGCGAGGGGAAGACCTTCAGGACCACCGTCCGGTACGACGGGGTGCCCCGGATGTTCACCGCGAGCGACGGCGGCAACGAGGGCTGGATCGAGACGGACGACGGCGTGGCGGCGCTCGGCGAGCCCACCGGCTCCATGACCTGGTTCCCCGGCAACCACCACCCCTCCGACAAGGCGACGTACGACATCGACGTCACCGTGCCGTCGGACTACACCGCGGTCAGCAACGGAACGCTGCGCGAGACGCGGCGGCACGGCAAGCGCACCACGTTCCGCTGGCGCAACCGCGAGCCCATGGCGAGCTACGTCGCGACCGTCGTCACCGGCGTCTTCGACGTCTCCACCGGCACGACGGACGACGGCCTGCCCGTCTACACGGCCGTCGACCCCGACGAGGCGGACGGCCCCGTCGACGTGCCCGAGCTGGTGCCCGAAGTCGTCGACTGGGCCGCCGACCGCTTCGGCCCCTACCCCTTCTCCTCGGCGGGCGCCGTCGTCGACCACCTCCCCGACCTCGACTACGCCCTGGAGACACAGACCAAGCCGTACTTCGAGGAGGCACCGGACACCCTCCTGGTCGTCCACGAGCTGGCCCACCAGTGGTTCGGCAACTCCGTCACGCCCCGCACCTGGCAGGACATGTGGCTGAACGAGGGCTTCGCGACGTACGCCGAGTGGCTGTGGGACGAGGAACACGGAGGCCCCAGCGCGCGGGAGACCTTCGACTCCTTCTACGACGGCACGCACCCGGACAGCGACGGCATCTGGGACTTCCCGGCCGCCGACCCGCCGACCGCCACGCGAGTCTCGGACCCGCCGGTGTACGGCAGGGGCGCCATGACGCTGCACCAGCTGCGCGAGGCCGTGGGCAAGCGCGCCTTCCTCACCATCCTGCGGACCTGGACGCGCGAGCACCGGCACGGGACCGCCGGAACCGAGCAGTTCATCGCGCTCTGCGAGAAGGAGTCGGGCAAGGACCTCTCGGACCTGTTCGAGACGTGGCTCTTCTCGGCGCGGAAGCCCGAACTGCCCTAGCCCCCCCGGCACGTCACTCGTCCCCGGGTACCTCCAGCGACACCAGCGCTCCCGTCGCGTCGCGCCGGAACCCCCGCCCGTCCTCCTCGCCCCGCCCGAACCACCGCGGACACACGTCCACGTCCCGGAGCCACCGCTCTCCCCGCACCCGTTCCCCGGCCAGGAAGCGCTGCTCCACGATCCGGATGCCTCGCACCCGCCCCACCGTCTCCGGCCACTTGCCGCCGTGCCGTTCCACGGTCAGCAGGCCCTTCAGCCGCAACCGGGCGGGCCAGTCACCGTGCCCCGTCCACGGCACCGTCACCCCGCCGGTCCGCACCACAGGGCCGCCGCCCGCCGACTCCACCGGGCCCTCGATCTCGCTCAGCTCCCGCTGCCACTCGCGCCCCCGCTCGTCCTCGTCGACGAGCAGCTGCCACGCCACTTCGTCGCCCACGCGGAAGGGCTTGCCGCAGCACTCCATCTGCCAGTCCTGGTACATCACGTTCCACAGCGTCATCCCCTCAGCCTCCCCGACCGGATAGCGTCGTGTCCGCAAGGCTGTCGGACTCCAGGAGCCCCACCTGATGACCACCACTCCCATCCGCCGTGGCGACCGGCGGGTCAGCCCCGTCTTCCTGGGGATCGCCGCCGTCACGGCGGTCTCCGGCTGGGCCGCCTGGACCGGTTTCGCGGACAACCCCGGGCTCGCCGTCTTCCTCTTCGTGACGGCCGCCTGGGTCGTCTCGCTCTGCCTGCACGAGTACGCGCACGCGCGCACGGCCCTGCACAGCGGCGACATCTCGATCGGCGCGAAGGGCTATCTGACGCTCAACCCGCTCAAGTACACGCACGCCCTGCTCAGCATCGTGCTGCCGGTGCTGTTCGTGATCATGGGTGGCATCGGTCTGCCCGGCGGCGCGGTCTTCATCGAGCGGGGCAGGATCCGGGGGCGTTGGAAGCACAGCCTCATCTCGGCGGCCGGACCGCTGACGAACGTGGCGTTCGCCGTCGTCTGCACCGCGCCGTTCTGGCTGGACGCGCTTGACGGCGTTCCCGACACGTTCCGCTACGCGCTCGCGTTCCTCGCCCTGCTCCAGGTGACCGCCGCGATCCTGAACTCCCTGCCCGTCCCGGGCCTGGACGGGTACGGCGTGATCGAGCCCTGGCTGTCCCACAAGATCCGCCGCCAGGTCGAGCCGTTCGCGCCGTTCGGGCTGATCGCGGTCTTCGCCGTGCTGTGGATCCCGGAGCTCAACCACGCGTTCTTCGACGCGGTCGACGCGGTTCTGCGCGCGCTCGGCGTCAGCGAGTGGGACACGTACTGGGGCCAGGACCTGTACCGCTTCTGGCAGACCTCGGAGGAGATCCCCCCGGCAGCGTGAGTCAGTGCGTAGTGGGAGACGCGGGCGTCGCGGCAGCCGCCGCGTCCCGCTGCAGCTTCGCCCGCCGCAGGTAGAACCACGCCATGTTCGACGAGAGCCCCGCGAGCAGCACCCAGACGACGCCGAGCCAGCTGCCCTGCACGAAGGAGACCACGGCCGCGGCGACGGCGAGGGCGCAGACGACGAGGGCGTACACGGCGAGGCGGGGCATGGGGAACGGCTCCTGTCCGGTGAAGCGTGGCAAGCGTGGTCGCGTACGTGTACGCGTAGACGTAGACGTGCACGTACGCAACCAGTGTCCCCCATGCCCTACACGTCCGTGACCCGCAGCCCCGCGTGCGCCTTGTAGCGCCGGTTGACGGAGATCAGGTTGGCGACCAGGGACTCCACCTGGTGGGCGTTGCGCAGCCGCCCCGCGAAGACGCCGCGCATGCCGGGGATGCGGGCGGCGAGCGCCTGCACCACGTCGGTGTCGGCGCGGCGCTCGCCCAGCACCATCACGTCGGTGTCGATCTCCTCGACGTCCGCGTCCTGGAGGAGGACGGCCGACAGGTGGTGGAAGGCGGCGGTGACGCGCGAGTCCGGGAGCAGTGCGGCGGCCTGCTCAGCGGCGCTGCCCTCCTCGGGCTTGAGGGCGTACGCGCCCTTCTTGTCGAAGCCGAGCGGGTTGACGCAGTCGACGACCAGCTTGCCGCTCAGCTCCTCGCGCAGGGATTCGAGGGTCTTCCCGTGTCCCTCCCACGGCACGGCGACGATCACGATGTCGCTGCGCCGCGCGCACTCCGCGTTGTCGGCGCCCTCGACGCCGAGGCCGAGCTCGTCGGCGGCGGCCCGCGCCCGTTCCGCCGCGCGGGAGCCGATGATCACCTTCTGTCCGGCGCGGGCGAGCCGGTAGGCGAGGCCGCGCCCCTGGTCGCCGGTGCCGCCGAGGACGCCGACGACGAGGCCGGAGACGTCGGGCAGCTCCCACGGGTCCTTGGCGGGGGCCTTCGCGGGGGCGTTCTGCGCACTGTCTGTAGAGGTCATGGGCCGACCTTACTCACCGGTCACAGCCGGCCGAGCGAGTTCCCCCACCGGTATCCGCCGAAAGGTGATCGTCTCGTAGGCGCTGAAGTCCCCCGTCTCGTAGAGGAGTCCGACGGCCCCGACGTCGAGGCGCGTCAGGTCGGAGTAGGCGGCGGGGAGGCCGTCGACGGTGTGGGCGGTCCGCCAGGTGGTGCCGCCGTCGGTGGAGCGGCGCACGGTCATCAGGGCGCGGAAGGCGGGGTCGGCAGGGCCGGAGAACAGCAGCACGTCGGGGTCGCGCAGCTGCAGGACGCTGCCCTCGACGACGGGGCCGGTGAGCGAGGCCTGCGGGCGGAACGGCTTGACGAGGCTCTGGCCGCCGTCGCGGGAGTGGGCGTCGGCGCGGTTGCCCGGGGCCGGGGAGTCGTTGCGGGTGTTGAGGTAGAGGCGGCCGTCGGGGAGTTCGGCGGCGGTGGTCTCGTTGACGTTGATGTAGCCGTTGACGTTGTCGTCGATGTAGCCGATCCGCCAGGTCGCGCCGGCGTCGTCGCTCAGCAGGCAGTGCCCGCCGTTGTACTTCCCCTCGGTGCCGTTGTCGGTGCCGGTGGGTGGCAGGGAGTGGTTGGCGGGGACGACGACGCGGCCCGTGGTGAGCTGCACGGCATGCCCCGGCGTGGTCGCGTACCACCGCCAGTTCGCCCGCTTCACCTGGCCGGTGATCTCGCGCGGCGCCGTCCAGGTGAGGCCGTCGTCGTCGCTGTGCTGCACCCAGACGCGGCGCCCGTTGGTCGCGGAGACCTTGCCGCGGCGGATGGCGTCCTCGGTGGCCGCGGCGGCGTTCCTGACCTGGACGAGAAGGATGCGGCCGGTGGTGAGGACGACGGGGGCGGGGTTGCCCGCGAGGTCGGCGCCGTTCTTGCCGACGATCTGGAGCGGGCCCCAGGTGCGGCCGCCGTCGGCGGAGCGTTTGAGGACGATGTCTATGTTGCCGAAGTCCTCCGACGAGCCGACGCGGCCCTCGCAGAAGGCGAGGACGGTGCCGGAGGCCGAGGTGACGAGGGCCGGGATGCGGAAGCTCGCGTATCCCTCGCGGCCCGCACGGAAGGGAACAGACGTCTCATAAGTCATCCCCCGCGCCTCCCCATCCCGGAGGAATTCGCGGTGAACTCCCGATGACGACTGGCCTGTTGGGGCAGGATGCGACGCCATGGACGCCGTACGGGTCGCGCTGCTGCGCGAAGTGCTCGCCGGGACCGAGTGGCTCGGCGCCACCCGCCGTTTCGCGGGGACGCTGCGGTCCTCCGTCGTGCCGCACGGCGGCGGTCTGCTGCTCGTCGGCACGGCGGCGTACGAGCCGTGGCACCTGGCCGCGCACCTCGTCGACGAGGCGGCCTGGTCCGGCACGCCCGAGCTGACCCCGACGCTCGTCCGGCACCGGGTCCTGGCCACGGACCCCGCCCACCTGTCGACCGGGCTCGGCCGGATCGAGGCGGCGCGGCGCGGCGAGACGCTGCTCGTCGTGGCGCCGGACGCGCCGGACCCGGAGCTGCTCACGCGGGTGCACGACGCGCGGCGCGCGGGGGCGACGGTGCTCGCGCTCGGCTCCGGCGACCGGGACCTGGACGCCCTCTCCCACGAGGCGCTCGCGGTGCCCGAGACGCCCGACCTCGACCTCGACACGGTCCAGCACCTGGTGAGCGCGGCGGCCGGGGAGAACGCGCTGCCACAGGCCCGGGGCCGCCGGCGCCTGCGCGACCGGCTGTCCCGCCTCGCCGACCAGCTGACGTCACCACCGCCGACGCGCTGGTGACCTGGTCACACCGTGCGGTCGCTCGCGACGTAATTCGGTTGCCCACGGCACCGGCCTGCGCTGAACATGGCTTTTCGTGCCTCTCTCCGCGATACTGCCCGACCTCTCGCCCTGGCGATCCACCCGTGACTTCCGGCTGCTGTGGATCCAGGGGCTCGTCACGTACTTCGGCAGTTTCATGGCGATGGTGGCCCTGCCGCTCCAGATCAAGGAGCTGACGGACTCGCCGATCGCGGTCGGCGCGATGGGCGCGGTCGAGCTGGTGCCGCTGATCGTCTTCGGGCTCTACGGCGGCGCTCTCGCCGACGCCGTGGACCGGCGCAAGGTGATCCTCCTCACCGAGGCGGCGCTGGGCCTGCTGGCCGTCGTCCTGCTGGTGAACGCGCTGCTGCCCGACCCGCTCCTGTGGCCGCTGTACGTCGTCGCGGCGGGCGTCTCCGCGCTTGCGGGCCTCCAGCGTCCCGCGCTCGACTCGCTCATGGCGCGGATCGTGCCGCACGACCAGCTGACGGCGGCCGCCGCGCTGAACTCGCTGCGCTGGAACGTGGGCGCCATCGCGGGCCCCTCGCTCGCCGGCCTCGTCGTCGCGTACGCCGGGCACGCGTCCGCGTACGCGATCACGATCGCCTGCTTCACCGTCTCGGTCCTCCTCTGCACCCGCCTCTCCCCCGCGCCCGCCGCGCACGACGCGGAGAAGCCGTCGCTGAAGGGCCTGGCGGAAGGCGCGCGGTACGCGTGGTCACGGCCGGTGCTGCTCGGCACGTACGCGATCGACATGGCGGCGATGTTCTTCGCCTTCCCGAACACGATCTTCCCGTTCCTCGCGGACGACCTGGACGCGGAGTGGGCGCTCGGCCTGATGTACGCGGCGGGGGCGGTCGGCTCGCTGCTGTTCAGCCTCACCAGCGGGTGGACGTCGCGGGTGCGGCGGCACGGGCTGCTCGTGGTCTTCGGGGCGGCGGGCTGGGGCCTCGCGGTCACGGCGGCGGGGTGGTTCGGCAACATCTGGGTGGTGCTCGCCTGCCTCGCGTTCGCCGGCGCGGGCGACATGGCGAGCGGCCTCGGCCGCTCCACCATCTGGAACCAGACGATCCCCGACGAGCTGCGGGGCAGACTCGCCGGGATCGAGGTCCTCTCGTACAGCGTGGGCCCGCAGCTCGGCCAGGTCCGCGCGGGCGCGGCGGCCGGCTGGACGGGCACCCGGCCCGCCATCTGGTCGGGCGGCCTGGCCTGCGTGGCCTCGGTCGGCATCCTGGCGGCGACACTGCCGCGCCTCATGTCGTACGACGCGACGACGGACCCGGACGCGCGCCGCCGCAGGGAAGCGGGCGAAACGGAAACCCCGGAGCCGGTGGCCCCGTAAGGGGCGCGGGGAACTGCGCGCTCAGCCACACCCGACCCGCAGAGACCCACGAGCCCGGAAAGCCCCTACACCTCCCCGTCCTCGCCCCGCGCAGCGGAATCGTGCCAGCGAGGATCCGTCTCCCACTGAAGGTTCCGCTCCTGAGCGGTCCGCATCGCGTGCTGCGCATCCTCGCGGGACGCGTACGGCCCCATCCGGTCCTTGCCGGGGCAGTCGGGCCCCTCCTCGACCTTCCCGTGCTCCAGGCAGTAGAACCACTCGCCCGGCCTGCCGACGGTCCGCCTCTTGAACAGCGCCATGCCCCGCTCCTTCCGTCCCGATCGGGTCGCGTTCTCTCAGGCCATGCTGCCCCACGACGGCTGGCTAGACTCGCTGGCATGTCTGGCCAGTCACTGCTCGTCCCAGGGGAGCTCTCTCCCATCCGTTCCGTACCCGGCAACATCAGGCGCCCCGAGTACGTGGGGAAGCCCGCGCCGACCCCGTACACGGGGCCCGAGGTACAGACCCCCGAGACCATCGAGCTGATGCGCACCGCGGGCCGCATCGCCGCCCGCGCCATGGAAGAGGCCGCGAAGCACATCGCGCCCGGTGTGACCACCGACGAGCTGGACCGCGTCGCGCACGAGTACATGTGCGACCACGGCGCCTACCCGTCGACGCTCGGCTACCGCGGCTTCCCCAAGTCGCTGTGCAGCTCGGTCAACGAGGTCATCTGCCACGGGATCCCCGACTCCACCGTCCTGAACGACGGCGACATCATCAACCTCGACGTGACGGCCTACATCGGCGGCGTGCACGGCGACAACAACGCCACGTACCTGGTCGGCGACGTCGACGACGAGTCCAGGCTGCTCGTCGAGCGGACCCGGGAGTCGCTGAACCGCGCCATCAAGGCCGTCAGGCCCGGCCGCCAGATCAACATCATCGGCCGGGTCATCGAGTCGTACGCCAAGCGCTTCGGCTACGGCGTGGTCCGCGACTTCACCGGCCACGGCATCAACACGTCCTTCCACTCCGGCCTGATCGTCCCGCACTACGACAGCCCGCACGCCACGACGGTCATCCAGCCCGGCATGACGTTCACGATCGAGCCGATGCTGACGCTCGGCACGCACGAGTACGACATGTGGGAGGACGGCTGGACCGTCGTCACCAAGGACCGGAAGCGGACCGCTCAGTTCGAGCACACGCTCGTGGTGACGGACACGGGGGCGGAAATCCTCACGCTCCCCTGAAGGCCTTCAGATCCGCGGAACGAGAGGTTCCGGGGGTCCGGAAACGGGAATGCTTTTACCGACAGGGTGTCGGGAACTGGTTGACTTAGGTAAGCCTAACTTGCATGATCTGCAAGGGACACCGGTTTCCGCCATCCCGTCCTTCCCGGCTCCCTGGAGGTCTACATGGGCACCCCGCTCAAGCCGCTCACGCCCTTCTCGACGGTCATTCGCACCGCGTCGCACGAAGAGCACACCGAGGCCGAGACCTCGACCTTCATGAGCGACCTCCTCGGCGGCAGGCTCGGCGTCGACGCGTACACGCGCTACACCGAGCAGCTGTGGTTCGTGTACCGCGCCCTGGAGGACGGCGCGCAGGCGCTGCGCGAGGACCCTGTCGCGGGACCGTTCATCCAGCCGGAGCTGAACCGCGTGAGCGAGCTGGAGCGCGACCTCACGCACCTGCGGGGCGCGGACTGGCGTGCCGGACTCACGCCCCTGCCCGCCACGGCGGCCTACGCGGCACGGGTCGAGGAGTGCGCGCGCACCTGGCCCGGCGGCTATGTCGCCCACCACTACACGCGCTACCTCGGCGACCTCTCCGGCGGCCAGATCATCCGCGGCAAGGCCGAGCAGACCTGGGGTTTCGCCCGCAAGGGCGACGGCGTGCGGTTCTACGTCTTCGAGGGGATCCCGAACCCGGCCGCGTTCAAGCGGGGCTACCGCGAACTGCTCGACGGGATCGACGAGGTGGTCACGGACGACCTGGAGAAGCGGCGGATCGTCGACGAGTGCAAGGTCGCTTTCGCTTTGAATACGGCGGTCTTCCGTGAGCTCGGGGAAGAGTTTCCGCTCAGCGCCTGACGGGGTGACGACTCGGGGGCTCTGCCCCCGGACCCCCGCTCCTCAAACGCCGGAGGGGCTGAAAATACTCAAGTGCCGGAGGGGCTGGGCAGTCGGACGCGTCCCCCGACCTCGATCAAGCCCCCCGGCCCCGGTGCCGTCAGGATCTGTGAGCCGCGGCCCTGCGTGATGTTGAGGGCGCGGCCCAGTTCATGGGTGAGCAGGAGCGCCGCCGCACCCGTCGCCTCGTCCTCGTCGATGCCGTCGTCCCGCCCGGGGAAACCCCTCGCCCGTACGCGCCCCGCCGCCTCGTCCTGCCAGGCCCAGGCGTACACCCACTCCCCCGGCGGCGGCACGTCGAGCGCGTCGACCTCCGCCGCCGACCCGTACCGCCGCAGCGTCCTCGCCGGCGCCCAGTCCGCGCGTGCCGTGATCCAGCTGAACTCGCCGTCGCAGCGCGCCTCCACCACTCCCGCGGGCGTGACGAGTTCGGGCACGTCGAGGAGCCAGGCCGTGCCTACGCAGGGGTGTCCTGCGAAGGGCAGCCTCAGCGTCGGCGTGTAGATGTCGATGACGCCGCGCTCGGGGTCGTCGACGAACACCGTCTCGCTGTAGCCGAGTTCACGGGCGAGCGCCTGCCGGTCGGCCCGGGCGGGGATGCGGGCCCCGTCGCGCACGACACCGAGCTCGTTGCCGTGCCGACCGTCGGGCCCGCAGAACACACGCACTACGTCGAAGGGTTCAATCACCCGCGCATTCAAGCATCACACCGCTTCGGCGCTCCCCCGCCGCCGGGCCACGACGACCGCGCCCGCGCCCGCCGCAAGGGCCACGCCCGCGACGCCGAGCAGCGCGGTGGAGGGGACGGAGGAGCCGGTGTCCGCCAGTGCGCCGCCCGAGCCGCCGACGGAACCGCCGCCGCCCACGGAACCGGAGCCCGTCGTACCGGTGCCGCCGCCCGTCGTAGCGCCGCCGCTCTCACTGCCGCCCGCCGGGAGTGCGGCGCCCGCCGAGGTCGACAGCGCGACCGTCACCGGGTCGAGCTTCTCCCCCGGCCGGTAGGGGGAGCCGGTCGTGTCGTTGGCGAACTGCTTCGCGCCCGCCGCCGTGAGGGTCGCGGGCACCTTGTCGAGCCGCACGACGCCGTTCCTCGCCTTGTATGAGGCATTGGAGAGGTCGAGCGTCGCGAACTTCACGTCGTTGTTCTTGCCTTCGGGCGTGGTGACGTCGGCGAGCAGGGTGCCCTTGACGCCGTTCGCCCGCACCTTGAGGTCGCTGAACTTCATGTCGATACCGTGCGCCCGGTACGTGAAGCGGACGCTGCCGCCGAAGGAGGCGTCGACCTTCTTGGCGTCGGAGTCAAGATCCGCCTTGGCGTACGGGAACTGGAAGCCGCTGGAGATCTTCTTGGCGCCGCCCGCGACGGTCGCCTTGCCCCCGGTGGAGATGTACCTGCGGAAGCTCTCCTTCAGCCCCCAGGACAGCTTTCCGTCCACCGGTCCCTGCGACGCGGCGGGCTTCTTGCCGTCCGTGGGATCGGCGGATTCGGACGGGGTGGCCGGCTTCTCCGCCGGCTTCCGCGTGGGCTTCTGCGTGGGCTTCTGCGTGGGCTTTTCCGTCGGCTTCTGTGTGGGCTTCTCGGTCGGCTTCTCGGTCACCGGCGCGCCCGCCGTCACCGTCAGCGTCGCCGGGTCGAGCTTCTCGCCCGCCTCGTACATACCGTTGAACGCCTTGGCGCCGTCCGCCGTCAGCGTCGCCGGTATGTCCTTGAAGACCATCGCGCCGCCCTCGCCCTGCCCCGGCCTGACCGTGCTCAGGTCCAGTGCGGCGAGGTCGATGTCGTTCTGCGCCGCGCCGTTCAGGGTGACGTCGGCCTGGATCGCGCCGGTCTTGCCCTTGGTGCGGACCTTCACGTCGGTGATGGCGATGTCGAAGCGGTGGGCCGTGGAGGTGAAGCGGACGCTGCCCTTGAAGGCGGTGTCGGTGGCGTGCGTCCCGGTGTCATACGTCCCCTTGCCGCCCGAGAACGTGAACACCCCGTTGTCGGCGGCCTGTTGGGCGCCGTCCTTGGCCTCGATCTTGCCGTGGGCCATGCCCATGACGTACTTGCGGAAGGACTCCTTCAGGCCCCACTGCAACGTGCCGTCCTTGAGCTCCAGCTTCGGCGGGGCGGTTCTGCCGGTGTCGGCGGCGGTCGCCGGCAGGGCGAGGGCGCTCGCGCCGAGCGTGACGGCGGTCGCTACGGCTGCCGCGAGGACGGTGGGGCGACGGGTGGCGGGGGCGGCCATGATCAGGCTTCTCCTTGAGAGGGGGAGGAGGGGCGGGCAACGGCGAGACGGTCAGGCGTCCGGGGTGTCCGGCGTGACCTTTGCCTCGCGCTTCTTGCGTACGACTCCGAAGGCGACCGCCGCGGCGAGCAGCACCGCGGCGCTGACGCCGGCGCCGATCGGCACGGCGTTCGACGAGGAGTCGGAGGACTTGGCGGACTCGGCGGCGTTCTCGGTCGTGGGCGCCGCGGACTTGGAAGATGCTGAAGACTTCGCGGACGAGCCGAGGTCCGGCAGCGCGGGCAGCTTCGCGTCGGCGTCGAGGGCGACCGCGAGCGAGAGCGGGTCCATGGCGGCGCCCGCCTTGTACATGCCGCCGAACGCCTTGGCGCCCTCGGCGGTGAGCTTCGCCGGTGCCTCGGTGAGGGAGACGAGGCCGTCCTCCGGCTTCAGCTCCTTCGCGGCGAAGGTGATCAGCGGGGCGTTCTTCAGGGTGGCGCCACGGTCGCCCTTGCTGTCGACGTCCGCGGTGAGCGTGCCCTTGCCGTTCCTCACCTCGACGCCGATCCCGGCGAGCGACAGGTCGAGGCCGTGCTCACCGGTGAAGCGGACCGACCCCGCGAACTCCGCGGTGAGGGTGCCCTTCTTCTCGTCGTACGTTCCCTCGCCCCGGGGGAAGCGGAAGAGCGCGCCCCCGTCCTGGGCGCCGGCGGACAGTTTCCACTCGCCCTTGGCGATGGGCCCGGTGACGTACTCGCGGAAGGTGCGGCGCACGCCCCAGTCGACGGCGGCGTCCTCGATGCGGCCCGCCCCGGTCTTCTTTCCGGCCTTCTTCTCGCCCTCCTTCTCGCTCTTCTTCGGAGCGCTCTCGGCGACGAGGTCCGTCGACAGGCTCACCGGGTCGAGGGCGGTGCCCGCCGTGTAGTACCCGGCGAAGGCCTTCGCGCCCTGTGAAGTCAGCTTCGCGGGGAGGTTGTTGAGGGCGATCGGTCCGGTGCCGCCCTTCATGTTGATGCCGGAGACGTCGAGCGAGGCGAGCGGCACCTGCGCGGTCCTGGTGACCTTGCCGGTGCCCTTCGCTTTGCTCGCCATGTCGGCGTAGAGCGTTCCGGAACCGTCGGAGACCTTCACCGTGGGGCGGCTGATCGTGAGGTCGAGTTCGTACGAGCCGCCCTTCTTGTGACCGGTGAAGCGCACCCCGCCCGAGAAGCCCGCGCCGAACACCCCGCTGCCGGGGTCGTACGAGCCCTTCGCCGAGTGGAAGCGGAACCGGCTGTCGCCGACGGTGGCGGCGCCGCCGAGGAGCGTCGAAGTGCCCTGGGCGATGGGCCCGGTGACGTAGCTCTGGAAGGAGGATTTGATGCCCCAGTCGAGCCGCCCGCCCTGGACCGTGCGCTCTTCGGCGTGCGCGGTGGCCGCCGGGAGCAGCGCTCCGACGAGTGCGGTGAGCACGGCCACGGCTCCGGCGCGAGCGGTGGCGCGCGCCTGTCCGGACGACGGCATGGGACCCCTCCAGGTCTGGCGAATTTAGGTAAGGCTAACCTAAACTACGATCGCTCCAGACTGGAACCCCTAGACAGGACGGTGGACTTCGGTGCCTACGCCGCGCTCACTCCGTACCGCCGCCGTATGGGCCGCCGTGCTCGCCCTCGGCCTCACCGGATGCGCGACGCCGGACGACGCCGCCACCGACGCACCCGGCGCTCCCCGTGCGTCCCGCGCACCCGACCGGGTAGAGCCCCTGAAGGCGAAACCGGAACCCGCGCTCCCCGCCACCGTCACCTCCGCCGACGGCCACAAGGTGACCGTGCGGGACGCCGACCGGATCGTGCCGCTCACCGGCAGCCTCAACGAGATCGTCTTCACCCTGGGGCTCGGCGAGAAGGTCGTCGCCCGCGACATCACCGCCACGTTCGAGCAGGCGGAGAAGCTGCCCGTGGTGACCCGCGCGCACGACGTCTCGGCGGAGAGCGTGCTCTCCCTGGAACCGACCGTCGTCCTCGCGGACACCACCACCGGGCCCGCCGAGGCCATCGAGCAGATCCGTGACGCGGGCGTCCCCGTCGTCGTGTTCGACCCCGCGAAGAGCCTCGACGACGTGAGCCCGCGCATCGAGGCGGTGGCCGGGGCCCTGGGGGTCGGGAAGGCGGGCGCCGAGCTGACGAAGCGTACGGAGCGGCGGATCGGCGAGGTCCGCGCGGACATCCCGGCCGGCGCCCGGAAGAAGAGACCCAGGGTCGCCTTCCTCTACCTGCGCGGCTCGGCCTCCGTCTATCTGCTGGGCGGGCGCGAGTCCGGCGCGAGCTCGCTCCTGGAGGCGGCGGGCGCGGTCGACGCGGGCAAGGAGTCCGGGCTGCGCAAGGACTTCACGGCGATCACGAGCGAGGCCCTCGCGAAGGCCGCGCCCGACGCGATCCTGGTGATGAGCAAGGGGCTCGCGTCGGTCGACGGCGTGGACGGGCTCCTCAAGGTGCCTGGCGTCGCCGAGACCCCCGCGGGCCTCGACCGGCGCATCGTCTCCATCGACGACGGCGTGCTCCTCAACTACGGGCCGCGCACCGACCGGGTGCTGAAGTCCCTGGTGGAGCAGTTGTACGGGGACGCCGGATGAGCGCGCTCGCCGAAACCACGGACGTGGCCGCCCCCTCGCCGCCCGAAGAGGCGCCCCGGACCCGCCGCGGGGCCGCCCTCCCGCTGACCGCGGGCCTCGCCGCCGCCCTCGTCCTGCTCTGTCTGCTCTCCGCCGGGACCGGCGCGTACGACATCCCCCTCGGCGACGTCGTCTCCTCCGTCCAGCACCGCGCGGGGCTCGGCGGGTCCGCGCTCGACCGGGTCGGTGAGAGCGTGCTGTGGAACGTGCGGCTGCCGCGCGTCGTGCTCGCCCTCCTCGTCGGCGCCTCGCTCGGCTGCGCGGGCGCGCTCATGCAGGGCGTGTTCGGCAATCCGCTCGCCGAGCCCGGCGTCATCGGGATCTCGTCGGGCGCCGCGGTCGGCGCGGTCGCCTCCATCGCGCTCGGCCTCACCTTCTTCGGGAACTGGACCGTCACCGTCTGCGCGTTCGTCGCCGGGCTCGCGACCGTCCTGCTCGTGTACGCGATGTCGCGCGAGGGCGGCCGCACGGAAGTCGTCACACTGATCCTCACCGGCATCGCCGTGAACGCCTTCGCGGGCGCCCTGATCGGTCTCTGCATCTTCTTCGCGGACAACGCGCAGATCAGCCAGATCACGTTCTGGCAGCTCGGCTCGCTCGCCCAGGCGACCTGGCCGAAGGTCCTCGCCGTCCTGCCGTGCGCGCTCATCGGGCTCGCCGTCGCGCCGCTGCACTCCCGGAAGCTGGACCTGCTCGCGCTCGGCGAGCGGCCCGCCCGGCATCTGGGCGTGGACGTGGAGCGGCTGCGGCTCGTCCTCGTTCTCGTGGTGGCCCTGCTGACCGCGGCCGCCGTGGCCGTCGCCGGGATCATCACCTTCGTCGGCCTCCTCGTGCCGCACCTGCTGCGGATGGCCGCGGGCCCCGGGCACCGCTTCCTCGTGCCCGGCAGCGCGCTCGGCGGAGCGCTGGTCCTCGTCGCCGCGGATCTGGCCGCGCGCACGGTGGCCGCGCCCGCCGAGCTGCCGCTGGGCGTGCTCACCGCGCTGTTCGGCAGCCCGTTCTTCTTCTGGCTGCTGCGCAGGACCCGTCGCAAGCAAGGTGGTTGGGCATGATCGGGCAGTTGGGCAGGAGGCTGTTCGCGGGGCGGGAGCGTGTCCCGCCCGCGGCCGCCGCTCCCGGGGACGTCCTCGCCGAGGCCGTGGGGCTGCGGGTGCGGCTCGGCGGGCGCGAGGTGCTCCGCGGGGTGTCGGTCGCCGCCCGCGCGGGCGAGGTGCTCGCGCTGGTCGGCCCGAACGGCGCGGGGAAGTCGACCCTGCTGGCCGCGCTGGCCGCCGACCTCCCGGCCGCCGAAGGGGCCGTGCGGATCTGCGGGCGGCCCGCCACCGACTGGACCGCTCCCGAACTCGCCCTGCGCCGAGCCGTGTTGCCCCAGTCCGCGGCGCTCTCCTTCCCCTTCCCGGTGGCGGATGTCGTCCGGATGGGCCGCGCGCCCTGGGCAGGGACACGGGCGGCGGACGACGACGACCGGGTGGTGCGCGAGTCGATGGCGGCCACCGAGGTGGGCGGCTTCGCCGCACGCCCCTTCTCCGCGCTCAGCGGCGGCGAGCGGGCCCGGGTCGCGCTCGCCCGCGTCCTCGCCCAGCGCACCCCGCTGCTGCTGCTCGACGAGCCGACCGCCGCGCTCGACCTGCGCCACCAGGAGCTGGTGCTGCGGATCTGCCGGGAGCGGGCGGCCGCCGGTGACGCGGTCGTGGTGGTGCTGCACGACCTGGGTCTCGCGGCGGCGTACGCGGATCGGGTGGCGGTGCTGCGCGGCGGGACGGTCGCGGCGGAGGGCGCCCCCGGCGACGTATTCGAGGAAGCGCTGCTCTCCGAGGTGTACCGGCAGCCCGTCGAGGTCTTCCCGCACCCGCGCACGGGCGCCCCTGTGGTGGCCCCGCTCAGGGACGGCGGACCGTAGGCCACGGTTACTCTTCCGGTCAGGCAGGCGGATTGTTCACCGGGGGAGGCGTCGGCCGATGTTCGACAACTATCTGATCGGGCTGCGCGACGGGTTGGCGGCCGGCGTGGCCGCAGGACTGCTCCTCGCCCATGCGGTGCGGACCGGGCGGCGGGACGCGCTGCTGCCCGTCCGGACCGGTATCGGCGTCGCGGTGGCGCTCGCCCTTGGCTTCGGCTGTGCGCTGACGTTCGGCTCGCAGCAGCTGACGCCGCGGGCGCGGGAGACGCTCGGCGGCACGCTGTCGGTCGCGGCCGTGGCGCTGCTGACGTGGGTGGTGCTCCGGATGCGGCGCGCCGAGGCACGGCACATGACGGCCGCGTTGGCGCTGGCCGCGTTCTTCGCGGTGGGCCGGGAAGCCCTGGACACGGCCCTGTTCTTCTGGGCGTCGGTGCGAGCGTCGAGGGACGGTGCGCACGGGCCGCTGCTCGTCGTCGTCCTGGGCCTGCTCACCGCGCTCGCGCTGGTCGGGCTGCTCCGCCCGGTCGCGGCCCGCGTCGCTCCTGACCGGTTCCGCACCTGGTGCGGCGTCGCGCTGATCGTCGTGGCGGCGGGCTTCCTCGCGCACGGCGTGGGCGCCTTGCAGGAGGCCGGACTCCTCGGCGGCTCACGGAACGCGGCGTTCGACATCAGCGGGGCCGTCCCGCCGGACAGCTGGTACGGCGCGCTCCTGGCGGGCACCCTCAGCTTCCGCCCCGATCCGACGGCCCTTCAGGTCGCGGTCTGGTCGCTGTACGCGATACCCGCGCTGGCCGTCCTGTCACGTGTGTCCCGAGCCCCCTCACCCGGCTCGAACTCCCGTGCCTATGATCGTCGTTCACCAGTTGACCGACATCTCTGAGGATCCCCCCATGCGAACGTCCCGATTCGGGAAGAGCCTCGCCACGCTGACCGCGGCGACCGCCGTGGCGCTCGGCGCCTCGCTCATGACCGCCCCCGCCGCCTCCGCGGTCGGCGGCAGCGCCTGCACCAAGAACGTCAAGAACCACAACATGATGGTCATCAACGTGGGCGCCACCGCGTACTCGGGCCCCGGCACGAGCTACAGCAAGCGCAAGCGCCTCGAGTGGTTCGACAACGTCTACGTGCGTTGCTACACGGTGAAGCGCGGCAACCAGTGGTACTACGGCGACCTGCCGCGCACCAGCAAGCGCGGCTGGGTCAACGCGACGCTCCTCCAGGAGATCTGACCCGCACCCGCACACCCCTTCCGCACTCCCCTTTTCCGGGCCCGATAAGGTTCGGGCCCGGGAAGGGGTAGGTGAAGGCATTCCGATGAGCATCGTTCGCAGGGTCCGCGGTCTCGGCAGGCCCGTCATGGCGTCGGCGGCGGTGACGGCCCTGGCCCTCACGGCGAGCGGCTGCGTGACCGTGCACGGGGAGCGGGAGATCGTCCCCGCGGCCACCAAGGCGGAGGCGGACCGCGCCCTCGAGGAGTTCCTCGTCGCGTACAACAAGGCGGACAAGACCTACGATCCCGCCCAGGACGCCGCCCGCATCACCGGCCCGCTGGGCGCCATCAACCAGGGCGGTCTGAAGTCGCGGCGCGTGCAGCACCCGGACGGCAACCCGAAGCACGTGCCGCTGGAGCTCACGGACCGGACGTACGCGATCCCGAAGAAGGCCGGCTGGCCGCGCTGGTTCGTGGCCGACACCAAGGCCAACCGCCGCTCCGACCTGCGGTGGCTGTGGGTGTTCACGAAGAGCGGCCCGGACCAGCTGTGGCGGGCGACGTATCTGAACCTGGTGTCGCCGCAGAAGATGCCGCAGCTGAAGAAGGACGAGGACGGCTGGGCCGAGCCGGTGGGCGTGAAGGCGGCGGATCTGGCGCTGGCCCCCTCGCAGCTCGGCAAGGAGTACACGTCGTACCTGAGGTCGGGCGGCGACGCCTTCGCGCCGGGCGATCACACGTCGCGCTGGAAGGCCTACCGCGACCGGAACGGCAAGCGGGCCGGCCTCGCCGTGCAGTACATCGACGAGCCGCAGAACGGCGGCACGTTCGCGCCGCTGGGGCTGCGCACCGAGGACGGCGGCGCGCTGGTGTTCTTCGCCACGCGGCACTACGAGAAGCAGACCGCGTTCAAGGGCCTCAGCCCGAAGGTCGACGCGGACGCGAAGGCGCTGCTCAAGGGCGAGGTGCGGCAGTCCCTGCTGCTTGACCGGGTCTCCAACCAGGTGGTCGTCGACCCGAAGAAGTCCGGCGGCGACAAGGTGGCGTTCCTGGGCCGCCTCCAGGGCCTGACGGGCGCCAAGGGCGAGTAGGGCGTCAGCCCCGCAGCGGCCAGGCGGCGATGTCCTGCTGGGGCTCGCCCGCCACCCGCGCGCACTCGTCGGTGAGCGTCGCCAGGAGCGTCAGCGGGTCCGGCAGCGGATGCTCGGGGCCGCGGATCCAGCGCACCTGCTGGTCGTCGGGGAGCCGGGCGGGCGGCACCAGGACGTACGAACCGCGGCAGTGCCAGCGCAGGCCGGGGTGCTCGTCCATCGTCTCGGGGTGGCAGTCCAGCTCGCACGGCCACCACTCGTCCTCGTCCTCGGGGGTGCCGCGGGTCGCGGTGTAGAAGAGCAGCCGGCCCTGGCCGCTGCTGCTGCCCGACTCGGCGACGGGGCCCACCTCGATCCCCGCGGCGAGCAGCCGCTCGAGGGCTTCGAGCCCGGCGTCCAGCGGCACGTCGAGGACGTCGTGGACCATGCCGGTCGCGGTGATGAAGTTGGCCTGCGGCTGGTGGCGGGCCCACCGCTCGATCTGGCCGCGGTCCGTCGTGGACTGCGTCTGCCAGGCGAAGGAGACCGGGTGCCGGGCCGGGGTGGGGCAGCCGATGCGGTCGCAGGAACATCGGTACCCCGACGGATACGCGGCCGGGGCGAGCGGCAGTCCGGCCGCCGCGGCGGCGAGGAGCAGCTCCTCGCGGGCCCGGTCATCCCCGGCCGTGTCCTTGGGGCGCCGGCGGAGCCACTGGGAGAATTTGCCCTGTCCGCCGGACCGGCTGCCGAACTCCGCGCCCATCTAGCCCCTCACCTCGCCGTTGTGCCGAAAGCATGACCCATGGTCCCACCATCCTGCGCCTCGGGGGGCCGGAGCCCACATCCGGGGTGGCCGGGGTGGGCCGCCACTGGGCCACATAGCGCGTCATTCCGGGCGAAGTGTGGATTTTCCTGCCTACCGTGTCGCCATGGTCACTAGGACTGTGCTGACGAGCCTCACGGCGCTGACCCTCACGGCACCGAACGGCTTCCTCGCCCCGATCGAGTGGGGCGGCGGGCCGCTGACCGTGGAGGCGCTCCCCCGCGTCGTCTACACCGCGCACCGCGGCGGCGCCCTGGAAGTGCCGGAGAACAGCATGTCGGGCCTGCTGGCCGCCTACCGGCGCGGCACCGCCCAGGTCATCGACTTCGACACGCGGATACTGCGCGACGGCACGCCGGTGGTCATGCACGACGCCACCCTGGACCGCACCACGTACATGTCGGGCCCGGTGCGCCAACTGGACCGGTGGCAGTGGCTCGCCGTCCGGCTGCGTCCCGGGGTCTCGCTGCCGGGCGAGTGGCGCCCGGAGCGGCCGCCGACGGTCGCCGAGGTCCTCGACCGGTTCGGCGGGCGGATCATGCTGATGCTGGAGGCCAAGGACCCGAAGAGCCTGGAGCCGCTCGCCCGGCTGATCCGCGCCCGCGGGCTGACCCGCTCGGTCTTCGTGAACAGCAACGACCCGGCGGTCGCCCGGCGCGCCCACCGCCTCGGCCTGCTGGCCCAGCTGTGGCGCTCCGAGAAGCAGATGCGCCGGGACCGGCCGAAGGACTGGGCGTCGTTCGTGGACGTCCTGGACGTGGACTACAAGGCGCGGGACAGCGATCTGCGGCGGGCGGTCAATTCGGGGGTCCCCCGGGTGTGGGCGCACACGGTGACCACTCCGAAGCAGCGCGACCGGGTGCTGCGGCTCGGCTGCAACGGGGTGATCACGGACGCGCCCGGCCTGCTCCACCGCACACCGGTCAGGAAGCGGAGAACGGCCGGGGCGTGATGCCGTAGAGGGCGTACTCGACGAGCTTGTCGGCGTAGTCGTGCGTGAGCGGGCCCGAGCGCATCAGCCAGCGCTGGGCCAGCGGGCTCGCCCACAGTTCGAGCGCGATGCGGGGGTCGACGTCGGGCACGACGTGACCCGCCTCGCGGGCCTGCTCCACCCGCTTCACGTAGAGCTGGAGCTGCGGCTCCAGCAGCTTCTCGACGAACTCGGCGCCCAGCTCGGGGTTGAGCAGCCCCTCGGCGGCGAGCGCGCGGTAGGGGGCGTCGTACTTGGCGTCGTTGAACTCGTCGACGGTGGCGCGCAGCACGTACTTGAGGTCGGCCTCCAGGTCTCCGGAGTTCGGGATCTCGGTCTCGTTCTCCGCCTTGCCCGCGTTCTCACTGGCGGCCCGGGAGGCCTGCTCGCCGAGGTCGAGGAAGGCGTCGAGCAGGACGGCTCCCTTCGACGTCCACCAGCGGTAGATCGTCTGCTTGCCGACGCCGGCGCGGGCGGCGATGGCCTCGATCGTCAGCTTCGCGTAGCCGACCTCGCCGACGAGGGCGAGGGCTGCGTCGTAGATCGCGCGGCGCGAGCGTTCGCTGCGGCGCGTGGAGTCCGGGGCGGTCTTCTGGGCCATACCGTCGAATGTAGCAGCGGCCGAACCGAGACGTACCGTCTAGACAAGACGAACCGTCTCGCTCGCGGAGGCCGCTCCCGGCACCCCCCGTTCGGCCAATCTCGCAACCACCCGTTCGGTTCACTGCGCGAAGGCTCCCCCAGACCGCACTATGGGCATCAACTGCCCCACCACGGGCAGCACATGACTGCGGTACGTGAGGAGCCTTCTTTGTCCCGTTTTCCTCGCTCTCCTCGGCGCGCCACACCCCGGCGCTATCTGATGTGCCCACCGGCACACTTCAAGGTCACCTACTCCATCAACCCCTGGATGGACCCCGCGAAGCCGGTCGACGTCCCCCTCGCCATCGCCCAGTGGGAGGACCTGCGCGACCGCTACCGCTCGCTCGGCCACACCGTCGAGGAGCTCACCCCCCGGCGCGAGCTGCCGGACATGGTCTTCGCGGCGAACGGCGCGACCGTCGTCGGCGGACGCGTGCTCGGCGCGCGCTTCGCCTACCGCGAGCGGGAGCAGGAGGCCGCGGCCCACCTGGAGTGGTTCCGCGCGCACGGCTTCACCGAGATCCACGAACCCACCCACATCAACGAGGGCGAGGGCGACTTCGCCGTCACCGCCTCCTACGTCCTGGCCGGGCGCGGCTTCCGGGCCAGCCCGCTCTCGCACGGCGAGGCCCAGGAGTTCTTCGGCCGCCCGGTGATCGGGCTCGACCTGGTCGACCCGCGCTACTACCACCTGGACACCGCGCTCGCCGTCCTCGACGACGCGGCGGACGACGTCATGTACTACCCGCCCGCCTTCTCCCCCGGCAGCCGGGCGGTGCTGCGGCGGCTCTTCCCCGACGCGGTGATCGCCGAGGAGCCCGACGCCGTGGCGCTCGGGCTCAACGCCGTCTCCGACGGGCTCCACGTGCTCCTCCCGCAGGCCGCGGTCGGCCTCTTCGGCCCCCTGCGCGAGCGCGGCTACGAGCCCATCGGAATGGACCTGAGCGAACTGCTCAAGGGCGGCGGCAGCGTGAAGTGCTGCACGCAGGAGCTGCGCGGCTAGCCCTTCCCGAGCTCGGCAGGACAGAGCCGGCGCGGCTCGTCGTCGCCCTTGAGGCGGGCGTCGACGCAGCCGCCCGGCAGCCCCTTGTACGCCGTGTCGCCGAAGTTGGCCGTCACCGTCAGCGCGCCCCTGCCGAAGGCGGTGCGCTGGACGGTGCGGTCCTCGGTCATCTGCCGGAAGGAGGTGAGACGTTCGGTGCCTGCCGCCTTGTGCAGGGGCGAGAAGTACTTCTGGAGGGCGGCCAGTTCGGGGCCGTGCTTCTTCAGCGACGGGCCGTCCAGGACGTAGTTGAGGGGCGTGTTGTAGAGCATCGCGAGCAGGGCGCGGTCCTTCTTCTGGCGCGGCAGTTTCTCGTACGAGAGCTCCCAGCGCTCGGTGTTGACGACCGAGCCGTGCAGGGCGGTCTCGTAGAGCGGGACGCGGTAGCGCGGGTCGTACATCGCCTTGGCGAGCTCCGCGGGCAGGTCGACCGGCTTGAAGAAGATGCCGGGGGCGGCATCCGGGTAGTAGCCGCCCCACTTCTCGCGGTCCTTCTGGAGCTTCCAGAGGCCGTCGGCGACCGGGGTGCCCGCGCCGTGGTCGAAGGCGAGCGCCTTGTTGGCCCAGGCCTGCGCGGTCTCGGAGCCGAGGACGAGGCCGTCCTTGCCCGACTTCGCGATGCGCTTCATCCGGGCGAGGCGGTTCTCGCGGTCCTGGGCCTTGGTCATCCGGTGGCCCTTGCCGTGGTCGCGGAAGAGCTCGCCCGTGGCGTCGACGTCGAGGAAGTAGCTGTCGGCGCCGTTGGCGACCATGGAGCGGGTGCGGTCGGCGAGGTAGTGGTGCTTCTTCTCCGCCTGCTCGAAGGCCTGTGAGCTGAGGTAGCAGCCGCGGCCGCCGAAGCCGGTCTCGGGCTTGCCGTGCGCGTCGCGTACGCAGAAGTCCGGATAGACCGTGCCTGGCCAGACGGAGTTCGGGGCGTCGGCGGTCTTCGGGTCCTGGCCGTTGGCGAAGGAGTCGTAGGGGCCGGTGAGGTACCCGGCCTTCTTCGCGGCGCTCACCGCCGCCTTGTCCGGGTACGGCTTGCCGTCGTAGCCGAGCCACATCCGGTCGACGCCGAGCGCGCGGAGCTGTTCGACGCCCTGTGCCGTGCGGGCGGTGCCCCAGGTGTAGGCGTGGAAGGCGCCGAGCAGCTTCCCGGTGGCGGGGTTCTCCGCGATCTTCCGCTTCAGGCTGCCGAGCCGGCCGCGTTCGGCGAGGTAGGAGCGGTAATCGGCGGCGGGCGCGACGGCGTTGCCGTCGGTCAGGGCGAAGGTGACGGTGTAGTCACGGGTGCCTTCACCGCGGTCGAAGGTGTGCTGTGCGGTGGTGCGCAGCCGCCCTCCGGCGGTGGTAAAGGCGAGGCTCGTGCCTATGTCGGTGGGGGTGAGGTAACTGACGCCGGCCCGCTCGCCGAGGGAGTAGCCCCACAGGGGCAGTGTCAGGCCTTCGCTCATGTCGACGGTGCTGCCGCCCAGTTCGCCCTTCCCCTTGGTCCAGAAGGCGTCCTCGACGGGGATGTCCAGGCCTTCCCCGCGCGGGAGCTGGAGGGAGGTGGCGGCGGTGTCGGTGCCGGTGACGGGCCAGCTGAGTCCGGTGTCGCGGTGTGCCTTCATACTGAGGGAGAGGCGGCCGTGGTCGGTGCGGGCGGTGACGTCGATGCCGCGCTCGGGGTAGCTCCAGCGGGCCAGGGCCGTGCCGGTGCGGGTCACCGGGCCGGGCTTGCCGAGGTCGGTGCCGGCGGCGTCGGAGAGGGTCAGGTCGCGGCCGTCGCGGGTGTGGGCGCGGACGGCGAGCGTGGCGGTGTCGACGACCGCGGTGCCGCCGTCGACGGCGAGTTCGACGTCGCGGCCGTGCGGCGGTTCGGCGCCGGCGGTGAAGGCGTACGTGGTGGCGCCGGCGGCGGCGACCGCGAGGGCGACGGACAGGGCGAGGAACCGGGTCTCCGACCGCCTGCGGGCGTGGCCGGGTGAACTGCTCTTGGTTGGCATGGAGACGTGGATAGTCGCCGCGTATAAGAACCTCTTAAGAAGAGGGTCGGTTCAGCCACATGGCTGAGGACGTGCTAACAATACGAACGCAACACCACAACCAAACAGTTGGGTCCACGGGGGCCCAAGGGGGAAGAAGAGGTATCAGCGCAGTGAACCGTATGCGCACGTCCGCCGCAGTCCTTGCCACCGCGGGGGCCCTGACCGCAGCTCAGCTCGGCCTGGCCGGCTCCGCGTCCGCGGCGTCCGGTCCGACCGCCGTGAAGGCCGCGCCGCAGTCCGTCTCCGGCTGCCCGATCGACATCGTCTACCCGAAGCGCTTCTCGTACGACCGGTACGGGAACGTGACGAACGGCGGTCTGTACTTCGGCATCAAGAGCAAGACCACGCAGAGCATCAAGAAGGTCACCTTCACGGTGACCAACACCAAGAACATCCGCTTCAAGAAGGCGACGCCGACGGGCGGCAAGATCACCCGTCGCACGACGAAGACCGTCTCGGTCTACGACAAGACCTTCAAGGGCAAGGCGAAGCTCGGCTTCAAGGTGCAGACCCGCCTGCTCAACACCAGTTCGTTCGGCGTGAAGTTCACCCTGCGCGGGACCGGCTGGAACTGCGCGGTGAACCAGGGGACCTGGGGCCCCAGGTAGTTCACTCCGCGGACGGGGGCGGCCACGCGTCGCCCCAGTCCGCGTCGCGCGCCGCGCGGTAGAGGGGGCCGTGGCGCTTGGTCACGGTCTCCCTGCGCAGGGACTCCTCGACCCCGCACAGGTCGAGGAGGACCTGGCCCTTGCGGATCTGCGGGCGGCGCACCACGCGGGAGGGCGCGGGGTCCGGGTCGAAGCGGACCGCCGCGACGTAGCTGAACTTCTCGTCCTCGTACGCGAGGGAGCCGCCCTTGACCTTGCGGTGCAGGGACGACCTGCTGACCCGTGCCGAGAAGTGGCACCAGTCGGTGCCGGGCTCGATGGGGCACGCCGAGCTGTGCGGGCAGGGCGCGGCGATCCGGTAGCCGGCGGCGATCAGCCGGCCGCGTGCCTCGATGATCCGTTCGTAGCCGTCGGGGGTGCCCGGCTCGATGATGACGACGGCCTGCGTCGCCGCTGCGGCCGCCGCGTCGACGACGGAGCGGCGGTCGGCCTCGGTGAGCTCCCCGAGGACGTACGACACCGTGACGAGATCAGTGCTCTCGATGGTGAGCGCCGATCCGATACGAGAGCGCTGCCACTGGGCCGCACTCAACTGAGGCGCCTTCCCGGCCAGTTCGCTCCCGAGCGCCAGCGCGGGCTCGGCCCAGTCCAGGACCGTCACCGGCCGCTCCCCCGCCCACGTCGCCGCGACCGCCCAGGTCGCCGCGCCGGTCCCGCCGCCGACGTCCACATGGCTGCCGGGCGCCCACTCCGCAGGCGCCGCGTCCGCGAGGGCGCCCAGCGCGGCCCGTACCGCCTCGAAGGTCGCGGGCATGCGGTACGCGGCGTACGCGACGACGTCCGCGCGGTCCCGCAGGATCGGCGCGTCGGTCGGGGTGCGCCCCCGGTAGTTGGCGATCAGCCGGTCGACGGCCTGGGTCGCCTGCTTGGCCGGCAGACCGTCCAGGAGCCCGGCGAGCGCGGCGCGCAGGGTCTCGGCCGGAGAGGCGGAGGAGACCGCGGAGGCTGGGGATACCGGGGGGATCGGGTCGTTCACCCCGTGATTCTACGGGGCCCCGCGCTACCGCCCCCGCGCCGCACGGGCGACCCGCGTGGCCGCCGCAGCCCGAGGAGCGCTGTCCGCGCCCCGCCGCCGCGGATGCACCGTATTGGCGAGCAGCACCAGGAACGTGTCCGTCGCCGGGTCGAGGACCAGGGACGTGCCGGTGAAGCCGGTGTGCCCGGCCGCGCCGCGCCCCGCGAGCTCGCCCATGAACCACGGCTGGTCGATGCCGAAGCCGAGGCCGGAGCCCGCCAGCATCAGCTCGACGAAGTCGGGGCCGAGGATGCGGGCCCTGCCGTACGAGCCGCCGCACAGCAGCGTGCGGCAGAGCACCGCGAGGTCGCGGGCGGTGGAGAAGAGGCCCGCGTGCCCGGCGACCCCGCCGAGCGCCCAGGCGTTCTCGTCGTGGACGGTGCCGCGCAGCATCCCGCGGTCGGCCTTCGCCCAGGGCCTGCGCTGGTCCTCGGTCGCGGCGGCGTCGGGGCGCGGTCCGAAGCCGGTGGCGGTCATCCCGAGCGGCCGGGTGATGCCCTCGTGGACGAGGGCGTCGAGGGGGCGGCGGGTGAGGCGCTCCAGGATGTGCTGGAGCAGCAGCATGTTCAGGTCGGAGTAGACGTAGTCGCCCGGCTCGCCGACGGGGGCCTCCGCGCGCAGGGCGGCGAGGCGGGCGGGGCCGTCCGGGCAGTCGTACAGCGGCAGTTCGGGCCGCAGCCCCGAGGTGTGGGTGAGGAGCTGGCGGACGGTGATGCCGTGCTCGGCGGCGGCCGTGAACTCGGGGAGGTACGCCCCGACGAGCGCGTCGATGCCGAGCGTGCCGCGCTCCAGCTGCTGCACGGCGGCGATCGTCGTGAAGAGTTTGGTGAGGGAGGCGAGGTCGAAGGGGGTGGTGGTGCGCATCGGTACGCGCCACTCGCGGGGCAGCTCGACGCCGGTGTCGCTCTCCGGGTCGTACGAGGCGTAGCGCACCGCCCAGCCCGCGGCCTCCTCGGCCGCGATCACGGGGCCGCGGCCCACGATGACCACGGCGCCCGCGCACCACGGACGCGGCCCGCACGTCAGGTCGCGCACCTCGGTGACGAGGCGGCCGATCTCGTCGGGGTCGAGGCCCGCGCGGTCCGGGGTGCCGGGGCGCAGGAGTCGTGGTGCGCTCAGTGGTCCGCCTCCTCCGTCGGCGTGCGCTGCCAGGGGCGGCACAGTGCCACGAAGCACGCGGCGGCGGCCAGCGCGCAGACCAGTTGGACGACGGCCATCGGGACGGCCGTGTCCTCGCCCGCGATGCCGACGAGCGGGGAGGCGACCGCGCCGATGAGGAAGGAGGAGGTGCCGAGCAGCGCGGAGGCGGAGCCGGCGGCGTGCGGGGTGCGGGTCAGCGCCAGCGACTGGGTGTTGGGCAGGGCGAGGCCCATCGACGACATGAGGACGAAGAGCCCGGCGGCGACGGGGAGGAGGCCGACGTCGCCGAGGACGCCGCTCGTCATGAGCAGCAGCGCCGTCGCGGCGGCCGCGATCATCGCCAGGCCGGCGCCGAGGACCTTGTCGAGGCTGATCCGGCCGACGAGGAACTTGCCGTTGAGCTGGCCGACGGCGATCAGGCCGACGGAGTTGACGCCGAAGAGGAGGCTGAAGGTCTGCGGGGAGGCGCCGTAGATCTCCTGGATCACGAAGGGCGAGGCGGAGATGTACGCGAAGAGCGCGGCGAACGCGAAGCCGCCCGCGATCATGTAGCCGGTGAAGACGCGGTCGGCGAGGAGCGACTTCATGGTGCGCAGCGCCTCGACGGTGCCGCCGCCGTGCCGCTTGTCCGGGGCGAGGGTCTCGGGGAGGCGGCGCCAGACCAGCAGGGTCAGCGCGGTGCCGACGACGGTGAGGACGACGAAGATGCCGCGCCAGTCCGTGAAGCGGAGGACCTGGCCGCCGATGAGGGGGGCGGCGACGGGGGCCACGCCGGAGATCAGCATCAGGGTGGAGAAGAAGCGGGCCATCGCCACGCCGTCGTACAGGTCACGGACGATGGCGCGGGCGATGACGATGCCGGCGGAGCCCGCGAGGCCCTGGAGCAGGCGGAAGCCGATGAGGAGTTCGACGGTGGGCGCGAAGGCGCAGATCGCGGTGGCGACCACGTAGACGAGCAGGCCGCCGAGGAGCGGGCGGCGGCGGCCCCACTTGTCGCTCATCGGGCCGACGACGAGCTGGCCGAGCGCCATGCCGAGGAGGCAGGCGGTCAGGGTCAGCTGGACGGTCGCGGCCGGGGAGTGCAGGGCGTCGGTGACCTCCGGCAGGGCCGGCAGGTACATGTCCATGGAGAGCGGGGCGACGGCGGTGAGGCCGCCGAGGAGGAACGTGACGAGGGCTCCGGTACGACGAAGGGCGGCGGGGCCCGGTGGCTCCGCCGCCTCGGTTATCCGGTGCTCCGCCGTACTCTGCCCGCGCTCAGGCATTCCGCCCCTCCCGGTTGATCGGATCCGCCCTCCATGGTCGCAGCTCCGGGTGCGTGGTCGGGACCGGATGTGTGACGTCCGCACGCTTCACTCGTTTAGCAACATCGCCGGGCAATTCGGGCCCCGGCTCCGACCGCCGATCTGGACAAGGCTCGATGCGAATCTCCTTTCTGCTGCAGAACGCCTACGGAATCGGTGGCACCATCCGCGCCACTTTCAATTCCGCCAGTGCCCTCGCCGAGCGCCACGACGTCGAGATCGTCAGTGTCTGGCGCCCGCGCGACAGGCCCAGCCTGCCGCTCGGCGGAAAGGTCCGGCTGCGGTCCCTGATCGACAGCCGGCCGCACGCGCCGCGCAACGACCTGGCCCACGAGCTGCTGGGCGAGCCCACCTCGCTGGTGCCGCCCGCCGAGGCGCGGGGCGCGGCTTTCGACCGGCTCACCGACCGCAGGGTGGCCCGGTTCCTGCGCCGCACGGACACCGACGTGGTGGTGGCCACCAGGCCGGGGCTCGTGATGTATCTGGCCGAGTTCGGCCGCGGCCACTACCTGAAAGTCGGTCAGGAACACCGGGTGTACGGCACGCACGAGCCCGGCATCCGCGCCGCCCAGGACGCCGCCATCGCCGCGCTGGACGCGCACACCACCGTCACGGAGGCGGACGCCGTCACGCACCGCGAGCACCTCGCGGCCACCGGCACCCCGATCGTGGCCGTCCCCAACGCCTCACCGCCGCCGCCCCTCACCACCGCGTCGGACGGCGCGGCCCCGCTCGTCATCGCCGGCGGCCGCCTGATCCCGGTGAAACGGTACGGCTTGCTCGTGGACGCCTTCGCCACCGTGGCCGCCGCGCACCCGGAGTGGAAGCTGCGGATCTACGGACGCGGCCCGAAGCACGCGCCGCTGCGCGCCCGCATCGACGAACTCGGCCTGAGCGACCACGTCTTCCTGATGGGCGCCATCCCCTCCCTCGCCACCGAGTGGGCGAAGGGCTCGATCGCCGCCGTCACCTCGCGCGAGGAGTCGTTCGGCATGACCATCGTGGAGGCCATGCAGTGCGGCACTCCCGTGGTGGCCACCGACTGTCCCCACGGACCCGCCGAGATCATCCGGGACGGCGAGGACGGTCTGCTCGTCCCCTCGGGCGACAGCGCGGCCGTCGCGCGGGGCATCCTGCGGCTCATCGAGGACGCCGACCTGCGCCGCGCCATGGGCACCGCGGCCCGGCGCAACGTCGAGCGGTACGCGCCCGACAACATCGCCCGGCGCTACGAGGAACTCTTCACCGGCCTGCGCGCCGCATCGCCGCCCGCCCCGGTCCCGCTCGACTGCCGGGTGGCGGCCGGCCTCGGGCGTGCCAAGGCGGCCGCCCGGCAGGCCGTGCGGCGGACCGTGCGCAAGGCCGGGCGGGGCCGCCCGGCGGGCTCCGGCGCGCTGCGTCCGCGGTCCGCCTGTGCCGTGAACGCGGCCGGCGACCTCGTCGTACGGCTCGACCGGGCCGGGATGCCCGGCAGCGCGTTCACCCTGACCGCGACGCTACGAGGCTCCGACGGCCTCGGCGAGCACCTGGTCGAGGTGCCGCTGCGGCTGCCCGAGTCCGACGACGAGCCCTGGACGGCCGTGCTGGAACGCCGCGCCCACCCGCTCGCCGAGGGCCGCTGGGACTTCCACGTCGTGCGCTCCGACGACGGGGCGCGGCGCCGGGTCGCCGCCACGACGGTCGAACAGCGCGACCTGCTGACCCTGCCGGTCTCGCCGGAAGCGCCGTTCGGCTGGTGGATCCCGTACTCGACCGACAAGAACAACCTCTCCGTGCGGGCCTGGCGCCGCCCCGCGCACGCGGAGGCCCACACGGTGACCACCGACGCCACGTCGTGCTCGGTCGAAGGGACGCTGTACGGCGCGGAGTTCGACCGGGGGCAGCGCCCCCGCCTCCTCGCCGTACCGCGTCACGATCCGGCCGCCGCCTTCGAGACCGACGTGACGGCGTCGGGGGCGGACCGTTTCCGCTTCACGCTCCCGTACTCCCGGGCGCTGGACGCAGGCCGGGGGGCGCGGGAGACGTGGGACCTGGCGCTCCGCCCGGCCCCCGGGGCCGAGCCCGTCCGCGTGGCGCGCGTCATCGGCGATGTCGTCTCCCGCAAGCGGACCGACGTGTACCCGGCCGCCGGGGGGCCCGGGGACGAGTCCGGTGTCTCCGTGCGCCCCTACTTCACCGTGAACAACAACCTGGCCCTGGCCCTGCGCTACGCGGGCCGCAGCCCCGGGTCGCCCGACTCCGTCACGAAGGACGCGGCCGTCCTGATGGGGGCGCCCGGCGTCGTCACCGCCGACACGGTCTTGAAGTCGGCCCGCGCCGAGTCGCCGCCGAGGGCGACCGTCACGTAGCCGCGGCGGCCGTTGTAGAACTTCAGGTGCGGGTTGGCCTTGGTGTAGGTCTCCCAGTTGGCCGGCTTGTCCGCGCCGTCCTTGCCGCTGGCGATGGACGTGGCGACGATCTCCGTGCCGACGTTCTTCGAGTCCGGGTCGTCGAAGTCGGCCTTGATGTCGAAGGCGTAGCCGACGTGCACGTCACCGGTGAGGATCATGAGGTTCTCGATGTCCGCGGACCGCGCGCCCGCGAGGACCCGCTGCCGGGAGGCCCGGTAGCCGTCCCAGGCGTCCATGGAGAGCTTCGCCTGCGCGTTGAGGTCGAGCTTGCGCTGGGAGAAGGTGACCTGCTGCGGGACGACGTTCCACTGGGCGCGCGAGCGCCGCCACCCGTCGATGAGCCAGCGCTCCTGGGTGGCGCCGGTGATGGTGCGCCTCGGGTCGTCGGTCTCGGGGCCCGGGACGTGCGCCTTGTCGCCGTACGCCTGGTCGGAGCGGTACTGGCGGGTGTCGAGGATGTCGAACTGGGCGAGGCGGCCCCACTTCAGGCGCCGGTAGAGCTGCGCGTCCGGGCCGCTGGGCAGCTGGCCGCGGCGCAGCGGCTGGTTCTCCCAGTACGCGCGGTAGGCGGCGGCGCGGCGGAGCAGGAACTCGGCCGGGGGGTTGCCGTTCTCGTCGATGTCGTCGGCGTAGTTGTTCTCGGCCTCGTGGTCGTCCCAGGTGACGACGAAGGGGTGCGCGGCGTGGGCGGCGCGCAGGTCCGGGTCGGACTTGTAGAGGGCGTACCGCAGGCGGTAGTCCTCCAGGGTCTGCGTCTCCTTGTTGAAGTGGGCGGGCAGCGTGCGGTCGGTGTAGTTGCGGGCGCCGCCGACGGAGTTCACGGCGTACTCGTAGAGGTAGTCGCCGAGGTGGAAGACGACGTCGACGTCGTCCTGGGCCAGGTGCTTGTACGCGGTGAAGTAGCCGTCGTGGTACGCCTGGCAGGAGACGGCGGCGAGGGTGAGGGCGCCGGGGCGGCTGCCGGTGGGCGGCGCGGTGCGGGTGCGGCCGGTCGGGCTCACCCAGCTGCCGGTCTTGAAGCGGAAGTAGTAGGTCCGGCCCGCGTCGAGGTGGTCGGCCTCGACGTGCACGGTGTGGCTGAACTCGGGGTGGGCGGTGACCTTGCCGCGTCTGGCGACGCGCCGGAAGCGGGCGTCGTGGGCGAGCTCCCAGTGGACGGTGACGCGCTCCTGGGGCAGGCCGCCGCCGGGCTCGTAGGGGGCGGGGGCGAGGCGGGTCCAGAGCAGGACCGAGGAGGGCTGCGGGTCGCCGGACGCGACGCCGAGCGTGAAGGGGTTCTCGGTGATGCGGCGGGCGTCGAGCTCGGCGGCGCCCGCGACGCCGGCGGTGGGCAGGTTGGTGGCGAAGGCGAGCGCGGCGGCGGCGCCGGTGACAGTGAGGAACCTGCGGCGCCCCAAGTGGCGCGCGGCGGCACGGAGTTCCGGTGCGTGGTGCTGGCCTGCGGGTGTCATGTGGCCCTCCCCTGACGATTGGTGTCAGGGGCATGTAAGTGGCGGGGGACGACGTGGGCCTGTCGCGTACACAACAGCCGCATGGCGGGCGGATGATGTCCGCGTGGACAGCCCTCCCGTACGCTGCGGGGCCATGAACGCTGAGCGAACTGCATCGCCGAAGACCGCCGTGGTGACCGGAGCCGGCTCCGGAATCGGCCGCTCCGTCGCCCTCGAACTGCTCGCCGCGGGCTGGTCCGTGGCGCTCGCGGGGCGCCGCCCCGAGACGCTGGAGGAGACGGCCGCCCTCGCGTCCGCCGCGCCGGGCGCGCGGGACGACGCCGCCCTGTGCGTACGTACGGACGTGTCGCGGCCCGAGGACGTGGCGGCGCTCTTCGCCCGCGTCGGCGAACGCTTCGGGCGCCTGGACCTCCTCTTCAACAACGCGGGCACGTTCGGCCCCGGCGGCGTGCCGGTCGAGGAGCTGCCCTACGAGGCGTGGCGGCACGTCGTCGACACCAACCTGAACGGCGCGTTCCTGTGCGCGCAGGCGGCCTTCCGGCAGATGAAGGAGCAGGACCCGCAGGGCGGGCGGATCATCAACAACGGCTCCATCTCGGCGCACGCCCCGCGCCCGAACTCGGTCGCGTACACAGCGACGAAGCACGCCCTGACCGGCCTGACGAAGTCACTGTCGCTGGACGGCAGGCCCTACCGGATCGCGGTCGGCCAGATCGACATCGGCAACGCCGCGACCGACATGACCGCGCGCATGCAGTCCGGGATCCTCCAGGCCAACGGGCAGCTGGCGAGCGAGCCGGTGATGGACGTGGCGGACGTGGCACGCACGGTGCGGCACATGGCGGAGCTGCCGCTGGAGGCGAACGTCCAGTTCGCGACGGTGCTGGCGACGAACATGCCGTACGTCGGGCGGGGTTGACGCGGAGGCGGTCGACGCGGGGGCGAGGGCGGTACCTCCACAAGCGGAATGGGGCGTACCGCATTAAGCCGGCCAGCGCTCCCCGTATGCTCAGGCTCTCTCCACGAGAACTTCACACTTGGAGCACTCCTTGCGCATACGTACCGCGGCCCCCGCCGTCCTCACCGCCACCGCCCTGTCGGTGGCCCTGCTCGCCGCGTCCCCCGCGTCGGCGGCGACGGCACGCCACCAGGGCGGGCTGCACCTCGGTTCCATCCAGTACGACAGCCCGGGCCGGGACACCCGCTCGAACTCCTCGCTGAACGCGGAGTGGGTGAACATCCACAACAACACCCGCTCCGCGATCCAGCTCAAGGGCTACCAGCTGAAGGACGACACCGGCTACACGTACGTCTTCGGCAGCTACAAGATCGGCGCCGGCAAGACCGTCAAGGTCCGCACAGGCAAGGGCACCAACGCCTCCGGCGTGCGCTACTGGGGCCGGACCAACTACGTCTGGAACAACACCGGCGACAAGGCCCGCCTCATCAAGCCCAGTGGCTCGCAGCAGGACTCCTGCTCGTGGTCGCGGGCCGGCTCCGGCAGCACCAGCTGCCACTAGGGCCTCTCGTTTGGATCGGGGGGAAGCACCGGGCGGTGGTCAGGCCTGGCCCGTCTCGAAGCGGGAGATCCTGCCGTCGTCCTCGACGGTGAACCGCCACTTGGTGCGCATCTCGCCCCAGGTGTCGTTCCGGTACGAGGCGAGCAGGGTCCGGCCGCCGTCCGCCTCCGACTCGACGTCCAGGTGGCCGTTGGAGGAGAAGATCTCGCGGTCCGTCCAGTCCGTGACGTCCCGGTCGGAGCCGTCGTCCGACATGGTCGCGCCGGGCGTGAGCAGGGCGTCGAAGGCGGCCTTGTCGTGGGCGTTCACCGCGGTGACGAAGGCCCGGACGGCGGGGTCGGAGAGACGGTTCACCTGAATACTCATGGGCTCACGCTCGCACCGGCCCGCGCGCGCCGCCACCGCTGAGGATGCCGCGTCACCCGGCCCCGTCACCCGGACGGACCCGCGGGCCGGGTGGCGCGGCCCTGCCCGGTGGACGGTGGAAGCCGACGCATCCGCCGCCCCGCCCAGGGGCCGAACCGGGAGTTCCCCATGACCACCTGCTCGTCGCCGGACCGCCGGGACCTCGGGCTGCTGCTGCTCCGCGCGGGCACCGGCGGAGTGCTCGCCGCACACGGCGCCCAGAAGCTGTTCGGCTGGTTCGGGGGCGGGGGCGTCGAAGGCACCGGCGCCTTCATGGAGTCCATCGGCTACGCGCCCGGCAAGGCGAACGCCGTCATCGCGGGGCTCGCCGAGGCGGGCGGCGGCGTCCTCCTCGCCCTCGGCCTCGCGACCCCCGCGGCGGGCTCGGCGGCGGCGGGCGCAATGGCCGGTGCCACGGCCGTCCACGCGCCGAACGGCTTCTTCAGCCAGGGCGGCGGCTACGAGTACCCGGCCTTCCTCGGCATGGTCTCCGCCGCCCTCGCCGTCACGGGCCCCGGCCGCTGCTCCCTCGATCACGCCCTCGGCCACTCCCTGAACCGCACCTGGATGGTCCCGGCCGCGCTGGCAGGAACGGCGGTCGGGGTGCTCGCGACGCTGGGGGCGCGGAAGAAGAACGTACGGGCGGCGGAGGCCGGGGAGGCGTAGCGGGCCCCGGGGGGGGGACGGTCAGAGGGGGTGCCGCGGGCGGCGTGGCAAGGTGCGGGGTATGGACGACGATCAGCAGGACGCACCCGCACCGGCAGGCCGGCAGGACCCGTGGGGCACCGTCGAGCGCCTCTACGAATGGCTCGACTCCCACAGCCGCAGCGCACCCCAAGAAGCCCTGCTCCTGCGGATGTTGAAGCTGTCGGAGGAGGTCGGCGAGGTCGCGCAGGCGGTCATCGGCGCCACCGGGCACAACCCGCGCAAGGGCGCCTCCCACACCTGGGACGACGTACAGGCCGAACTCTGCGACGTCATCATCACGGCCATGGTCGCCCTGCGCACGCTCACCCCGGACGCGGCGGACGTCCTCGCCGGGCATCTGCGGCGCGTCGACGAGCGGTCCGGCGCGGCCGGGGAGGCCGGGGGCGGCGGCAAAAGCGCTGGTCCGGCGGGCCGTTGATGGGTTAGCGTGCCCGGCCATGACCACTGACTCCGATCATCCCCCGCGCCTCACCCGCCTCACCTTCCACGGCCCGCTCTCCGAGGCCCGTGCGGACCGGCTGGTCGAGCGGCTGGCCGCGGCCAATCCTCGTACCGTCCTCGACATCGGCTGCGGCTGGGGCGAGTTGATGCTGCGCGTCCTCGAAGCCGTGCCGGGCGCGACCGGTGTCGGCGTCGACCTCAAGGGCGAGGACCTGGAGCGCGGCCGCAAGAACGCCGCGGAGCGCGGACTCGACGGCCGGGCCGTCTTCGCCGAGGAGTCGGCGACGGACACCGCGCGCGGGCCCGCCGACGCCGTGCTGTGCCTGAGCGCGAGCCACGCGCTCAGCTCCGCCGCACCGCCCCGGACGACCGTCGAGGCGCTGCACGCGCTGCGCCGCCTGGTCAACCCGGGCGGCCGCGTCCTGCTCGGCGAGGGCTTCTGGCAGCGCGAGCCCACCGCGGAGGAGCTCGCCGCGATGTGGCCGGACGCCGACGCGGGCGAACACCTGTCGCTGGGCGACCTGGTGGACGCGGCGATCGAGGCCGGGTTCCGGCCCCTGTGGATCGAGACGGCGAGCGTGGAGGAGTGGGAGGCCTTCGAGTCCGGCTACCGCTCCGACGTCGAGGAGTGGCTGGCCGCGCACCCCGGCCACGCGCTGGCCGCCGAGACCCGCGAGCGCGTCGACGCACAGCGTTCGTCCTGGCTGCGCGGCTACCGCCGGGTGCTGGGCCTCGCATATCTGACCCTGGTGCCGGTCGGCTGAGAGAGATCTACCGAAGTAGGGCCGCGCGCGACTTTCGGCGGCTGCGCGGGGCCCTCCCCCGCTCCTAGCGTCTCGCAGGAGACGACCGACGGGGCGGAACGGGGTGCACGGAATGGCGGGCGAAGAGCTCGGCAAGGCGCGGGGCAGGGAGCGGAGCAGGGAGCGGGACAAGGCGCGCGGCGCGGCGCGGGAGACGGTCACGGAGCTAGGGCATCCGCGCAGCGACCTGCTTCTGCTGCTCGGCGGTCTGCCCCTGCTCGGGCTGCTGGTCGGACTCGTCGTGCCGCGGCTCGCCCGCTGGGCGTCCGGTTCGCCGGTGCTGCCGTGGCGGGACGGCATCGAGTTCGTCGGCAGGCTCGACGCGCCCTGGCAGACCGCGCTCGTCATGGCCGCGGGCCTGGTCGCCGGGCTGGCCCTCGCCTTCACGGCGATCGCCGAGACGCTGACGCTGAAGCTGTCCGGCACGCGGGTGCGGGTCGAGCGGGACGGCCGGACGCTCACCTTCGAACGCGCCGACATCTCGGCGGTGTTCTTGGACGGCAAGGAGCTCGTGCTGCTCGGCGCGGACTCCGGGGAGCTCGTGCGCGGCGAGCCCGGGCCGCGCGCCGCCGCGCTGGCCGGGGCGTTCCGCGCGCACGGCTACCCGTGGCGGGACGGCGACCCGCACGCGTCGCTGTTCCACCGCTGGATCCCCGGCACCCCCGGCCTGCCTGCCGAGGTCCACGCGCTCCTCGCGGCGCGGGAGGCCGCGCTGAAGCGGAAGGCACCGCACGACGCGCGGGAGCTGGCCGAGACGGTGCGGGGGCTCGGTTTCGTCGTACGGGACGAGGGGGCGGAGCAGTACTGGCGGGCCCGTGTGCCACGCTGAAACGATGGGTGGAGCGATCTCCGGTCTGCGGTTGATGACCATGAACGTGCTGGAGCCCCGGTACGCCGACGGCGCGCGCCGGAGGAAGATCCTGGCGCGGGAGCTGCGGCGGCTGGCCCCGGACGTCCTCGCGCTGCAGGAAGTGACGCGCGCCGACGTGGCCGCGCTCGGCGACGCGGGCTGGCACGTCGTCCCGCACCCCCGGTGGTCCTCCGACGGCGTGGGAGCGGTGCTGGCCGCCCGCCGCCCCTTCGGCCGCGTCGTGAGCGACCCGCTGCAGGTGACCGCGCGTACGGCACGCACCGACTGGTGCGGTGTCGTCGCCGCCGAGCTCGCGCTCCCGGAACCCTTCGGCCCGGTCCTCGTCGTCCATCACAAGCCGAGCTGGCCCTACGACTACGAGCACGAGCGGGAGCTCCAGGCTTTGGCCGCCGCCCGCCTCGTCGACCGGGTCACCGCCGGACACCCCGCGCGTCACACCGTCCTGCTCGGCGACCTCGACGCGTCACCCCACTCCGCCAGTCTGCGGTTCCTGCAAGGGCTCCAGTCGCTGGACGGGGTGAGCGTCTGCTTCCAGGACGCCTGGTCGACCGCGCAGCCCCACGAGCCGGGCCCCACCTTCAGCCCGGACAACCCCCTCGTGCGGCAGGGCGACATGCCCGCGGCGTCGGACCGCCGCATCGACTACGTCCTGCTCCGCTGCGGCTCCCACGGCCCCACCCTGCACGTCTCCTCGTGCCGCCGGGTCCTGGTGGAACCGGTGGACGGCGTGCAGGTCAGCGACCACTACGGCCTGGTCGCCGACCTGACGCCGCCCGGTCACCCGCCGGGCCGGTGGACGACGGCGTCACCGGCCGCCGGTGAGGGGACCCCCGTCCCGTAGCGCCCGCGCCGTCTCCCGCGCCAGGAGCTCGACGTACGCGCCGGTCCAGGCCTCGACGGTCGCGCGGTCCCACAGGTCGGTCGAGTACTCCAGGTAGCCGGAGAGCACGTCGCCGGTGGGGATCAGGCCGAAGTTGAACTCGGAGCGGGCGCCGGGGACCGCGAGGTCCTCGACCGCCGTGGTCACGCCCGGCAGCTCGATCTCCGTCTCCAGGGAGCTCTGGTACTGGAAGCCGAGCGCCAGCCGTTCCGGCACCTCGGTGCCCAGCGCGGCGCTCACGTCCGCCGCCACCGCGCGGATCGGCGCGGCGTGGTCGATGGCCCCGACCGCGTCGCGCGCCACCTGGTCCACCAGCGCCCCGAACGACGCTGCGCCGCCGCCCCGCACCCGCAGCGTGAAGGACGACACCGTGCAGGCGGCGAGCGCCTCGAACTCGCGCCGCTCGCGGTTGGCGTAGGAGATGCCGAGCACGACGTCCGGCTCCTTCCCCACCTCCGCGACCAGCCTGCCCAGCGCCGCCGCCGTCACCACGAAGGGCGTCGTGCGGTGCCGGCGCGCCAGCGCCTCGACGTCGGCCCGCACGGCCCGGCCCACCGTGAACAGGACCACGTCCCCCGCGCCGCTCAGCTCCGCGGGGCGCGGCCTGTCCAGCGGCAGCGGCATACCGAAGGGGGCGCCCTTCAACTGGCGCGCCCAGTAGTCGACCAGGCGGCCCTTGTCCTGCGTACGGCTCTGCTCGCGCTGCCAGCGCGCGTACTCGGCCGGCTGCGGGACGTCCGCCGGGAGGCCGTGCGGGGCGCCGGTGGCCGCCGCCCGGTACAGCGCGGCGAGTTCGCGCAGCAGGACGCTGACGGACCAGCCGTCGCAGGCGGCGTGGTGCAGGACGAAGAGCAGCACCCAGCGGTCGCGTCCGGTGCGCAACAGGCGGAGTACGAGCGCGAGTTCGGCCTCGATGTCGAAGGGGACCGCCGCCGTGTCCGCGGCCGTCCGTTCCGCCTCCGCCTCGGCGGCGCCCGCCGTTCCGTGGCGCGCGAGCAGGTCCTCCTCCGGCAGCTCCACCGGCCGGGGGCGCAGCGCCTCCTGCCACCACTCCCCGCCGTCCCGCACGAAGCGGGTGCGCAACGCCGCGTGCCGGGCGACGAGTTGGGTGAGCGCGGTACGCAGGGCGCGTACGTCCAGCGCTCCCGTCAGGGTGAGCCGCATCGCCACGTTGTAGATCTGCGGGCGCGGATGGGTGCGGTGCCGGGTGATGAAGGCGGCCTGCTGGGCGGTGACGGGGGCGCGCCCCACCACGTCCGTGTCCCCTCCGGCGTCTCCTCCGGCGTCTCCTTTGGCGGTCCCTTCGAGGTACGCCGCCATCGCCCGCAGCGTCGGCTCCTCGTAGAAGCGGGCCACGGGGTACTCCGTACCGAACTCCTCCCGTACGCCGTTCGCGAGACGGATCGCCGTGAGCGAGTGACCGCCCAGCTCGAAGAAGGAGGCGTCGGCGCCGATCGCCGCCGCGTCCAGCTCGAACTCCGCGGCCCAGAGCCGCTTCAGGCGGGCCTCGACGCCGTCGGCGGGAGCGGCGGTCACCGGGGCCTTCGCGGGGGCGGTCGAGGTGGTCAGGGCCGGGACGGGGAGCGCGGCGCGGTGCACCTTGCCGTTCGGGGACAGGGGGAGTTCGGGGAGTACGGACCAGGCGTGCGGCACGAGGTGGTCGGGGAGGCGGGCCGCCAGCTCCGCCGTGAGGCGGTCGGCCAGGGCCTGTTCCTGAGCCGAGGTCGAAGCCTGCCCAGCCGACGCGGGTACGACGTAGGCGGCGAGGCGGGCCTCGCCCCGGCGGTCGCGGTGGGCGAGGACGAGGGCGTCGCGGACCTCCGCCAGGCCGTTGAGGGCGCGCGAGACCTCCTCGGGTTCGACGCGGTGGCCCCGTATCTTCACCTGGTCGTCGGCCCGGCCCCGGAACTCCAGCGCGCCGTCGCCGGTCCAGCGGACCAGGTCGCCCGTGCGGTACATCAGCCCCTCGGCGCCCAGCGGGTCGTCCACGAAGCGCTCCGCCGTGAGGTCGGGCCTGCCCAGGTACCCGGCGGCGACACCGGGCCCGCCGACGTACAGCTCCCCCACCTCACCGGCGGGCACCTCCCGGCCCCGCTCGTCGAGCACCCGCAGGGTGACGTTGTCGACGGGGCGGCCGATGGGTATCGGGCCGTCGGCGGGGTGCGGTTCCACTGTCTGGACCGTGCACAGGACGGTCACCTCGGTGGGGCCGTAGACGTTCACCGTCTCGTACGGGGCGCCGGGGCGCGGCCGGGTGCGCAGCACGTCGCCGCCCAGCAGCAGGTGCCGCAGCGGCGGCTGCCGGTCCTCGGGGAGCGTGAGCACCGCCTCGCCGAGAGCCGTCGGCAGGATGGAGAAGGTGATCCGGTGGTCCGCGTACCAGCGGGCCAGCACGGCCGGGTCCCTGCGGACCGCGTCGTCGGCCACGACGACCGTGGCGCCCGCGGTCAGCGCGGGCCAGATCTCCAGCGCGGCCGCGTCGAAGCCCTGACTGCAGACGGCGGCGGCCCGGTCGTCCGCACTGAACCCGAAGCGCTCGTGGTGCCACTGGCACAGGTCCACGACCGCCCGGTGCGGGACGGCTACGCCCTTGGGGGTGCCGGTGCTGCCGGAGGTGTAGATGGCGAAGCAGAGGGAGTCGGGGGTGGGTGGTGCCGTCGTCGCCGGGTCGCTCAGGGGAGTGGCTGCGGTGACGTCCACCAGTGTCGTCCCGGCCGGCCACGTGGGCCGTACGCCCGCGTCACCGGCCTCCGCACCGTCCACCACCACGATCCGCGCGCCGCTCTCCGTCACGACGGCCTCGGCTCGCGCGCCGCCCTGTCCGGGGTCCAGCGGCACGTACCCGCGCCCCGACTTGAGGGCCGCCAGCATCGCGACGATCAGGTCGGCGCCGCGCGGCAGCCACAGCGCGACCGGTGCGCCGCCGCCGTCCGCGGTCCGCAGCACGGCCGCGAGCCGCTCGGCCCGCGCCGCCAACTCGCCGTACGTGAGCGTCACTTCACCGCTGATCACGGCGGGGCGGTCCGGGGCGACCTCGGCCCAGCGCGACGCGAGGGAGTCGACGGTGCCGCTCGCCGTCCGCTGCCGGACGGGCCCGTGCCGCCACTCGCGGGGCACCACGGCCGGAACGCTCCCGTCCCCCACCGCATCCGCGAGGACGTCGCGGAAGGTGGCGAAGAGCGCGTCGACCGTCGCCTCGTCGAAGAGGTCCGTGTGGTACTCCAGGTGGCAGCGGATGCCACCGGGCTGGTCGGTGAAGTACACGCTGAGGTCCGTCAGCGCCTTGTCCGGCCCCGAGTCGAGCGGCGTCGCCCGCACTCCGGGCAGGTCGAAGCGGAAGGGGTCGCCGGTCTCGAACTCGGCGAGCGTCTGGAAGACAGGCGTCCGGTCGAGCGTGCGGGGCGGCGCCAGCTCCCGTACGACCGCCTCGAAGGGCACGTCCGCGTGGTCGTACGCGTCCAGCGCCATGCCCCGTACGCGGTCGAGGAGCGTGCCGAAGTCCGGGTCGCCGGAGAGGTCGAGGCGCAGGGCCAGGGTGTTGACGAAGAAGCCGACCACGTCCTCGTACTCGGCGGTGCGGTCGGACATCGGAGTACCGATGACCAGGTCGTCCTGGCCGGTGACGCGGCGCAGCGCGGCCGCGTAGCCGGCGAGCAGGGTCATGAAGAGAGTGCTGCGGTGCTCGCGGGCGAACCGCCTGACACCGTCGGACAGTTCGGGTTCGAGCGTACGGAACAGGGCGCGGCCGTTGGACGTCATCACGGCGGGCCGCGGCCGGTCGGTGGGCAGCCGCAGGACGGGCAGGTCGCCGGCGAGCGCCTTCTTCCAGTACGCGAGGTCCTCGGCCGCTTTCGGTCCTTCGAGCGCGGCGCGCTGCGCGCGGGCGTGCTCGGCGTAGGTGCGGGTGAGGGCGGGGAGCTCCGCGGCCGGTGCGCCCGGCAGGTGGGCGCGGTAGAGGGCGGAGACGTCGCGGGCCAGCACGGCGGCCGAGGCCGCGTCCATCACGATGTGGTGCAGGGAGAGGACGAGGACGTGCCGCCGCGCACCGAGGCGGACGAGCCGCGTGACGAAGAGCGGGCCGTTGGCCAGGTCGAAGCGGCGCTCGCTCTCGGCCCTGAGCACGTCGGCGACGAGGTCTCCGGTACGGGTGTCGGGGTCGGTGCCGGTGCCGTCGACCACTTCGAAGTCCGCCTCGCCGGGCGGGAGCGTGAACTGCCGCGGCTCGCCGCCCACCTCACGGAACACGTTGCGCAGCTGCTCGTGCCGTTCGGCGAGGTCGCACAGGGCGGCGCGCAGCGCGGGGACGTCCAGCGTCCCTTCGAGCTCGATGGCCTTGGTCTCGTTGTACGCGGTGCGGCCCGGCAGCATCCGCTCCAGGAACCAGACACGCTGCTGGCCGGGGGACAGGGGCGCCCCGCGGTCGGTCACCGGCTCGGGAGGAGTCACGTACGCCCGCCGCAGCCCGTCGAAGTGGACCAGGCCGTCCCGCAGCACGGCCGGCGCGACACCGAAGTCGACGAGACCGACGATTTCGTCGGCGCCCGCGGCACGCACCGCGTCCACGACGGACCGCACGCTCTCGGGGCTGCCGATGAGGGCCCGCTGGTCGCAGTAGCGGTCGTAGGCGCGGCGGAAGACCACGTCCAGGTCGTCCTCGGTCATCGCCGACAGGTCGATCCGGTGGCCCAGGCTGTTGGCGACGTTCCCGAAGAGGGAGAGGGAGGAGCGCATGTACCGGGAGAGCGGCTCGCGCGCCTCGGCGCGGGCCGTCGCGTGGTCCTCGGCGAGGTACGTGTGCAGCAGCACGGCCACGTGCCCGGCGTCCGGGTCGAGACCGCACTCGGCGCGGGTGCGCCGGTAGAGGGCGACGTTGTCGCGGAGCTGCTCGACGCTCTGCGTCATGAGGTTGGTGACGATGCCGACGTCGTGGCGCGCGGCCAGCTCGTACGACGCCGGGTTGCCGACGACGGCCGTGTACATGGGCGGGGCGTCCTGGACGGGGCGGGGGAACAGCCGCAGGTTGCTCTCGCCGTCCCCGGTGGCGCGGCGCACCGGGTCGCCCCGCCACAACTGCCTTACCTGCTCGACCTGTTCGTACATCGTCTCGCGGTGCGAGCCGAAGCGCTCGGGGAAGAAGACGAAGTCGTCGGCGTTCCATCCGCCGGCACAGCCGATACCGATCCGGCCGCCGGACAGGTTGTCGACCATCGACCACTCTTCGGCGACGCGGATCGGGTCGTGCAGCGGCAGCACCACCGAGCCCGCGTTGATGCGGACGCGGCTCGTCTCGCGGGCGAGGGCGGCGGCGAGCACGACGGGGTTGGGGAAGAGGCCGCCGAAGGAGTGGAAGTGCCGCTCGGGGATCCACAGGGAGTGGAAGCCGCTGCGGTCGGCGAACCGGGCCGTCTCCAGGATGTGGTCGTACTTGCCGTGCCGCGGGGCCGCCTCGTCCTGCGGGTAGTCGCCGAAGAAGTAGACGCCGAAGTCGAGGGGGCGGGGGCGCGGGCGGGGGCGGGCGGGCTCCGGCTGCTCAGACCGCTCCGGCTGGGCCGCGGCCGCACTGTTCCAGGCCATCGCCTGCGGCTTGGCGGGGGCACTGGCCCGGGGCCTGGGCCTGGTGGGAGTCCCGAGCGAGAACCCGGCGTCGCGCAGCTCCCGCAACGAGTCCTTCACCGCGTCCACGATGAACTCGACGTCTCCGTCGGAGTGTTCGGTGGACAGGAAGAAGTTGCGCCACTCCCACACGTGGACGCCGCGCAGCATCAGGTGGTGGTAGAGCAGCTCCATGTCCGCGCGGTGCTCGAAGCGGAACATCGAGCCGAAGTGGCTCATGCTGAGGGCGAACCCCTCCGCCTCGAAGAAGGCGTTGAGGGTGGCGGCCATGGCGTCCGTGCGGGCGTTCAGGCGCTCCTGGAGCCGTGGGCTGTGCTCCTTGAGGTGGGCCAGTACGGCACGGGTGGCGACCATCGACACCGGGTGCTGGATGTACGTACCGCCGAAGAACGTCGTGTCGGCCTGCGGGTAGCTGTCGTCCCCGTACCGCCAGTGGCCGCCGTCGATGCCGTCCATGATGTCGGCCCGGCCCGCGACGGCGCCGATGGGGAAACCGCCGCCGAGCAGCTTGCCGTACGTGGCCAGGTCGGGCGTGACGCCGTAGAGCTCCTGGGCGCCGCGCAACGCGGGGCGGAAACCGGTCAGCATCTCGTCGAAGAGCAGCACGATGCCGTGGCGCGCGGTCAGTTCGCGCAACCTGCGCACGAACTCGGCGGGCCGCAGCGACGGATGGCGGCTCTGGACCGGCTCCACGACGACCGCCGCGATGCCTGCGGCCTCCCGCTCGATGACGGCGAGGCTCTCCTCACTGCCGTACGGCAGGACGAGCAGGTCGGCGACGGCGTTGTGCGGGACGCCCGCGGACATCGGCACGGTGGTGAGGCCTTCGCCGCCGGTGTGCGGGGAGCGGCCGAGGACGTTGTCGTTGTGGCCGTGGTAGGCGCCCTCGAAGGTGATGATGCGGGAGCGTCCGGTGGCGGCGCGGGCGAGCCGGATGGCGGCCGAGTTCGCCTCCGTACCGGAGTTGGCGAAGGCGACGCGCTCCATGCCGGTCAGCTCGGCGAGCAGCTCGGCGGCCTCGCCGGTCTCCACGGTGCGCGGGCCGAGCTGGATGCCGCGCGAGAGGTGCTCCTGGACCGCTTCGGTGACGAATGCGGGCTCGTGGCCGAAGAGGAGGACGCCGAAGCCCATGGTGATGTCGACATAGCGGTTGCCGTCGACGTCCTCCAGCCAGGAGCCCTTCGCCCGCCGCCCCGCGATGGGGTACAGCATCTCCTTCGTACTGCTGCGGAAGCCGACCGCCGCCCTGCTGTCGGCGAGCACGCGGCGGTAGCGCTGGGTGATGCTCTTCGAGGTGGCCGTCTTGGCGGTGTAGCGGCGGACGAGGTCGTCCAGGTGGGCCCGCTGGCTGTCGGACGCGGTGCCGCGGAGCATGCCGGAGCCGCGGGGGACTTCCAGGCGGGGGCCGTGCTGGGCGGGGCGCGGCGCCGGAGTCTCCTCGGCCGCTGTCGTCGCCCCCATCTGTTCGGTGATGCGCCGCGACAGCTCGGCCATCGCGGCGAGGTCCCGGTCGACGGCGGCGGAGACGGAGCCGGGCGCGGTCATCGATCCCCCTGCGCGGCGAGCAGCTGGGAGAGCTGGCCCATGACTTGCAGCTGCATCTGGGTGAGCTGGTGGACCTGGCGCACGAGGTCCTCGACCTCCTGCCGGGTGGCGTACTCGGTGGGCGCCGCCGGGGCGGGCGTGACCGTCGGCGCGGGGGCCGTCGGCGCGGGAGCCGTCGGCGCGGGGATCGTGGGCGCCGCATGAACCGGCGGCTCGGGCAGCGGCTCGGAGCGCCGTTCCGGCAGCGGCTCGGAAAGCCGTCCGGGCAGCGGCTCGACGCGCCCCGCCCCCGCCTTGCCCGCGATGATCACCGCGAGCCCCTTCGCCGTGCCCGCCTCCTCGAAGAGCTCCCGCATCGACACCTTGACCTGGTGCTCCTCCTCCAGCTCCCGGAGCACCCCGATCATCTGGAGGGAGTCCGCGCCGAGGTCGAAGAAGGAAGCGTCCTCGGCTATCTCACTCGTGTCGTAGCTGAGGTGCTTCGCGGTGACCTTGATGATGTGCTGGAGCACGCGCTCGACCGCTGCCTCGTCCTGTGCCACTTCCGCCCCACCCCTTGCGAGTTGTCCGTGTCGTACGGGCCGGGGAAGGAAGTTCTCCGGCCCTGTCCAGTAGTCCTTGTGCTGGAATCGGTAGCCGGGCAGGGGAATCCTGCGACCCGCCCCGCCGTCCATGAAGGCCCGCCAGGCGACGGGCGCCCCGGCCCGGTACAGACCGGCGGCCGCGTCCCACAGCGGTTCGAGTCCGGCGCCGCGCCGCAGCGTCGGGAGGGCCGCCCGGTCCGGGAGCTCCCTGCGCGCGAGGCCGCTGAGCGTCGTGTGCGGGCCGAGCTCCACCAGCGCGCCCACGTCGTCGTACGCCGCCGTCCCCAACTCCCGCAGTACGTCCGCGAAGCGCACCGGCTCCCGCGTCTGCCGTACGAAATAGTCGGCGTCCGGGACCCAGCCGGGCGGCCGGGTGCGTCCGTCAAGGCCGCTCACGAACGGCACGTCGGACGGTCGCGGCACGGCCTCGGCGACCAGCTCCCGCAGCCCGTCGAGGACCGGGTCCATGAGGGCGGTGTGGAAGGCGTGCCGCACCGGGAGTTCCCGCGCGTGAACGCCGCGCCCGGCGAGCAGCTCCGTCAGGCGTCCCACGGCGGCCGCCGGGCCCGCGAGCACCTGGTTCCACCCGCCGTTGGTGACGGCGAGCTCCACGCCGGGGACCTCGGCGGCGAGCCGCTCCGCCGTGGCCGTGTCCGTCTGCACCGCGACCATCGCGCCGGGCTCGCACCGGAGCCGCATGAGCCTGCCGCGCCCGGTGGTCAGCCGCAGCCCGTCCTCGGCCGACAGCACACCCGCCGCGTGCAGCGCGCCGTACTCCCCCACGCTGTGCCCCGCCACGACGCGCGGCGCGATGCCCGCCTCGCGCCACAGGCGGACGAGCGCGCACTGGAGCGCGAAGAGCGCGGGCTGCGCCACGTCGGTGTCCAGGACCGGCTCCCCCGCGGCCCCGCCCCCGTCTCCGTCTCCGGTGCCGAGCAGCGGGCCGAGGAGGCTGTCCCCGCCGGTGAGGTCGGCGAACTGCCGCTCGCAGGCGTCCAGGACTTCGCGTACGACGGGAAAGCGCCCGTAGAGAGCGCGGGCCGCGCCCCGGTGGAGGCTGCCCTGCCCCGTGCAGAGGAACCCGGCGCCGTCCCCGCCCGGCGGCCATGGCCGGGGCCGCGCCAGCCAGTCGTCGAGGGCGCCGGTGAGCGCGGGCACGGTGTCGCCCCGCACGGCGAGCCGGTGCCTGCGGTGGGCGCGGCCGAGGGCCAGCGTGGTCACGAGGTCGGCGGGGTGCGTGCCGGGGTGGGCGCGCAGGTGGTCGCGGAGGGCGGCGGCGTTGGCGGTGAGCGCCTGCTCGGTGTGGCCGGCGACCAGCAGGAGGCCGGGGGGCGGTGGGGCGTCGGCGGGCCGGGGCGCGGGCTCGGGGGCCTGTTCCAGGACGACGTGCACATTGGTGCCGCCGACGCCGAACGAACTCACGCAGGCCCTGCGCGGCACGTCGCCCTCCGGCCACGGGCGTGCGGTTTCGGGGATGTAGAACGGGCTGGCGGCGAGGTCCAGGGCGGGGTTGGGGCGGCGGAAGTTGGCCATCGGCGGGATGACGCCGTGCCGCAGTACGAGGAGGGCCTTGACGAGGCTCGCCAGGCCCGAACACACGTCGAGGTGGCCGATGTTGGCCTTGACGGAGCCGAGCGCGCAGTAGCCGGTGCGGTCGGTGTCGGCGCGGAACGCGGCGGTCGCGCCCTCGAACTCGATGGGGTCGCCCTTGAACGTGCCGGTCCCGTGCGTCTCCAGGTAGCCGATGGTGCTCGCGTCGACACCGGCCCGGCGCAGGGCGCGGCGGATCGCGCCCCGCTGGCCGGCCGCGCTGGGCGCGGTGAACGCCTTCTTGTCCGCGCCGTCGTTGTTGACCCCCCAGCCCCGGATGACGCCGTGGACGTGGTCGCCGTCCGCGACCGCCCGGTCGAGGCGCTTGAGCACCACCGCCACGACGCCCGTACCGCCGACCGTGCCGTCCGCGTCGGCGTCGAAGGGCCGCAGGTACCCGCTCTTGGAGAGGATGGATCCCTTGACGTACTGGTAGCCGAGCACCTGCGGCACGTGCAGGGCGGTGGCCCCGGCGACCGCGATGTCGCACTCCCCGGCGACGACGGACTGCGCCGCGAGATACACCGCCGTGAGCGAACTGGAGCACGCCGTCTGGACATTGACGGCGGGGCCGGTGAGGCCGAGGCGGTAGGCGGCGCGGTTGGCGGTGAAGTCGTTGAAGTTGCCGATGGTGACCTGGAGACCGGCGACCCAGTCGGCGATCTCGCCCTTGAGGACGTTGTTCTGGAGGTAGTTCTGGAGGGAGTAGAGGTGGTAGCCGGTACTGGCGTACACCCCGACCTCGCGCCCGGCCGCGTCCCCGCCCCCTCCTGCGTACCCGGCGTTCTCCAGCGCGTGGTGCACGCACTCCAGGAACAGCCTCTGCTGCGGATCGGTGATCCGCGCCTCGTGGGCGCTCATCCCGAAGAACGCCGCGTCGAACCCCGCGATGCCGTCGATGACCCCGCTCGCCCCGACGAACTCGTCGGCCCCGTACCGCTCTTCGGGCACTCCGGCGGCGGCGAGCTCGGCATCGGTGAAGCGGCGGATGCAGTCGGTGCCGTCGCGGATCGTGCGCCAGAACTCCTCCGGGGTGTCCGCGCCGGGCAGCCGGAAGGACATCCCGACGACGGCGACGGCGTCACGGCCGCCCGCCGCGTCACGGCCGTCCACGGCGTCACGTTCGATGGCGGCGTCACGTTCGATGGCGGTCATCGGGCCTCACTCTCGCTTTCCACGGAACCGCCGCTCCGCGCCGGGACGGTCACCGCCCTGTCGGTCGCCGTCCGGCCCTGCCGCACCATCACCACGAACATCCCGATACACAGCGCGATCGCCACCCCATGCAGCAGGCCCACCACCTGGAAGGGCGAGAAGCGGTCCAGGAGGGCGCCGCTGACCAGCATTCCCAGGCCGAAGCCGGTGTTCTCGACCGACGCGGAGAGGCCGAAGAGCCTGCCTCGCTGTTCGTCGGGGGCCGCCTGGAGGCGGGTGACGTAGGCGATCTCGGTGAGCCCGTCGGCCATGCCCGCCACCAGGGCGGCCACGACGGCCACCCCCGTGGGCAGCCCGGCGAAGACGACGATGAACGCGGCCGACATCACGCAGGCCCCGACCGCGAACGCCCGCTCCCCCGGCCCCTGCCGGCCGCCGCGCCCTGCCCACCGCCCGCACACCTGCTGCATGACGATGTTGCCGATGGCCCAGGTGGCCCAGAACTGGCTGATGAACGTGGCGGGGTGGGACGGGTCGAGGTCGCTGGAGTAGACGGGCAGGGCCACGTTGTGGGACGAGGAGCCGAGGCCGTCGGCGGCCCGCAGCGCGATCATGAGGGCGAGGACGGGAGCGGCCCGCAGCAGCAGGAGCGAGCCGGCGGCGCGCCTGCGCCGCCCGGCTCCCGCACCTTCCGCCGCCTCACCCGCAACCGCCCCCGGCGCTTCCCGCGGCTCCGCCCTCGTACGGATAGGCAGCGAGAGCAGCACGCACGCGGAGACCGCGAAGGTGGCGGCGTCCAGGGAGATGGCGGCGACGTATCCCAGCTGGGCGACCACGACACCCGCGGAGGCGAACCCGGCGATCATCGCGAGCGAACGCCCCGTGGCAAGCAGCGAGTTGGCGCGCAACCGCAGGTCGCTGCCGACGATCTCCGGGATGCTGGTGCGCAGCGCGACGCCCGACAGGGTGGAGCAGAAGCCGGTCACGACGGCCAGTACGTAGAGAAGCCCGGCACGGCCCGCGTCGGGGGCGATCAGCAGCGCTATCATTGCGGCGCACTGCGTCAGATCGGCGCCGACCATCAACACTTTACGGTCGTACGCCGAGACCAGCCGCCCGCTCACAAAGCCGGACGCGACACTGGTCAACAGGCGTACGGCCATGAAGATCCCAGCGGCCAGCGCGCTGTCGGTCACCTCGTAGACGAAGACGTTGAGGGCGACCATGTTCAGGTAACTGCCGTACGCCGAGACGCCGTTGCCCACGACGAGCAGGCGAAAGTGCCGCAACCGTTCCCCCCTGGTCCGCGCCGGGCTGCCGTTCAGGACGTGCACGGCTGCCGCTCAGCCGAGACCGCCTCACACTCGCCCGCCCCGAACCACGCCTACAGTCACCCGAATTGGGGACTTGACACGGCCGATGGCGCTCAGTAGCCCAGCGTTTCCCCTGGGTATGCGGGGATTCCTTTCTGTTTCGGCACGACCGTGGTTAGATCACGTTGCGGCCACAGCCGCCGTACGTGTTGACAGTCCCTCCCGGAGGGAAGATGCCAGTAGACAGCCGCTCGCAGAACGCGCCGGCGTTGTCCCACAGGGAGCGTCAGGTGCTCGCCCACATCGCGGCAGGCCTCTCCCACAAGCAGATCGCCAGGCGCCTGGGCATCAGCGTGCACACCGTGAGCACGTATCTGCGCCGCATCCGCAGCAAGCGCACCGCGCCCACGGTGGCCCATCTGATCCACCTGAGCCGCACCGAGGGCTGTTAGCGGCCGCGAGCCGTCAGCCGCCGCGCCGCACCCGGGCCGCCTTGCGGGCCTCCGCTAGCTTGCGGGCCTCGCTGCCCTTGCGGGACTTGCCGCCCGCACCGCCGCCACCCGTGCTGCGGGAGGCGTCCTTGCTGGTGCCGAGGCCGCGGAAGGGCGTGTTGACGTTCTTGGGGCGGGTCTCGGCGGGCCCGCGGTCGAGCGGGGTGCCGGAGGGGGCCTTCGCCCCGGTGATCCGGCTCAGCTCCGCCTCACCTGAGCGCACCTTGGTGAGCGTCGGCTCGATGCCGGCCTCGGCCAGGACCTGGCTCGTCTCGCGGCGCTGGGCGGACAGCACGAGGGTGACGACCCGGCCGGACTCGCCGGCCCTGGCGGTGCGGCCCGCGCGGTGCAGATAGTCCTTGGGGTCGGTCGGCGGGTCGACGTTGACCACCAGGTCGAGGTCGTCGACGTGCAGGCCGCGGGCCGCGACGTTGGTCGCCACGAGAGCGGTGACCTGGCCGTCCTTGAACTGCGCGAGCGTACGGCTGCGCTGCGGCTGGGACTTGCCGCTGTGCAGGGCGGCGGCGCGCACCCCGCTGTCCCGCAGGTGCTTGGTGAGCCGGTCGACGGCGTGCTTGGTGTCGAGGAACAGCAGGACGCGGCCGTCGCGGGCGGCGATCTCCGTGGTGACGGCGTACCGGTCGGGGCCGTGGACGACCAGGAGGTGGTGGTCCATCGTCGTGACCGCGCCCGCGGACGGGTCGACCGAGTGGACGACGGGGTCGTGGAGGTAGTCGCTGACCAGCTGGTCGACGTCGCGGTCCAGGGTGGCCGAGAACAGCATCCGCTGGCCGTCCGGCCGCACCTGGTCGAGGGCCTCGGTGACCTGCGGCAGGAAGCCCATGTCGCACATCTGGTCGGCCTCGTCGAGGACGGTGATCCGGACCTGCCCCAGGCGGCAGGCCTTGCGTTCGATGAGGTCGTGCAGCCGGCCGGGGGTGGCGACGACGACCTCGGCGCCGTCGCGCAGCGCGGCGATCTGGCGGCTGATCGAGATGCCGCCGACGACCGTGGCTATCCGCAGCCGCAGCGCCTCGGCGTACGGCGTGAGCGCCTCGGTGACCTGCTGGGCCAGCTCGCGGGTGGGCACCAGGACCAGCGCGAGCGGCTGCTTCGGCTCCGCCCGTCGCCCGGCGGTCCGGGCGAGCAGCGGCAGTCCGAAGGCGAGCGTCTTGCCCGAGCCGGTCCGCCCACGGCCCAGGACGTCGCGGCCCGCAAGGGCGCTGGGCAGCGTGGCGGACTGGATGGGGAAGGGCTCGGTGACGCCCAGCCCGGTGAGCGTCCGCAGCAGGGCGGGCGGCAGGTCCAAGCCGGCGAAGGAGGAGTCCTGGCCGGTGAGGGAGGGGTCCTGACCGGCGAGGGGGGAGCCCTGGTCGGTGTGGGAGCGGTCCTGGTGGGTCATGGTGAGCCTTCCGCATCGGGAGCGTACGCGTACCGAGGAAGGCCCGGCAGGCTTCGGCCCAGCGGGCGCGGGGCCGGAGTGGAGATCCGCTCCGGCCGGGCCGGAGCGGGTGGGGCAGACGAGTCGGGCTGTACGCCGGGTTCTGTCCCGCGGGTCCTCGCGGACGTCGCGGTGACGGCCATCCATCTAGGGCCGGCATTGCTGCCGGCCTCGTGCGGTCTACCCGCGGACTCGGGCGGGCAGCCCTCGATCGTCCGCGCAGAAACACCGGGGTGTTTCCTTTTGACCTTGCTCCAGGTGGGGTTTACCTAGCCGCCTGAGTCACCTCAGGCGCTGGTGGTCTCTTACACCACCGTTTCACCCTTACCGGGGGCCTGAGCCCTCGGCGGTCTGTTTTCTGTGGCACTGTCCCGCGGGTCACCCCGGGTGGCCGTTAGCCACCACCTTGCCCTGTGGAGCCCGGACGTTCCTCGGGAAGGGCCCCCGAAGGGGTCTTCACGCGGCCGCCCGCCCGGCTCGTCTGCCGTGCCGACCATGTTACCCGGCGGGTCCCTGAGCCGGACCCCGCGCCCGAGGTCGCCGCCGTCGCCAGGAAGGATCCCGCGAGGATCAGGGCGAAGGCCGCCACGACGTCCGCCGACAGCGGCTCGGCGAGGAACGTGACGCCCGCCGCCACCGCCACGGCCGGATTGACGTACGTGAAGACGACCGCGCGGGTCGGCCCCGCCTCCCTGATCAGTTCGAGGAAGACGACGAAGGCGAGGGCCGTGCAGACGACACCGAGGCCCGCGAGGGACGCCAGGGTCTCGGTGTCCGGCATCGTCTCCGGCCAGGTCGCCGCCGCCGCAGGGGCGTAGACCAAGGCGGCCAGGGTGAGGCAGGGAGCGATCAACTGCAGGGTGGGGACGCCGCGCAGGTGGCGGGCGACGATCAGCGGGGCGACGGCATAGCCGAGGGCGGTGAGCATGACCTCCGTGAGGGACCAGGCGTCGCCGCCGGTCAGGTGCGGCACCGTCAGGACGGCGACGCCCGCCAGGCCGAGCCCGAGACCGGTGAGGCGGCGCGCGCCGAGGCGTTCGGTGTCCCCGAAGAAGCGGGCGAGGAGCGCGCCGATGATCGGGACGGCGGCGATGAGGAGCCCGGCCGTGGAGCTGGAGATGCGGCGTTCGGCGTCGGTCAGGGTCCACCACGGGCCGAGGATCTCCACGCAGGCGAAGACCAGCATGGGACGCCAGTGCGTCTTCAGTACGCCGGGGAGTCCGCCCTGCCGTACGGCGAACGGGAGGAGCAGCGCCGCGCCCAGCGCACAGCGCGTGAAGACCACCATCGACGGCGACAGATCACTGTCCACCGCCACCTTGATCATGAAATAGGGGATGCCCCACAGGACACCCATGAGCGAGAAGAGGAACCAGCCGCGTGCCGTCATGCGCGCAGTTTCGGCCGCCCCTCCTGCCGGTGTCTTGAACGCTGTTGCGGTACGCCGCCGGGGTCACCCCGAGCACCCTGCGGAACCAGCGCGTGAGGTGCGCCTGGTCGGCGAAGCCCACCAGCGACGCCGCCTCGGCCGGGCGCAGGCCCGCCTCCAGATGGGCGCGGGCCCGCTGCACGCGGTACTGGGCGAGCCACGCGTAGGGCGGCATCCCCGTCGACGTACGGAAGGCGCGCAGCAGCTGGTAGCGGGAGAGGCCGAGCGGCGCGGCGAGTTCGGCGAGGGTGGGCGGGGTGAGGAGTTCGTCCGCGAGGCGGCCGCGCACGGTGCGGGCGATGTGGTCGGCGCCGGGCACGCGGTCGTCGAGGGGGCGGGCGGTGCCGTGCCTGCGGGCGAGCGCGGCGAGCAGCCACGGGATCCGGGACTCGGCCTCCAACGGGTCGACGGGTGAGCCCGGTCCGACGGGTGATCCCGGTCCGGCGTGGGAGCCCCGTCCGGTGTGCGCGCTCAGGCCGGTGTGCGCGGCGCGCAGGGCCGCGGCGAGGCGGGGATCGTCGATGACCGGGTCGCGGAAGTGCGGCGGGACCGTGGTGCCCTCGCCGAGGAGGGGCGCCGCCGGGTACATGGCGCGGTAGGCGTAGCCGCCGGACGCGTCGGGGCCGCCGGTGTGCACCTCGCCGGGGGCGAGGACGACGATGGAGCCGGGTCCGACGCGGAGCCGTCCGCCGCGGTAGTCGATGACCTCGGAGCCGCCGACGCAGACGCCGACGGTGAACTCCTCGTGGTAGTGCGGCGCGTAGCGGTGCCGGTCGAAGCGCGCGGTCAGCAGGTCCAGCGTCCGGCCGCCCGGACCGACCGGGGCCCGCGCCCACACCGCCACCTCCCGGGACCGCCCGGCCGTCGTCGCCTCGTGTTCCATGTGGTGCCGCTCCCCCGGTGAGTCGCCGTCGTGCCGCGCGGGCCGGCCCGCCGGGCCGAAGGTTGACCTTGCCGCAGCGTCAACGTTTCTACTGAGTGCATGCGGATCGGAGAGCTCGCCGGCATCGTCGGCGTCACCACACGCGCCATCAGGCATTATCACCACCTGGGCCTGCTGCCGGAGCCCGAACGGCGGCCCAACGGGTACCGCGAGTACGGGCTGCGGCACGCCGTCGTGCTGGCCCGCGTCCGGCGGCTGACCGGGCTCGGCCTGGGACTCGCCGAGGTGCGGGACGTACTCGCGGACGACGCGGGCCGCGACCTCGCCGAGGTCCTCGCCGAACTGGACGCGGACCTCGCCCGGCAGGAGACCGCGATCCGGGAGCACCGGGCGCGGCTGCGGGCCCTGCTCGACGACGCGGAGCACGGGCGCCTGTCGGCCGAGGGCCCCGTCTCCCCCGAACTGGCCGGCTTCTTCGGCGAGATGGCCCGCGCGTCGGAGGGGCGCCAGGGCCCGGAGTCCGTGATGGCCGCGAAGGACCGGGAGTTCCTCGTCCTGCTCGACACCACCGCGTCGCCGGAGGACCGGGACGCCTTCCTCGCCGCGATGCGCCCGGCGCTCGGCACGCCCGGGGCTGTGGAGCGGGCCCACGAGGTGTACGCGCGGCTCGACGCCCTCGCCGGCGCCGACCCCGCCGACCCCCGCACGGACGCCGCCGTGGACGAGGCCGCGCGCGCCCTCGCCGACTCGCTGCCGGACTCGCTCCTCACCGAGCTGGGGACCGAGGACGCCCGGGCTCTCGCCGACGGCCGCGGGACCCGCGACGACGGCTTCCTCGAAGCGTTCTTCGCCGACCTCGCGCCCGCGCAGGCCGAGGCGGTGCGCCGCGCGATGCGGCTGCTCGCGCTCCGCGGCGTGGACACGGACACGGACATGGACACGGACACGGACACGGATCCGGCGGCAGAGGGCGGGGGATCGGGATGACGATGACGAGGCCACTCCGGCGGCTCTTCGGGCACGAACTGCGCGTCCTGGGCAGCCTCTTCATGTGGGTGACCCGGCGGCGGCACGGGGTGCGCCCGGCGGCGGGCGACCGGGCCTTCGGACACGCCCGCGGTCAGGCGGCGACCATGTACGGCCTGACCTTCGTCTGTGTCGTCGAGGCGTTCGGCATGTCCGTGCTGCTGCGGGACCACCCGACCGCGCACACCGTCGCGCTGGTCGTCGACGTCTACGGCGTGCTCCTGATGCTCGGCATCCACGCCGCGTCCGTCACCCGCCCGCACGTCCTGTCGCCGGACGCGCTGCGGGTGCGCCAGGGCGCGCACCGGGACCTGCGGATACCGCTGGCGCTGATCACCGCCGTACGCGCCGAGCGGCTGTTCACGCACGAGGCCGCCGACGGCGTGCTCGACCTGCCCGTCGCGTCGACGACCTCACTCACCCTTGAGCTCGGCCGGCCCGTCACCGACGTCGGCTTCCTCGGGAAGCGGCGCGAGGTGACGAAGGTCCGCCTGCACGCCGACGATCCGGACCGGCTCCTCGCCGCCCTGCGGGAACGGCTCGCGGCCCCCGCCCCGGACCATCCTCACGCGGGCGCGAACTGAACCTTCGCCGTGCCGGGGTCGGCCTGCGTGAGCCGGGCCCTCACCCGCTCCCCCAGCGGCAGCGCGGCCGGGCCGCCCTCGATCCGCGCGACGACCGCGGGCTCCGCCACCTGCACGGTCCCGACCGCCGGGTCCCGCTCCCGTACGTCCACGACGACCGCGTCGAAGATCTCGCCGACCCGCTCCTTCAGCAGCGCGGCCTCGACGACGTCCACGCACTCCCGCTCCACGGTGTTGCCACGCCGCGTGCCGTCCGCCATCTCCTTCGGCAGCTCGTCCAGGGCGGCGAGCACCCACTCCGGGGGTGGCGCGTCCGCGCAGGCCGCGAGGGCGAGCTCGGAGGCGTAACGGTCGACGAGGCGGCGCAGCGGGGCCGTGCAGTGGGTGTAGGGGGCGGCGACCGCGGCGTGCGTGGTGAGCGCGGGGACCTGCCCTCCGCTGAACGCCGTGTAGCCCGCGCCGCGCAGCAGCGTCGTGCACTCCTGGAGGAAGGCGGCGTGGTTTGGCTCGCGCGGGTCGAGGGAGCGTACGAGCTGCGCGTACGGCACGTGGTGCGGCCAGTCGATGTGCAGCGCCTTGGCGGTGCGGCGCAGCCGGCCCACCGCTCCGTCGGGGGCGCTGGGCAGCGTCCGCAGGATGCCCGCCCCCGAGGCGATCATGAGCTCGGCGGCGGCCATGCCGGTGAGCAGTGAGATCTGCGCGTTCCAGCCGTCGGCGGGGAGCGGGGCGCGGAAGGCGAGTTCGTACGTTCCGTTCCGCTGGACGATCTCCTGCTCGGGCACGTTGAGGGAGATGCCGCCGCGGTCGGCCTCCTGCCGCTCGCGCAGCTTTCCGATGTCCCGCAGGAGCGCGACGGGTTCCTCCGCGGTGCCGTCGTCGATGGCCCGTTGCACCCCTTCGTAGTCGAGCTTCGCCCGGCTGCGCACGAGGGCACGGCGCACGTCGGTCGCCACGGTACGGCCGTCCGCGTCCAGGTCGATCGTCCACAGGACCGCGGGACAGCTCTGCCCCGGCAGCAGGCTGGCGGCGCCCTCGCTCAGCGCGGCGGGGTGCAGCGGCACCTTCCCGTCGGGGAAGTAGAGGGTCGTCACCCGCCGGTGGGCCTCGGCGTCCAGCGGGCCGCCCGGCGCGACGTACGCGGCGACGTCGGCGATCGCGTACCGCACCCGGAAGCCGCCGCCGTCGCGCCGCGACAGGTGCATGGCCTGGTCCAGGTCGACGGAGGTGGGAGGGTCGACGGTGAAGAGGGGGATGTCCGTGGCGTCGTGCGCCGGTTCCGGCAGCCGGGGCGCGGCGGCGGCGCGCTCCGCCTCCGCGAGGACGTCGGCGGGGAACTCTCCGGGCACGTCCAGTTCCGTACGCAGATCACGCAGCGCGATCCGCAGGGGGGCGTCGGCGGTGGCGGTCACGCGGAGCTGACGGCGGGGCATGAGTCGAGGGTAGGGCGGGGGCGGAGTTACGGCACGTGGGTGTGCGGCAAGCGATCCGGAACCATCCCGTCGGCCCGGGTACCGTTTCGCGGGGGCCGCACCCCCTCCCCGTACCACCGAAGGAGTCCCACCGTGCTCGTCCTGCTGCCGCCGTCCGAAGGCAAGGCGTCCTCCGGCCGAGGTGCCCCCCTCCAGCTGGAGTCCCTGTCGTTGCCGGGGCTCGTCGAGGCGCGGCGGGCCGTTCTGGACGAGCTCGTCGAGTTGTGCACCGCGGACGAGGAGAAGGCCCGCGAGGTGCTCGGGCTGAGCGAGGGGCTCCGCGGTGAGGTCGCGAAGAACGCCGGGTTGCGTACGGCCGGTGCCCGGCCTGCCGGGGAGATCTACACGGGCGTGCTGTACGACGCCCTCGGCCTCGCCTCCCTCGACGCCGCCGCCAAGCGCCGCGCCGCCCGCTCGCTGCTGGTCTTCTCCGGTCTGTGGGGCGCCGTCGGCGTCGGTGACAGGATCCCGTCCTACCGGTGCTCGATGGGCGTGAAGCTGCCGGGCGTCGGCGCCCTGGGCGCGTACTGGCGTACGCCGATGGCCTCCGTCATGCCCGAGGCGGCCGGCGACGGGCTCGTCCTGGACCTGCGGTCGTCGGCGTACGCGGCGGCGTGGAAGCCGAAGGGCGAGGTCGCCGGGCGGACGGCCACCGTACGCGTGCTGCACGCGCAGATCGATGAGAAGACCGGTGCCGAGAAGCGGTCCGTCGTCTCGCACTTCAACAAGGCGACGAAGGGCCGGATCGTCCGTTCCCTGCTGTCGACGGGGGCCGAGCCGAAGGACCCGGCCGAGCTGGTCGAGGCGCTGCGCGACCTGGGGCACGTGGTGGAGGCGGAGGCTCCGGCCAAGGCGGGCAAGCCGTGGGCCCTGGACGTGGTGGTGCGGGACATCCACTGACGCCCGACCACTGGGGTTGCAGCATGTGCAACCACCTTTGCGCATGCTGCTCCCGCCGGTGCAGGATGCCCTCATGACCTCCTCCGTACTGGACCTCGCCCCCGTCATCCCCGTAGTCGTCGTCTCGGACCTCCAGGACGCCGTGCCGATGGCGCGGGCCCTGGTCGCGGGCGGGCTGCCCGCGATCGAGGTCACCCTGCGGACGCCGGTCGCGCTCGACGCGATCTCGGCGATCGCCGCCGAGGTGCCGGACGCGGTGGTGGGCGCGGGCACCGTCATCACGGCGCGGCACGTCTCCGACTCCGTGGAGGCGGGCGCCCGTTTCCTCGTGAGCCCCGGCTGGACGGATTCGCTGCTGGACGCGATGCGGGGTTCCGGCGTGCCGTTCCTGCCGGGCGTCTCGACGACCTCGGAGGTCGTGGCACTGCTCGAACAGGACGTACGGGAGATGAAGTTCTTCCCGGCGGAGGCGGCCGGCGGCACCGCCTACCTGAAGTCGCTCGGCGCCCCGCTCCCCCAGGCCCGGTTCTGCCCGACCGGCGGGATCACGGCGGGCACCGCGCCGACCTACCTCGCGCTGGACAACGTCGGCTGCGTGGGCGGCAGTTGGATGCTTCCCGCCGACGCGGTCGCGGCCAAGGACTGGGACCGCGTCGAGTCCCTGGCCCGCGAGGCAGCGGCCCTGCGCTAGCGCAGGTGCGACGTGTCGTTCAGGAGGCGCAGCGACGCGTTGCCGTCGGCGTAGTACGCCACGGCCGACACCGAGGCCGCCGAGAGCTCCATGCGGAACAGGGACTCCGGCGGGGCGCCGAGCGCGAGCCGCACCAGCGTCTTGATGGGCGTCACGTGCGTGACGAGCAGAACGGTGCTTCCCGCGTACGCGCCGACCAGCCGGTCGCGCGTCGCCGCCACTCGGCGGGAGACCACCGCGAACGACTCGCCGCCGGGCGGTGCCGCCTTCGGCGAGGCCAGCCAGGCGTCGAGCTCCTCGGGGTAACGCTCACGCACCTCGCCGAAGGTCAGGCCCTCCCAGGCCCCGAAGTCCGTCTCGCGCAGGCCGTCTTCGAGGTGTACGTCGAGTCCGAGGCGGGCGGCGACGGTGTGCGCGGTCTCCTGGCAGCGCTTCAGCGGTGACGACACGATCGCCCGGATCGTGCCGCGCGCGCCCAGCGCGGCCGCGGCCCGCTCGGCCTGCTCGCGCCCCACGTCCGACAGGGACGGGTCCGACCCACCGCTTCCGGAGAACCGCTTCTGGGGCGTGAGCGCGGTCTCGCCGTGCCGCAGCAGGACGAAGGTCGCGGGCACACCGAGGTCGGCGGGCGCGGCCCAGCCGACGGGCGGGGCGGAGACGTTGCGCGCGGCGCGGACGTCGGCAGCGGTGCGGGAGCCGGTGCCAGTACCGGTACTGGTACTGGTGTCAGTGCCGATGCCGGTGCCGGTGTTGGTGCCGATGCCCGTGCCAGTGCCGGTGCCCGTGCCGGTGCCCGTGCCAGTGCCGGTGCCCGTGCCTGTGCCCGTGCCGATGCCGGTGCCGGTGCCGGTACCGATGCCGATGCCGGTGCCGGTGCCAGTGCCGGTACCGATGCCGATGCCGGTGCCGGTGCCAGTGCCGGTACCGATGCCGGTGCCCATGCCCGTGCCCGTGCCCGTGTCGGTGCCCATGCCGATGCCGGTACCGGTGCCGGCACCCGTGCCGACGCCGGTGTCGCTCGGCGACGAAGGTCCTGGGGCCGACGCCCCCACCAGCGCCGCCCGTGCCCGCGCCGCGCCCGCCGCCGCGTCCCCCGGCGGGCCGGAGGGCTCCGGGACGGCGGGGGCGGCCGCCCGCGCGGCCCGTGCGTCGAGCTCCGCCGTCGACGCCGACGCCGACCACCGCTCACCCCGCTTGCCCGCGTCCATCGCCTCGTTCGCGAGCCGGTCCGCGTGCTTGTTCTTCTCGCGCGGGATCCACTCGTACGTCACCCGGGAGGCGGGGAAGATCCGCGCGGCCTCCGCCGCGAGGGGCTTCATGTCGGGGTGCTTGATCTTCCAGCGGCCCGACATCTGCTCGACGACGAGCTTGGAGTCCATGCGGACGTGGACCGAGGCGCCCGGGTCGAGCTGGTGGGCCGCCTTCAACCCGGCCACCAGGCCCTTGTACTCGGCGACGTTGTTCGTCGCGACGCCGATGTACTCGGCGGCCTCCATCAGGGTCTCCCCCGTGGCCGCGTCGATGACGACCGAGCCGTACCCCGCGGGCCCCGGGTTGCCCCGCGACCCGCCGTCGGCCTCGACGATGAACTCCCGCACGGACACGGCTCCTAGAGGCCCGACTCGGACGTGCGGACCAGGATGCGGCGGCAGTTCTCGCACCGCAGGACCGTGTCCGGGGACGCCGCCTTCACCTCGTTGACCTCGGTGATGTTGAGCTCCAGGCGGCAGCCCTCGCAGCGCCGCTGGTAGAGCTTGGCGGCTCCGACGCCGCCCTCCTTCTCGCGCAGCTTGTCGTAGAGCTTCAGCAGGTCGGCCGGGACGGACGCGGCGACGACCTCGCGCTCCTTGGTGACCGTGGCGGCCTCGCCGTCGATCTCCTCGAACGCGGCGTCGCGGCGGCCCGTCGCGGCGTCGATCTTCGACTGGACCGAGGAGACCCGCTCGGTGAGCTCGGCGACCCGCTCCTGCGCGGACTCGCGGCGCTCCATGACCTCCAGGACGACGTCCTCGAGGTCTCCCTGGCGCTTGGCGAGGGAGACGATCTCCTTCTGGAGGTTCTCCAGGTCCTTGGGCGAGGTGACCGCGCCGGAGTCCAGGCGCTGCTGGTCGCGGGCCGCGCGCTGACGGACCTGGTCGACGTCCTGCTCCGCCTTGGTCTGCTCGCGGGCGCAGTCGCTCTCCTCGGTGGTCGAGGCGACGAGCAGGTCACGCAGTTGCGTGAGGTCCTTGTTGAGCGATTCGATCTCGGCGTGCTCGGGCAGGGACTTCTTCTTGTGCGCGAGCTGCTGCAGGCGTACGTCCAGGGCCTGGACGTCGAGCAGTCGGATCTGGTCGGCGGGCGCGGCGTTCAGTTGGGGGCTCCTGTTGAGTCGATAGGCGAGGCCGCGTGGGCGGTCCAGGGGTCGGTGACCGTCTTCGAGACGTGGACGCGCAGTCCCCATCCGTTCCGGTCGGAAATCTCGTCGAGCTGGGCTGCGGCCAGCTCGCACCAGGGCCACTCGGTGGCCCAGTGCGCCGCGTCGAGCAGCGCGAGGGGCGTGCGTTCGCGGGCCTCGGACGCCGGGTGGTGGCGCAGGTCCGCGGTGAGGAAGGCGTCCACGCCCGCGGCGCGCACGTCGTCGAAGAGGCTGTCGCCGGAGCCGCCGCTGACCGCGACGGTCCGGATCAGGGCGTCCGGGTCGCCCGCGACGCGGATGCCCTGCGCGGTGGCGGGCAGCCGCTTCGCGGCGCGCTCGGCCAGCTCGCGCAGGGTCAGCGGGTGTTCGAGTTCGCAGATCCGGCCGAGGCCGCGGCGGCCGTGGCGGTCGGCGGGGTCCGGCACGAGGGGGCGTACGACACGGAGGTCGAGCGCGCCCGCGAGGGCGTCGGAGACACCGGGGTCGGCGCGGTCCGCGTTGGTGTGCGCGACGTGCAGCGCGACGTCGTGCTTGATCAGGTCGTGGACGACGCGGCCCTTGAAGGTGGAGGCCGCGACCGTCGTCGTACCGCGCAGGTAGAGGGGGTGGTGGGTGACCAGGAGCTGCGCTCCGAGCCGCACCGCCTCGTCGGCGATCTCCTGGACGGGGTCGACGGCGAAGAGGACGCGGGAGACCTCCGCGTCGGGGTCTCCGCAGACCGTGCCGACCGCGTCCCAGCTCTCGGCCAGTTCGGCGGGCCACAGGGCGTCGAGCGCGGCGATGACTTCAGACAGACGGGGCACGGAGAAAGGCTACCTTCCCGCTGCGCTCGGCATGTCGCGCGTCACGTACCGCTGCCGACCGGCTACGGAGTGCCCCCTTCGGGGGCGCGGGGAACGGCGCGCTCAGCCCGCCAGAAGCCGCAGTCGCGTCTGCGGAGTACCGAGCAGACGCGACTGCGGCTTTGCCTGTGGTTGCTCGCGCCGTTCCCCGCGCCCCTTACGGGGCCAGGTCGGACTTGAGGTCGGCCAGGACCTCGTTCGCCGCCGTCACGCCGAGGCCCAGGTACCAGGTCTCGTCCGGTACGTCCTTCGCGTGCCCGCCCTTCACCGCGTCGAGCTTCTTCCACAGGGGGTTCTTCTCGGCCTCGGAGCGGCCCGTCTTCTGCGCGTCGCCGTAGACGCCGGTGAAGATCCAGTCCGCGTCGGCCTGGTCGATCTTCTCCGGGCTGATCTCCGTGGCGAGGTCGTTGACCTGCTGGTTCTTGGGGCGCGGCAGGCCGATGTCGTCGAGGATGGTGCCGATGAAGGACGCCTTGGCGTAGAGGCGGATGCGGTCCGGCAGGTAGCGGAGCATCGTGATCGTCGGCTTGTCGTCGCCGAGGTCCCGGCCCAGGGACCTCGCCTTCTCCTCGTACAGGGCGAGCTCCGTCTTCGCCTTCGCGGTCCTGTCGAGCGCGGCCGCGTTCAGGAGGTAGTTCTCCTTCCACGTGAAGCCGGGGCGGATGGAGAAGACGGTGGGGGCGATCTCGGAGAGCTGCGGGTAGAGCTTGGCGGCGCGCAGTTCGCTGCCGAGGATGAGGTCCGGCTTCAGGCCCGCGATGGCTTCCAGGTTGAGGGAGTTGATCGTGCCGACGTTCTTGGGGGTGCCGGCCTCCTTCTTGAGGTAGCCGGGGATGCCGTCGTCGCCCTCCGTGGGGGCGTAGCCGACGGGCTCGACGCCGAGCGAGACGACGTTGTCGAGCTCGCCGACGTCGAGGACGACGACGCGCCGCGGCCGCTGCTTCAGCTCCGTCTTGCCGCGGGCGTGGGTGATCGTGCGCGGGAATTCGCCCGGCTTCGCGTCGGTGCCCATCCTCGCCGTCCGCTCGGCGGCCTTCGCGAAGTCGTCGCCGCCCTGGGCGACGGCCTTGCTGCCGCCGCCGTTCTCGGACTTCGCGGAGTCGTCGGACGACCCGCAGGCCGTCAGCGCGAGCGCGGCGGTCACGGCGAGGGCGACGGCGGCGGTGCCGCGGCGGCGGATTCGCCGTACGGACCGTATGGACACGGACATCGGAGCTCCAGGGGGTGCACTGCCCGGACCGGGCCGGGCTCAGGTTCGCCTCACCATAAGCGGGGTCTCCTCTCGCGGAGCTGTCGGCCCCGTCACAGCACAACCGTCCCTGCCCCCTCAGGCGAATCGGGACATTGCCACCCTTCTGTGTGAAGCGGACGCTCGTCGGTGCCACGTCAGTGCGTGCGAAAACTAGCTTCGGGGCCGGAGGTGACACTCACGATGACAGCGCCACCAGCACCACCGGCGCCGCCGCCCGCGGCGCGGGTGCGCACCCGCGCCGCCGGGTGCACGATCGCGGCGGACGGGTCGTACGCCGCGCGCCTCGCCCGCGCCGCCGGCGCGCCCGACTCCTGGTATCCCGAACGCTGGACCCTCGGCTCCGCAGAGCCGTACGCCGTGCCGCTGCCCGGCAACCAGCCCGAGGAACCGGCCACGGAAGTGCTCCCGATGTCCGACGGCCGTGTCCTCATCCACCGCGTGGTGGGCGAGCGGCACACCTTCGCCCTGCTGTACCCGACGGGCCCGGCCACCGGTGAGGTGCCGCTGGGGGCCGTGGAGTGCGGCGAGCTGAGCCTGCTGCCGCCCGCGCCGGGCGGCACCCGCGCGTACGCCCTGGCGCCCGGCGCGGGCGCCTCGGACGTCTGGCTGGTGGCGGGCGGCTCCTTCGGGCCCGAGCACCTCGCCGAGGTCCCGGGCCGCTGCTCGGGCGGCGTCTGGCTGGACGGCACGGACCGCATGCTCGCCCTGGACCGCGAGCTGGACGGCCGCACCAAGACGGTCGCGGTGGACCTGGAGCGCGGCGGCGAGGTCTCGCCGCTCCTGCAGATCACCGAGGACAGCGACGACCGGCTGCTGCTCGCCGACGCGGGCAGCGGCCTGCTCCTGATCCGCTCCGACGCCCCGGGCGAGCACCGTCTGGGCTGGGGCGTCCTCGGCGGTACGCGGCCGGTCCGCTTCCCCGAGTCCCTGCGGCTGCCGGGCCTCACGGCGACACCGTTCGCGATCCAGCCGGGGCAGGTGCTCACGCCGGAGGCCTGCGGGGTGGCGCTGCGGCTCGAAGGCCCGGGTCCGGGTGCGAGCTGGCTCGGGCTGTGGCGGCCCGCACGGCGGCAGGTGCACCAACTCGCCGCGCCGCCAGGGTGGTTGAACGGCTCGGGCTGGTGGACGCCGGACGGCACCCTGTGCCTGCCGTACGTCACGGGCGCGACGCCGTGCGGAGTGGCCCGGGTGACGGGCCCCGCCCCGCCCGCGGCCAAGCCCCCGCCCGCCACCGACTCCCCGGCGGCCGACGTCCCGCCCCCGCCTCCGCCACCTCCGGCGGACCCGCCGAAGCCCGCGGCGGCACGCCCCGTCCCGCTGCAGCAGGCACCCCTCGGCGGGCGGACGGCGGGCGGTTAGACTCGCCCGGCTGTACGAACGATCTTCTTTACGGGGTGAATGGCTTGACTACGACCGAGACCGTCACGGAGACACAGCAGAACACCGCACCACAGCGGCCGACGACCGCGCCCACCGGCGCGAACGGCGGCGCGGGCAGGCACCGGGGCCCGGTGGCCGAGCACGACGAGGCGACGGCGCCGCGGGGGCGGCACCGCAGGCAGGACCAGTACTCCTGACGCGGTCCTGACCCGCTGCCCGGCTCTTTGCAGAAAGGTCTCGCCCCCGCGCCGTCACGAGCGGCACGGGGGCGAGACCTTTTCTCCGTCGCCCCCTCCCGCCCGGGGCTCAGCCTCGCTTGAGCCCCAGGACCTCCGCCGCCGCGAACGTCTCGTTCGCCGGGCGGTCCGCGTAGTAGGGGGAGAGCGCCTCGTCCAGCTCGTCGAAGGTGAACGTCTCCTTCGCCGAGTCGAACTTCGCCGCCACCCTGGGCCGTTCGACGACGGCGACCATGCCGCCGTGGACGACGAGCAGCTGTCCGTTGACCCGCGCCGCGGCGGGCGACGCCAAGTACCCGACCAGCGGCGCCACATGCTCCGGCGCCAACGGGTCGAGCCTCCCCTCCGACGGCACCTCGAACCCGGCGAAGACGTCCTCCGTCATCCGCGTACGGGCCCGGGGGCAGATGGCGTTGGCGGTCACCCCGTACTTGGCGAGGGCCAGCGCGGTCGAGGTCGTCAGGCCGACGATGCCGCCCTTCGCCGCCGCGTAGTTCGGCTGGCCCGCCGACCCGGCGAGGAAGGCCTCGGACGACGTGTTGACGATCCGGCCGTACACCGGGCCGCCCGCCGCCTTGGAGCGCTCGCGCCAGTGGGCCGACGCGAAGTGGGTCGTGTTGAAGTGGCCCTTGAGGTGGACGTGGATGACCGAGTCCCACTCGGACTCGGTCATCGAGAAGATCATCCGGTCCCGCAGGATGCCGGCGTTGTTGACCAGGATGTCGAGCTTTCCGTACGTCTCGACCGCCGACCGCACAAGGCCGCGAGCCTGTTCGTGGTCCGCGACGTCGCCGGTGTGGGCGACGGCCTGCCCGCCCGCCGCCCGTATCTCGGCCGCGACCTCCTCGGCGGGCGCCGCCGACGCCTCGCCGGAGCCGTCGCGTCCCGGCTGCCCGAAGTCGTTGACGACGACACTCGCGCCGAGCCGGGCCAGCTCCAGCGCCTCGGCCCGGCCGAGCCCGCGGCCCGCACCGGTGACGATCGCGGACAGGCCTTCAAGTGGCAGTGACATCAGAGTCAGAGTCCCTTCGACGCTCGGAGCGGGTCAGATCTCGGTGCGGGGGGTCAGATCTCTATGCGGGGGTCAGATCTCTATGCAGGTGCGCAGGGCGACACCCGTGCGCATCTGGTCCAGCGCCTCGTTGACCTCGGCGAGCTGCACGCGGTGCGTGATCAGGCCCGCGAGGTCGATGCGGCCCGCCCGCCAGAGCGCGATGGCCCGCTCGTACGACGTGAGGACGTCCCCTCCCCCGTACATGGAGGGCAGGATGCGCTTCTCGTCGAAGAACAGCTCGAACATGTTGAACTGCAGGTGGTCGTCCATGGCGCCGGCGCCGACGACGCAGAGCGTGCCGCCGCGCCGCGTCGTCTCGTACGCCACGCGGGCCGTGGCCGACTTGCCGACGACCTCGAAGACGTAGTCGAAGCCCTCGCCCGCGGTGATCCGCTGCTTGGCGTCGGCCAGTTCGTCCGGCGACACGGCCTCCGTGGCGCCGAACGTGAGCGCCGCCTCCCTGCGCGACGCGACCGGGTCGACCGCGACGATCTGCGCCGCGCCCTTGAGGCGGGCGCCCTGGATCGCGGAGATGCCGACGCCGCCGCAGCCGATCACGGCGACCGACGAACCGACCGCCACGTCCGCCGTGTTGACGGCCGCGCCGAGCCCCGTCGTCACGCCGCAGCCGATCAGCGCCGCGATGTCGAAGGGCACGTCGTCGGGGATCGGCACGGCGCACCCGGCGTCGACGACGACCTCCTCGGCGAACGTGCCGGTGCCCGCGAAGCCGAAGACGTCACCGCCGGGGCGCTTGAAGTTGGGGGTGCCCGCGTTCAGGAACCCGGCGAGGCAGAGGTGGGTCTGGCCGCGCTTGCAGGCGGGGCAGGAGCGGCAGGCGGGGAGCCAGCAGAGGAGGACCCGGTCGCCCTCGGCGAGGCCGCTCACGCCGTCGCCGACGTCGATGATCTCGCCGGCGCCCTCATGGCCGGGGACGAAGGGGGCGGGCTGCGGCAGCACGCCGTTCATCGCCGAGATGTCGGAGTGGCACAGCCCGGTGGCCCGGACCCGGATCTTCACCTTGCCGGGCGCGAAGCCCACCGTCTCGAGGTCGTCGAGGACCTCGAGCTTCTCCTGGCCTGTCTCGTGCAGTACGGCTGCGCGCATGGTGCGGCTCCTCTCGTACGAAGATCGCTGGCTCTCGGGCGTGGTCGCCGGCCCTCAGGCGTGTTCGACGACGGTGTCGGCGAGCACCGGCGCGTCGTCGCGTTCGACCGCCGTGACCGTGGCCTGGACGCGGCCGTCGGTGCGCCACATGCGGATCCGCAGCGTCTCGCCGGGGAAGACGACTCCGGTGAAGCGGGTGCTGTAGCCGCGGACCCGGGTCACGTCACCGCCGAGCTGGGTGTCGACGACGGCCTTGAGGGTCATCCCGTAGGTGCACAGGCCGTGCAGGATCGGCCTGTCGAAGCCGGCGAGCGCGGCGAACTCGGGGTCGGCGTGCAGCGGGTTCCAGTCCCCGGAGAGGCGGTAGAGGAGCGCCTGGTCCTCGCGGACGGGGCGCTCGACCTCCAGGTCGGGGTCGCCCTCGGGGGCGGGAACGCGGGCGGAGGGTCCGCGGTCGCCGCCGAACCCGCCCTCACCGCGTACGAATATCTGCGCGTCGCTGGTCCACAACGGCCCGTCCCCGTCGGCGACTTCGGAGCGCAGAACCAGGATCGCGGCCTTCCCCTTGTCGTACACCGCGGCGACCCGGGACGTGGTGACGGCCTCGCCCCTGACCGGGATGGGACGGTGCAGCGTGATGCTCTGGCCGCCGTGCAGGACCGCGGCCAGGTCCACCTCGATGCCGGGCGCGGAGAGTCCGCCGACGACGCCCATGCCCGCGCCCGCGACGGTGGCGAAGCTGGGCAGGACGTGCAGCCTGGACTCCAGGGTGTAGCGCAGCTCGTCGGGGTCGGTGGCGGGCAGTCCGGCGCCGAGGCCCAGGTGGTAGAGCTGGACGTCCTTGTGGTCCCAGGTGATCTCGGCGGACCGGGGCTCGGCGGCCACGGCCTTCTCGGCGTCGATGGGCATCGGGTGGCAGCTCCTTGGGCCGACGGGAGAAGACCTCGGTGCGACCGTCCGCACCGTCGGCCGCACCGAGGTCGCGACAGGGCCGGAGGCCGGTCGCCGAACGCTCCGCTCCGCGAACCGGCCGGTTCTAGAACGCGTTCCAGTCCGGCGACCCCATGTATAGCCGAGGCCCCAGCACTTGTGAAGACTCCCGGCCGAAGGCTCCTGACGCAACGTCAGTTCCGGCGGCGGAGGGCGGTGACATTTGTACCGGCCGACCCCGTACAGCCGCACCTGCCGCGGGCTCGCGCCGCGCCCGTACCGTCGTCACCATGAAGAAGACGGCACAGGGGACTCGGCGGACGGAGCCCGGGCGGGGCGAGGGTGGGCGGGGCGAGGGTGATGGGTGGGGGGAGGGTGGCCGACGGGGCGAGGTCGACCGGCGGGGCGAGGTCGACGGGCGGGGCGAGGTCGACGGGCGGGCCAGGGGCGACCGGCGGGGCGAGATCGACGGGCAGGTCAAGAGCGACCGACAGGCCACGAGCGACGCGCGGGCCAAGGGCGAAGAGCAGGCCGAGGCCGACCGGCAGGGCAAGAGCGCCGCGCGGGCCAAGAGCGAAGAGCAGGCCAAGGGCGACCGGCAGCCCGAGGCCGACCCACAGGCCAAGGTCGACCGACAGGCCAAGGGCGCCGCGCGGGCCACGAGCGCCGCGCGGGCCAAGGGCGACGGGCAGGTCAACGGCGACCGGCAGCCCGAGGCCGACCGGCAGGTCAACGGCGACCGGCACCCCGAGGCCGACCGACAGGCCGAGGCCGACCGGCAGGCCAAGCGCGCCGCGCGGGCCAAGGGCGACCGGCAGGTCAACGCCGACCGGCACCCCGAGGCCGACCGACAGGCCACAAGCGCCGCGCAGGCCAAGGGCGACCGGCAGGTCAACGCCGACCGGCACCCCGAGGCCGACCGACAGGCCACAAGCGCCGCGCAGGCCAAGGTCGACCGGCAAGGCAAGCGTGCCGCGCGGGCCAAGGGCGAAGAGCGAGTCAAGGGTGACCGGCGGGTGGGCTGCGGGGCCGGGCGGGGCATTGAGCGGCTCGGCCCGCCCCCCACCGGCTTCGCGCTGCTGCCCTGGCTCCTGATGGGCCTGGGCGCGCTCTCCCACCTCCTCCAGGGCGACACCCCGAACCCCTGGATCGGCGGCATCGGACTCCTCGTCTTCAACTCCCTCTACGTCTTCATCGCCTTCCGCGCCTTCGACACGTGCAGGCGCCAGGCACGCTCCACGCTCGCCGCCCTGATCGCGCTGGGCCTGCTGACCGTCGCACTCGCCGCCGGATACGGCGGCAACTGGCTCCTCTTCTTCCCGCTGCTCGGCCTGGCCGCCGGGGCGACCGTGCGAGGCCGCGGTCTCGGCCCGGTCGGCCTGGGCCTGAGCGCACTCGCCGGCGCCATCGGCGGCTTCAGGGAGGGCTGGGAGGCGGTGAACATCGCCTACGGCACGTTCCTCTCCACCATGGTGACCGCCGCGATCCTCTCCCTGTCGGAGGCGGTCCGCGAACTCCGCGACACCCGCGAGGAACTGGCCCGCACCGCCGTCGAGAAGGAACGCCTCCGCTTCTCCCGCGACCTGCACGACCTGCTCGGCCACACGCTCTCCGTGATCGTGGTGAAGGCGGAGGCCACCCGCCGCCTGGCCCCCCGCGACCTGGACGCGGCGCTCGGCCAGGTCGCCGACATCGAGTCCGTCGGCCGGCAGGCCCTCACCGAGATCCGCGAGGCCGTCACCGGCTACCGCGAGGGCAGCCTCGCCACGGAGCTCGACCGCGCCCGCGACCTGCTCGGCGCGGCGGGCATCAACACGGTCGTACGCCAGTCGGGCCCACCCCTCGCCCCACAGACCGCGGCACTCCTCGGCTGGGTGGTCCGCGAGTCCGCCACCAACGTCGTACGCCACTCCGGCGCCACCCACTGCGAGATCGAGCTCACCGGCACCGCTGAACAGACCCGTCTGGACATCACGGACGACGGCCACGGCGGGGGCGCGGGGTCACCCGGCACCGGCCTGAAGGGCCTGGCCGAACGCCTCGCAACAGCAGGCGGCTCCCTCACCTCGGGCCCGGCCCCCCACACCGGCTACCGCGTCACAGCACTCCTCCCGCTCACCGAGGTGGCCCCCGCCCCGGCTGGTGCACCGCACGTCCAGCTCACCGGGTCGTGAGCCACGCCGCGAGCCCGCTCCCGGTGGCCGTGGAGAGGGCCGCCACCAGCCAGCCGGGGACACGCTGAACGGTCAAGTGAAGCCCGCCGCAGCGAAGTTCGAAGTGCGGGGGCTGCGTGTCGCTGCCCTCTCTACGGGTCATAGCCACGGTTCGCAGTCCTCTCGCTGGGCTTCGATCAGCTTGGTTCGCATGTCCTCTGACTCCTGTCGCACGCCGTTGCGTCCGAGACGTGACGTGGGGCGTCAGGTCCGCGTCGACGCTATGCGGCGGTGTGAGATGAGCGGGGCGGTATTGGCCACGACGCGCACTGTGCGGCGAACCCATGACGTCGCGACCGGCAAGTACTGCGCTGGTGCGGGGCGTTCCGCGCCGCTCAGGGGCCTTCGATGCCCTCTCGGCCTATCGCGCTGATTACGGGAAAACCGTATCGCTCCCGCCCCGGGAGCCGCCATGAGGCGTATGTGTACAAAAGAGGGGACGGAACTTCGACATTATGCACACCGTTCCGCCAGGGTGGACTCTCGGCAGTTGCGAATCAGTGCGGTAAGAGCACGCCTGACTTGAGGCTGCAAAGCCGCCGGCGCCACGCGTCCGGCGGGCCGGTGTGCAGGTAGTAACGCTGGAGTGCGCACAGAGTCAGAGGTACGTACACACGCATGCCGCACGGCAACCCATGGTCGAACGCCGCGACGGGGCGGATGTGTCCGGCAAGCAAGAGGCTCGGTGCCCCTTGGGACCATCGTGCCGATCACGCTCCGACCAGCAACTACGCCCGTACTCTCGGCACATGGACGAAATGCCGCAGAACCACCGCCCCGCCAGATCCATCAGAGTCCTCCTCGCCGAGGACCAGGGCATGATGCGGGGCGCCCTCGCCCTGTTGCTCGGGCTTGAGGCGGACATCGAGGTCGTCGCCCAGGTGGGCGCGGGCGACGAGATCGTCGATGCGGCGCTGAGTGCGCGGCCCGACGTGGCGCTGCTCGACATCGAGCTGCCGGGCCGCAGCGGGCTGGAAGCCGCCGCCGAGCTGCGGGAGGAGTGCCCGGACTGCCGGGTGCTCATCCTCACGACCTTCGGCAGGCCCGGCTATCTGCGTCGCGCCATGGAGGCGGGCGCCGTCGGTTTCCTGGTCAAGGACGGGCCGGTCGAGGAGCTCGCCGAGGCGGTCCGGCGGGCGCTGCGGGGCGAGACGGTGATCGACCCGGCGCTCGCCGCGGCCGCCCTGAGCGCGGGGCCGAACCCGCTGACCGGCCGTGAGGCGGATGTCCTCAAGGCCTCCGTGGACGGCGCCACGGTCGCCGACATCGCGGGCAGGCTGCATCTGTCGGAGTCGACCGTGCGGAACTATCTGTCCGCGGCGATCGGGAAGACGGGGACGCGGAACCGGATGGAGGCGGTGCGGGAGGCCCGGCAGCAGGGGTGGTTGTGACCCCAGGCCCCAGGCCCCAGGCCCTAAGCCCCCTTCACTCCTGGGAGGAAGCCCGCTGCCTCGGCATCCACACCAGCAGCACCACCACACCCACCAGCAGGATGAACCCACTCGTGCGGAACGCCGCCGCGTAGCCGTCGGTGAGCGCCTGCCGCGACGCCGAGCCGTTCATCCGCGCGGCGGCCACCGTGGACAGCACCGCGAGGCCGAGCGCGCCGCCCATCGTGCGGGAGGTGTTGACCAGGCCGGAGACGAGGCCCGCGTCGCCCGGTGCCGCGCCCGAGGTGGCGAGTGAGGCGAGGGGGGTGGTGGCGAGGCCCGCGCCGAGCATCATCGCCATGCCGGGCAGCAGGATCGACGTCACGTACGCGCCGTCGGCCGTCATCGCCGCCGACTGCCAGCCGAAGCCCGCGGCGGCCACGACGATGCCGAGCACGGAGACGTTCTTCGCGCCGAGCACCGGCATCAGGCGCGGCGCGAGCATCGAGCCGAGGACGACGGTGAGCGAGGACGGCATGAGGGCGAGGCCGGCCTTCAGCGGGGAGTAGCCGAGGACGTTCTGGGTGTAGAGGGTCATGAACATCCACATGGCGAACATGCCGCCGCCGCAGACGAACATCGCGGCGTTCGCCGCCGACACGGTCCGCACCTTGAAGAGCTTCAGCGGCATCAGCGGGGCCTTCGTGCACGACTCCACCACGAGGAAGGCCGCGAGGAGCGCGAGTCCGGCGGCCAGGGGCACCAGGGTCGCGGCGGCCGTCCAGCCCTTCTCCTCGGTCTGCACGATGCCGTACGCGAGGGTCGCGAGGCCCGCCGTGACGAGGACCGCGCCCGGCACGTCCAGGCGGCGCGTCCGGTCGGCCGTGCTCTCGGTGAGCCAGGCCAGGCCCGCGACGATCACCAGGGCGCCGACCGGGACGTTGATCAGGAGCACCCAGCGCCAGGAGAGGAGGTCCGTCAGGACGCCGCCGACCAGGCCGCCCGCCGCGCCGCCGCCCGCGCCGACCGCCGACCAGACGCCGATGGCGCGCGCCCGCGCCGGTCCCTCGGGCACCGCCGAGGTGAGGATCGTCAGGGTCGACGGCGCGAGGACCGCGGCGCCGAGGCCCTGCACGGCCCGCGCCGCGAGGAGCTGCCATTCGGCCTGGGCGAGGCCGCCGCCGAGCGAGGCGACGGTGAAGAGGCCGAGCCCGACGAGGAACATCCGCTTGCGCCCGAACAGATCCCCCGCGCGCCCACCGAGCAGCATGAAACCGGCGAAGGCTATGGAGTACGCGTTGACGACCCACTGCAGGCCGATGGCGCTCATGCCCAGGTCGGAGCGCATCGACGGCAGCGCGGTGTTCACCACGGAGACGTCGAGGACGACGAGGAACTGGCCCGCGCAGGCGGTGAGCAGGACCGCCCACACCGGGACGGACCTTTTCGGCGGGGCGTGGGTGGACACGGGAGCCGAACCGGCTCGGTAAGTGGTGGAGGGCGTCTGGACCATGACAGCCATCCTCTCAAGCGAGACTCGAGCGACGCATCGGGAATTCGCGCCCTGTGCTCTGGGCCGACAGGCCTAGGTCGAACGGCCCACACCCACAGCCGCACCCACCCGCCCCCACACCACGCTCCACTACGCGCGAAGGAGCGTCACCACCGCCGCCCCGCCGAGCCCGATGTTGTGCGCGAGCCCCACCCGCGCCCCCTCGACCTGCCGTGCCGCCGCCTCACCGCGCAGCTGCCAGGTCAGCTCCGCGACCTGCGCGATGCCGGTCGCGCCCAGCGGGTGGCCCTTGGAGATGAGGCCGCCGGAGGGGTTCACCACCCAGCGCCCGCCGTACGTCGTCGCGCCGCTCTCGACGAGCTTTCCCGACTCGCCGGGCGCGCACATGCCGAGCGCCTCGTACGTGAGGAGTTCGTTGATGGAGAAGCAGTCGTGCAGCTCGACGACGTCGACGTCCTCGATGCCGAGCCCCGACCTCTCGTACACCTGCCGTGCCGCCTCCCGCGACATCGGCTGTCCGACGGCGTCGACGCACGAACCGGAGGCGAAGGACTCGCCGGTGTCGGTGGTCATGGCCTGGGCGGCGATCTCCACCGCGCGCCCCGCCAGGCCGTGCCGCTCCACGAACCGCTCGGAGACCATGACCGCCGCCGCCGAGCCGTCGGAGGTCGGGGAGCACTGGAGCTTGGTGAGCGGGCGGTGGACGGTCCGGGCGGCGAGGATCTCGTCGACGGTGTACGCGTCCTGGAACTGGGCGTAGGGGTTGCGCACCGAATGCCGGTGGTTCTTGGCGCCGACCGCGGCCAGCTGCGCCTCGGTCGTGCCGTACTTCTCCATGTGCTCGCGCGCGGCGTTGCCGAAGATCTGCGCGGTGGGCGGGGTCATCTCGAAGCCGTGCCGGGCGGCCATGATCCCGTAGTGGCGGGCGACGGGGGACGCCGCGAAGTCCCCGCCGTCGGTCCCTCCCCCCAGCGCCCCGCGCGTCATCTTCTCGAAGCCGAGCGCGAGCACGCAGTCGCTCAGGCCGCCCTCGACGAACTGGCGCGCCATCATCAGGGCGGTCGACCCCGTCGCGCAGTTGTTGTTGACGTTGTAGACGGGGATGCCGGTGAGGCCGAGTTCGTAGACGGCGCGCTGGGCGGCCGTCGAGGCCTGGAAGCAGTGGCCGACGGCGGCCTGCTCGATCCGGTCGTACGAGATCCCGGCGTCCTCCAGTGCCTTCGTGCCCGCCTCCTTCGCCATGTCCCAGTACTGCCAGTCACGCGTCTCGGGCTTCTCGAACCGGGTCATTCCGACACCGACGACGTACGCCTTCATGAGGGTCCTTCCGGTCATGGGATCAGTCACGGGGCAGGCCGAGGATCCGCTCGGCGACGACATTGAGCTGGACCTGCGTGGTGCCTCCCGCGATCGTCAGGCAGCGCGACATCAGGAAGCCGTGCAGCGCCCGCTCCCCCGGCCCCTCGCGCACCGCGCCGGCCGCGCCGAGGAGTTCCAGGGCCAGTTCGGCGACCTTCTGCTGGTGCGGGGTCTGGACGAGTTTGCGTACGGCGGCGCCCGCGCCCGGCTCCGCGCCCGCCACCTGCCGGATGGTGGTGCGCAGTCCGACGCAGGCGAGCGCGTGGGCCTCGGCGGCGAGCGCCCCGACGCGCGCGCGGGTCGCGCCGTCGAGGTCGCCGGCGCGGGCGATGAGCGCTTCGAGGCCGGTGTCGAAGGTCAGCTGGTCGGCCATGTGGACGCGTTCGTTGCCGAGCGTGTCGCGGGCGACCCGCCAGCCGTCGTCGACCTGTCCGACGACGGCGTCCTCGGGGAGGAGCACGTCGTCGAAGTACACCTCGTTGAAGAGCGAGTCGCCGGTGATCTCCTTGAGGGGCCGGACGTCGATCCCCGGGGTGTTCTTCATGTCGACGACGAAGTACGTCAGCCCCTTGTGCTTGGGCGCCGACGGGTTCGTACGGGCGAGGAGGATGCCGTGGTCGGCCCACTGGGCGGCGCTCGTCCACACCTTCTGGCCGTTGACCAGCCAGCCTCCCTCGACGCGTTCGGCCCGCGTGCGCAGGGAGGCGAGGTCGGAGCCCGCTTCCGGCTCGCTGAAGAGCTGGCACCACAGCAGCTCGCCGCGCAGGGTGGGCGCGAGGTAACGCTGCCGCTGCGCCTCGGTGCCGTACGCGAGGAGGGAGGGGACCACCCAGGTCGCGATGCCGAGGTCGCTCACCTTCACCCCGGCCGCCTTCAACTCCTCCTGGACGACGAGCTGTTCTACGGGCCCTGCGCCCAGTCCGTACGGTTCGGGGAGGTGCGGGGCCGCGTAGCCGGTGGGGGCGAGCGCCTTGCGGGCCGCGGCCGGGTCGAGTCCGCGGGCCGGGGCGATCGCCGCGCGGGCCCGGACCCGGCAGGCCTCCGCCTCGGCCTCGGCCTCCGCCGGCAGCTCCAGGCGCAGCTCGCGTCGCGCGCCGCCCTCCGCGAGCCGCACGGCCCGCAGCCGGTGCGCGTCGCCCGCCCCGAGCAGCTGCCGGGCGACGACCGCCCTGCGCAGGTACCGGTGGGCGTCGTGCTCCCAGGTGAAGCCGATGGCGCCGAGGATCTGCACGCAGTCCTTGGCGCAGGAGTACGCGGCGTCCAGTGCGGTGCCCGCGGCGAGGGCGGTGACCAGGCCCCGCACGTCGTCCGGCACGCCGGGATCGTCGGCCGCGCGGGCCGCGTCCCAGGCGAGGGCGCGGGCCTGCTCGACGCGGACCAGCATGTCGGCGCAGAGGTGCTTGACGCCCTGGAACCGTCCGATGGGCCGCCCGAACTGCTCGCGCACCTTGGCGTGTTCGGCCGCGGTGTGCAGCGCCCACGCGGCAGTGCCGCAGGCGTCGGCGGCCAGCACGGCGGCCGCCAGGTCGCGGACGGCCGCGGAATCCACGGCGAGGACCCGGTCCGCGGGGACGCGCACGGCCCGTGCGGTCACTTCGGCGGTGGGTCTGGTGGGGTCGGCGCTGTCGTGGGTACGCACGGTCAGCGCGCCGGCATCGGTGCTGGGGGTGGGGATGGCGTTGGGGGTGGGGGTGGGGATGGGGATGGGGTCGGCGCCGGGGTTGGCGCCGGGGTCGGGGGCGGCATCGGCGCTGGGGTTGGCGCCGGCATCGGCGCCGGGGTCGGGGGCGGGGGTCGGGTTGGCGCCCGCACCAGCGCCGGGGTCGGGGGCGGCACCGGCGCCGGGGTTGGCGCCCGCATCGGCGCCGGGGTCGAGGGGCGGGTTGGCGCCCGCACCAGCGCCGGGGTCGGGGGCGGCACTGGCGCCCGCACCGGCGCCGGGGTCGAGGGGCGGCTTGGCGCCCGCACCGGCGCCGAGGTCGGGGGCGGCACCGGTGCCGGAGTTGGCGCCCGCATCGGGGCCGGGGGCGGCGTCGACGGCCAGCCACACCGGACCCGCCGCCGACGCGGCGACCAGGACGAGGAGGTCTGCCTCGCCGCCGGAGAGGACGGGCGGCGCGGTGCCGTCGAGGACGTATCCGCCGGGTACGGAGACGGCGGTGAGGGTGCCCGCGTCGAGGGCGACGGCGCCGATCCGGGCGCCCCGGGCCAGCTCGGCGGCGAGCGCCCGCGCGCCCGCGCGGCGCAGCACCAGCGAGGCGAGGGAGCTGGCCGCGAAGGGTCCGGGGAGGGCGGCTCGCGCGGCCTCTTCGAGGACGACGGCGAGGTCGGGGAGGCCGCCGCCCCCGCCGCCGTACTCCTCGGGCAGGTGCAGGCCGAGGAGCCCTTGCTCGGCGAGCCCGTCCCAGTGGCCGGGCCGGCCGCCACCCCGAGCCGGGGCATCGAGCAGCGTGCGCGTCTCCTCGGGCGGCGCGGCGCGGGCGATCCAGCCGCGTACCGCCGACGCCAACTCCCCGTGTTCCCGCGTGATTCCGATGCTCATCGCGATCTCCCTGCGCATCCTCGCCGGTGGCAGCTGCCGGGACGGAGGCAGAGTAGAACACGTTCCAATCTGATGGAAGGTCAGATGGAAGGTCGGGCGGGGGCCCGATCCCCGTTCCCCTTGATGACTCGGTTAACAGCAGGTCAAGAATTCCCCTCGTACGACATCCGTCGGAATAGTCGCCCGGGGATACAGGTTCGAGCTACACGTACTCCTGTCGAGTCCCCCTCTTCCGCCCCGGAGGCCCCAAGCAATGTCGATGTCGACGACCCACCCACGCGGCATACGCGGAGTCGTCCCCGTACTCGCCTTCTCCGGCATCGTCGTCGCGGTGATGCAGACCCTGCTCGTGCCGGTCATCAAGGACCTGCCGGCCCTGCTGGACACCTCGCCGTCGAACGCCACCTGGGTCATGACGTCGACCCTGCTCGCGGGCGCCGTCTCCACGCCGATCATGGGCCGCCTCGGCGACCTCTACGGCAAGCGGAAGATGCTGCTCACCAGCCTCGCCGTGATGGTCGTCGGCTCGCTGGTCTGCGGCTTCACCGACAACCTGATCGTGATGATCGCGGGCCGCGCGCTGCAGGGCTTCGCCATGGGCGCCATCCCGCTCGGCATCGGCCTGATGCGGGACGAGCTGCCCCGCGAGAAGCTCGGCTCGGCGATGGCCCTGATGAGCTCCTCCATCGGCGTCGGCGGCGGCCTCGCACTGCCGCTCGCCGCGCTCACCGCGCAGCACGCCGACTGGCACGCGCTGTTCTTCGGGGCGGCGGGCCTCGGCGTCCTCGCCATCCTCCTCACCCTCGTCTTCGTGCCGGAGAGCCCGATGCGCGCCGGGGGCACGTTCGACGTGCTCGGCGCGATCGGCCTCTCCGTCGGCCTCGTCCTCTTCCTCCTCCCCATCACCAAGGGCAGCGACTGGGGCTGGACCTCGCCCACCACGCTCGGCCTCTTCGGCGCCGCGGCCGTCGTCCTCGTCCTGTGGGGCGTGATGGAGCTGCGCCTGAAGGCTCCGCTGGTGGACCTGCGCACCACGGCCCGCCGCTCGGTGCTCTTCACCAACCTCGCCTCGATCATGGTCGGCGTCGCCTTCTACGCCGTCTCGCTCGTCCTGCCCCAGCTCCTCCAGCTGCCGACGGCGACCGGCTACGGCCTCGGCCAGTCGATGGTCGTCGCGGGCCTGTGCGTGATGCCGCTCGGCCTGACGATGATGTTCACGGCGCCGGTCTACGCCCGCCTGTCCGCGAAGTACGGCCCGAAGGTGACCCTCATCCTCGGCATGCTGATCATCGCGGTCGGCTACGGCGCCGGGCTCGGCCTGATGAGCGCCGCCTGGCAGACCGTCGTCATCGCGGTGCTCCTCGGCGCGGGCATCGGCCTCGCCTACTCCTCGCTGCCCGCGCTCATCATCGGCTCGGTCGACCCGTCCGAGACGGGCGCGGCCAACGGCCTCAACACGCTGATGCGCTCGATCGGCACGTCGGTGTCGAGCGCCGTGATCGGCATGGTCCTGGCCAACACCGCGGACCACGTCGGGGGCGTCGCCGTACCCACGATGCACGGCTTCCGCGTCTCCTTCCTGATCGCCGCGGGCGCGGTAGCCGTCGGCCTCCTCTTCGCCCTCCTCCTCCCCTCCGCGCGCCGCTCGAAGACCACGCAGCTGCGCGCGAGCAGCGAGGAGGACGCCAACCTGGAGCGCGCCACGGAGGCGCTCGCCGGCTTCCACGGCCGGGTCCGCGACGCGGCCGGGACGCCCGTCCCGCGCGCGAAGGTGACCCTGATCGACCGCGCGGGCCGGCAGGCGGGCGCGGCCCTGACGGACGACGGCGGCCGGTACGAGCTGGCGGTGCCCGGCGACGGTTCCTACGTCCTGGCGGTACGCGCCACGGGCCACGGCCCGCTGGCCTCAGCGGCGGCGCACCCCGGCCGTAACCGTCCGGTCGAGCTGGACCTCGCGTTGCCGACGGAGAGCGAGAGCGACGTCCCGGCCTGAGCGGGGCACACACCACGCGGCACCACGCACCCCCGTCACCTCGGTGGCGGGGGCGCCGTGCATCATGAGCCGGACCGTACCGCCCCACCCGCACACGCCCCGGAGGAAGCCATGGCCGCCGAGCCCAAGCCGGAGATTCTCGCCGCCTTTGAGGCCGCCAAGGGCTTCATGCCCCGTGACGAAGGGCTCGCGCTCTACGCGGCCGCGACGGAAGCCGCGGCGCTCGGGCTGCCCCTTCTCGAGGTCGGCACGTACTGCGGACGCTCCACGATCCTGCTGGCGGACGCGGCCCGGCGGGCCGGGGTCGTCGCGATCACCGTGGACCACCACCGCGGCAGCGAGGAGCAGCAGCCCGGCTGGGAGTACCACGACCCGGAGACCGTGGACCCCGAGGTCGGCCGGATGGACACGCTGCCCACGTTCCGCCGCACGCTGCACAAGGCGGGCCTGGAGGACCACGTGATCGCGGTCGTCGGGCGCTCGCCGCAGGTGGCGAAGGCGTGGGGCGGCGCGCTCGGCCTGGTCTTCATCGACGGCGGCCACACGGACGAGCACGCCACGGCCGACTACGAGGGCTGGGCCCCGCACGTCACCGAGGGCGGGCTGCTCGTCATCCACGACGTGTTCCCCGACCCGGTCGACATCATGACCGGACAGGCGCCGTACCGCGTCTACCTCAGAGCTCTGGAGTCCGGCGCGTTCAAGGAGGTCGCGGCGACGGATTCGCTGCGGGTGCTGCGGCGGGTGGGGGCTGGCGTCTGACCGCCGGCAGCCGCCGTGACTCGGGGGAACCGGCCGCCGAACGGAGCGGGGCCCCGGCCTCACGGATAGGCTCGCCCCCGTGTCGTACGTAGGTCCGGAATTCGATCCGTCCCAGCCGCCCAAGCGCCGCATCGGCCGTCCGCTGACAGTGGCCGTCGCCGTGCTGGTGCCCACCTGCCTGGCGGGCTGGCTCGTCTACCAGGCGACGAGCGGGTCCGACGGGAACGAACCCGCGAGATCGCTGCCCGCGTCGCCGAGCGCGTCCGCCGGACAGGGCGCCCCGTCCGGCTCCACGGCGCCCACCTCCTCGGGAACCAGCAAGCCCGACAAGGAGGATGAAAAGGGCAAGGACGGCAAGGGCGGAGACGGTGAGGACAACGATTCGGCCACGAAGCAGCCTCCTCGCCGGCCCGCCGCCAACGGCCCCCTCAAGGGCAAGGTCGTCGTGGTCGACCCCGGCCACAACCCCGGCAACTTCCGCCACGCCTCCGAGATCAACCGTCAGGTCGACATCGGGACCAACCGCAAGGAGTGCGACACGACCGGCACGTCGACCAACGACGGCTACACGGAGGCGAAGTTCACCCTGGACGTCGCCCGCCGGCTGCGCACACTCCTCGAAAAGCAGGGCGCCACGGTCAAGTTCACCCAGGACGGCGACCGGCCCTGGGGCCCCTGCGTCGACGAGCGCGCCCGCATCGGCAACAAGGCCCACGCCGACGCCGTGGTCTCCATCCACGCCGACGGCTCCGGCGCGGGCAACCGCGGCTACCACGTGATCCTGCCCGCGAAGGTGAAGTCCGGCGCGGCCGACACCTCGGCGATCGTCGCCCCCTCCGAGGAGCTGGGCACCCGCATCGCCGGCGCCTTCATCGGCGCGACCGGTACCGGCCCCTCCAACTACATCGGCGACGGCACCGGCCTCGACGTCCGCAGGGACCTCGGCGGCCTCAACCTCTCCACCGTCCCCAAGGTGTTCATCGAGTGCGGCAACATGCGCGACGCGAAGGACGCGGCCCTGCTGAAGAGCGGCACGTGGCGCCAGAAGGCGGCGCAGGGCATTTCCGAGGGAATCGCGGGATTCCTGCGCCAGCGCTCATGACGCGCGCCACGGCGCCGGAGAGCCCCGCGTTTCAACTCAACCTCAGTCATCCGACTCCCACGCCGTATGAGTCAATCTCTCGGCGCCACACTTCTCGCATTGCATTGATGAATACCAGCGGATGCGCCCTCTCGGCCAGAACTCCTGAGCCATACGCTGATCCTTACCACTCTCCACAACGAGCCAGCAATGAATAACTCCGGGCGTTCCCTCTTGATCCCCGGGTCGACACGTAGCTTTCGCCAGCCTGGCCCTTCCATCCCTTTCGGCCGCCTTGCCTTTCGCCCTCTCCCTTCTCTTGTATTCTGGCGTCCCTTCGAGAACGGCCCGCCCCGCAACCAGGGTCCCCAGCGCCTGCACCACAAACCCCAACAGCAGAACAGCCGCAACAAACCCCAGGAAGAACAACATCCCAATCCACCAGGAATTTGCGGTATACCCATTGGAACGCTCTTCGGAATCCAGTGATTTCGTTGCCAGAATATAACAGGCGCCCCCGGCAAATGGCATCGCGAGCATTGCGCAACCGAACTTCGGGATTCTGGTCTTCCGCTCCATCCGGACCGCCAAGCAAATCGAAAGCGCTACCGAGGTGTGGCACTACTCGTCAGGCGTGCCGATCACCGAGTCTGAATGATTTTGTCACAATACTCACACGGGTCGTTATGCCCATCCCGAACCCATGTCTCACGACCGCAATGGGGACAGGTAACCTTGATGTTCTGCCCGTAACCAGGCATGTGAATACCCTCATTTCCACTGCCGCACCGGTGAGGCTTCGCGCCACCAGGATTGCAATGAGCGAAATGCACCCTTGCCCCTGCCCGCCGGGTTACTGAAATCCTGCACTAGAATTCACCGAGGCGCCATACGCCATACGTCCCATTTCCACCCCGTGCCTCGTTCACGCGTTCGGGCGGTGCCTGCGTGTGAGGCCGCCCACTTTCTGACAATTCGCGTGCAACGGACCCATCCGATCGCGGCCGGCGCCCCGAGCAGGATGGCAAGCAGCACGAAACCGGGATGCACTACGTGCACGCCCGCAAGAACTGCGATCCCGACCGCAATCAGCATGACCACCTCCGCTTCAGCCTGACTGATCGGAGTTCCTGCCGAGTTGAACACCACGTCACCGTGGATGGCCCCGGACTGCACCACATGGCCTGCGACGCGACACCGCGCCACCGTCCGTGGACCCGTCGCAGCACCGCACGCCGTCCCGGCCGCGACGCCCGCCTACACGCTCCCCTCGTGGGCGAAATCGCGCAGACCAGCGCGGACATGCTGTTCACCTGACATTCCGCGCGTCGTCGTCGAGGACGCCCGGACACAGAGCCGCCTCGACCAGTCGCTCACCGACGGAGACGAAGAAGCTCACGTCGTCCTCAATGTCATCGACCTGGTGGCCCTCTGAGCCAGCGTGCTTGCGTCACGGACAGGCAACTGGAAGATCTTCATCTCGTGAAGGTCTTTATGCGGAGCAGACACCCCACCCGCGCGGAGGATAGTGTCATCCGTACGATGAGGGGCCACCCCCGCGCTTCGCGCACCGCGACACGACCGCGACCACTGCGACAGCGACGCCTCCACTGACGAGACGACTGACGAAGGACCTGAAGTGAATTTCCGCTCCCTCACTCGAGGCGACGGCGTGGTGATCGGAGCAGCGGTGTTGCTCTTCATCGCCTCGTTCCTCGACACCTTTGACGCCGATGGCCCCAACAGCGACAAGCTGCCGAGCGCCTGGGACAACGGCAACCTGCTGCTCAGTGTGTACCTGCTCGGCATCATCGGTGCCGTACTCATCGTCGTGGGCCGCGCGCTGCCGCAGCAGCGCAAGGTCGCGGGCCTGGACCTCGGCCAGCTCGGTGTGGCGTTCGCCATCGCCGCCGCCTGGAGCTCGCTCGGTGCGATCTTCGACACCGACCAGTCGTACAACTTCTTCTTCGACAGCGAGCTCGGCGGCGGTGACTCCCCCGACGCCGGCGTCGGCCTCATCCTCGGTCTGATCGCCGCCCTGGTGCTCGCCGCCGGTGCCATCGCGACCCTGGTCGTTCCCGCCCTGAAGGCCCCCCTCATGGGCGCCCCCCGTCCGGCCGCCCCGCAGCCCTACGGCGGTCAGCCGCAGGGTGGCTACGGCTACCCGGGCGCCGGTGCGGGTCAGCCGCAGCCGGGTGCGCCCTATGGCGGGCAGCCGGGGCAGCCGCAGGGCGGTCAGTCCTTCGGTGGGCAGCCGCAGCCGCAGGCCGGGCAGACCCCGCCGCCCGCGCAGGCGCAGCCGGCCGGTGACTTCTCGCCGTTCTGGTTCGCCGTGCCGGTGCCGCGTCCGCTGTACGCGGAGGACGGTTCGCCGACGCCGATCGCCGAACTGGCGCCCGGCACCTGGTACTTGGCCGTCGAGCAGCGCGGCCCCGGCCTGGTGGCCCAGACGCAGGACGGCCGTCGCGGTGTCCTCCAGGACACCACGGGGATTCAGCGCGGCTGACGTCCCGCACAGCGGTACCGCGGCCCCTCGCCCTTCCGGGCGGGGGGCCGTTGTCGTACAGTCGCCCCTCGTTCCCGTCGACTGGGAGGGCTTATGCGGCTCGGGCTCGCACTCGGATACTGGGGGCGCGGCCCCGACCCCGGGCACGTCGCCCTCGCCCAGGAGGCCGAGCGGCTCGGCTACGACTCCGTGTGGACCGCCGAGGCGTGGGGCTCGGACGCCTTCACGCCGCTGACCTGGATCGCCGCGCGCACGTCGCGGATCAAGTTGGGCACGGCCGTCGCGCAGATGGCGGCCCGTTCCCCCGTCACCACCGCCATGCACGCGCTCACCCTCGACCACCTCTCCGGCGGGCGGATGATGCTCGGCCTCGGGCTGTCCGGACCGCAGGTGGTGGAGGGCTGGTACGGGCGGCCGTTCCCCCGGTCGCCGCTGACCGCGACGCGCGAGTACGTGGAGGTGATCCGGCAGGTCCTGCGGCGCGAGGGGCCGGTGGAGGTGGCGGGACGGTTCCACTCCCACCCGTACGGCGGTGAGGACAGCACCGGGCTCGGCAAGGCCCTCAAGCCGATCACCCATCCCCTGCGTGCCGATCTGCCCGTCCTGCTCGGCGCGGAGGGTCCCAAGAACATCGCGCAGACGACGCGGATCGCGGACGGGTGGCTGCCGTTGTACTGGTCGCCGCTGCGGACGGATGCCTACGAGGCCTCGCTCGCCGACGTCGGCGAGGGCTTCCTGATCGCGCCCATGGCCCGCGCCAAGGTCTGTGACGACGTCGCCGAAGGGCTGCTGCCCGTCAAGGCCATGCTCGGCCTCTACATCGGCGGAATGGGGCACTCCGCCCGCAACTTCCACGCTGACCTGATGGCGCGCATGGGGTACGAGGCGGAGGCCCGGCGCATCCAGGAGCTGTTCCTCGCGGGGCGCAGGGAAGAGGCGGTCCTCGCCGTGCCCGACGCCTTCGCCGACGAGATCTCCCTGGTCGGGCCGCGTGCGCGGATCGCGGAGCGGCTCGAGCTGTGGCGCAAGGGTCCGGTGACGGACCTGCTCGTGCTCGCCCCGGACCCGCACACGCTGCGGGTCCTCGCCGAGCTCAACTCATAGCGGGCGGGTCACTCAGCGCCCTTCGACAGCTCGCCCGCCGACGGCACCTTGTCCTTGACCTCGGCACCCGCTTTGCTGCCCGCGCCCTTCACGTCCTTGATGATGTCGTCGAAGGAGTTCACGACCGAGTCCGTCCCCTCGCCCTTGCGGAGCTTGGAGGGGAGGTCCTTCAGGGCGTCGATGCCGGAGGTGAGCGGGGCCACCGCCTTGGAGAGGGTGGGGTCGCCCTTCGCGTTCTTCGTCGCGGCCTTCAGCCTGTTGTACGTGAACGCGCCCGCGAGGCCCGCCTTGACCAGGGCGAACTTGCGGCCGTTGGCGCCCTTCTTGAACTTGCCCGCGCGGTAGGGCTTCACGATCCACTGGTAGGTCGCGCCCGCGGCGAGCCCCGCGTTGGCGACGAAGCGGGTCTTGGCGAACTTCTGCTTCTCGGCGCTGGCGCTGGCGCTGGTGGACGGGGCGGACGCGGCGGCGGTGTCCTCCTTGCTGCCGCCGCAGGCCGTCGCACCGGCCAGCAGGGTGCAGCAGAGCGTGAGGGAAACTCCGGCGCGGCGGACGGTTACGGTGCTGGGCACGACGGGGGCCTCCAGGCGTGAGCCCGGCATGAGCCGGGCGTGAGCTGAGTGGCGCGCGCGGGAGAGCGCGGGCCTCTTCGCAGGCTCACTCGGCCCGCCGCGCCCCGCCACTGGAGCGGCCCGAACGGGTTTCGAACAGGGCCCTCCCCGGTACCCGGGCTCCATGTCTCCCACGCGGAACTCCCACGGCAGCACCGCGGCACGGGTCATCGCGCTCGTCGCCGACGTCATGGCCGCCATCCTCGGCCTGTGGATCCTGATGTACCTGCTGGACGCGAACCGCGCCAACGACCTCGTCCAGTTCATCCACGACGTCGCCCGCTGGCTGGCCGGCTGGTCCCACGACCTGTTCACCTTCGACGAGAACTGGGCCCGCGTCGTCGCCGGCTACGGCCTCGCCGCGGTGGTCTACCTGTTCATCGGCCACGCGGTCGCGGGCCGCCTGCGCCGCTACTGAGGCACGCGTCCCGTAAGGGGCGCGGGGAACTGCGCGCTCAGCCACGTCCGGCCCGCGGAACACCCACCGCCCCGCGAAGCGTCAGTCGCAGCAGTCCGGGGCGAGTCCCCGCGGCAGATGGTCACCCGAGAAGACCGCGCAGGTCGCCTCGTCGCCGCCCAGTGCCGCCACCGCGAGGAGCAAGGAGCCCGCCGTCCAGGTGGTGAGTTCCTCGGGCCAGATCGCCTTGTCGTCGAAGACGTAGCCCGTCCAGTAGAGGCCCGAGGCCGGGTCGCGGAGGTGCTGGATGGACTGGAGGATCTCCAGGGCGCGGTCGGATTCGCCCAGCACCCAGAGGGCGAGGGCGAGTTCGGCGCTCTCGCCGCCGGTGACCCAGGGGTTCGGGATCACGCAGCGCACCCCGAGGCCGGGGACGACGAAGCGGTCCCAGCTCTCCTCTATGCGCGCCTTGGCCTCCGTGCCGGTGAGCGCGCCGCCGAGGACCGGGTAGTACCAGTCCATCGAGTAGCGGTTCTTGTCGAGGAAGCGCTCGGGGTGGCGGCGGATCGCGTGGGCGAGGGCACCGGCCGCCAACTCCCAGTCGGGCTGGGGCTCGTCGCGCTGTTCCGCGATGGCGAGGGCGCAGCGCAGTGCCTGGTGGATGGAGGAGGAGCCGGTCAGGAGGGCGTCCGTGACGGGCGTGCCGTCGTCCTCCCGCTTCCAGCCGATCTGGCCGCCTGGCTGCTGCAGCGCCAGGACGAACTCGACGGCGGCGACCACGGCGGGCCACATGCGGTCCAGGAACGCCTCGTCGCCGGTGGAGAGGTAGTGGTGCCAGACGCCGACCGCGAGGTACGCGCAGAAGTTGGTCTCGCGGCCGCGGTCGGTGACGTCGTGCGGGTCGCCGTCGGCGTACGCCGCGTACCAGGAGCCGTCCGGGTTCTGGTGGCGGACGAGCCACTCGTAGGCGCGCTCGGCGGCCGCGTGCTCGCCCGACGCGTCGAGCGCCATCGCGGCCTCGGTGTGGTCCCACGGGTCGAGGTGGTGGCCGCGGAACCACGGGATGGCGCCGTCCTCGCGCTGGACGGAGAGGATGCCGCGTACCGTCGCCGCGGCCTGATCGGCCGTCAGGACGCCGGGCAGGACGAGGTGTTCGGTCCGCTCCGGGCTCGTCACTTGGCGGCCACCGCGGCGTCGGCGGAGTCTGCGGCTGCGTCCACCGGCAGGTGCGGCTTGGTCGCGTACGCCACGAAGCTCTTGCCGACCACGGGGTTCAGCAGCTGCTCGGCGACGCGCGTGGCGAGGGGCTTCTTCATGATGTCCCAGACCAGGAGCTTGTGGTACGCGCGCACCGGCAGCGCCTTGTCGTTGTCGACGCCGAACGCGCACTTCAGCCACCAGTACGGCGAGTGCAGCGCGTGCGCGTGGTGGGTGCCGTACGGCTTGAGTCCGGCTTCCTTCATCCGCCCGAGGAGTTCGTCCGCCTTGTAGATGCGGATGTGGCCGCCCTCGACCTCGTGGTAGGCGTCGGAGAGCGCCCAGCAGACCTTCTCGGGGCCGTAGCGCGGGACGGTCACCGCGATGCGGCCGCCGGGCTTGAGGACGCGGACCATCTCCGCGAGGACGCCCTTGTCGTCGGGGATGTGCTCCATGACCTCGGAGATGATCACGACGTCGAACGACTCGTCGGGGAAGGGGAGGTTGAGCGCGTCGCCCTCCATCGCGGTGGCCGTCGCGCCCGCCGGCGCCTCGCCCGCCTCCTTCATCGCGGCGAACCACTTGGCGACCTCGCGGATCTCCTCGGTGTTCTGGTCGAGGGCCACCACCCGCGCGCCGCGCCGGTAGCACTCGAAGGCGTGCCGGCCCGCGCCGCAGCCCAGGTCGAGGACGCGGTCGCCCGCGGCGAGCGGGAAGCGGGTGAAGTCGACGGTCAGCATCAGCGATGGCTCCCGGAGTGCGTCGAGTACGTCGTGGTGGCCGCGGCGGCGCGGCCGGGGTTCGTGGCCGCGGCGCGGGCGATGGCCTCGCGGTAGCGGTCGGCGGTGCCCTTGGCGGCCTGCGCCCAGGTGAACTTGGCGAGGACCCGTGCGCGGCCCGCCGCGCCGAGGCGCGCCCGCAGCTCCGGGTCGCCGAGGAGCCGGTTGAGGCCGACGGCCAGCGCGCCCGCGTCGCCCGGCGGGACCGCGAGGCAGGTTTCGCCGTCGGGGCCCGCGACCTCCGGGATCGCGCCGCCGGTGGTGGCGAGGAGCGGGGTGCCGGTGGCCATCGCCTCGGCCGCGGGGAGCGAGAACCCCTCGTACAGCGAGGGGACGCAGGCGACCTGCGCCGAGCGGACGAGGTCGACGAGTTCGGCGTCGGTGATGCCCTTGACGAACTCGACGGCTCCTTCGAGGCCGTACCGCTCGATGGCCTGGGCGACGGGCCCGTCCTCGGCGCGCTTGCCGACGACGACGAGGTGGGCGCCGGGGTGTTCGGCGCGGGCCTTGGCGAGCGCCTCGACGAGGTGGACGAGGCCCTTGAGGGGGACGTCGGCGCTGGAGGTGGTCACGATCCGGCCCGGCACTTCGGGGACGGCCGGGTCCGGCGAGAAGAGGCCGGTGTCGGCGCCGATGTGGACGACGCTGATCCGGTCGTCGCGGACGCCGAGGTGGTCGATGATCTCCTGGCGGGAGGTGCCGGAGACGGTGAGGACCGAGGGCAGGCGGCGGGCGACGCGCTTCTGCATGCGGGTGAACGCGTACCAGCGGCGGACGGAGGCGCGGCGCTTCCAGTCGGGCGCGGCGTCCAGCTCCAGCCGCCGGTCGACGGTGATGGGGTGGTGGATGGTGGTGACCAGGGGCGCGCCGAGGTCGCCGAGGAGGCCGTAGCCGAGGGTCTGGTTGTCGTGCACGACGTCGAAGTCGCCGCGCCGGGCGCGCAGGTGGCGGCGGGCCCGCAGGCTGAAGGTGGCGGGCTCGGGGAAGCCGCCGGTCCACATCGTCGCCACTTCGAGGGCGTCGATCCAGTCGCGGTACTCGTCGCGCTTCGGGGTGCGGAAGGGGTCGGGCGAGCGGTAGAGGTCGAGGCTGGGCAGCTCGGTGAGCTTGAGGCCGCCGAGTTCCTCGCCCTCGTCCAGTACCGGGTAGGGCTGGGCGCCGATCACTTCGACGCTGTGGCCGAGCCGGGCGAGTTCGCGCGAGAGATGGCGTACGTAGACGCCCTGTCCCCCGCAGAACGGGTTCCCTTTGTACGTGAGGAGCGCGATGCGCAACGGGCGCTCGCCGTCCGCTCCGGAACCCTTTCGGGGGCCGGCTTCCATGGCCTCAGCGGTCACTCTCGGCCCCCTTCTCCCTGCAGTTCTCCGCGAGGTTACGCCGGGACGGTAATCTAGAACAAGTTTCAGACTTGATCGCTGAATGATCGCTGAACGAGCTTTGAATCTACCGGCAGGTAGGCGAGGTGTAAGGCCCGGATCAGGTGATTCGCGCCACCACGGGGTCCCTGCCATGCTGTGCGATCTCGCGAGGCGTTTTCGGAGGGGCATCGACATGACAGCGGAAGTCAAGGCGGCGAACCCTGCGGCGCCGCCCCTCACCGAGCGCCAGGAGGCGCGCCGCCGCCGCATCCTGCACGCCAGCGCCCAACTGGCCAGCCGGGGCGGCTTCGACGCCGTGCAGATGCGGGAGGTGGCCGAGGCCGCCGGTGTCGCCCTCGGCACCCTTTACCGCTACTTCCCCTCCAAGGTCCACCTCCTGGTCGCCACCATGCAGGACCAGCTGCAGCACATGCACACGACGATCAGGAAGCGCCCGCCGGCCGGCGAGACGCCCGCGGAGCGGGTCGCCGAGACGCTGATGCGGGCGTTCCGCGCGCTGCAGCGCGAGCCGCACCTGGCGGACGCGATGGTGCGGGCGCTGACCTTCGCGGACCGCTCGGTGAGCCCCGAGGTCGACACGGTCTCCCGGCTGACCACGGCGATCATCCTGGACGCGATGGGGCTGACCGAGACGCCGACCGCGCGGCAGCTCTCCGCGGTGCGGGTGATCGAGCACACCTGGCACTCGGCGCTGATCACCTGGCTCTCGGGCCGGGCCTCGATCGCCCAGGTGAAGATCGACATCGAAACGGTGTGCGGACTCATCGACCTGACGGCTGAGCCCCGGACGTAAAGAAGCCCGCCCCGCCGTCTGCCGCACGGGGGGCGCACAGTCGTATGGCAAATGCGCCCCTTGGCTCACCCTTGGCCAGTTCTCAGCGTCACGACCGGGGTACTCACCGCTATGAATGGTCAGCGTGCTTGAACGGAGCAACCGGAAGCGGGGGGCTGGAGGGGCAAGTGTGATCCGGGTTCTTCTCGTGCACGACGCCTGTCTGTTGCGAATGGCTCTGGCGGAACAACTCGCCCGAGAGCCGGATCTGGAGGTGTTCCACGCGCCGTGGTCACACGCGCGCGGCCGTCATCGCAGCGTAAGACCGGACCTTTGCGTGGTGGATCTCGACGACGAGGCCACCTACGCGATGGACCCGCTCGGCGAGCTGACCGGGCCCTCGGCACTCGGGAGGGGCTGCCGGGTCCTGGTGCTCGCCACGGCCAACCGGCCGGGGCAGCTGCGGAGGGCGGCGGAGGCGGACGCGCTCGGTTACGTGAACAAGGCGAGCCCGCCGGAACGGCTGCTCGCCGGGATAAGACAGGTGGCGGCAGGTCAGCGGTTCGTCGACGAGTCGCTGGGGTTCGGCTTCCTCAAGGCCGCGCAAATGCCGCTGACCCGAAGGGAGTTGAGCGTTCTCTCACTCGCCGCCGGGGGTGCGTCGGTCTCCGAGATCGCGAACAGTCTCCATCTGTCCAACGGAACGGTGCGCAACTACATGGCCGCGATCACCCGCAAGACCGGGGCGCGGAACAGGATCGACGCCATAAGGATCTCGCAGGGCGAGGGATGGGTGTGAGCCGGCCCGCGGCTCTCCCCAGCCCCCCGCCCCGTTGAGGTCCCGGTAGAGAGAGGACCGCTCCATCAGCTCGTCGTGCCGCCCGCACAGGGCATGCGCCCCGTCCATCACCAGGACGCGGTCGGCACGGCGGGCCGAGCTGATCCGGTGGGCGATCACCACCAGGGTGCCGCCTGGGCGGGCCGCGAACGCCCGCTCGGCTCGCGCCTCCGCGACCGGGTCGAGGTGACAGGTCGCCTCGTCGAGGATCGCCAGCGGGGCGTACGCGAGGTGCGCGCGGGTCAGCGCGATCAACTGCCGCTCCCCGGCCGACAGTTCCGCGGGCACGAGGGTGGCGTCGAGTCCGCCGAGCCGCTCGATCAGCGGGGCCAGGCCGACGGCCTCGGCGGCGGTGGTCATCTCCCGCTCCGGGACGGGGTCCGCCCGTAGGTAGCGCAGGTTGTCGCGGAGCGTCCCGGTGAAGACGTACGCCTCCTGCGGAATGAGGACGCGCCGCCCCACAGCTCCCTCCCCGCACACGGGCATTCCGTCGACCCACACGTTTCCGGCGTCCGGTTCGAGGAGCCCGGCAGCAATTCCGGCCAAAGTTGACTTGCCGATCCCGCTGGGTCCGACGACGGCGAGATGCTCCCCGCGGGCGACGGTGAGATCCAGGTCCCGCAGGACGGGCTCGGCGTGCGGGCCGTAGGCGAAGGTGAGGGAGGAGAGGCGGAGGGCGGGGGTCTCGCCCCCGCGGACCTCGGCTTCCGCACCGGCCTCCGCCTCGCCCTCCACCGAGGGAGGCGCGTCGGCTTCCGGCGGTCGGTCCCACGTCAGGCGGCGCAGGACGATCGCCAGGCGCGACCCGCTCGTGCCGAGGCCGTTGATCAGGTTGTGGAGGGCGGGCAGGAGGGCCTGGGTGACGTAGGCGAGGGCGCCCACCAGGGCGCCGGGGGTCACTCCGTTGTCGAGGAGCCAGGGGCCCGTGGCGAGGAGCAGGACGAGCGGGAGCTGGCCGCCGGTCGCGAGGGCCGCCGTGCGCAGGACGCCCCAGCGGGCGAGCGCGCCGGCCGCCGCGTACTCCTGGGCGACGCCCCGGTCCAGATCCTCGGCGACGCCCTGCTCCGCGCCGGCCGCCGCGACGTCCCGCAACCCCGGGGCGACCACGCCCAGTTGACCGGCGAGGCGTTCGTCGGCGATCAGGAAGTCCTCCTGCCGCCGGGCCAGCGGACGCAGCGACGCCACGAAGAGGCCGATGCCCGCGAGGAGCGGCGGCGCGACCACGAGGAGAAGGAGCGGGTCGAGCGAGAAGAGGCCGGCCAGCGCGCCGGCCGCCGTGAAGACGAAGGAGCGGGAGACCATCACGAGGCCCGCGAAGGTGTCCCTGGCGATCTCCACCTGCTGGGTGAGCCGGGACACGGCGGCGCCGTCCGCGTCGCGCAGGCCGCGCCCGACGACCTGCCGCACGAGCGAGTCCCGCAGCGGCTCGACCAGGTCGGCGACCGCGCGGTACACCTGCCCCGTGCCGTACGCGGCGACCAGTACCCCGAGCGCCGCAGCGCCCAGCCAGCCGAGGCCGACCGCCTCGCGTCCGTCGAGGAACCCGTCGTCCAGGGCGTGCGCGAGGGCGTACCCGGTGAGGAACGTCTGGCCGGTCTCCAGGACGGACCAGATCGCGAGCCGCAGCACCACCGGCCACCTGCGCCGCAGGAACCGGACGCCTCGACGGTAGGGCGACGACGGGTTCACGCGCCGAACACCTCCCGGTACTCCGGGCGTTCCCACAGTTCGGCGTGGGTGCCCACCGCCCTGATGCGGCCCTCGTGCAGCCAGGCCACCGCGTCGGCGCGGTCCGCCGTCGCCGCCCGGTGGGCGATGATGAGGCGGCTGCGGTGCGGGGTGTGGCGGAGCAGGGCCTCGGCGATGTGGTGTTCCGTCACGGTGTCCAGGCTGGACATGGCGTCGTCGAGGATGAGGAGGCGGCCACCGCGCGCGAACGCCCGTGCCAGGCCCAGGCGTTGGGCCTCGCCGCCGGAGAGCGGCGCCTCGGCGCAGGGCGTGGCGTAGCCGGCCGGGAGGCGGGTGATGAACGTGTCGGCGCGGGCCGCGCGGGCGGCGTCGCGGATGCGCTCGGGTCCTGGGCGCGGGGCTCCGAAGCCGATCGTCTCCTCCAGGGTGTCGCCGAGCAGCGCGGGCCGCTCGAAGGCGTAGCCGACCTCGCGGCGCAGTTCCTCGCGGCCGAGCGTGTCCAGGGGGACGCCGTCGAGGCGTACGACGCCTTCGTCGGGGTCGGCGAGCCGGCCCGCGAGGGAGGCGAGCAGTGACTTGCCGGCGCCGGACCGGCCGACCACGGCGACCGTGGCGCCCGCGGGCACGGTCAGGTCGACGCCGTCGAGCACGGCGCGTCCGCCGCGGGTCGCCCGGACCCCGCGCAGTTCCAGCAAGCCGTCGCCGGGCGGGAGTTGGGCCTTTCCGTACGCGGTCGGGGGTTCGTCGAGGACCTCCGCGAGACGGCGTGCCGCGGCCCTGGCCCGTACCAGGCCGCTCAGCTGTCCGACGAGCATGCCGATGCCGGTGGCGAGGACCGCGTACCGGGTCGCGGCCAGCAGGTCGCCGACGCTGATGCGCCCGTCGAGCACGAGGTGGCCCGCCACCGCGGCGACCGCGATCTGCAGGAGCGGCGCGACGGCGACGGCCTGCGCCTGGGAGCGGCCCTGGACCCGCCACATCCGGTGGCCCTGGCGGGAGAGTTCGGGGAGGGTCCGCAGGACGCGGTCTTCCTCCTTGTCCTCGGTGTGCGCCGCCGCGATGGTGCGCGCACCGCCGATCGCCTCGCTGAGGCGGCCCGCGATGTCGCCCTGGACCCGCTGGTAGCGGGCCACGCAGTCGGAGGAGACGCGCACGAACGCCCGCAGGAGCAGGAAGAGGACGGGCGCGCCGACGACGAACACGACGGCGAGCCAGCCGTCGATGAGGGCGAGCGCGATCACGGCGCCGACGGGGGTGACCAGGGCGGCGAGGAGCGCGGCGAAGGTGGCGGGCGCGATGCCCGCGTGTGCCGCGTTGTCGATGAGGCGGGCCACCAGGTCGCCGGGGGCGAAGCGGGCGGTGGTGCGCGGTCCGACGGCGAGGACGTGGCGGGTGACGCGGCCGCGCAGCCAGGCCGTGGTGCGGGCGTTGGTGGTGCCGGTGAGGACGCCGTCGACGGCGTCGAGGAGGGCGCTCACGCCGATCAGCGCCGCGCAGGCGAGGATCCAGCGGGTGGTGTCGGGGTCGGCGCGGCCGGCCAGGTGGCCGGTGAGGACGGCGTCCAGGGCGCGGCCGATCGCGAGCGGCAGGAGCAGTGTCGCGCCCGACCCCGCGACGGCGCAGAGCGCCAGGATCGCGCAGCGGGCGGCGCTGTACCGGGTCGCCGCGCCCAGCAGGCGGGTGTCGGCGGCGGGTTGTCGGGGACGGGTGGTCGTCGTCGCCATGCGGTCCGGGTCTCCGTCGCCTCGTCTCCGGTGGTCAGCGGCGGTGGCAGTGGTGGACCCGGGCGGGCCCCTCGCGGGGAACCGCCCGGGCCTTGGATGCCATGCCGCTCAGGTGCGGTCAGGCATCAGAGGCAGAGAATGATGCTGGCGTCGCTCCAGCAGAGGAGCAGGCTCGCGAGGCTTCCGCCGCCACCGCCGCCGCCACCGGTCATCTCGTCGGACTCCATGCTCTGCAGGTCGAGAAGTGCCATGGTCTTGCCTCTCCTTTAAGGGGATGTGCTCTTTTCCGTGCTGGTTGTGCTGTGCTGGTTGTGCTGTGCTGGTTGTGTCACGACCCCGCTGACTCGCGGGACCGGCTCTGGGGCCGCCGCAGGGGCGGCAGGAAGGGGACGTGCGCGCTGCCGTCGCCGAGCGCGCCGGCGAGTGCGAGGAGGCAGCCCGCCGTCCCGGTGTTGAGGTCCATGGACAGGCGCAGCATCTGGTGTCCGGGGAACACGAGCTGGCCGGCGTACGACATGGCGAACCAGCCGAGTTCCTCGATCTGCGCGGCCACGTCCTCGGGGGTGATGCCGGGTGTGGTGGTGCGGTTGACGTGCAGCAGGAGTCCGGCCCGTCCTTGGACCAGGCCGGGCTGCACGCAGAAGCGGGAGCGGGCGGCGGCGAGGATGCCCGGCCGGGCCGCCTCGAACGCGGCGTCGTCCCGGTGCGCGAGGTAGTCGTCGATGACCATGCCGATGCCGACGCTGCCGTCGCCGAGGTAGGGCATGGTGCGCCAGCCCTCGTTCACGGCGAGGCTGCCGTCCCGTTCCTGGGTCACGCACTGGGCGAGGTCCGCGCGCAGGGCCCGGGCCGCCAGGTCGAGGAGCGCGGGGTCGCCGTTGCGCTCGTGGAGCCGCAGGAAGAGGAGGGCGGGGCCGGTGGCGCCGCGCAGCAGTCCGGCGCGCCGCCGTCCGGGCTTCGCGGTGGTGTCGGCGGCCTCGGCGGTGAGGCGTTCGCCGAGCAGTTCGGCCGCCCGCTCCGCGTGGCGGGCGAGGGCGCTCTCGCCGGTGCTGTGCGCGAGGGCGTCGAGGGCGAGGCCGAGTCCGGCGAGGCCGCCGTACAGGTCGGAGGGGAGCCGCTGCCAGTTCTCCCGGAGGATCGACTCGACGAGGTCGAGGGCGCGGGTGCGGTGGCCGAGCCGGTCGAGTACGTGGGCGACGCCGGCGAGACCGTCGTGCAGGCCGAGGGGCGTACCGGCCGGGGCGGGCTCGGTGTGCTTCAGGAGCCAGCGTTCGCCTTCTTCGTAGCGTTCGGCGCCGCTCTCGGCGAGGGCGAGCAGCACGCCTGCCGCGCCGTGCGCGAGGCCGAGTCCGCCGCCTTCGGTGAACTGCGCGATGTCGCCGGGGAAGAGCCGGTCGTCGCGCTCGGGGGTGGCCGAGGCGAGGATGGCCTTGACCATCGAGTCGCGGCTGTGCGGCCAGTCACCGGGATCGACCAGAGGGGTGGCCGTGGCCGCCGTGCGGGCGGCGGTGCCGGTCGTGCCGCGGCCGCCGTGCTCGATCTCCGCGACGGCTTCGGCCAGGAACTCGGCCGGTACGTCGGGGAATTCGGCCGCGATCACCTGGGCGAAGTGGGCCGCCTTGCCGCGGTCGATGGAGAGCAGCGAGGTGATCGGCAGGAAGAGGGCGAGCCGCAGACAGGCGAGGGCGTAGCGGTCGACTGCGGTGCCGCGCCGGTCCGGCGGCGCGAGGAAGCCCGGGTGGGCGACGACTTGGCGGCCCCCGTCGCCCACGGCCGTCGCCGCCTCGAAGTCGAGGAGGGAGACGGACTGTTCGTCGGGCGCGACCATGATGTTGAAGAGGTGCAGGTCGTTGAAGACGACGCCCCGCTCGTGCACGGCGGTGACGGCCTCTTCGACGGCGCGGTGCATGCGCAGCGCCCAGGCCGTGTAGTCGGCGATGGCGGTGGCGTCGGGCTTGCTGGTGCAGAGCGGGTGCCGGTGGGCGAAGAACGAGTTGAGGGTGGACCCTTCGAGGAAGTCCATGACGAGGAAGCGGTGGCCGTCGAGGAGGAACCAGTCGCGCACCTCGGGGGCCACGCCGAGTCCGGAGAGTTTCTCCAGTGCGTCCTTCTCGCGTTCGAGCCGGGTCACGGCGTCGGCGCCGTCGGAGGCGAGGCCGGCGTGCGGGCGGCCCTCCTTGAGGACGACCTTGCGGCCGTCGCGGATGTCGGTCCCGGCGTAGACGCCGCCGCCGTTGGAGAAGTGCAGGGCCTTCTCGATGCGGTACGGCAGGTCGGCGACGGTCGCCTTGTTGCGGGCCGCGAGCTCGGGTTCGAGGAAGGGCGGCAGGGTCACCCACTCGGGGACCTTGAAGGCGGGGTCGCGCGGGTCGGGTACGAGCTGTCCCTCGCCGTTCTCGATGGCGGGCACCAGGGTGCCCTTGCCGTTGTCGCACATGCGGCGGGTGAACGCGCCGTACCTGACGTACAGCGGGCCCTGCCGCCAGCGCAGGTCGGTGAGGATGTACGGGCCTTCGGTGCCGTCGAGGAGGCCGCCCAGCTCGGTACATATTCGCTGCAGTTGCTCTTCGTCGGCCGGGTAGACGGTGACGGCCTTGCCGCTGTGGTCGCGTCCGGCGTACTTGCTGTTGCGCAGGTGCAGCAGGTGTTTGGCCGGTACGAACTTGAAGGGGATGCCGCGGGGCACGCAGTAGTCCCACACGGCCGTCGTGACGCGGTCCGCGTTCTCCAGGGTGGAGGAGACGTGGATCTTCCAGCCCTGCTGGGGCGCGGGGAGCGCGGTCCCGCCGTCGTCCACGGGGACGAGGGAGAGCCAGTCGCCGATGCGTCCCGAGCGCCAGCCCGCCGGGACCGGGCGGCCGGCCGCCGGCAACTCCGGGGCGCTCGAAGTGCCCTTGGACGACAACCGGTCCGGGGTCTCGTAGAAGTGCCTGTCGGCCAGACAGTAGACCTCGTACCGCTTGTCCATGGTGTCCCCTCTCCGCCGGGTGTGGCAGAGACATTTCCAGGACGCAAAGAGGCGGAACAGTCACGACTGTCATCGGATGGCCGTGCGGAACGCATGCGTAAAGTCACGTTCGCTCATGTTCGAGTGAACAGAGTATCCGTCGACCGGACAAATGGCGACGCCCGCGCCGTGATCAGGATGAACAGGGCGCGGGCGCAAGCCGGTTGCGTGTCCGGAAGGGCTACTCCTCCGGTGGGAACACGACCTCACCGCCGTCCGCCAGCGCGATGGTGATCGCCTCGACCGGGCAGCTCTCCGCGGCCTCCAGGACCTTTTCGTTGGCGTCGGTCTCGGGCGCGGTGGGGTGCGACTGGCGGGCGGTGTCCAGCTCGAAGGCGCCGGGCGCGGTGAGCACGCACATCCCGGAGCCGATGCAGACGGACCGGTCGACCTCGACGCGCCAGCGGTCCCCCATCAGGCGCCACTCCCCTCATATCCGGCGGGGAGATGGATCATCTTGTGCTCGAAGTACTCGCCGTATCCCTCGGGCCCGAACTCCCTGCCGAGGCCGGAGTTCTTGTAGCCGCCGAAGGGGCCGAGCATGTCGAGGCTGAAGGTGTTCACGGAGTACGTGCCGGTGCGCACCTGCCGCGCGATGTCGATGCCGCGCTCGACGTCGGCGGTCCAGACGCTGCCGCTGAGCCCGTAGTCGGAGTCGTTGGCGATCTGCACCGCCTCGCTCTCCTCGCCGTACGGAAGGAGACAGATGACGGGCCCGAAGATCTCCTCGCGGGCGATGCGCATGGAGTTGTCGACACCGCCGAACAGCGTCGGCTCGACGTACCAGCCCTGGTCGAGGCCGGGCGGCCGGCCGCCGCCCGCGAGGATCTTGGCGCCCTCCTCCTGGCCGATGCGGATGTAGTCGAGGGAGCGCTGCTGCTGCCGCTGGGCGACGAGCGGGCCGAGTTCGGTGGCGGGGTCGAGGGGGTCGCCGACCTTGAGGGCGGACGCGGCGGCGGCGAAGGCCTCGGCGAACTCGTCGTAGCGGGTGCGCGGCACGAGGATGCGGGTCTGGGCCACGCACGCCTGGCCGTTGATCATCCAGGCGAACGGGGTGATGCCCGCGACGGCGCTCGCCGCGTCGGCGTCCGGCAGGACGACGGCGGCCGACTTGCCGCCCAGCTCCAGCGTCACGCGCGTCAGGTTGCGGGCGGCGACCTCCATGACGCGCTTGCCCGCGGCAACGGACCCGGTGAAGGAGACCTTGTCGACGTCGGGGTGCCCGACGAGGTACTCGCTGACCTCGCGGTCCGCGGAGATGATCGACAGGACGCCCTCGGGCAGGCCCGCCTCGGCGGCCAGCTCGGCGAGTATGTACGCGTCGAGGGGCGCCTCCGGGGAGGTCTTGAGGATCACCGGGCAGCCGGCGAGCAGCGCGGGCGCCAGCTTGGCGGCGGCGGTGAACTGCGGGACGTTCCACGGTACGACGGCCGCGACGACGCCCATCGGCTCGCGGCGGACGAGGATCCTGCCGAGGACCCCGTCGCGCGCCTCCTCGTACGTGAAGTCGCGGGCGACGGTGATCGCCGCGTCCCACACCATCATCGCGGCGAGGGCCTGCACCATCACGCTGGACGTGTAGGGGGTGCCGTTCTCGCTGCTGATGGTGCGGGCGATCTCCTCGTGGCGTACCGCGAAGCCGTCCTTGATCTTGCTGATGACCTCGATGCGCTCGTCGAGGCTCATCCGTGGCCAGGGTCCGTGCTCGAAGGCCCGGCGTGCGGCGGCGACCGCACGGTCGACGTCGGCGGGCGCCGCGTGCGGCACGCGGGCGAAGACCTCGCCGGTGTGCGGGGAGACGACGTCGATGACGCCCTTGCCGAGCGGGTCGACCAACTCCCCGCCGATGAACAGCTGTCCGTGTTCCACGAGCTCGGTCATGGCTGACTGCCTCCTGCGGGGCGGTTCCTGACACTGTTTCAGAACTGATACCAGTTCTACTTGGAGGAGTCCACGGGAGGGACCGGCAACTCGGCGCCCAGTCGGTCGACTTGGGCGACCATTGAAACTAGTTCTAGTTATAGTGGCGGCACCCGGCGACGAGAGACGAGGCCCCATGACCCCGACCCCGCAGGTGACGGACCCGCCGGTGATCGAGCACGGCGGCGGCGTCCGGAGCATCAAGGTCCCGATCCCCGACAACCCGCTCGGCTTCACTCTCGTCCACCTCCTGGACACCGACGCGGGCCCCGTCCTCATCGACACCGGCTGGGACGACCCCACGTCCTGGGACACCCTCACCGCCGGGCTCGCCACGTGCGGTGTCGCCGTCGGCGACGTGCACGGCGTCGTCATCACCCACCACCACCCCGACCACCACGGCCTCTCCCAGCACGTCCGGGAGGCCTCCGGGGCGTGGATCGCCATGCACGAGGCCGACGCGGCGGTGGTCCGCCGCACCAGCTCGAGCCCGCCGGACCGCTGGTACGCGTACCTGGCCGACAAGCTCACCGCCGCGGGCGCCCCCGCAGACCACGTCGCCCCGCTCGTCCGCGCCCGGGACGAGGGCCGCCCCCGCAAGCTCCCCGGCCTCGCCCCCGCCCTCCCCGACCGCGGCATCACCCCCGGCGAATTCCTCCCCCTGCCGGGCCGCAGGCTCCGCGCCATCTGGACGCCTGGCCACACACCGGGCCACGTCTGCCTCCACCTGGAGGAGGACCACCCCACGGGCCTGCCCGGCAACGGCCGCCTCTTCTCCGGCGACCACCTGCTCCCCGGCATCACCCCGCACATCGGCCTGTACGAGGACCCCGACGCCGAGACGGCCACGGATCCCCTCGGCGACTACCTGGACTCCCTCGAACGCGTCGGCCGCCTCGCCCCGGCCGAGATCCTCCCCGCCCACCAGCGCGCCTTCACCGACGCCCCCGCCCGCGTCAGTGAACTCCTGGCCCACCACGAGGACCGCCTCACCGGACTCCTCGCCCTGCTCGCCGAGCCCCTCACCCCCTGGCAGATCGCCGCGCGCATGGAGTGGAACCGGCCCTGGGACGAGATCCCCTACGGCTCGCGCAACATCGCGGTCTCGGAGGCCGAGGCGCATGTGCGGCGCCTGGTGAAGCTGGGCCGCGCGGAGGCCGTGCAGGGGAGCGATCCGGTCACGTTCGTGGCGGTGTGACCCGGGGCGCCCGCCGGCCGGCCGGTAGAGTGGGCGCGTCGTCCTCACGTCCGCGCAGGGGGAAGCCGGTGCGAATCCGGCGCTGACCCTTCCCCGAGCTCTCGGCTTCGCTCGAGCAGGGGAGGCCCCAATCCGTGTGCCATCGAGCGTGGCAAGCCGGAATGCCCGGTGCGGAACGTGACCGGCTCGCTTCATCGGACCCCGATGAGCGGCACCGTCGAGGTATACGGAGCCGGAGCCGCCCGGTAGCCGTGCTCGCACGCGCCGCGCTGCCCCGCTCCCCGCAGGGAGAGGCAACCCGCCGCATCATGAACGTTCGCCGCAGCGCCGCGGTCCTGGCCGCCGTCGCCGTGTTCGGCTCGGTGGGGGCACCGGCCGCCTTCGCGGACGACGCGAAGCCGTCGCCCTCGACCGCGCTCCCCTCCGGCCTCTACGGCAAGAGCGACCCCAAGTTCGACGGCGTCTTCCGCCAGTCGTACGCCCTGCTCGCCCAGCACACCGAGGGCGTCGAGCCCGCCCCGAAGGCCGTCGACTGGCTGACCGGGCAGCAGTGCGCGAGCGGCGGCTTCGCCGCGTACCGCGCGGACGCGACCGAGCCGTGCGACTCCAAGACCTCCGTCGACAGCAACTCCACCGCCGCCGCCGTCCAGGCGCTCGCCGCGCTCGGCGGCCAGGACGCGACGGTCAAGAAGAGCGTCGAGTGGCTGAAGTCCGTGCAGAACACCGACGGCGGCTGGGGCTACAACCCGGGGATGCCCAGCGACGCCAACTCCACCGGCATCGTCGTCGGCGCGCTCGCCGCGGCGGGCCGGAACCCCGCGGACGTGAAGTCCCAGGACGGCAGGTCCGCCTACGACGCGCTGCCGAAGCTCGCCATGGACTGCGACAAGGAGAAGGGCGCCTTCGGGCTCCCCGACGCCAAGTCCGGCAAGCTCGCGCCGAACGCCGCCGCCACCGCGGCCGGCGTGCTCGGCAGCCTCGGCAAGGGCCTGGTCGTGTCGCCCCCCAAGAAGTCCGCCGGTTCCGCCCCCAAGTGCGCGAAGCCTGACACCGCCGCGCAGGCCGCGAGCAACGGCACCGGCTACCTCCTCTACACCCTCGGCAAGACCGACGACCACCTGCCCGGCGCCTCCGACGTGCCGGACGTGGGCGGCACCGCCGACACCGTCCTCGCCCTCGCCGCCGCCGGGCAGAAGGAACAGGCCGGGAAGTCCGCCGAGTGGCTGACGAAGAACTCCGCGGCCTGGGCGAAGCAGTCCGGGCCCGCCGCCTACGCCAAGCTGGTCTTCGCCGCGCACGCCACGGGCCTCGACCCGCGCGACTTCGGCGGCACCGACCTCGTCAAGCAGCTGAACGCCCAGGGCCCCGCCCCGCAGTCCTCGGAGTCCCCGGCCGCCTCCGACGCGGACGAGAAGAAGGATGACGACGGCGGCGTCAGCATCTGGTGGATCATCGGCGTCGGCATGGTCGCCGGCATCGGCATCGGCTTCCTGTACAGCGGCAACCGCAAGAAGCAGCAGCCGTGACGCGGAGCCGGGTCGGGCACGGCCCGGCGGTCGGGGTGTTCCTCGCCGCCCTGCTGAGCGTCCTCGTCGCCGCGCCCGCCGCCCAGGCCGCCGGCTACCGCTACTGGTCGTTCTGGGACCGGGACGGCGGCCGGTGGACGTACGCCAGCCAGGGGCCCGGCACCGCGCGCCCCGAGGACGGCGACGTGCAGGGCTTCCGCTTCGCGGTCTCCGAGGACTCCAAGGACGCCGCGAAGCCGCGCGGCGCCGCCGGCTTCGACACCATCTGCGCGAGCACGCCGCCCGAGGACGGCCGCAAGCGCGTCGCCCTGGTCATCGACTTCGGCCTGCCGAAGGACGCCCCCAAGGGCGAGACGCCGCCCGCGCCCCGACGGGCATGCGCGCAGGTGGCCCCCGACGCCACCACCGCGGACGCCCTCGCCTCGGTCGCCAAACCGCTGCGCTACGACACAAAGGCGCTGCTCTGCGCCATCGAGGGCTACCCGAAGTCGGGCTGCGGGGACCAGGTGAAGGGAACCCTGACCACACAGGCGCAGCCGAACCCGGACGGCGACGACGCCGGCGGTGACGGCGGGCCGTCCCTCGGCGTCGTCGCCGGGATCGCCGCCGTCGCGCTGCTCGGCGGTGCCGGCATCTGGCAGGCCCGGCGCCGCCGCGGCTGACGCGGCCCGGCCACGGAGACACCCGACACGGACACGGACAGCACGATGACCCACCACGGCAGCAGTGCGGCGCCCGGACGCCTCCGGCGCCGCCTCGCCCCCGAGGCGCACCGGAGCAACGCACTGCACCCCGGCGCCTGGTGGGTGTGGGCCGTCGGACTCGGCACCGCGGCGTCCCGCACGACCAATCCGCTGCTGCTCGGGATGCTGATCGGCGTCGCGGGCTATGTGGTGGCGGCGCGGCGGACGTCGGCCCCGTGGGCCAAGTCGTACGGCGCGTTCGTGAAGCTGGGGCTCGTGGTCATCGCGATCCGCCTCGTCTTCGCGATCGTGCTCGGCTCGCCGATCCCCGGCACGCACACCGTCGTCACGCTGCCCGAGGTGCCGCTGCCCGACTGGGCGAAGGGCGTACGCATCGGCGGCAGGGTCACCGCGGAGGGCCTGCTCTTCGCCCTCTACGACGGAATCCGACTCGCCGGCCTGCTGATCTGCGTCGGCGCCGCGAACGCGCTGGCGAGCCCGGCGCGGCTGCTCAAGTCGCTGCCGGGTGCGCTGTACGAGGTCGGGGTCGCCGTCGTCGTGGCGATGACGTTCGCGCCGAACCTGATCGTGGACGTGCAGCGGCTGCGCGCGGCGCGCCGGCTGCGCGGCCGCCCCGACAAAGGCATACGCGGACTGCTGCAAGTCGGCCTCCCCGTCCTGGAGGGCGCGTTGGAACGGTCGGTCGCGCTCGCCGCCGCGATGGACGCGCGCGGCTTCGGCCGCACCGCGCCCGTCCCCGCCGGAGTGCGCAGGGCGACGGCCGCGCTGACGCTCGGAGGTCTGATGGGCGTCTGCGTGGGCACGTACGGCCTGCTGACCGCCCAGGGCACCGCCTTCGGCCTGCCGGTCCTGCTCGCCGGCCTGCTCGCGGCGCTGGCGGGCCTGCGGCTCGGCGGCCGCCGCTCGGTACGCACGCGCTACCGCCCGGACCCGTGGGGCCCGCGCGCCTGGCTGGTCTCCGCGTCCGGCCTCGCGGTGGCCGCGCTGGTCATCTGGTCCGCCTCGCACGACCCGGCCGCCCTGCACCCCGGCGTCGTCCCGCTGGTCGCCCCGTCCCTGCCGCTGTGGCCCGCCCTTGCGGTACTGATCGGGCTGCTTCCCGCGGTCGTGGCTCCGGTGCCGGGGGCGGACGGGGCGTCGCCCGTGCGGCAGGACATGGCCGCTGCTCCCGAGGCGGTCCCGCGGCCCGCGCCCGGTCCCGCCCGGGAAGCCTCGGCCTCCGCATGGCGGACGGCCCCCTCCTCCGACGCACCCGCCTCCCCCACACCCCCCGCACCTCCCGAGGAGCCCTCATGATCCGCTTCGAGGACGTCTCGGTGACCTACGAGGGGGCGCCCGCGCCGACCGTCCGCGGGGTCGACCTCACCGTGCCCGAGGGCGAGCTCGTGCTGCTCGTCGGGCCGTCCGGGGTCGGCAAGTCGACGCTGCTCGGCACGGTGAGCGGGCTCGTGCCGCACTTCACGGGCGGCACCCTGCGCGGCCGCGTGACCGTGGCGGGCCGCGACACCCGTACGCACAAGCCGCGCGAACTCGCCGACGTCGTCGGCACGGTCGGCCAGGACCCCCTCTCGCACTTCGTGACGGACACCGTCGAGGACGAGCTGGCGTACGGCATGGAGTCGCTGGGCCTCGCCCCCGAGGTGATGCGCCGCCGCGTCGAGGAGACCCTGGACCTGCTCGGCCTCGCCGGCCTCCGCGACCGTCCCATCGCGACCCTGTCCGGCGGCCAGCAGCAGCGCGTCGCCATCGGTTCGGTGCTCACCCCGCACCCCCGGGTCCTCGTCCTCGACGAGCCGACGTCCGCACTGGACCCGGCCGCCGCCGAAGAGGTCCTCGCCGTGCTCCAGCGGCTCGTCCACGACCTGGGCACCACGGTCCTGATGGCCGAGCACCGCCTGGAGCGGGTCGTGCAGTACGCGGACCAGGTGCTGCTGCTCGGCGCGCCGGGCGAGCCTCCCGTGCTCGGCGACCCGGCCGCGCTGATGGCCCGCTCCCCCGTCTTCCCCCCGGTGGTCGCGCTCGGCCGGCTCGCGGGCTGGTCACCGCTGCCGCTGACGGTGCGGGACGCGCGGCGCAGGGCGGGGGCGCTGCGGGAACGGCTCGCGGCCGCGGGCCCGCACCGGGAGGAGGCCCCGGCCGAACCGTTCGCGGGACGGGCGCCGGGCCGGTGGCCCCAGCTGCGCAAGGAACGTGAGGCAAGGGAACGTACAACGAGGGGACGTACGGCGAAGGAACGCGAGCGCGAGCCCGACGCCACGCCGGCTGCCGCCGTCGAACGCCTCGCCGTCCGCCGCGGCCGCGTCGAGGCGCTGCGCCGCGTCGACCTCACCGTCACACCCGGCGAGACCGTCGCCCTGATGGGCCGCAACGGCGCCGGCAAGTCCACGCTCCTGTCCGCCCTCGTCGGCCTGCTGGAACCCACCTCGGGCACGGTCCGCGTGGGTGGCGCGGTCCCCCACCGCACGGCGCCGCGCCGGCTGATCCGGCACGTGGGCCTGGTCCCGCAGGAGCCGCGCGACCTGCTGTACGCGGACACCGTGGCCGCCGAGTGCGCGGCCGCGGACCACGACGCGGGTGCGGCGCCGGGGACGTGCCGTGCCCTGGTGAACGAGCTGCTGCCCGGTATCGCGGACGACACGCACCCCCGGGACCTCTCCGAGGGCCAGCGCCTGACGCTCGCCCTGGCGATCGTCCTGACCACACGCCCGCCCCTGCTGCTCCTGGACGAGCCGACGCGCGGCCTCGACTACGCGGCCAAGGCGCGGCTGGCCGGGATCCTGCGCGGGCTCGCCGCCGAGGGCCACGCGCTCGTACTGGCCACGCACGACGTGGAGCTGGCGGCCGAGATCGCCCACCGCGTGGTGATCCTGGCGGACGGCGAAGTCGTCGCGGACGGCCCGACCGAGCGGATCGTGGTGTCGTCACCGTCCTTCGCCCCGCAGGTCACGAAGATCCTGGCACCCCAGGAGTGGCTGACGGTGGCACAGGTACGGGAGGCGCTGGGCGCGGACGGGCAGGACGTGTCGTGACGGCCGCACGGAAGGGTGGTCCGGCCGTGTCGCGGGGCCGGGGCGGGCGGGCCCGGCCCATCCGGCTGGGTCCGCGCTCGGTTGCCGCGCTCGCGCTGGTGAGCGCGGTGGGCGTGGTCGCGTTCGGGTGGCCGCTGCTGGCGGGCGGCGGTTCGGGGCTCAGTGATCACGCGCAGGACGCGCCGTGGCTGTTCGCGGCGCTGCTTCCGCTGCTGCTCGCCGTGGTGGTGGCGACCATCGCGGACGTCGGGCTCGACGCGAAGGCCATCGCGATGCTGGGCGTGCTGGCCGCGGCGGGTGCCGCGCTGCGGCCGCTGGGCGCGGGGACGGCGGGCATCGAGCCGATGTTCTTCCTGATGGTGCTGAGCGGACGGGTGCTCGGTCCTGGCTTCGGGTTCGTGCTGGGGGCGGTGTCGATGTTCGCCTCGGCGCTCCTGACGGGCGGCGTCGGGCCGTGGATGCCGTTCCAGATGCTGTCGATGGGCTGGGTCTGCATGGGCGCCGGGCTGCTGCCGGGGCCCGCCACCCTGCGCGGACGCCGTGAGCTGTGGCTGCTCGCGGCCTACGGGGCGGTCTCCTCCGTCCTGTACGGGACGGTGATGAACCTCCAGGGCTGGCCCTACCTCGGCGGCCTGGCCACCGGCGTCTCCTTCGTGCCGGGTGACCCGCTGGCGGACAACCTCGGCCGTTTCGTCGCGTACTGTCTGGCGACCTCGCTCGGCTGGGACCTGCCGCGGGCCGTGGTCACCGTGCTGCTGAGCCTCGCACTCGGCCCGGCCGTCCTGAAGGCGCTGCGGCGGGCCACGCGCCGGGCGGCGTTCGAGGCGCCGGTCACATTCGAGGCCCCCAAGGCGTGAGCGAGCCGCTGCGTGCCGTCACATCGGGGACTCGTACGCGTGAGGCGGCCCACAGGACCTTGGTCCACTACGAAAGAGGCCCGTAGCCCGCGACTCTTGACGTACATGCATCAATACCGCCTCTGACCTGCAGATTGAGAGCCAGGTCACAGAGGGACATTTGGCACGGGGTGCGGCTTCCACTAGTAAATGGGGTCATTGCGGCGGCGCGCCGGGCCTGTTTCTCTGGATGAGTCGCAAGGCGCCGACAGCCGCTCACGGCCTCGGCGCCGCCGCATGTCCCCCACACTTCCGTGTGGCCACGGCGTGCCCCGCGACCGCCCCGTACCCCACCGGAAGGTCCTCTGTGCCCGCCTCGCTCATCCGCCGCATCGCTTCCCCGAAGAAGGCCCTCACCGGCGGCCTCGTCGCCGCCGCCGCTTCCGGCATGGTCTTCGCCGCGGCCCCGGCCCAGGCAGCCACCCCGACCACCGCGAAGGCCGCCGCCCCGGCCGCCGCTCCCGCCGCCGCCCCCGCGTCCGCCAAGGCGATCGCCAAGAAGATGATCCCGGACCCGGCGCAGTTCGCCGCGTTCGACAAGATCGTCTCGCACGAGAGCGGCTGGAACCCGAGCGCGACCAACTCCTCGTCCGGCGCCTACGGCCTCGTCCAGGCCCTGCCCGGCTCGAAGATGGCCTCCGCGGGCGCCGACTGGAAGACCAACCCCGAGACCCAGATCGAGTGGGGCCTCAAGTACATGAACGAGCGCTACGGCAGCCCGACGGGCGCGTGGAGCCACTGGCAGGCGAACGGCTGGTATTAAGCCGCCGCGACCCGCCACTGAAGGAGGCGGCGACCCCGGGACGGGGGTCGCCGCCTCCTTCGCGTCCCGGGCGCTAGAGCCGCTGAATGATCGTCCCCGTCGCCACCGCACCACCCGCGCACATCGTGATCAGCGCGAACTCCTTGTCCCTGCGCTCCAGTTCGTGCAGGGCCGTCGTGATGAGCCGCGCCCCCGTCGCCCCCACCGGGTGGCCGAGGGCGATCGCGCCGCCGTTCACGTTGACCTTCTCCAGGTCCTGCCCGAAGACCTGCGCCCAGCTCAGCACCACGGAGGCGAACGCCTCGTTGACCTCGACGATGTCGATGTCCTTCAGGGACATCCCGGCCTTGCCGAGCACCGCGCGCGTCGCGTCGATCGGCCCGTCCAGGTGGAAGTGCGGGTCGGCGCCGACGAGGGCCTGCGCGACGATGCGGGCCCTCGGCTTCAGCTTCAGGGCCCGCGCCATCCGCTTGGACGCCCACATGAGGGCGGCCGCGCCGTCCGATATCTGCGAGGAGTTGCCCGCGGTGTGCACGGCGGTCGGCATGACCGGCTTGAGGCCGCCGAGGGCCTCCATCGTGGTGTCGCGCAGCCCCTCGTCGCGGTCCACGAGCCGCCACATGCCCTGCCCGGCGGCCTGTTCCTCCTCCGTGGTGGGCACCTGCACGGCGAACGTCTCGCGTTTGAAGCGCTCCTCGGCCCAGGCGACGGCCGCCCGCTCCTGCGAGATGAGGCCGAGCGAGTCCACGTTCTCGCGGGTGAGACCGCGCTTGCGGGCGATGCGCTCGGCGGCCTCGAACTGGTTGGGCAGGTCGACGTTCCACTCGTCGGGGAACGGCTTGCCGGGGCCGTGCTTGGAGCCGGAGCCGAGCGGCACCCGCGACATCGCCTCGACGCCGCAGCTGATGCCGACGTCGATGACGCCGGCCGCGACCATGTTGGCGACCATGTGGCTCGCCTGCTGCGACGACCCGCACTGGCAGTCGACGGTGGTGGCGGCGGTCTCGTACGGCAGTCCCATGGTGAGCCAGGCCGTGCGCGCCGGGTTCATGGACTGCTCCCCGGCGTGCGTCACCGTGCCGCCGACGATCTGCTCGACGCAGTCGGCGTGGATGCCGGTGCGGCCGAGGAGTTCGCGGTAGGTCTCGCCGAGCAGGTAGGCGGGGTGGAGATTGGCGAGCGCGCCTGAGCGCTTGCCGATGGGCGTGCGTACTGCTTCGACGATGACGGGTTCCGCGGCCATGGGCTCGTCCTCCCTCTCCACGTCCCGCGAGCCGTCCCGGCGGCTCGCGAGTGGAACTAGTACGCGTTCTAGTTCTGTTGTGCAGTCTGCTGAGCACGCCCCCCGTACCGCAAGGGTCCTGCACGCACCTTGCCCGGATCCGCGCGCAATCGGGCCCGCTCTGGCCCTTGCGACTTGTAGAACCCGTTATTACCTTGCCGGGCAAGTCTCCTGATGGACCGTCAGGAACAGATCGCCAGATCTCAGCTCACGCCTGGAGTGGCCGATGTCCTGCCCAGCGCTGCCCGACGGGTTCGACTTCACCGACCCCGACCTGATCCAAGACCGCGTACCGCTGCCGGAGTTCGCACAGCTGCGGCGGACGGAACCGGTGCACTGGATAACCCAGCCGTACCGCGCCTCCGGCTACGACGACACGGGCTACTGGGCCGTCACGCGGCACGAGGACGTCAAGTACGTCTCCACGCACCCGGAGCTGTTCTCCACCAACGTCAACACCGCGATCATCCGTTTCAACGAGTCGATGGACCGCGACCGCATCGAGGTCCAGAAGCTGATCATGATCAATATGGACCCGCCCGAGCACACCCGGGTCCGCCAGATCGTGCAGCGCGGCTTCACGCCCCGCGCCATCCGCTCCCTGGAGGACGCGCTGCGCGCCCGTGCCGGCTCCATCGTCGAGACGGCGCTCGCGACCGCGGGCGACGACGGCTCCTTCGACTTCGTGACGAACGTTGCGTCCGAGCTCCCGCTGCAGGCCATCGCCGAGCTGATCGGCGTGCCCCAGGAGGACCGCTCCAAGATCTTCGACTGGTCCAACAAGATGGCGGCGTACGACGATCCGGAGTACGCCATCACCGAGGAGATCGGCGCCGAGGCGGCCATGGAGATCGTCGCGTACGCGATGAACCTCGCCGCGGCCCGCAAGGAGTGCCCCGCCAAGGACATCGTCAGCCAGCTGGTGGCCGCCGAGGACGAGGGCAACCTCTCCGGCGACGAGTTCGGCTTCTTCGTGATCCTGCTCGCGGTGGCCGGCAACGAGACCACCCGCAACGCCATCACCCACGGCATGCACGCCTTCCTCACCCACCCGGACCAGTGGGAGCTCTACAAGCGCGAGCGCCCCGCCACGACGGCGGAGGAGATCGTGCGCTGGGCGACCCCGGTCATCTCCTTCCAGCGCACGGCCACCCAGGACACGGAGCTCGGCGGCGCGCGGATCAAGAAGGGCGACCGGGTCGGCATCTTCTACTCCTCGGCCAACCACGACCCCGACGTGTTCGAGTCGCCGGAGAAGTTCGACATCAGCCGCGACCCGAACCCGCACCTCGGCTTCGGCGGCGGCGGCCCGCACTTCTGCCTCGGCAAGTCCCTCGCCGTCCTGGAGATCAACCTCATCTTCAACGCGATCGCCGACGCCATGCCCGGCCTGCACCTGACCGGCGACCCGCGCAGGCTCCGCTCGGCCTGGCTCAACGGAGTCAAGGAGCTCCAGGTCAGCACCGGCCGCACCGCCCGCCCGTGAGCCGATAGAGCGCCATAAGACGACCTATCAGGTCAATTACATTTACGGAACCAACGTTTCCGTTGCATGAAGCGTCTTGAGAAGTGAACCTTGGCTTCCCAGGACACGAACGGAAACGGTGACCGTGGTCTCTGCCGACGTCTCGCTCGCCCCGTCCGGCACTGCGTCCACCGGCCGGAACACCCCGCTCCGGCAACTACTCCGGCGCTACCGCGTCCCGCTCCTGGCCACCGTCCCCACCCTTCCCCTGTACGCCGTGTGGGTGGCGTTCCTCGCGACGGGCGGCGGCGACCTGGCGGCGCAGGAGGCCTGGGCGCGGTTCGCCTCCGAGCACGGCACGGCCGCGTACAACCTCTTCTGGTACGGCGGCATGCACACCGCCAACTACAGCCTGATCTCGCCCTATCTGATGGCCGCGCTCGGCGTGAAGACCGTGACGGCGGTGTCGGGCATCGCGGGCGCCTGGCTGGTCGCCGTCCTGATCGAGCGCACCGGCATCCGCAGACCGCTGTGGCCCGCGGTGCTCGCCTCGCTCGCGGTGTGGTGCAACGTCGCCTCCGGGCGGACGACGTTCGCCCTCGGCCTCGCCTTCGGCCTCGCCGCCTGCCTCGCCCTGGTGGGCCGCCGGCGCACGGTCGTCGCGGTGGCCTGCGCGGCCCTCGCCACCATGGGGTCCCCGGTCGCGGGGCTCTTCCTCGTGGTGGCGGGCGCCGGCTACTTCTTCGTACGCGACTGGGTGCGCTCCGCGGCGCTGATCCTGCCGCCGTTCCTGGTCGTCGCGGCGACCACGGTGCTCTTCCCGTTCACCGGCGAGCACCTGATGCCCTTCGACCGGATCTTCCCGCCCGTGCTGTTCAGCCTGGCCCTCATCGTGGCGGGGCCGCGCGACTGGCGGGTGCTGCGATGGGGCGCCGGCGTCTACGCGGCCGGCACCGTCCTCACGTATCTCATCCCCTCCCCCATCGGCACCAACGTCGAGCGGCTCGCGGAGCTGGTCGGCCCCGCCGTGCTGCTCGCCGCGCTGCTCGCCCCCGGCCTGACCCGGGCCCGCCGGATCACCCTGGCGGTGGCGCTCGTGCTGTCCTCCGCCTGGGTGGCGCAGAAGACCCTCGATGATCTCAGGGTCTCCACGAAGGTGCCGAAGTGGGCAGTCGACACCCACGGCGTGGTGCGGGAGCTGGAACGCCTGGAGGCCAACCGCACCCGCGTCGAGGTCGTGCCGACCCGCAACCACCGCGAGGCCACCGCGCTCGCCCCGTACGTGAACATGGCGCGCGGGTGGAACCGCCAGCTCGACATCGAGCGCGGCCGCCTCTTCTACGACGGGTCGTTCTCGGCGGCCAGCTACCGCAAGTGGCTCGACAAGTGGGCCGTCGGCTACGTCGTGCTGCCCGCGGGCAAGCCGGACGGCTTCGCCGAGGACGAGGCGGCGCTGGTGGCGAGCGGCCCGAAGTGGCTGGAACCGGTGTGGAAGGACGCGCACTGGCGGATCTTCCGGGTGAAGGACCCGGTGCCGCTGGTGTCGAAGCCCGCGGCCGTCGTCCGCTCCACCGGCTCGAACGTGGTGGTGCGGGTGCCCGAGCGGGGCTCGGTGACGGTGCGCCTCGTGTACTCGCCGTGGCTGCGGGCGGAGGGCGCCTGCCTGCAACGGCACGGCGAGTTCACGCGCCTGTCGGTGCCCCGCCCCGGCACCTACGAGATCAGCTCGGGCTACGGTCCTTCGCGGAGCCGTCCTTCGACGTGCCGGTGAACGGCCTCGTCCCGGGCACCTCCCGCGGCTGCCGCACCCGGGGCCCGGACAGCAGATAGGTGAAGCCGAAGCCCGCCCCCACGACGGCCGCGCCGCCCACCGCGTCCAGGATCCAGTGGTTGCCGGTGCCGACGATCGCGCAGACCGTGAAGAACGGGTGCAGCAGGCCGAGCGCCTTCATCCACCAGCGGGGTGCGATGACGGCGATGACCAGGCCGCACCAGAGCGACCAGCCGAAGTGCAGCGAGGGCATCGCCGCGTACTGGTTGGTGAGCGCGGTCAGCGTCCCGTAGTCGGGCTGGGTGAAGTCCTGCACGCCGTGCACCGTGTCGACGAAGCCGAGCTCCGGCATCAGGCGCGGCGGGGCGAGCGGATAGGCCCAGAAGCCGATGAGCGCGAGGACCGTCGCGAAGCCGAGCGCCGAGCGGGCCCAGCGGTAGTCGGCGGGACGGCGCGCGTACAGCACCGCGAGGACGCTCAGCGGCACCAGGAAGTGGAACGACGTGTAGTAGAAGTTGAAGAACTCCTCCATCCAGCCGGTCCGCGCCGTCAGGTGGTTGAACCAGCGCTCGATGTCGATGAAGAAGAACTGCTCGATCGCGTGCACCTGCTCGCCGTGCTGCTCGGCGGTGGCCCGGCCCCCGGAGATCGTGCCGCCCGTCGCCGCGAGCCTGACCTGCTGGTACGCGGAGTAGCCGACGCGGATGAGAAGCAGTTCGAGCAGCAGGTTCGGGCGGGTCACGACGCGCCGCCAGAACGGGACGAGCGGCACCCGCTTCCAGCGCGCCGGGACGGGCGCGGCGTAGTCCGTGGGGATCGGGCTGCGGTACTGCGGGTGCGTGCGCGACAGGAAGGGCACGACGGTGGCCGCGGCGAGCGCCGCGATCAGCACGAGGTTGTCCCGGATCGGCTCGGTCACCGGCATGTTCGGCAGCATCATCTTGGCGGGCAGCGTCGACACGAGGACGACGGCCACCGGCCACATGTAGCGGTCGGACTGGCGCTTGCCGACCCGGCCGACCACCGCGAAGAGCACCCACAGCAGCTGGTGCTGCCAGGTCGTGGGCGACACCGCGACGGCCACACACCCGGTGATCGCGACCGCGAGGAGCAGCTGCCCGTCCCGCGCGTACCGCACGGCACGGCGCAGCCCGACGTAGACGACGGCCGCGCCGAGGGCCAGGAAGAGCCCGGTCTCCAGCGGCCCTTCGAAGCCGAGGCGGAGCAGCATGCCGTGCAGCGACTGGTTGGCGTTGCCGTCCGGGTTCGCGCCGAGGCCCGCGCCCCCCAGGTGGTGGAACCAGTACGTCGACGAATCGCGCGGCATCGCGGCCCAGGCGAGCGCGGTACAGGCGGCGAAGCCCGCGGCGGTGGCCGCGGCGCCCTTCCTGCGGCCGGTGAACCAGAGCAGCGCGGCGAAGAGCAGCATGGTCGGCTGCAGGGCCGCGCCGACGCCGATCAGGACGCCGCCGGCCCGTTCACCGCGGACCGCGAAGAGACCGAGCAGGACGAGCAGCACGGGGAGGATGCTGGTCTGGCCGAGGTGCAGGGTGTTGCGGACCGGCAGCGACAGGATGAGCAGGCTGATCGCCACGGGGGCGGCGAGCAGGGAGGTGCGCCGGGCGACGGGCTGCGGCAGGGCGCGGGCGGCGACCAGGCCGAGCACGACGACGAGGCCGAGCGTGCCGAAGGTCCAGGCCCAGCCGAGCGCCTGCTCTCCCGAGCGCGCGAGCGGCTTGAGGACGAGGCCCGCGAAGGGGGTGCCGGTGAACTTGTCCGCGTCGTAGAAGGAGCCCTTCACGTGCAGGACGCCCTCAGGACCGATCCAGGTCTCCAGATCGGTGAGGCGGTCGCCCTCCGGCGTTCGCAGGACGACGGCCACCTGCCGGATCGCGAGGACGGCGGCGATCAGCCAGAGGACGACACGGATCGCTCCGATCCGCGCCTCGGGTCCACCGGCCGGCCCTGTTCCCAGGGCGTTTCCCGGCCCCCTGTGTTCAACGTTCGCCACGCCCCGTCGACCCTCCCGCCCCACTCGTCATGTCTGCGGACCTGTCAAACACGCCTGCGGCCCTGTCAACAGGGCCGGCTGACGGCCCGGGAGTCCGGACCCCTCATGTGAGACGCACGCAACCACCATGTCACCTGACAGCCACATCGGTTTCTCCCGGCTTCTCCCGGATTTCCGTCTCCGCCTCTCCGGCGCCGCGCCTCCGGTTGCACCCCGGAGCGGCGACATAGATCACATACAGGCCCAGTCTCCCCTACCGGGCGAAAACACGTTTGACCTGGATAACAGCACTTTCCGTGCGGTGTGCGGCCACCCGGACACCCACCGTAATGGTGCCCCATGCACCTATGGTCGCTTTTCGGGCCGCCCCGGCTACCGGGTGCGGCCTTGTCCTTGTCGTCGACCGAAAGAGGCGAGCGAACCCTTGGCGAGCGCCACACCCGTCGCAGTACGCCGGTCGGGCCGTCTGCCCGAGCCCCGGGAGGGAGCGGCCCAGGACGGCTCCGTCACCGCCGTCACCGTCACCGACCCCGCGATGGTCAAGCGCGCGGTGAAGGCGGCCGCCCTCGGCAACGCGATGGAGTGGTTCGACTTCGGTGTCTACAGCTACATCGCCGTCACCCTCGGCAAGGTCTTCTTCCCCTCGGGCAACCCGACGGCCCAGCTGCTCTCCACCTTCGGCGCCTTCGCCGCGGCCTTCCTGATCCGGCCGCTGGGCGGCATGATCTTCGGCCCGCTGGGCGACCGCGTGGGCCGCCAGAAGGTGCTGGCCCTCACCATGATCATGATGGCGGCGGGCACCTTCGCGATCGGCCTGATCCCTTCCTACGCGTCGATCGGCGTCTGGGCACCGGTGCTGCTCCTCGCGGCCCGCCTGGTGCAGGGCTTCTCCACGGGCGGCGAGTACGCGGGCGCCTCCACCTTCATCGCCGAGTACGCCCCCGACAAGAAGCGCGGCTTCCTCGGCAGCTGGCTGGAGTTCGGCACGCTGGCGGGCTACATAGGCGGCGCGGGCCTCGTCACCCTCATGACAGCCCTGCTCTCCTCCGACGACCTGCTCTCCTGGGGCTGGCGCATCCCGTTCCTGATCGCGGGCCCGATGGGCCTGATCGGCCTCTACCTCCGCATGAAGCTGGAGGAGACCCCGGCGTTCGCCGCCGAACTGGAGAAGGCCCACAAGGACGAGCAGACCCGCGCGAAGGTACGCCTGCGCGACATGGTCACGGGCCAGTGGAAGGCCCTCCTCCTCTGCATGGGCCTCGTCCTGGTCTTCAACGTCACCGACTACATGCTGCTGTCGTACATGCCGAGCTACCTGACCAGCGAGCTCAAGTACGACGAGACGCACGGCCTCCTCGTCATCCTGGCCGTCATGGCGCTCATGATGTGCGCCCAGCCGTTCATGGGAGCGCTCACGGACCGCGTGGGCCGCCGCCCGGTCATCGCCGCGGGCTGCGCCGGCTTCCTCCTGCTCTCCGTCCCCGCCCTGCTCCTGATCCGCGACGGCTCCCTGTGGGCGATCGCCCTCGGCCTCGGCGCCCTCGGCATGCTCCTGGTCTGCTTCACGGCCTCCATGCCGTCGGCCCTCCCGGCCCTCTTCCCCACCAAGGTCCGCTACGGCTCCCTCTCCATCGGCTTCAACATCTCCGTCTCGGTCTTCGGCGGCACGACCCCCCTGGTCGTGACGGCACTGATCGGCGCGACGGGCGACAAGATGATGCCCGCGTACTACATGATGGCGGCGGCCGTGGTGGGCGGCATCGCCGTCTGGTACATGACGGAATCGGCCCGCAGCCCGCTGCCGGGGTCGCCGCCGGCGGTGGAGACGGAGGAGGAGGCGAGGGCGCTGAGGGGTTCGAAGTAGGCGGGATCTCAGCCCCTCCGGTGTGCAATTCCAGCCCCTCCGGCGTTTGAGGAGCGGGGTCTGGGGCGGAGCCCCGGCTGCGCGAGGCGCCGGGGGCTTGGGAAATTCAGCCCCCCGGCTGCGCGAGGCGCCAGGGGCTTGGGAATTCAGCCCCTCCGGCGTTTGAGGAGCGGGGTCTGGAGCAGAGCCCCGGCTGCGGCGAGGCGCCGGGGGCTTGGGAATTCAGCCCCTCCGGCGTTTGAGGAGCGGGGTCTGGGGCGGAGCCCCAGGGCACCGAGCCACGTGCCGGGGTCCGGGGCGGAGCCCCGGTTTCGGGAAGGGGCGGGATTGGGGAAGACACCGCCGGAGGCCCCCCTACGCCCCACCCGGCACCCCCGCCTGCCACCCCACGAACAACGGCACCTCCCCCACCCCGTCGAGCACGACAACCCCAAAGGGCCGGTCAAAGGCGACCCGCTCGACCCGCCGCGGACGGTACGCCGCCCCCGGCCGCATCGGCACAGCCGTCACCGCCGCCGCCTCGACCCCCCGCTCCGCGACCTTCACGACCGCCTCCTGCACCACCTGGGATATCGCGAGCCGCTCCGGTGACATCCCGGAGAAGTCGGCCGCGTCGCTCATGGCCCACCGCACGCCGAGCGCGGCCAGCTGGTCGGTCGCCTCGGTGCGCGTGCGCAGTGCGAAGCGGGGCAGGGCCATGGAGATCTGCTCGGCGTCGATCGCCGACCGCCGCTCGCGGGGCGCCCAGGCGAGCGGCAGCACGGCGGCCGGGCCGGCCCCCGGCTCCCCGAGGACGAAGCGGACCCGTACGGGAGGCAGCCCGTCACCCGAGGCACGCGCACACCGCATCTCGACGACGCGCGCACCCACACCCGTACCGACGCCCATGCCCAGGTCCCCGTCTCGGCCCCCGCCCGCGTCCACCACCCACGCATCCCCCGACGCCACTCCCCGCCGCATGGTCGGCACCCGATGCGCGACGCCCGCCGCGTCCGTGAAGAGGGCATCCCGCGTGGCCGCCCCCTCGAAGGGGTCCTCCCAACGCGCTTTCAAAGCCAGCGCGTTGACCAACAAAAGGAGCGTGCCCGGCGTGACGACCACGGGCAGGCGGTCGATCATGCCCTCGGTGACCTTCCGCACCCACGCGTCCGCCGCTTCGGGAGCGTCCACGCCCATGGTGCCGAACCCGATGCCCGGCAGCGCCTCCTCGTACTCCCGCAGAACCGGCACCCGGCTCCACACGCGCGTGGCGACGCCCACCGCATCCGTGCCCGCGAGGTCCCGCGCGCCGTCCGTCACGGCACGGGCGGCCTCGGTCCCGGCGACGCCCAGCAACTCCCGCAGCTCGTCGGCGGTTTCGCCCCGGGCGCCCGCCGCGACGGACGCCAGCGCGAGCCACATACCGGCGGGCGAGCACACGAAGTCGCCCGGTCCGTCGGCGGACTCGGCGCTCTGCACCATCTCGGGCAGCCACCGCTCGGCGAACCCCCGCACCGCTCCCCCGTACACCACGACATCTCCCCCGTCACCGGAACCCGCTGATCCCGGATCTCTCATCCCTGATCCACGACTCCCAGTATGCGAGAGTCAAACGGTCGTACAGACACAGCCGAAGGGAACGTGCGAGTCACATGAACCAGCAGCAGTGGGACTCCGTCGACGACTACTTCACCGGCCTCCTCGCCCCCGCCGACGAGGCCCTGACCGCCGCCCTGCGCGACAGCGACGCGGCCGGCCTGCCGCGGATCAACGTCGCCCCGAACCAGGGCAAGCTGCTCCACCTCCTCGCCCAGGTCCACGGCGCCCGCCGCATCCTGGAGATCGGCACCCTCGGCGGCTACAGCACCATCTGGCTGGCCCGCGCCCTGCCCGCCGACGGCCGGCTCGTCACCCTCGAACACCGGCCCGAGCATGCCACCGTGGCCCGCGGCAACCTCGCCCGCGCCGGACTCGACAAGCTCGTCGAGGTCCGCGTCGGCCCCGCCCTGGACTCACTCGCGGCGCTCGCCGCGCGCCCCGAGCCCTTCGACCTCGTCTTCATCGACGCGGACAAGGTCAACAACGCGCGGTACGTGGAGCATTCGCTCCGGCTCACCCGCCCCGGCAGCCTGATCATCCTCGACAACGTCGTACGGGGCGGCGCCGTCACCGACTCCTCCAGCACCGACCCGAACGTGCTGGGCACCCGAGAGGCACTGCGGCTCATCGCCGAGCACCCGAAGCTGAGCGGCACGGCGGTGCAGACGGTGGGCGTCAAGGGATACGACGGCTTCGCGCTGGCCCGCGTGCTGGCCTGACGCCCGGCCTCCGCGGCTCAGCCCTCGTGGTAGTAGCCGATGTTCACGCTCCGCGGTCCCGCCCTGTCCTGGATGACGATCTCCCCCGAGCCGCCCCGGGACAGCGCCGCCGCCCCTCCGTACGCGAGCAGCCGCGCCGCGCCCTCCGACACCACCCGCACCTCGGAGGCCGGATCGGGGTTCGAGCCGCGCAGCCAGCTGACGGACCAGGCCCCGTCGGGCCCGCACCGGAACTCCAGATGCGTACGGGACACGAACAGCCAGTCGTCGGGCGTCACCAGACGGCACACGTTCCTGTCCCGTCCCACCCGCAGCACCGCACCCGGCTCGCTCGGCGCCTCCGCCATGAGCATGCCTGCGGTCGCGCCCGCGTCCGCCCCGGACACCGAGGCCATGGTCAGCTCCAGCACGTAGGTACGCTCCTTCGACTCGGGGCGCCGCGACCGTGGTTGGTGTGACACGGCCGGTGTGTCGCGCTGCCGCATCCTAAGCGTCTCCCCGGGCGGACGCACGGCCCTCCTATGACAATGGGGCCACCGCGACTGGCGGGAGCGGCACCGGGACCGACCGTTTGGTGGCCCGTTTTCGGGCAACTCGACTCGAGGAACGGGTGTCGAGGCCCCCTGGGCCTCGCGCCCCAGGCCGATCCCCGAGCCGAAAAGGGCACCCACCCATGTCCACAGTCATGATCATCGTTCTGATCGTGGTCGCCGTCGTCCTCGTCGCCGCCGCCTTCGCCGTGCTGAGCCGCAAGCGGCAGGGTGCGGGCGGGCGCGGCCTCAGGCGCCGCTTCGGACCCGAGTACGACCGCGCGGTCGCCCGGCACGACGGCGACACGAAGGCCGCCGAGCGCGATCTCGGCGAGCGCGTGAAGCGGCACGGTTCGCTGCGCACGCGGCCGCTGGAGCCCGCCGCGCGTGAGCAGTACACGGCACGTTGGACCGTCGCCCAGGAACGCTTCGTCGACTCCCCCCGCGAGGCCGTGATCGAGGCCGACCGGCTCATCGCCGAGGTGGCCGGAGCCCGCGGTTTCCCCGACGCGGGCCACTACGAGGAGCAGGTCGACGCGCTCTCCGTGCACCACGCCCACCACGTCCACGGCTACCGCAAGGTGCACCGCGCGGCGCTCGACACGCCGGGCACGGAGCCGAACAGCACCGACGCCCACCACACCACCGGCACCGAGGAACTGCGCGCGGCCATGATCGAGGCGCGGGCGCTCTTCGACGCCCTCGTGTCGGAGCAGCACGCCGACGCCGACGCCGCCCACTCGGGCAGGCACGGCACCCACAAGCGCTCGACCGGCATCACCCACAAGGGAGTTCAGCATGGCTGACGGCACCGGCACCGGCACCGCTCTCTTCCCGCCCGACGCACGCGACAAGCTGACGCTGCGCCTCCAGAACGCCGTCAACGGCTTCGTCGACGAGCCGCGAACCGCCGTCGAGGCCGCCGACCGCATCCTGGAGGAGACGATCGCGGACCTGACCCACACCCTCGCGGAGCGCCGCCGCACCCTCCGCACGAGCTGGCAGTCCCTCCCGGCGGAAGGCACCGGAGGCACCGCAGGCAAGCCCTCCCCTTCCTCCCCTTCCTCCCCTTCCTCCTCCCTCGACGCCACCCCGCCCGCCACCGGCTCCCACACCCCCACCGGCGACACCCCGACCGGCGACACGGAACAGCTCCGCCTGGCCCTGCGCGACTACCGCGAGACGGCGGAGCGCCTGCTCCGCCTCTGACACGCGGCGCGACTGCGGCAGGATGGCCCCATGAGCGTAGTCAAGATCAACGTACTGACCGTTCCCGCCGAACAGCGGGAAACCCTCGAGAAGCGCTTCGCGTCCCGCGCCGGCGCCGTCGAGAACTCCGACGGCTTCGAGTGGTTCGAACTCCTGCGCCCGATCGAGGGCACCGACGACTACCTGGTCTACACGCGGTGGCGCGACGAGGAGTCGTTCCAGGCGTGGATGGAGGGCCCGATGAAGTCGGCCCACCAGGGCGGCGGCGACCGCCCGAAGCCTGCGGCCAGCGGGTCCACGGTGTGGTCCTTCGAGGTCGTCCAGCAGGCGGCGCCCAAGAGCGAATAGCACCCGTACGAACGTTGCCGGGACAGTCGTCGCCCCGGCCCGCGGCAGGCGTGCCCCGCATCTGGATTCGTTCCAGGTGCGGGGCACGGCGTCGTTAGGGTGCCGCCAATGAACGCACCCGCATGGAACGCGCACCGCCAGACGCTGCGGTCCGGCCCGCTGCTCAATGATGCCGAGCGCTCCCTCTACACCGATGCCGTCGACCATGCCCTGGCCAGTCCGGAGGTCTCGAAGAAGGTCGACAAGCGGCCCTCGGCCAGTACGTACAACGTGCGCCGTGCCGCCGTCCATCCGCCCCGGGTGTCCGCCGTCCTGAGTCGGTGCGGCTCTCAGCTCTCCCTGTACCGGGAGGCCGTGCGACACCGGGCGGATGCCGACGAAGGGCTCAGCGAGGCCCTGGCGCGTCCTCTGCGGGACTGGCGTCTGATATGCGCCGTGGTCGCCTGCGGCTGGTTTCTGCTCTATACCTTCCTCGGCTCCTCGTCGGCCGTTGTCTGGGCGCTTTTCGGCGTGACGTTGCTCAGTCTCGCGCTCGCCGTGACCTCCTCCGACGCACGTGCATGCGCCGACAACTGGCTCGTGCTGGCGAAACGCTGGACGGAACTGCGGTGGGCGCACACGGTCATGGAGAGCCGTGGGCGAGCCGTGGCGCTGCGGATGCGGACCGCCACCCTGCCCATGGTCGTGGACATCGTCGAGGAACTCCTCGGCGAGGACCAGGACAGCTTGTACCTGCCGACGAGCAAGCAAGGCCTCTACTCGGCCCGGAGCCGCGACTATGTCGTCGACTCGGCCGCCTCCGCGCAGTTGAAGCGGAAGATCGACCAGATCGACGACGGCACCATCGCCATCTGCGGTCCGCGCGGCACCGGTAAGACGACTCTGCTCGAAGAGGCCGCCAACGACGCCGCGTTCTCCGTCCTCGTCCAGGTTCCCGCGACGTACACGCCGCACGATTTCCTGCTCAACCTGTCCGCGAAGGTCTGCGAGGACTACATCGACGGCCACGGTTACCCGGTCCCGGAGTTCACGTCGCTGGGCCTGCTCCGACACCCGCTGCGCTTCGCACGGCAGGCGACGCGTCGGCTGGTCCGCCGGCTCGTCTTCGCCGCCGTCTCGGCCGGTCTTCTGGTGCTCGCTCTGGCGCGGGAGTTCGACACCAAGGTCACCGAGCACGGGCCCGGTCTGCGTCGGACGATCACTGACCAGGGGGAGCGCATCTTCGCCTACGGGGAGCAGATCTGGCGAGGCGAGCGGCCCGTGGCGGCGTTGGTGCTCACGGTCGCCGGCATTTTCTTCTGGTCGTGCCGCAAGTCGCCGGGGTTCCGCAGGGGCGCCGTCCGTGCGGCACGTATCGTGCTCCGGCTCGCGGCCCTCGCCCTGGTCGGCCTCTCGGTGTTCTCGCTCTTCTACGACCGGGACATACAGCGCAATGCCGCTCAACTCTACGAAGACGCGGGCCTGACGAACTTGTTCGCCGTATTCGTCGCCCTCCCCGTCCTCGCCCGCATCATCTGGCGGAAACAAGGAGAACCCTTTGTGGAAAGGGCGGGCCGGGACTCCGACTCCGAGGACATCAAGGCGCTCCTCTGGTTCGGTCTCCTCGCCATCTGCTGTGCCGTCGGCGTGAAATGGGTGACCGACCAGGAGGAGCTCGTTTCCCTCCTCTTCGACGACGACAACGCCGCGCGCATCGCTCTCGTCTGCGTCGGCATGGGCCTGTCCCGTCTCACCTACAAGCGCAACAGGCGGCGGGCGCCGGATCTCGTACGTCGCTGCCAACAGCACCTGTACCGGCTGCGCACCCTCCAGAACGCCACCGCCATGGTCAGTCTGGGAATGCCCGACAAGCTCGGCGCCTCGCAGACCACATCACTTTCCCTCGCCCCGCTGACGTATCCGGAGCTGGTGTCCGAATTCCGGCGGATTCTGGGCGACATCGCCTTGGAGTACGGATCGGGGTTCGGGCAGGCCGGGTCTTACCGCCGCCGGGCCAAGGTCGTCATCGCGATCGACGAGCTGGACCGCGTGGGGACCGAGGAGCAGGCTCTCGCCTTTCTCCGCGAGGTGAAAGCCGTGTTCGGCATTCGTGGGGTCTGCTATCTGATCTCCGTCGCCGAGGATGTCGGTGCCGCTTTCGTCCGCCGGGGGCTCCCGCACCGTGACGTCACCGAGAGCTCACTCGACGATGTGCTGCACATGCGCCCCTGCACGCTCGCCGAATCGGCGGCCATTCTGAAGGAGAGGGTCCCGGGTCTGACAGCGCCGTACGCCTGTCTCTCCCACGCACTCTCCGGGGGTGTGCCGCGGGACCTCATCCGGTACGGCCGCCGCCTGGACGAAGTGCAGCAGGAGACCAACGTCTACGAAATGGCGCAGCTCGCCCGGGAAATGATTTCCGACGAGGTGGCGGAAGCTCTGGCCAGCACTCGCGTTCTCCTGGCCGACGAGCCGGGCTGGACGGCCGGGACCGCCGCCGTGCTGCTCCACATCGGCGAACTCGAAAAGCTCCTGTCGGCGGACAGCGCCGAGCACCCCGGGGCGACGCTCTCCAACAGGAACAACGCCCAGGTGCTCATGACCGACTTCGCCTGCCGCCGTGTGCGGCCCATGCGGCAGTGGACCGTCGACGGCGCCCAGCCGTGGCCCGCGAGCCCGGAGCTGTCGGACGCGACCCTCGCGCTCCTCGAAGAAGCCAGCGCGTACGTCTACTTCGGGCTGACCCTCCTGGACATCTTCGCGTCTCCCGAGTTCACCCGCCGCAAGGCCGAGGCGGACGGCAGGTCACCGCGGAGGGACGGCGTGCAGCCGCTCGCCGAAGCGCGCCAGGAGCTGTCCATCTCGCCGGAGAGCGCCCGCGTCATCATCTCCGACGTCCGCGCCGCGTGGGGCCTCGCCGCCCTCTGACTCCGACCGGAGCGCTCGGTGATCACGTCACGCCGCCCGCACCACTGTCGCCCCGTTGTGCGGGCGCTCCGACTCCGAGCCGCACAGTTCGGAGCTGAGTTCCTTGACCAGCTGGGCCAGGTCGGTCGGGCGGTCGGGGGTCCACCAGTCGCCGAGCAGCTCGCACAGGGACTCCTCGCGGGCCTTGGCCAGTCCGGCCGCCACCTCGCGGCCGCGGTCGGTGAGGATCATCTCCAGGCCCTGCCGTTCCGCCAGGCGGCGCTCCTCGACCTGGCGGGCGGCGGCCGTGATGACGGTCAGCGGCACCGTCGTGCGCTCGGCGAGTACGCCTGGCTCCACCGAGCCGTGCCGGGCGACGCGCAGGAGCAGCCAGCTCGACGCGGGCAGCAGGTCGTAGCCCGCCCGCTCCGTGATCCGTTGGTAGACCGCGCGCCGGCCCTCGCGCGTGCCGAGCACCGAGAGTGCCCGCGCGCACTCCTCGTACGACGTGCGTTCCACGGGGTTGCTGGCCAGCGTCTGTGTCGGGTCGGGTGCCGTCACCGAGGCGCGCAGCTTGTCCTCGCGCAGGAACCAGGCGAGGAGGAAGGCCGCCAGGGCGACCGGCGCCGCGTACAGGAAGACGTCCGTGATCGACGAGGCGTACGCGTGCAGGGCGCTGGGGCGGAGGTCGGCGGGGAGCCGCGCGATGCCGCGCGGGTCGGCCTCCAGGGTGCTCACGCTCAGGCCGGGCGGCAGCTGCTGTCCGGCGAGGGCGTCGGTGAGTTTGTCGCCGAGCCGGTTGGTGAAGACCGTGCCGAAGATGGCGACGCCGAAGGACGCGCCGATGGAGCGGAAGAACGTCGCGCCGGACGTGGCGACGCCCAGGTCCTCGTAGCTGACGGCGTTCTGCACGATGAGGACGAGGACCTGCATGACCAGGCCGAGGCCCAGGCCGAAGACGAAGAAGTACGCGCTCATCTCGGCGGTGCCGCTGTTCTCGTCGAGCTGGTGGAGCAGGAGCAGTCCGAGCGTGGTGATGGCCGTACCGGCGATCGGGAAGACCTTCCAGCGGCCCGTACGGCTGACGATCTGGCCGGACGCGGTCGTCGACAGGAGCATGCCGGCCACCATCGGCAGCATGTGCACGCCCGACATCGTCGGCGAGACACCCTGCACGACCTGCAAGAACGTCGGCAGATAGGTCATCGCCCCGAACATCGCGAAGCCCACGATGAAGCTGATGACGGCGGAGAGCGTGAAGGTGCGGATCCGGAACAGCTTCAGCGGGATCACCGGTTCCGCGGCCCTGCGCTCCACCGCCACGAAGGCCACCGCCAGGATCACGCCGAGCACCGCGAGCCCGATGATCTGCGGGGATCCCCAGGCCCACGTGGTGCCGCCGAGCGAGGCGACCAGGACGAGGCAGGTGGCGACGGACGCGATGAGGAACGTGCCGAGGTAGTCGATGGTGTGCCGGGTCGCGCGCACCGGGATGTGCAGCGTGGTGGCGATGACGGCGAGTGCGATCACGCCGATGGGCAGGTTGATGTAGAAGACCCAGCGCCAGCTGAGGTGCTCGGTGAAGAGTCCGCCGAGCAGCGGGCCGAGGACGCTGGTCGCGCCGAAGACGGCACCGAAGAGCCCTTGGTACTTGCCGCGTTCGCGCGGCGACACGAGGTCTCCGACGATCGCCATCGACAGCACCATCAGCCCGCCGCCGCCGAGGCCCTGGAGCGCGCGGAAGCCGATGAGCTGCGGCATGTTCTGCGCCATGCCGCACAGCGCCGAGCCGACCAGGAAGATCACGATCGCGGTCTGGAACAGCTTCTTGCGGCCGTACTGGTCGCCGAGTTTGCCCCAGAGCGGGGTCGCGGCGGTCGCCGCCAGCATGTACGCGGTGACGACCCACGACAGGTGGTCCATGCCCCCGAGCTCGCTGACGATCGTCGGCAGAGCCGTGGAGACGATGGTCTGGTCGAGGGCCGCGAGGAGCATGCCGAGCAGCAGTGCGCCGATGGAGACCAGTACGTTGCCGGGGGGATGCCCGTTGCCGCCGTGGGCCGGGACGGGGCGGGGTCCCTCCCCTGCAGGGCGGGCGCTGACGTCCTGCGACATGGACACCTCCTGGGGGTCCGTCGGGGCCGCACCGCGACGCGTTCCTGGCTCCGGTACGGCCTTCCCTTTCCATCGTGGTCCGTGTCTCCCGTTATGGCCTGTTGAAGCGAGGCTCTGCATAATCGCTGAAGCTCTCGGGGCGGGCGGGACGCCCGGCGCAGGAGGGGAGGAACGGCCGGTGGCCGGACAGGACGAAGGGCGCGGGGGACGACGACGGGGCGAGCGGGAACACGACGGGCGGTGCGGGGCCTGCGGGGCCCGTGAGGCTGCGTCGCGTGGACCGGGGGCCGCCCCGGCGTGCGGTTGCGCGGCGGGGGCCGACGCTGGCGCCGACCGGACTCGCGCACGGTCGGTTGCGGCCGCCGCCACGGAGGATTTCGATCCGCTACGGATACGGCCCTATGTGTCGCTGCCGGATCCTGATGCGGACGGGTCCGCGGCGCTCGCTGAGGGCGTGGTGGGCGGGGCGCCCGTGCCGCCCCCGCATACGCACACGGGCACCGACGCGGGCGGGGACGGGGACGCGGGAACGGACCCTGCGCCCGAGCTCACCCCACCCGAGGAGCCGGGCCGCAACCGCCGCCTCGCGCTGGCCGTCGGGGCGGGTGCGGTGGCGGCCGTGGCAGCCGTCACCGTGTTCGCGATGGGGCTTCTCTCCTCGGCCGTGGACGGGCCGGCCCGGGACCGGGCGCTGCCGGGCGACCCGGCGTCGGCGTACGCGGACCCGACGAAGCCGGCGCCACCGTCGGCGAAGCGGTCCGGGTCCGTGTCTCCCCCGGGCACGCCCTCCGTCGTACCGCGCACACCGAGCGCACGGAACGTGGCACCGCCGCCCTCACCCACACCCACGCGCTCGGCGCCGTCCCCTACGCCGACAGTCGGCGCGACGGGAACGGTCGGACCGTCGGCATCCCCGACGTCCCCGCCGCGCCGCCGTGAGTCGGCCGACGCGACGTTGCGGGAGGGCGACAGGGGAGCACGCGTCGCCGAACTGCAGGACCGGCTCGCGCAGCTCTACCTGTACGTGGGTGACCGGGACGGCACCTACACGTCCCGGGTCACCGACGCGGTGGCCCGCTACCAGTGGGCCCGAGGCCTCACGGACGACGCTCGCGGCGAGTACGGCCGCGAGACCCGCCGCAGCCTGGAGTCGGAGACGAGGGAGCCGTGAAACTGGGCGGGAGTTGGGCGTGAGCCGGGCGGGACCCGGGCGCCTTGGTGCTCAGGGCGCGTATCAGCGGCCGAACGTCAGCCGGATCGACCCGTCCCCCGCGTCCGCGACCCCCACACCCGTCAGGTCATCGACATGCACCGTCGGCTCGAACCGCGCGGCCCGCGGGCCGACGCCCACGACCCGCATGCCGGCCGCCCGCCCCGCCCGTATCCCCGCCTCGGAGTCCTCGAAGACCACGCAGTCCGCCGGTGCGAAACCGAGCGTCGCCGCCCCCTTGAGGAACCCCTCGGGGTCCGGCTTGCTCGCGCCCACGCTCTCCGCGGTCACCCGCACGTCCGGCAGCGCGAGACCCGCCGCGGCCATCCGCCCGGTGGACAGGGGCACGTCGGCGGAGGTCACGAGTGCGTGCGGCAGGCGGAGGGCGGTCAGTGAGGCCATGAACGCGGGCGCGCCCGGCACCGGCACGACGCCGTCCATGTCGGCGGTCTCCGCGGCGAGCATCTCGCGGTTCTCCGCGTAGTTCTCCTCCATGGGCCGCTCCGGCAGCAGCACCGCCATGGAGGCGTACCCCTGCCGCCCGTGGACGACCTTGATGACCTCGTCGAAGTCGAGCCCGTGCCGCACGGCCCAGCGCCGCCAGCAGCGCTCGACGACGGCGTCGGAGTTCACGAGGGTGCCGTCCATGTCGAGGAGTACGGCCCGGGTGGTCAGAACGGGTGCGACAGGGTCGGCGGTCGTTTCCGTCATCGGGAGTGCTCCAGAGCGCAGAGGCAGCGGAAGATCAAGGCAGCCCCGCCCGCCGGTCAGGGAGTACGGGCGGAGCCACTTTGTTCCTGCACGGTACAAAACGTGAGCCGCAAAAGCCAACGCCGCAGGTCAGACCGGTCAACCCCCGCAAAAAGGACCGCCAGCGGGGAGGGAAGGGTGAGGGCTGCCGCTGCAGAAAGAGGCACGCCTTATGCGATCGCCTCGTAAAGACTCCACACCCCGAGCCCCAGCATCAGCAACGCCGCGATCTTCGTGATGAGCGCCAACGGCACCCGCTTCATCAGCGCCTTCCCGCCCACGATGCCGAGCCCCGCGACCGCCCAGAGCGCGAGCACCGCGCCGAGGCCGACGGAGAGCGGGTCGTCGTAGCGGGCCGCCATGTTCGCGGTCATGATCTGCGTCAGATCGCCGAACTCGGCGACCAGGATGAGCATGAAGCCCGCCCCGGAGACCTTCCAGAAGCTCTGGTCCTCGGGCTGCCTGACCTCTTCCTCCTCGTCGCCGCCCTTCAGGAGCAGCACCGCCGCGCCGCCGAGGAAGAGGACGCCCGTCAGCGCGTGGACGAGCTGCTGCGGCAGCAGGGTCAGGACGCTGCCGGCCGCGACGGCGAGCACGACGTGGACGGCGAAGGCGGCGGCGACGCCGGCGAATACGTAGGAGGCGCGGTAGCGCGTGCCGAGGACGAGTCCGGCGAGCGCCGTCTTGTCCGGCAGCTCGGCCAGGAAGACGACGCCGAAGACGAGCGCCATCACGCTGAAGCTGATCAAGGGTTCCTCAATCGGTCGGGGCCGCCCCACCGAGAGTGTTCCACCGTTTCGCGTACGACACCTCGGCACGGCAGCGCACACGGACGTACACGGGTGTGGACGTCTGGACGTACACGGGGTGCGTACGTCTGGCACTGCTTTGCCGAAGGTCTCGCTGGCCTGCCCCGTGGGGCCTGCCTCCGGGCGCCGGCTCAGACGAGCTGAGCAGTATGTCGACGGTCCGGCGAAGAGCTACTCCCCTTCTGCGCGATCCATCGTACGGGACGGCGCACGGGTCGCGACCAGGGACTTCCGGCCCGCGCCGGAGTGACCTGGATCACGAAGAAGCGGGGAAATGCGCTGGTACGCAACTTCCGTCCCCCGCAAGCCACTTGACGCCGCGCCAGAACCCTTGAAGTCGGCACCTCTTTGACGCGACCCTGTCACTAGACGCACATCCATCCGTAACCGCGACCCGCGACTCTGACCGCCCCACCGGTCAACAGCCCCCCCACATCAAGGGAGTTCGCATGCCCACTGTCTACGCGCGTCAAAGCACCCGGCCCGCCTTCGCCGCCGCGGCCGTCGCCCTGGCCGCCGCCGCCACCCTCCTCACCGGCACCTCCGCCGAGGCCGCCCCGCCGGCCCCGGTCAGCGCCGCCACGGCCCGCACCTACCTCGGCGAGCTCACCGTCAAGGCCGAGGGCTCCTCCGACGGCTACAGCCGCGACAAGTTCCCGCACTGGAAGACGCAGTCCGGCGCCTGCAACACCCGCGAGGTCGTCCTCAAGCGCGACGGCACCAACGTCCAGCAGGACGCCAGCTGCGCCGCCACCTCCGGCACCTGGAAGTCCCCCTACGACGGCGGCACCTGGACCGCCGCCTCCGACGTCGACATCGACCACGTCGTGCCGCTCTCCGAGGCGTGGAAGTCCGGCGCGAGCGGCTGGACCACCGCGCAGCGCGAGGGCTTCGCCAACGACCTGGCCCAGCCCCAGCTGATCGCCGTCACCGACAACGTCAACCAGGCCAAGGGCGACCAGGACCCGGCGGAGTGGCTGCCGCCCACCACCTCGTACCACTGCTTCTACGCCCGGATGTGGGTGGACGTGAAGCACCACTACAAGCTGTCGGTGAACACCGAGGAGAAGAGCGCCCTCTCCTCCCTGCTCAACCGCTGCTGAAACGATTCCTGACCGCCTGCGGGCGGGCCGGGTCCGACGGGTTGTCCCGGAACCGGCCCGCCCTCCTCCGTCGTTCCGTACCGTACGGGGCGACGGAGGAGGGTGATCATCTGTGGCACGGCTGCGCCTGGGTCCACTGCTGAGATACGTCGACGGTTCCACGGCGACCGTCTGGGTCGAGGCCGACCGGCCCTGCACCGCCGAGGTGCGGTGCGCGGACGGCGCGGGCGGTTCCGCGCGGACCTTCCAGGTCGGCGGCCACCACTACGCGCTCGTCCCGGTGACCGGCCTGACCCCCGGCACGGAGACGGCGTACGAGGTGCGGCTCGGCGACGGCGCGGGGGCCGCCGTCTGGCCGCTGCCCGGCTCGCCCTTCCCGGCGAGCACCATCCGCACCCCGGCGGCGAACGGCCACGACGAGCTGCGCGTCACCTTCGGCTCCTGCCGGTGGGCCGCGCCGCCGTCCGGCGAGCACGACCCCGTGGGGCCCGACGCCCTGGACACCCTCGCCGCCCGCATCGCCGCCGACCCGGCCGCCGAGCGCCCGGACGTCCTGCTGCTCCTGGGCGACCAGGTGTACGCGGACCAGACCTCCAAGGCCACCCAGCGCTGGCTCGCCGCCCGCCGCGAGCTCTCCGAGCCGCCGGGCGCGCAGGTCGCGGACTACGAGGAGTACACCCACCTCTACTACGAATCCTGGCTCGACCCGGAGGTCCGCTGGCTGCTTTCGACCGTTCCCAGTTGCATGATCTTCGACGATCACGACGTGATCGACGACTGGAACACCAGTGCGGCCTGGCTCGCCGAGATGCGGGCCACGCCCTGGTGGCGCGAGCGCGTCCTGAGCGGCCTGATGTCGTACTGGGTCCACCAGCACCTCGGCAATCTGCGGCCCGAGGAACTGGCGGACGACGCCGTCTACGCCTCCGTGTGCGCGACCCCCGACGGCACGGACGCGCTGCGCGCCTTCGCCGCCGAGGCCGATACGGACCCGGGCACCGCGCGCTGGAGCTACCGGCGGGACTTCGGCCGCGTACGCCTGCTGATGGTCGACACCCGCGCGGCCCGCGTCCTGGAGGAGGGCGAGCGCGCCATGCTCGACGCCGCCGAGGCCGACTGGCTCCGCGAGCAGGCGCTCGCGGATCCCGGCGCGTACGACCATCTCCTCATCGGCACCTCCCTGCCCTGGCTCCTCCCCCACCTCATCCATGACGCCGAGGGGTGGAACGCGGCGCTGTGCCGCGGTGAGCGCGGCGACCGCTGGGCCCGCTTCGGCGAGAACCTGCGAAGACGCTCGGACCTGGAGCACTGGGCCGCGTTCCCCGCCTCCTTCGAAGCGCTCACCGCGCTGATCACGGAGGCGGGTTCGGGTCCGGCGGCCCCCGCGACGGTGTGCGTGCTCTCCGGCGACGTCCACCATGCCTACATCGCCGAGCCGAGCTGGCCCGCGGGCGAGGGGCCGCGGGCCCGCGTCCTCCAGCTCACCTGCTCCCCCGTGCACAACTCCATCCCCGCCTCCATAAAGCTCGGCTTCCGCTTCGGCTGGAGCCGGGTGGGACGCGCCCTCGGACGGCGCTTCGCGCGGCACGGCGGGGTGACGCAGGCGGGCATCGACTGGCGCAGGACGGGCGGCCCCTGGTTCGGCAACCAGCTCATGACCCTGACGCTGCGCGGCCGTTCGGCCCTGCTGCGGCTCGATCAGGCACGGGCGGTGCGCGGCGGGAGCGTACGCCTGGAGACGGCGGAGTCGACGCGGCTTTCGTGAGGGCGGTTCGGGTCTTGTGAACGGGGGTTCGACAGCGGGGCCCCCGACGGCATGATGATGCGGACCGTCCGGTTCCAGTGTTCTCTATGCCCCGGGAGTCACGCCTTTGTCCGCATCTGTACCCGCGCCGCAACGTCTCCCCGCTGAGGAGTCCGGCGCGCCCGCCCTCGCCCTCGTCGGCGCCGGCCCCCGCGGCACCAGCGTGCTCGAACGGCTCTGCGCGTCGGCGGACGAACTCCTCACGACGCCGGGGGCACGGCTGACGGTCCACGTCGTGGACCCCGCCCCGCCGGGCGCGGGCCACGTCTGGCGCACGGCGCAGCCGGCGGAGCTCCTGATGAACACCGTCGCGTCACAGGTGACCCTCTTCACGGACGAGAGCGTCGACTGCTCGGGGCCGATACGACCGGGCCCGAGCCTGTACGAGTGGGCGGCCGCCGGGCGCGTGCCGGGGCTCGGACCCGACGACTATCCGACCCGCGCCTGCTACGGCCGCTACCTGGAGTGGGTCTTCGCCGAAGTGGTGCGCGGCGCCCCCGACGCGGTCCGCGTCCAGGTGCACGCGGCGCGCGCGGTGCGCCTGGACGAGACGGCCGACGGGCTGCAGACCCTCGTACTGGACGACGGCCTCGAACTGTCCGGTCTCGCGGCGGTCGTGCTCGCGCAGGGCCACCTGCCGACGGCCGGCGACCCCGGGCAGCGGCGCCTGACGGATTACGCGGCGCGGCACGGCCTGCGCCACTTCCCGCCCGCCAACCCCGCCGACCTGGACCTTTCCGCCATCGCCCCCGGCGAGCGGGTGCTGCTGCGCGGGCTCGGCCTCAACTTCTTCGACCACATGGCGCTGCTGACCGAAGGCCGCGGCGGCCGGTACGTGCGGACGCCCGGCGGCCCGCTGCGTTACGCGCCCTCGGGCCGTGAGCCGCGGCTGTACGCGGGCTCGCGGCGCGGCGTCCCGCACCAGGCGCGCGGCGACAACGCCAAGGGCCCGTACGGGCGGCACGAACCCGCCGTCCTGACGGGCGATGTCGTGGCCCGGTTCCGCAAGCGCGCGGAGAACGGCGACGCCCCCGACTTCCTCGACGAGATATGGCCGCTGATCGCGAAGGAGGTCGAGACGGTCTACTACGCGGCGCTGCTGGCGAGCCGGGGCGGCGGCCCGACGGCGGTGAACGACTTCCGCGGGCGGTTTCTCGCCACCGGCCACCGAACCCCTCAAGAGGCTTTGCTAATCGCCGAGTTCGGCTTCGCGGACGCAGACCGATGGTGCTGGGACCGGCTCTCCCGGCCGCACCCTGACCGCCCCTTCGCCTCCGCGCGCGCCCACCGCGCCTGGCTCCTGGACCGGCTGCGCGAGGACGCCGCGCAGGCCGCGCTCGGCAACGTCGCGGGCCCGCTGAAAGCGGCGCTCGACGTGCTCCGCGACCTGCGCAACGAGCTCCGCGCCATCGTCGACCACGGCGGCCTCTCCGGCACCTCGCGCCGCGATCACCTCGACCGCTGGTACACGCCGCTCAACGCCTTCCTCTCCATCGGTCCGCCGCGCCGCCGCATCGAGGAGATGGCGGCCCTGATCGAGGCGGGCGTCCTGGAGGTGCTCGGCCCGCGCACGACCGTGCGGCCCGTCGGCGGGGCGTTCCTCGCGCACTCCCCCGAGGTGCCGGACTCCGCCGTGCGCGTCACCACGCTGATCGAGGCCCGGCTGCCCGAGCCGGACCTGCGCCGCACCGGCGACGCGCTGCTCGGACAGCTCCTCGCGGACGGCGGCTGCCGACCGCACGTGGTCGACGGCTACGAAACCGGAGGCCTGGACGTGACGCCGCGCCCCTACCGTCTGATCGGCCGTCAGGGTCGTGTTCACGTACGGAGGTTCGCGTTCGGGGTGCCCACGGAAGGGGTCCATTGGGTGACCGCGGCCGGTGCCAGGCCCGGCGTCGACTCGGTCACGCTGTCGGACGCGGACGCGGTGGCGCGGGCCGCGTTGCGTACGGCCGCCGGCCCCGGCGAGTCGCTCTCCTGCCCCCGGGCGGAGCCGAAGCGGAATCCACGACTGACCGAATGTTGAACTTGCAAGCACTAATTAGGTTCGCCTAATCTTGGGCCTCCGCTCGGTTACCGTCCCCAAACCGAAGGAGTCCCCCACCATGACTGGACGTCTCAACAGCGCCCAGCCCTACGCCCTCGGGCTGTTCCGCATAGTGATCGGCCTGCTCTTCGCCTGCCACGGAGCGGCCTCGCTCTTCGGCGTCCTCGGCGGCGCGGCCGGCGGCGGCACGATCGACGCCGGCACCTGGCCCGGCTGGTACGCGGCCGTCATCCAGCTCGTCGGCGGCACGCTGGTCCTGCTGGGCCTCGGCACCCGGGCCGCCGCGTTCGTCTCGTCCGGTTCGATGGCCTACGCCTACTTCAAGGTCCACCAGCCGGAGGCCCTGTGGCCCATGGAGAACGGCGGCGAGGCCTCGGCGATCTTCTGCTGGACGATGCTGCTCCTCGTCTTCACCGGCTCCGGCGCGTTCGGCCTGGACCGGCTCTTCGCCTCGCGGGGCGAGAGCGGGGCGGACGGGGACGACGGGAAGGACGCGGGCTCGAAGCGCGCGCCGGTCGCGGCCTGATCCCGCGGTCCGGTTCGTGACGTGACCTGGGCCTGCACCGCACGGGTGGCGGCGCCCCTTACCTCGTACGTTCCGGTACGAGGTAAGGGGCGCTGTTCTCCGTCTAGGCGCTGCGGCCGGGCCGGGCGTGCGACTGGGGCACGAACGGCACCGTGAAGCACGCGGACCGGTCGCCCGCGCCGCCCGGCTCGTCGTGCAGGACCACGGAGGCGGCCTCGCCGGGCCGGAATCCCCAGCCGTGTTCCGCACTCGCCGATCCGGAGCCGTCCGCTCCGGCGGTGAAGTCCAGCCAGACCTCGTTGGCCGGGTTGAGGTAGGCGGGGTCCTTCGACGGCTGCACCGGGTCGACGCGGTGCTGGTAATGGCCGCCCGACGCCTCCGGTTCCACACCGCAGGGCTTCTGGTGCACGTGCACGCCGTACGAATGCCCGGGCTTCATGCCCCTGACCCGAAGACCGACGGCCGTCCCACTCCCGCCTCCGGCACCGTGCCCGACGCCGTGCTGCACGACCTCGATCCACGACGCCGCGGGGACCAGCTTCTGGTCGTACGTCACCGCGGGCGAGGGGATGAAGGCGGAGGGCGGAGCGAACCGCCCCTCGACCCGCACCAGAGACGTCCCCGCGACGGCACCGGCGGGGCCGCTGCCCGTGACCAGGGCGGCTGCCTCTACAGCTGCAACCGCGACCGCGGCTGCCACGGAACGAACCAATACCCCTGCCACCATCGCCACTCCGTCCCTCACGTCGCTCACGTCGCTCACGTCCCGCTCGGGCGCTGACTCGTTCGTACGGGACTTCGGTGGCGTACGCCGCATCGGAGGAGGCAGCCGGGTGAACGTGACGTAGGGAACATCTAAACCCCCAGTGGATCTCTCGCCCGCCGCGCGGCGTACGCTGTACAGCTGTCACCAGGCCGCCCCTGCCGTTCTTCCCCGACACAGCGGCAACGCGCTGCCGATCGGGGAGTAACGGGGAGTTACGGTGCTTGAGAGTGTGGGGGCGTTGACCGGCAGTCCGTGGATTTACGCGGTCGTTGCCCTGTCCGTCCTGTTCGATGTCTTCGTGCCGGTGCTGCCGAGCGGGGTCCTGGTCATCATGTCGGCCACGGCGGCCGCGGCCGCCGGAACCGGTGCGGGGCATGTGCCGCACGGCGTCCCCGACATCCTGGTGCTCACCCTCTGCGCGGCGACCGCCTCCGTACTCGGCGACATGGTGGCCTTCCGCCTCGCCTGGCGCGGCGGCGAACGCCTCGACCGCGCGATCGCCCGCTCCCGGCGCCTGACCACCGCACAGGAACGACTCGGCACGGCGCTCGCGCGGGGCGGCGGCATCCTCGTCGTCATCGCGCGCTTCGCACCCGCGGGCCGCTCGATCGTCTCCCTCGGCGCGGGCGCGGCCCACCGCAAGCTGCGCGAGTTCCTCCCGTGGTCCGCCCTGGCCGGCGTGGCCTGGGCCGGCTACAGCGTCGCCCTCGGCTACTTCGGCGCCCAGTGGCTGGGCGCGACCTGGCTCGCCACGGGCGTCTCACTCCTCGCGCTGTTCGCGGCGGGGGCGGGCGCGGCGTTCTTGGTACGGCGCCCGGGCCCGGACACGGCAAAGGCGTAGGGCGGCAGTACGCAGGACTCGCCGGGAAGCCCGGGAGGTCCCGGAAACTCTGGCCGTTCCTGTCACCTCGTTCGCCCGCCCCGGTGGACTGATCGCTGAGCACGCACGCCACCCGTGACAGCGCGGGAGCCGGAGGGCCGGGGGCCAGGGGCGGGGAGTCGGAGAACTGCGGAGCGCCGAGCCCGCCGGCCCGGCCTGCGCGAGCACAAGCTCGCACCCGGCGACCAGCCACCCCGCCCTGACCGCGCCACCACGCCCCACGCCCCACGCCCCACGCGCCAGCTCTCAGGTGATCACATCACCGCCGCCGTACGGCCAGCACCCGCATAGCCGCTAAGGCGCGCTCGGCCCGGCCCAGGCAACGCACCCGGGCACGCGCATGGACGCCCGGCGCGCGGACAAGGGCCACACGGCGAGTGACAGGCGCGGCGGCACGCGCTACGAAGCGCGCGCCCCCCGCACTTCCAGGTCCGCCAGGAGCTCCGCCGTCGCCTCCGCCACCGCGTCAACCGCGCGGTCGAACACCTCGCGGTTGTGTGCGGCCGGGGCGCGGAAGCCGGAGATCTTTCGTACGTACTGGAGCGCGGCGGCCCGGATCTCCTCCTCGGTGGCGTCCTCGGGGATGGCGGGCGGACGGAGCGTCTTGATGCTTCGGCACATGCTTCCAGCTTGCCACCGGGGTGTGACAGTCCACCCGGATCGCCGGATCACTTCCGATCGCCGGAGCACTCGCACACGTAATTCGAACAGGAGTACCATTACGGCGTGCCCGCCACCCCAGCCCATGACTTCCCGAGCGACCTCCTCGCCGGCCAGGAGGAACTGCACCAGGTCCGCTCCACGCTCCTGGCGCTGCTCAAACGCCTGCCCTGGTCGGTAGAGCCCCTGGACGGCTTCAGCGACACGGGCGGCTGGCGCAAAGTGGAGCGCCCCGCTTCCCCGGGCTGGACCCCGGACGAACAGGCCGAGGTCGAGAAACTCCGTACCAGGGAGAGGGAGTTGGCGGTCTTCGTGAGCTGCCACCGCTACTGGGAACAGGTCTCGGGCCCGGACGTCGTCGCCGCGCGTGCCCGCCTCAAGCACGCCCACGAGACGCCGGACGACTCCCTGCCCCAAAGCCATTGACACCCGCGGACGGCGGGCGTTGACTCCCTACCAGCCGCGCACAAGAGCCCCCTTCGAGCCACGGAGGTGCAGCCATGAACGTCCTGATAGTCGTCGCGATCCTGGCCCTCTTCGGCCTGGGCTTCAATCAGCCACTGCTGTGGCTGGCCGCAGCGGCACTCGCCTTCTACCTGGTGCGCTTCTACGAGGGCGGTTCCGCCGACAAGAAGAGCAGTTCCGGTAGCGGCGCAGGTGGCGGAGGCGGTTCAGGAGGCGGAGGCGGCGCAGGTGGGGGCGGTTACCCCAAGACCTACCGCGACTACCGCATCCGCAAGGAACGCCAGGAACGCTGGGACCGCCGTTACCGCAGGACGCATCCCGGCTCCGGCCGCTGAGGCGCCGAGGCGGAGCACAGAGGGGAAGTCCAGCCCCCTGGACACCCAGGACAGCGCCATAAAGCAGGCCCCCCGCCGACACCGGCGGGGGGCCTGCGCACGCTCGACGACCGTTCGGCGCCACGTACCGCGTGGCGCCGGGTACCGCGTGAGGTACCGCGTCAGTGGCGCGGACCCTGCTTCCGGTCACGCCAGTCGTCGCCCTTCCCGTGCCCGCGCTCGCCCTTGGCGCGGTCGAACTCGATCTGCTCCTTGCGCACGGAGTCGGAGACCTCCTGCGTCTCGGTGACCTTCTCGGTCTCCAGCCGCACGCGCTCGACCGGCACCGACTCCTTGCTGACCACCGCGTGCTCGGCGTGCAGGGTCACCTCGGTCTCGGCCTCGCCGATGTCGGCGCGGGTCCGGTCGCCCTCGCGGATGGGTTCGCGGACCACGCGAACCTCCTCGTGCGAGACGGGTACGGACGTCTTCACGTCCTCGGTGACGACCACCTTCCGCAGCCGGGCCTGCCCGACCACTTCCTCTTCCGTGCCCACCCGCAGCCGCTCCTCGGAGCGCACCATGTCCTCGGCCTTGCCGGTGTCCGCCGCGCCCGACCGGGTCGCGAACTCACGCGCGCCGGGGGAACGGGTCCCCGCCATGCCCGCGCGGTCACCCATGCCCGTGCCGGTCGCGGTACGCGTCTGGTTGCCGCCCGCCATGCCACCCGCGGCCGCCTCGGGCCGGGCGAGCCCGTAGTGGGCGTAGAGCTCGTGCTCCTCGCCCGGTTCGATGTGCTGGTCGGCATCGATACGGGGGGCGTCCTTGACGGCCTCCTTCGTCGTCGCCACGTGCAGCTGGTCCCCCTGACGGCGGGCTCCGGCCAGCGGGACGAAGCTCTGCTTCATACCGAAGAGACCGGTCTTGACGGTGACCCACTCGGGGCGGCCACTGCGGTCGTCGAGATAGACCTGCTCGACACTGCCGATCTTCTCGCCGGTCCGGTCGTAGGCCGTCAGGCCCGCGAGCCCGTCGGGGTTGGTGAAGGCCTCGCCCTGCGTCATGGGTGATCACTCCCTTGGAGCGCGCGACAGGCGAAAATCGTCATTCGCCTCGGAGGACGCACGCCTCCCCTCCATCGCGCTCCGCGCGGCGGCGCGCCGCAACCAGGAAAGTCACGCAACGTACGCGCACAGCCCGCCGGAAGCCGCTCAGCGGCACGCCTGAGGCGATCGGGCCGATCTGGGCCCACCACCCGACGATTAGCCCATTCGGGTTACCCCGGGCGGTGCGGGCACCAGGCGGAGAACGGAAAGGTCCCGCCGCTCCGTGAGCGACGGGACAACGGGACAGGCCGATCAGGTCAGTCGGCCTTGCACTTGTTTCCGTCCGCGGGGTTCAACAGCCCGAGGACGTCGATCGTGTTGCCGCAGACGTTGAGGCCGAGGTCGACGGGCACCTGGACGGCGTTGCCGCTGAGGATGCCGGGCGAGTTGTGCACCTTGGCGTCGGCGCCGGGGTCGGGGTTGGCCATGGCGGTGCCGGCCCCGCCGGTGACGATCACGCCGGCAAGGGCGCCGGCGGTGAGGATGGTGCGCATACGCATGGTGTGCCTCCTAGTGCGGAAACTGGTCTTCCGAGCACCAGGCCTCACCGGTATGGCATACGGGAAAAACGATTGTGACCCGTCTGCCGGAACGGATTCGCCCATTCGGGGTCGGATACGGGGGGGACGGGTCAGAGTGCGGGTCAGCCGCGGAGCCGAACGGCCGGAGCCCCTTACCGAGATCGGTAAGGGGCTCCGGCCGGTCATACCCGGTGGGCGCGGACGGTTTCGAACCGCCGACATCCTCCTTGTAAGGGAGGCGCTCTACCCCTGAGCTACGCGCCCGGGACGAGTGGACAGCCTACCTTGCCGCAGGCAGTGCCCCGCAAACCCCTTCTTGTCCCCGGGCGGCCGGGGGTTAACCCCACCCCTGATCCGGTGGCCGGCGGGATCCTCGCGGCCCGGGCGGCTCCGTAAAGTCTGACCCGGCAGTACAAGATCACTTCAGGGGGAGCCCGTCATGAACGTCCGCATCCGTCGCCGTCCGCGCACCGCCCGCGCACTCGCCGCCGTCGGCGGGACCGCGGCCGTGGTCCTGCTGGTCGGCGCGTGCGGAACCGACGCCAAGGACGACACCGAACCGGAGCACCGGACGTTCGCGCTGGCCGGAAAGACGCTGACCGTCGAGTCGAGCGACGCCACGCTCGAACTGGTCCCCGCCGGCGGCGACGCCAAGGGCGTGAAGGTGACCCGGTGGTTCAGCGGCGAGACCGTGCTGGGCGGCGACCCCAAGGTGACGTGGGAGATGGACGGGGACCGGCTCACGCTCGACATGCAGTGCTCCGGAGTCATCACCAACTGCTCGGCCAAGCACCGGGTCGAGGTGCCGCGCGGGGTCGCGGTGAAGGTCGAGAACAAGGACGGGCGGGTCACCGCGAGCGGGTTCCGGGACGCGCTGACGGTACGTACGAAGGACGGCTCCGTCACCGTCGACGGTGCCGAAGGACCACTCGACCTGCGCAGCGCCGACGGCTCCGTCACCGCGCGCCACATCACGTCTCGGCAGGTGGCCGTCGACTCCAAGGACGGCTCCGTGCGGCTCGAACTGGCCGCCGTGCCCGACCGCGTCGACGCCCGGAGCAAGGACGGCTCCGTCGACATAGCGGTGCCCGAGAAGAAGGGCGGTGCGAAGGTCGCGTACGACGTGCGGACCGAGGTCTCCGACGGCTCCGTCGACGTGTCCGTGCCGCGCGACGACAACAGCCCCCACCACCTGTCCGTCCGCAGCGCCGACGGCAAAGTCACTGTGCGCAGCGCGAACTAACCGGCCCGTGTATTCGTCCTTAACCGGTGGGAGAATGTGACACCGGGCAGGGCGGATGACAGCACGGGAGAGGGATAGTGACGGCGACACCTTCGCAGCCGTACACACCGGACAGAACCGAGGCCGAGAGCACCACAGCAGCGACGTCAGAGGGCACTCCCGCAACGACCGGAGACGCGGCCGGTACGGCTCGCACTCAGCACGTCGCCGCCGGTCGGCCCCGCGGGAGCGCGCGCCGCGGCGGCCCCCTCCGTGACGCCCTCACCCTGGTCACCGTCGTCACCCTCTCCCTGCCGCTGCTCGCCGCCGCCGCGCCGGCCGCGTTCGCGGGCGGCGGCACCCGCCGGTGGTTCGGCGGCCGCGGCGAGAGCCTGCGCGCCGAGGCGCAGGCCGCGAAGGACGCCGCTGCCGCCGCCTTCTACGAACTGGACACCGCCCAGCGCGACCTGCGCATCTCCATAGAGACGATCGTGGCCGTCGACTCCTCGCCCGCGGCCCAGCGCGCCGTCTCGGACTTCGAGGCGATCGGGCGGCGCATCGACGAGGTCAGCCACCAGTACATCAGCGCGGTGGACGCCCACGACCTCGACCGGGACGACCTGGATTCGTCGGTCGCGGCCCGCGCCAGGACCGAGCTCACCGCCGCCAGGACCGAGCTGGGCAGGACCAAGCAGGACCTGGAGCGCTTCCAGCAGGGCCTCGGCCCGCTGCTCGACAAGGCGGAGACCCAGCTGGCGCGGCTCGCCCCCGCCGTGGAGCGGGCCCGCCAGACGCTGCTCGCCGCGAGCAACGCTCTTGATTCCGTGCGCGCCGCGGGCCTCAAGGCCGACGACCTCGCCGCCCGCCTGGCCGCCCTCGGCCCCGAGCTGACCAAGCTCAACCAGGGCGCGGGCCGGCACGGCGTGCCGGAGACGCTGCAGCGCGCCGACCGCGTCCTGCGCGATGCCGAGGCCGTGCGCGCCGAGGCCGAGCGGCTGCCCGAGCGGGCCGCCGAGATCGACCGGCGGCTCGTGACGCTGCGCACGCGCGCGCAGGCGCTGACGACCCGCAGCGGTCAGGTCGAGCCGGTCCTCAGTGAGCTGCGGCGCCGGTTCTCCGCCGCCTGCTGGCAGGACCTCCAGCACGTCCCCGACCAGGCCGCGGAGAACGTGCGGCAGGCCGAGGCCAAGCTGGCGGAGGCGCGGCAGGCCCGCGAGGAGCAGCGCTGGCCGGACGCCACCGCGCGGCTCTCCACGGTGCGAGCGCTGCTGAACTCGACGGACGAGGCGGTCTCGGCGGCCGGTGACCGCCTCCAGCGGCTGAACGCGGTGTCGAAGGACCCGCAGCAGGAGATCGACCGCACGCGCTTCGCGATCCGGGACGCGCAGCGCCTGGCGATGGCGGGCCGGCAGACCCCCGAGCCGCGCCACGCCCGCCCGCTGGACGACTCCGTGGCCCGCCTGGACCGCGCGGTGGCCTCCCTGGAGGGCCGCCACCCCGACTACTGGCACTTCCTGACCGAGACGGAGGCGGTCCGCACGACCGTGGCGCGCGTGGTCGCGCAGATACGGGAGGAGCGGGGACACGGGGCCTGACGGGTCCCGTCGTGAACCGCTGTGCGAATGTGAGGGGATGCGTGACTTCCCCACGGATCTCCGGGCGCGGCGCCTCGTCGCCATCGTGCGCGGCACCGATCCCGACGCCTCCTTCCGTACGGTCATGACGCTCGTGGAGTCCGGCGTTCCGCTGGTCGAGGTCTCCCTCAGCGGGGTGGACGCCCTGGGCGTACTGCGCCGGGCGCGGGCCGAGTTGGGCCCGGACGCCTGGCTCGGCGCGGGCACGGTCCTCACCGCGGACGACGCGCGCCGGGCCGCCGATTCCGGGGCCAACCTCATTGTCACGCCAGGGCTTGGCGCGGGCGTCGACGAGGCGGTGCGCCTCGGGCTTCCGGTGCTCGGCGGCGTCCTCACGCCCACCGACGTGATCGCGGCCGGGACGGCGGGCGTGACGGCGCTGAAGATCTTCCCCGCGTCGGCGATGGGCGGCCCCGCATACCTCAAGGCGCTGCGCGGCCCCTTCCCGGACACGCCCTTCGTACCGGTCGGCGGTGTGGACGCGGCGGCCGCAGAGCAGTATCTGGCGCTCGGCGCGGTCGCGGTGGGCGTCGGCTCACCCCTGATCGGCGACGCGGCGGACGGCGGCGACCTCGGCGCGCTGCGGGCGCGGGCGGCGGAGTTCGTACAGGTCACGGCGGCGACAGCGGTCGTGGGCCGATGAGCGCGACACCGGCGCCCTGCCACGTACTCACCCTCGGCGAGACCATGGTCGCCCTGCGCGGCAGTGGCCCCCTCAAGCTGGGCGGCTCGATGGAGGTGTCGGTCGCGGGCGCCGAGAGCAACGTCGCCATCGGCCTGTCCCGGCTCGGCCACACCGTCCGCTGGGCGGGCGCGGTCGGCGACGACGAGGCCGGAGAGCTGGTCCTGCGCACGCTGCGCGCGGAGGGCGTCGACGTCACCGCGGCCACGCGCGACCCGGGGGCCCCGACGGGCCTGCTCCTCTTCGAGCCGCGGCTGCCGGACGTGACGCGGGTGCACTACTACCGCGCGGGTTCGGCGGGTTCGCGCCTCACCCCCGCCGCGGTCGAGGCGGCCTTCACCACCGCCCCGCCCCCACGTGTCCTGCACCTGACCGGCATCACCCCGGCCCTGGGCCCCACTGCGGCCGAGTCGTGCCGACGCGCCCTCCGCCTCGCCCGTGACCACGGCACACAGGTGTGCCTGGACGTGAACTTCCGCTCCCGCCTGTGGAGTACGGAGCAGGCGGCGACGGAGCTGCGCGAGTGGATCCCGTACGTCGACGTCCTCATCGCCTCCGACGACGAACTGCCGCTCTGCCTGCCGCCGCACACCGCCGCGGCCACGGCCCCGGAAAAGTTCCTCCTCGACCGGGGCGTCCGCGAGGTCGTGACCAAACTCGGCGCGGCCGGCGCCACGGCCCACACCGCCGAGGGCGAACTCCACTCCCCCGCCCGCGAGGTACGCGCCGTGGACGCGGTCGGCGCGGGCGACGCGTTCGTGGCCGGCTACCTGTCGGCACTGCTCGACGACGCGGACATCGCGACCCGCCTCGACCGCGCCATCACCACGGGCGCGTTCGCGGTGGCGACACACGGCGACTGGGAGGGCGCACCGACGCGAACGGAGCTGGGCCTGCTGGGAGCAGCCGGGGGAACAGTGCTCCGCTAGCCCCTACCGGGAAGCCACCCGGGGGAAAGCGCCCGCCAGGGCGCCTTCCAGGGGCGCGGGGAACTGCGCGCCCAGCCACACCGGACCCGCAGACAAAACCCGCACGCCCTGGGGAAAGCGCCCGCCAGGGCAGCTTCCAGGGGCGCGGGGAACTGCGCGACCAGCCACACCCGCCCCGCAGACAAAACCCGCCCACCCCGGGAAAGCGCCCGCCAGGGCAGCTTTCAGGGGCGCGGGGAACTGCGCGACCAGCCACGACGGGCCCGCAGACAAACCCCCACCGGGCCCCAACGGCGCGCGCCCTCAGCCGCAGCAGCCCCCACCACAGCAGCCGCCACCGCCACCGCCCCCACCGCCCCCGCGAGCCGCAGGCGCGGCGGCCGACCCCCCGACGGCCACGGTGGACAACAGCTTCACCGTGTCCTCGTGCCCGCCGGGGCACACCGCCGGGTCGGCCGACTCCGCCATGGGACGGCTCAGCTCGAAAGTCTCACCACAGGACCGGCACCGGTATTCGTATCGAGGCATGCGCCAAGGCTAGCCGCTAGCCTCGCGCCACCGCTCCGAGGAACGCCCTGAGGATCTCCTCCCCGGCCGCGACCCCGCGATGAGGAAGCACCGTGAGGCCCGGCGCGACGAACCCCGTGTCGGCGAGCTCCCCGTGGCCGGGCCGCCAGGAGCGGTCCGCCGCGAGCAGCAGGTCGGCGTCGAGCAGCGAGTCCCCCGCGGCGAGGACCTCCTCCGCGCCGGCCCGCCGCGCGACCTCCCGTACCGCCGCGCTCTTGGTGAGCGGCTTCGGCACGGCGTAGAGCTTGCGGCCCTGCAACGAGACGGTCCAGCCGCGCTCCTCGGCCCAGCCGGCGAGCTCCTTCACCCACTCGTCGGGCAGCAGCGCGCGCTCGACGACGAGGTACGCGAAGAGGTCCTCGGCGACGCGCTCCTTGAGCAGCCAGGCCGGGTCGGCGGTCCGCACCAGGTGGGCGCGGACCTCGTCGAGCGTGGCGCACTCGGCGGCGAGTCGGCGGGCGACCACCTTCTGCCAGTCGGGGTCGGAGACGCCGTCGACGAGCAGGTGTCCACCGTTGGCGCAGATCGCGAACTTCGGCGCGGGGCCCGGGAGGTGGATGCGCCCGTACTGTTCGCGGGTCCTGGTCGTGGTCGGCACGAAGACGGCGGTGCGGGCCAGCTCGTCGAGGAGCCCGGCGGCGGTCTCGGTGACGTACGACAGCGGCTTGCCCTCGTACACCTCGACGCACAGCAGGCGCGGCGCCTCCGCGTCGGGCATGGCAAGGCCGAGCGCGGCGGTGGAGTAGATGAGGGTGCGGTCGAGGTCGCTGGCGATCACCATGGTGCTCACTTGGCGGTCACCGTCCTGCCGTCCGCGCCCGTCGCCCCGCGCGTGTACTTGGGGTGGATCAACCCGACGCAGGTGTACGGGAGTTCACCGACCTCCTCGACGGGCACGCCCCGCTGCTCGGCGAGCAGCCGTACGTGGTCGAGGTCGGCCCCCGCGCCCGCGCGGGCCAGGATCTTCCAGGGCACGCGGCGCAGCAGCACGCGGGTCGTCTCGCCGACGCCCGGCTTGACGAGGTTCACGTCGTGGATGCCGTACTCCTCGCTGATGCGCTCGACGGCGGCCCAGCCTTCCCAGGTCGGCGCCCTGTCGGCGGACAGTGCCTCCTTGACCTGCGCGTCCACCGCGTCGGAGACCTCCGCGAAGCGGGCCGCGACCGCGTCGACGAAGTCGCCGGACACGTCGGCGTCCGCGAGTTCGCGGTAGAACTTCGCGCCGTGGAAGTCGTCCGGGCCGACGAGGTCGGCGCGGAGCACGGTGCGCGAGATCAGCCCGGACACCGTGGAGTTGAGGCAGGCGGAGGGGATGAGGAAGTCCTCGCGGGTGCCGTAGGTGCGGACGCACGAACCGGGGTCGGCGAGCACGGCGATCTCCGGATCGAAGCCCGCGGGGCCGCCCGAAGCCTCGAACTCCCGCACCGCTTCCGCGAGTTCGCGGGTTATCGCGCCCTTACCGGTCCAGCCGTCGACGAAGACGACGTCGGCCGGGTCGTGGTGGGCGGCGAGCCAGCGCAGCGCGTTGGCGTCGATGCCGCGGCCGCGGACGATCGACACGGCGTAGTGCGGCAGGTCGAGGCCGTGCCGGTGGGCGGCCCAGCGGCGCATCAGGACGCCGACGGGGGTGCCCGCGCGGGCGAGGGAGACCAGGACCGGGCGCGGCGACCGCTCGGCGAGGACGGTCTCGGTGACGGTGCCGACGGCCTGCGCGATGCGGGCGGCGGACGTGTCGAGCGCGGCGCGGAACAACTCCTGGTAGCGCTCGCTCGGCTGGTACTCGACGGGCAGCGACTCGGCGTAGTGCGCGCCACCGCTCTGTATCGCCTCCTCGCGCTCCTCCGTGGGGGCTTCGAGCGTCACGTCCGAGAGGTCCTGGAGCAGCCAGCCGACGTCGTCGGGCGCGTACGAGGAGAAGGCGGGGCCACGAAGGGGCTCGGGGAGCATGCGGGACCTTTCAGGGACGTACGAGGGCACGGTGGCCAGCAGGACGTGCCCAGTGTGTGCGGAGAGCTGGGCCAACAGCCCGTCGGGAGCGTGCAGTTGAGGCGTGTCCGCGGCCGAGTCCACGACGGCGACGACCGCGTCGAAACCGCCGCCCGCGACGTTGTACGCGTACCGCGTCCCCGGACCGTCGGCGGGGTCGTCGTGCGCGGGGAAGGCGAGGCGGGTGCGTATCGCGTAGCCGGGATCGTCCACGGCGAGCACGGGCGAGCGGGTCGTGGTGGAGAACCGCACCTCGATGCCGGTCCGCACCTCGATGCCGGTCCCCCCAGCGGCGCCGGTCCGCCCAGCGGCGCCGGCCTGGACCTCGCCGCCGGCCCGCACTCCATCACCGGCCCGCGCCCCGCCGTCGGCCCGCGCCCCGCCACCGACCCTGCGCTCCAGCTCCACGCCCAGCGCCAGCGGCGCGTACATCAGCTCCTCGAAACCGAGGACGAGCACGCGGCGCGCGCCGTCCGGCAGGGCCTTCTCGATCTCGGCCGCCATGTCGGGCAGCGCCGCGTCGAGGGCGGCCCGGTGCGCGGGCGTGAAGCCGTGCCGGCCGCCGTCGGGCACGCCCGCGGGCCAGCCGAGCTCGACACGCGTGACGGGACCGTGTCCCCCACCGGGTGGCGCGACGGGACGCGCCTCGTTCTCGTACTCCGCGACCAGCGCCTGCCCCTTCTCCAGCACGCCGTCGGGCAGCCGCACCGTGCCGGACGCCGTCGCGACGAGGTCGACGCGGGCGCCGATCTCGCGGGCGAAGTCGGCGAGCCGCCCCCGGTCCTCGGGCGAGCGCATGTCGACCAGCGCCACGATCACGTACCGCTCGCGCGGGAAGCGCTCGTGCAGGGCGCGGACGGTGTTGAGGACGGTGTTGCCGGTGGAGAACTCGTCGTCGACGAGGACCAGCGGTCCCGCCCCGGCGAGCAGCCCCGGGTCCTCGGGCAGCAGCAGGTGCGAGGTGGCGTGCGAGTGGGACTCCTCGAAGCCGCCCGCCCGCTCGACGCCCTCGACGGGTCGCCGGGTGGAGTGCAGGTAGGGCGCGAGGCCGACGCCGTCGGCGACCGCGTGACCGAGGCCCGTCGCGGTCTCCGCGTAGCCGAGGACGACGGCGCGCCGTGCCTCCTCGTCGCCGAGCAGCTCCCGCACCCGGACGCCGAGGCCGTGCCCGGCCGCGTACACGACCGAGGGGCGCTGGGGCACGTGCTTGCCCAGGACGTTCGACACCAGGAGGTGCGCCCGCTTGGGGTTGCGGCGCAGGGCGAGGCCGAGCAGGCCGCGCAGCGACGCGTCGCCGTCGAGCCCGACCCCGAGCCGCTCGGCGACCCAGCTCCCCGACCACACCGTCGACTCCGGTATCGCGTCTTCAGTCACGTACGTCATGTCCTTACGTCATTGCCGGGAAACCCGGCGGTGGGGGGGCGGAAGGCCCGCCGTTCAGGCGGGAAGTCCGGCGGTGAGCAGCTCCACGAAGCCGATGTCGGCCTTGGCGACGCCGAAGACCTCGGCGCGCCGCAGGGTCCGCTCGGCCCAGGCGCGGTGCGGCTTCACCTCGTTCATCTTGTTCGTGTACGAGGAGCGCAGCACCCCGCCGCCGCCCCGCTCGGGCCGGAGGATGTCCTCGGCGTCGCTGAACTCCTCGTGGCTGACCACGGAGAGCGCGTGCACGGGCAGCACGTGCGAGGGGTGGATGCAGGTCTTGCCGAGCAGGCCGTTGGCGCGGTCGAGCTCGATCTCGCGGAGCAGCCCGTCCATGTCGTGCTCGATGAGGGCCTGGCGCAGCGCTTCGGCGCGGCTCTCCATGAAGGGGCTGCGGCGCAGCTGCGGCTTGAACATGCGCTCCTGGACGCGGAAGTACTCCCACACGGGCCCGGTCACGGTGAAGCCCGTGCCGTCGGCCCTGCCCAGCACGTTGACCACGTCGGCGATGACGGAGGCGACGATCTGCACGTCGTACGCGGTCATGTCCGGCGGCCTGCGCAGTCCGTACGCCGAGCAGAAGTCGGTGACGCCGAGGCGCAGCGCGAGGACCCGGTCGCGGTACTTGTCGACGGTGCGGGCGATACCGGCGAGGGTCTCCGCGCGGCTCTCCAGGTGCAGCAGCTCGGGCGACTCCAGGACGGGCATGGCGAAGAGCCGCCGGCCCGCGCCCGTCGGCCCCACGGGCAGCTCCGCCTCCGCGGCCGCCACGGCCTCCAGGAACGGAACGCCCCGTTCCTCGGTGAACTTGGGCAGTACGAATCCGGACAACAGCCGGACGCTTGCCCCGAGCCTGCGGACGAGGTCGGTTATCTGCCCGGGGTTGCGGACCCGGATGAAGAGCAGCGGCGGCTCCGCGTCCCGCTCCGCCAGGTCGGCGAACTGCCGGACCAGGTTCTCCTCGGCGTCGTCGACCTCGGCGTCGTCGATGGAATCCTCCAGGCAGACCACCATGGAGATCACGCCGCGGCCGGCCTGCTTCATGATGTCGTCCGCGAGGCGGGGGCGGGTGGCCGGGCTGTAGAGCGTGGCGCCCAGGGCGGGCGCGAGCAGGTGGGGCGGGGAGTCCGCGGTGAAGGCACACGGCTCCCGGTGGAAGAGACGCTGACGCACCTCTGGGGCGATGTGCCCGAAATGACGCATGTGATTCCCCTGCTATCGCCTGTTTCGTCGACGTGGGCCGTTTGGATGTGGCCGGTAATAGTACGTAGAGACGGGTGCCGGGGGTTCCCTGCGGGCATGAACTTCAGGTAACCCGGCCATGTCACACATGCTCACCACACCACCGTCGCACGTTCGCAGCACCCGCAGGTCAGGGGCCTGGTGGCGCGGCCGGGAGCTTCGGCCCCCCGCGTTGTCCCACTCGTGCGGGGGAAGGCAGGATGACCGTATGACGCACGCGATGTTGAAGGGGTCGAACGTCCCTCTCGAAGCCTCGTCCGTCCGCGCCGTGCTGCGCTGGGCACCGGGCCAGGGTGTCCCCGACGTCGACGCGTCGGCGCTGCTCCTGGGCGGCGACGGCCGGGTCCGCTCCGACGAGGACTTCGTCTTCTACAACCAGCCCCGTCACCCCGGCGGCAAGGTCTGGCGGCTCGGCAAGAAGCGGGTCGCCGAAGGGCTGACCGACACGATCCAGACGGATCTGGCGGGCCTGGATCCGGCCGTGGACCGCGTGCTCCTCGCCGCGTCGGCCGAAGGCGTCTCCTTCGAGCACGTCCCCGCGCTGCGCATCCTGCTCTTCGACGCCGTGGTGGCCGACGGCGAGCCGCTCGCCTACTTCGACATCACTCCGCAGACCGGCGAGGAGACCGCGCTGATCTGCGGGGAGCTCTACCGCCGCGGTGAGGGGTGGAAGTTCCGCGCGCTGGGCGAGGGGTACTCCAACGGTCTTGAGGGGCTCGCGTCCGACTTCGGGATCTCCGTGGACGACTCGGATTCCGCCGCCCCGGAGCCCGCACCCGCACCCGCCTCCTCGACGTCCTTCCCGCTGCCGCCCCAGCAGCCCCTGCCGCAACAGCCCGCCGCCCAGCCGTCCGTCGCCCAGCCGGCCCCGCAGACGCCCCCGCAGCCCGCGTACGGCTATCCGCCCGAGCCGCCCCGCCACCCGGCGCCCCAGCCCGCGTACGGCTATCCACCGGCGGCGGCCACCCAGCCCGCCCCGATCGCGCCGCCGCCCCCGGTCGCCCAGCCGTCGTACGGCTATCCGCAGCCGGTGACGCCGATGCCGGACCCGAACTTCCGGCTGCCGCCGCAGGGGCCGCAGTTCCTGCCCCGCTGAGGAGGCGCCCCGGTCCTGCGGGCGCACGCGGCTCAGCGGCGCGCGCACGGAACTCAGCCCACCTTGGTCTTGTAGCCCCGACCCCACTGCAGTCCCCAGCCGTACAGCCGGTCGAGCTCCGCCTGGAATCCGTAGACGAACTTCACCTCGCGGCGCACGATCAGCTCGTCCTTCACGTTCTCGATGGAGACCACCGCGCATGAGCGGGCCTGCGGCTGCCGCTCGTCCAGGTCGATCTCGATGCGCGGGCCGTTGCTGGGGTAGAGCGTGACCTTCGCCTGCGTACGGTCGAAGGCGGGCGTCTGGTCGTAGATGTACGCGAACACCAGGAGCCGCTTGATGGACTCGCGGTGGTCGAGGTTGACGTAGATCGTCTCCCCGGACGGCGAGCCGAACCGGTCGTCGCCGCTGAGCTTCACGAACGGCGGGCCGTTCAGATCCCCGAAGAAGCTGCCGAGGGGCTGTACGACGCCCTTGGTGCCGTCCATCAGCTCGTACAGGCAGCCGATGTCGAGGTCGACGTTGACCACACCCTGGGTGTGCGCCTGCACCACCTCGGGCTGGAACAGCTTGAACGGGTGCCGCAGCAGACCGCCGCTCCGGGGCGGCTTGCCGATGAGGTCGGACGTACGCATCTGCCAGGACAGGTTGACGCGCAGATTGCCGGTGGCCGCGCCCTGTTTGGAGAGCGAGACCGTCGGGTGCCGTTTGGTCAGTTCGATGGAGTTGCTGGCGGCGCTGCCCGATTCGAAGTCCATCGAACGCCCACGCCACAGACCGTCCCAGAAGGACATTCCGCCCACCCCCAAGTGCCCTTGTGTGTCCGTGTGTCCGTGTGCCCGTGTGCTGCCCACGAAACCGACGGGGCGGCCGTGAGGACATCTCCTCGACGGCCGCCCCGCACAGAGCGTTCCTCACCCGGGCCGTCATCACACTCCGGAAACCGGAATCGGACAGCTCGGTGAGCGAATCAGTCAGTCTCAGACCCCTGACGACACCTGGGTCTTGTCCCCGCTCGAATTCCCCTCGGCCGCCGCCAGCCTCCGGTTGCGCAGCACGGACGAGACGAAGGACCAGGCGATGAGGATGACACCGACGGAGCCGGTGATGACCTCGTGGATCTCGTACTGGATGGTGATCAGGAGGATCACCGCGAGGGCGCCGATCGCGTAGTGCGCGCCGTGCTCCAGGTAGACGTAGTCGTCGAGGGTGCCCTGGCGGACCAGGTAGACGGTGAGGGACCGGACGTACATGGCGCCGATGCCGAGACCCAGCGCCATCAGCACGATGTCGTTGGTGACGGCGAAGGCGCCGATGACACCGTCGAAGGAGAAGGACGCGTCCAGGACCTCGAGGTAGAGGAACATGAAGAACGCGGCCTTGCCGGCCATCACGACGGCAGGAACCTTCTTGCCGGACCGCTTGGCCTCTTCCTCCTGCTCGTGCTCGCGCTCCTCTTCCTCCTCGAGCTTGTTCTCGAAGTAGCCGGAGAGCCCGCCGACGATGAGGTACGTGATCAGGCCCGCGATGCCGGAGATGAGGACGGTCTGCGCCTTGTCCACATGCGCTCCACCGTGCTGGTGGGCCTGGGTGGCGAAGGTCATCGCGGTGATCATGAGCACGACGAGCGCGATGCAGACCGACAGCATGTCGACCTTGCCGAGCTTGGCGAGCGGACGCTCGATCCAGCCCAGCCACTTGATGTCCCGGTCCTCGAAGATGAAGTCCAGGAAGATCATCAGCAGGAACATGCCACCGAAGGCGGCGATCGACGGGTGCGCGTCGGTGACCAGCTGCTGGTACTGGTCCTTCTCGTTGAGGGCGAGGCGGACCGCCTCGATCGGGCCGACCTTGGCGCTGATGGCCACGATCACGACGGGGAAGACCAGTCGCATACCGAAGACCGCGATCAGGACACCGATGGTGAGGAAGATCTTCTGCCAGAAGGCACTCATCTTCTTCAGGATTCCGGCGTTGACCACCGCGTTGTCGAAGGACAGCGAGATCTCGAGGATCGACAGGATCGCCACGACGCCGAAGCCTGTCCACCCCCCGTAGAACACCGCGGCGACCAGGCCGAGCGCGGTCACCGCGAACGACCAGCCGAAGGTTTTCAGAATCACTGGTTACCCAATCGTGTGTGTACGGGCTCCCGTTTAGCGGTCTCCCCCGCGCCGGTCCCCTGCTTTACGAAACGTTGACCCCGAAGTCTAGAGCGATACCACGCAGGCCAGACGCGTACCCCTGCCCGACCGCGCGGAACTTCCACTCTCCGCCGTATCGGTACACCTCGCCGAAGATCATCGCCGTCTCCGTGGAGGCGTCCTCGCTGAGGTCGTAGCGCGCGAGCTCCTGGCCGTCCGCCTGGTTGACGACGCGGATGAACGCGTTGCTGACCTGGCCGAACGTCTGGCCCCTGTTGTCCGCGTCATGGATCGAGACCGGGAAGATGATCTTGTCGCAGTCGGCCGGCACCTTGGAGAGGTCGATCAGCACCGACTCGTCGTCGCCGTCACCCTCACCCGTGAGGTTGTCACCGGTGTGCTCGACGGAGCCGTCGGGGCTCTTCAGATTGTTGTAGAAGATGAACCACTCGTCGCCGAGGACCCTGCCCGCGTTGCACAGCAGCGCGCTGGCATCGAGGTCGAAGGGGGCGCCGGTGGTGGATCGCGCGTCCCAGCCGAGGCCGACGAGGACCTGGGTGAGATCGGGTGCGGCCTTGGAGAGGGAGACATTGCCTCCCTTGGCGAGCGTGACGCCCATGGTGATGGTCCTCCCCGGGATGACGAGAGCCGCGCGCCCGTGGTGCCGGGCGCACGAGGTGGTTGAGCACGTCCGGCGCCGCACCTCGTGCCTGTGCGGCGCCGGACGGATGACGCGGGGATGTGCTCGGCTCAGACGTTGACGCCGAAGTCCTGCGCGATGCCGCGCAGGCCCGAGGCGTAGCCCTGGCCGACCGCGCGGAACTTCCACTCGGCGCCGTGCCGGTACAGCTCGCCGAAGACCATGGCGGTCTCGGTCGAGGCGTCCTCGGAGAGGTCGTACCGCGCGATCTCGGCACCGCCCGCCTGGTTCACGACGCGGATGAACGCGTTGCGGACCTGGCCGAACGACTGCTGGCGGTTCTCGGCGTCGTAGATCGAGACCGGGAAGACGACCTTCTCCACGTCGGCGGGGACCGCAGCCAGGTCGACCTTGATCACCTCGTCGTCGCCCTCGCCCTCACCGGTGGTGTTGTCACCGGTGTGCTCGACGGAGCCGTCGGGGCTCTTGAGGTTGTTGAAGAACACGAAGTTCTGGTCGCTGCTGACCTTCCCCTCCGCGTTCGTCAGGATCGCGCTGGCGTCGAGGTCGAAGTCCGTACCGGTGGTGGTGCGGACGTCCCAGCCGAGGCCGACCAGAACCGCGGTCAGGCCCGGCGCCTCCTTGCTCAGCGATACGTTGCCGCCCTTGCTGAGGCTGACTCCCACGAGTCCTCCCAATTGGTGTCCAGGGGCGGGGAGCCCCAAGCGTTGCGTTGCCATCGGATCAACGTGTGGATCCTAGTGACCGGTTCCCGGCCGCGAGCGAAAACGGGGCTTGCTCAGAGCGTTTCGAGGGCCTTGACGTACTCATTCAGGTCACGCGCGTCCGGCAGCCCGTTGACGACGCTCCAGCGCACGACGCCCTCCTTGTCGATGATGAAGGTGCCGCGCACCGCGCAGCCCTTCTCCTCGTCGAATACGCCGTACGCGCGCGAGACCTCGCCGTGCGGCCAGAAGTCGGAGACCAGCGGGTACTCCAGGCCCTCCTGCTCGGCGAAGACGCGCAGCGTGTGGATGGAGTCGTTGGAGACGGCGAGCAGCTGGGTGTCGTCGTTGACGAACTTCGGCAGCTCGTCGCGGAGCGCGCAGAGCTCGCCGGTGCAGACGCCGGTGAACGCGAACGGGTAGAAGAGCAGCACCACGTTCTTCTCGCCGCGGAAGTCGGAGAGCTTCACGGACCGGCCGTGGTTGTCCTTCAGCTCGAACTCCGGGGCCTTGGTGCCCACCTCGATCGCCATGAATACGCATCCCTTCGACGGGGCCCCTCGGGTGGGGCCGTTCGGGTGATCCCCACCCTACGTATGCATGAGGCCCCCGCCGACGGATGGTCGTCGGCGGGGGCCTCACGTACTGCTCTGCTGGGTCGCGGCTCGGCGCGCGCGTGGCTAGCGCTTCTTGGCTGCCGCCTTGGGCGTGTTCAGGCGGCTGCCGCTCCAGTCCTTGCCGGCGTTGACGCTCTTGGTCGCCGACAGGCCCGCGGTGGTGGCCGCCTCGCCGATCTCGCTCGGCTCGACGTAACCGTCACGACCGGTCTTCGGAGTCAGCAGCAGAATCGAGCCGCCCTCCTCCACGTACGCGATGGCATCCACCAGCGCATCAGTCAGGTCCCCGTCGTCCTCACGGAACCAGAGCACCACGGCGTCGGCCACGTCGTCGTACTCCTCGTCGACGAGCTCTGTGCCTGTGGCCTGCTCGATGGCCTCGCGGAGCTCCTGGTCGACGTCGTCGTCGTAGCCGATCTCCTGGACCACCTGGTCGGGCTGGAAACCAAGCCTTACGGCAAGGTTCGTCTCCGCGTGGTCCGCGGTCGCGCTCACGGATTGCCTCCTGATCATGTTTTTGGGAATGCCTGTCAGCCACGCGCGTGCGCGGGGCGTTGGCCGTAGTCCACACGGGCGGGACGGATCGCGCAAGTACCCGGCCGTCGAGACCGCCGAAACGGTGACGTTCCCGACCGTGTCGCCGCAACTGCCGCCCCATCCGTACTGACCGAACGGCTCTGCGAAGCGGCTGAACTGGATGGGCGTATCGTTGCGATTTGGGCCGAGCCTACCCCAGGGTGGCCGGATCAGCGTCTCGGTTACCAATCGGTAGACATGACGTTTGCGTCCGCGAGGTACACGATGGGAAGCGGTGCACGGCCAGGCACACCCCCAGGCGAGAGCCCCAACAGCGAAGGAACAGCGTGGCTTCCGGATCCGATCGCAACCCGATCATCATTGGCGGCCTGCCGAGCCAGGTCCCGGACTTCGATCCCGAAGAGACCCAGGAATGGCTCGACTCCCTCGATGCCGCGGTCGACGAACGCGGCCGTGAGCGGGCCCGCTACCTGATGCTCCGGCTGATCGAACGCGCGCGCGAGAAGCGCGTCGCCGTGCCCGAGATGCGCAGCACGGACTACGTCAACACGATCGCCACCAAGGACGAACCGTTCTTCCCCGGCAACGAGGAAGTCGAGCGCAAGGTCCTGAACGCGACCCGCTGGAACGCCGCGGTGATGGTCTCCCGCGCCCAGCGTCCCGGCATCGGTGTCGGCGGCCACATCGCCACCTTCGCCTCCTCCGCCTCGCTCTACGACGTGGGCTTCAACCACTTCTTCCGCGGCAAGGACGAGGGCGACGGCGGCGACCAGATCTTCTTCCAGGGGCACGCCTCCCCCGGTATCTACGCCCGCGCCTTCCTCCTGGACCGGCTCTCCGAGTCGCAGCTCGACGCGTTCCGCCAGGAGAAGTCCAAGGCGCCGCACGGCCTCTCGTCGTACCCGCACCCGCGGCTCATGCCGGACTTCTGGGAGTTCCCGACCGTGTCCATGGGCCTCGGCCCGCTCGGCGCGATCTTCCAGGCCCGGATGAACCGCTACATGGAGGCGCGCTCCATCGCGGACACCTCCAAGTCGCATGTCTGGGCGTTCCTCGGCGACGGCGAGATGGACGAGCCCGAGTCGCTCGGCCAGCTCTCCATCGCCGCCCGCGAGGGCCTGGACAACCTCACCTTCGTCGTCAACTGCAACCTGCAGCGCCTGGACGGCCCGGTGCGCGGCAACGGCAAGATCATCCAGGAGCTGGAGTCGCAGTTCCGCGGCGCCGGCTGGAACGTCATCAAGCTGGTCTGGGACCGCAGCTGGGACCCGCTGCTCGCGCAGGACCGCGACGGCATCCTGGTCAACAAGCTGAACACGACGCCCGACGGCCAGTTCCAGACGTACGCCACCGAGACCGGCGCGTACATCCGCGACCACTTCTTCGGCGACGACCACCGGCTGCGCGCCATGGTCGAGAACATGACCGACGACCAGATCCTGCACCTGGGCCGCGGCGGTCACGACCACAAGAAGATCTTCGCGGCGTTCTCGGCGGCCAAGGCCCACAAGGGCCAGCCGACGGTGATCCTCGCCCAGACGGTCAAGGGCTGGACCCTCGGCCCGAACTTCGAGGGCCGCAACGCCACGCACCAGATGAAGAAGCTCACGGTCGACGACCTCAAGGGCTTCCGCGACCGGCTGCACATCCCGATCACGGACAAGCAGCTGGAGGACGGCGCCCCGCCGTACTACCACCCGGGCCGGGACTCCGAAGAGATCCAGTACATGCACGACCGCCGCAAGGGCCTGGGCGGCTACGTCCCGACCCGCGTGGTCCGCGCCAAGCCCCTCCAGCTCCCCGACGACAAGGCGTACGCGGCCGCGAAGAAGGGCTCGGGCCAGCAGTCGATCGCCACCACCATGGCGTTCGTCCGCATCCTGAAGGACCTCATGCGGGACAAGGAGATCGGCAAGCGCTTCGTGCTGATCGCCCCCGACGAGTACCGCACCTTCGGCATGGACGCGTTCTTCCCGAGCGCGAAGATCTACAACCCGCTCGGCCAGCAGTACGAGGCCGTGGACCGCGAACTCCTCCTCGCCTACAAGGAGTCCCCCACGGGCCAGATGCTGCACGACGGCATCTCCGAGGCGGGCTGCACGGCGTCCCTCATCGCCGCCGGTTCGGCCTACGCCACCCACGGCGAGCCGCTGATCCCGGTCTACGTCTTCTACTCGATGTTCGGTTTCCAGCGCACCGGCGACCAGTTCTGGCAGATGGCCGACCAGCTCGCGCGCGGTTTCGTCCTCGGCGCGACCGCCGGCCGCACGACCCTGACCGGCGAGGGCCTGCAGCACGCGGACGGCCACTCGCAGCTGCTCGCCTCCACGAACCCGGGCTGCGTCGCCTACGACCCGGCCTTCGGCTACGAGATCGCGCACATCGTCAGGGACGGCCTGCGCCGGATGTACGGCCCCGAGAGCGAGGACGTCTTCTACTACCTCACCGTCTACAACGAGCCGATCCAGCACCCGGCCGAGCCGGCCGACGTGGACGTCGACGGCATCGTCAAGGGCATCTACCGCTTCAAGACCGGTGAGCAGGGCGCCATTCCGGCCCAGATCATCGCGTCCGGCGTCGCGGTGCCGTGGGCGGTCGAGGCCCAGCAGATCCTCGCCTCGGAGTGGAACGTCAAGGCGGACGTCTGGTCGGCGACCTCCTGGAACGAACTGCGCCGCGAGGCCGTGGACGTGGAGCGCCACAACTTCCTGCACCCCGACGAGGAGCAGCGCGTCCCCTACGTCACGCAGAAGCTGTCCGGTGCCGAAGGCCCGTTCGTGGCCGTCTCCGACTGGATGCGGAGCGTCCCCGACCAGATCTCCCGCTGGGTGCCCGGCACGTACCAGTCGCTGGGCGCGGACGGCTTCGGCTTCGCCGACACCCGCGGTGCGGCCCGCCGCTACTTCCACATCGACGCGCAGTCGATCGTGGTCGGCGTGCTGACCGAACTGGCCCGCGAGGGCAAGGTCGACCGCTCCGTCCTGAAGCAGGCGATCGACCGCTACCAGCTCCTCGACGTCACGGCCGCCGACCCGGGCGCGGCCGGGGGCGACGCGTAGCACCAAGGGCGCGCTCCGAGCGGAGGGCGACGGGCGGCGGGCCATGGGTCCCGTCGCCCTTCGGCGTTTTCTACGATGCGCCCATGAAGGAAGAACCGGCACAGCCCGCACAGATCCGCTGGGAACGGCGCACCCAACGCCCGCTCCTCGCGCTCGCGGTGGCGTTCGCCGTCGCCTACGCCGTGCCGATCGTGGTGCCCGACGCCGACAGGGCCGTGACGAGGGCCTGCTCGATGGTGGAATGGCTCGTCTGGGGTGCGTTCGCCGTCGACTACGCCGTGCGTCTGCTCCTCACCGAACACCGCGGACGGTTCGTCCGCAGCCACTGGCTGGACCTGTGTGCCGTGCTCCTTCCGATGATCCAGCCGCTGCGGTTGCTGCGGCTGGTCGCGACGCTGACTCTCGTCGGCCGACGGGCCCGGATGGCGTCGCAGATCAGGCTGACGACGTATGTCGTGGGGTCGGTGGTGGGCCTGTTGATGTTCGGTTCCCTGGCCGTGCTCTCCGTGGAGCGGGACGCGCCGGACGGGAACATCAAGACGCTCGGCGACGCGGTGTGGTGGTCCTTCACCACGATGACGACCGTCGGCTACGGCGATCACGCGCCGACGACGGGGCTCGGCAGGGTGCTCGCGGTCGGACTGATGCTGTCGGGCATCGCCCTCCTCGGTGTCGTCACCGCGAACATCGCGGCGTGGTTCATCTCCCGCTTCGAGAAGGACGACGCCGAGGAGCGGCGCCAGACAGCCGCGATCGAGGCGCTGACGGCCGAGGTGAAGGCGCTGCGCGCGCAGGTCACGGCTCTGTCGGGGGCGGAGAAGCCCGGCGGTGAGCCGGGCCTCCCGTCCCGGTGAGCGGGGCTGAACGCTCCCCGAGGCTCAACTGTCAGAACGTGCCGCTCCAGCTCAGAGCATGCCGTTCGTGGTGGTCGTCCCCGCTATCCATATGAGTGCGAGGACGGTGTCGATCACACCCAGGACCAGGGCCACCAGCGCCGGTACCGGGCGGGCACCGGCCCAACTGCGGCCCATGGCGAGCCAGCCGCAGACGATCGCTGTCGGGCCGAGGACGATCCCCAGCACGAAGAACCCAGCGATCGCGCAGATGACTCCTATGATCCCGAGCGTCGCGCGATCCGGCCGACTCCGCGACCACGTTCGGCCGCGTGAGCCGGGGCGCTTGCGCGTGGTGTGTCCGAAGCCCGCCATCATCACTCCCTGAGTCGATCTGTTCGGGCTTGTCATGGCGGGTACCCCCATTCAGCTCTCCCAGACCTTGAACGCCCTTACGCGGTAAGGGGATTCGGGCGCCCAGGTGCCGCTGCCCGGATAGGTGTTGAACTCACCGGTCTCGCCGCACTCCCCCGACTGGTACACGGTCACGGGCCGTCCCGTGCGGTTCGCGATCGCCTCCGCGCTGCCCCCCTCCGGCAGCGCGGTGCAGCTCTCGATGTCGATGTCCGCCAGTTCGTACGTGTGGCGGGCGCCCTTGAACCCCGCCTTCTCCCAGAGACAGAGCTCGCCGGCACCGCAGCCGCGCAGTGTCGGCGGGGCGGTGGCCCCGGCGTACGTGGGCGTGAGGACGACCGCGGCGAGTGCGGCTGCCGTGACGGTCGCGAGTGTGGTCGTGAGTGTGGTCGCGAGTGTGGTCGTACGCATGTGTTCCAACCCCCGTGTGCTGCGCGGATCTTCTGTCTGCACTGTGGCCCCGCGAGCTCGGCCGTCGGAAGGGGTACGAATGTGCGTCACCCTGATAGGCGAAAGCCCCCCAGGTTCTCCCTGAGGGGCTTTCCCCGATACGTCGGTGACCCGGGCCTCAGATGTGGCCCACTCCCGCGCCCGCCTCGGCGTTGGCGCCGCGCTTGGTCAGGAACGCGACGAAGATCGCGGCCACGGCGACCCCGGTGGCGACCAGGCAGGCCAGGCCCATGCCCGACATGAACGTGTCGTGGGCGACCGAGGTGATCTGGTCGGCGATCGACGGCGGAGCCTTCGGCGGCACCGGCGCCACACCCACCTGGACGGCCTCCGCGGCCTTGTCGAGCTGGGCCTCGCTGAGCGGCGGGAGCTTCGCCTCCGCCCAGTTGTCGGGCAGGTCGCTGTCGACCTTCGACGCCATGACGGCGCCGAGGACGGCCGTGCCGAGGCTGCCGCCGATCTGCATCGCGGCCTGCTGGAGACCGCCGGCGACACCGGAGAGCTCCATCGGCGCGTTGCCCACGATGACCTCCGTCGCGCCGACCATCACCGGCGCGAGGCCGAGACCGAGGAGCGCGAACCAGATCGACATGGGACCGCTGCCCGTGCCCGCCTCCAGCGTGGACATGCCGTACATGGCGACGGCGGTGAAGAGCATGCCGCCCGCCAACGGGATGCGCGGGCCCATCTTGGTGATCATCGCGCCCGCCAGCGGCGAGCCCACGATCATCATGCTGGTGAGCGGCAGCAGGTGCAGACCGCTGTCGACGGGGCTCATCCCGTGCACGTTCTGCAGGTAGAAGGTGACGAAGAAGAGTCCGCCCATGAAGGCGATGGCCATGAGCACCATCAGGACCACGCCCGCGGAGAGCGGCACGGAGCGGAACAGGGCCAGCGGGATGAGCGGTTCCGCGACCTTCGACTCCCAGGCCGCGAAGAGCGCGAAGCTCAGCACCGAGGCGCCGATGAAGAGCCAGGTCGTGCCGGAGCCCCAACCCCACTCAGGGGCCTTGATGAGCGCCCAGACCAGACAGAACATGGCCGCCGAGAGCAGTGCGATGCCGGGGACGTCGAAGGACTTCGGCGCGTTCTCGGCCCGGTGGTCCTTGAGGATGACCACGCCGATCACGACGGCGATGATGCCGACCGGCACGTTGATGAAGAAGACGGACTGCCAGCTGACGTGCTGGACGAGAAGGCCGCCGAGGATCGGGCCGCCGGCCGTGGAGGCGCCGATCACCATGCCCCAGATGCCAATGGCCATGTTGAGCTTCTCGGCCGGGAACGTGGCGCGGAGCAGTCCGAGCGCGGCGGGCATCAGCAGGGCGCCGAAGAGTCCCTGGAGCACGCGGAAGGCGACCACCAGCGGAATGGTGTCGGAGAGGCCGATGGCCCCCGACGCGGCGGCGAAGCCGATCACGCCTATGAGGAAGGTCTGGCGGTGACCGAAGCGGTCACCCAGCTTGCCCGCGGTGATCAGCGCGACGGCGAGGGCGAGGAAGTAGCCGTTGGTGATCCACTGCACCTCCGCGAAGGTGGCGCCCAGGTCCTTCTGGATGGCCGGATTGGCGATCGCCACGATGGTGCCGTCCAGGGCGACCATCATCACGCCGATCGCGACGGCGAAGAGCGTCAGCCAGGGGTGGCCGCGGAGCCCCTTGGCCAGGGACGGACCGGGCACGGGCTCCGGCGCCTCGTCCGCCTTCTCGACGGTGGTCTGACTAGTCATGCTTTCGAGGTTAGTGACAGCGGCTGACAGTTGACAAACCATTTCACAAGTCGGTAACTGTCACGTGGCTCACAGGTAAGGTGAACTGGGCAAACGGCCGGAAAGAGGACCATGGCGTGAAGACGACCGCGGAGAGCTCCAGGCCGGGGCTGCGCGAGCGCAAGAAACAGCGCACCCGGGACGCCCTCCTGCGCGTGGCGCTCGAGCTCTTCACCACCAAGGGGTACGAAGAGACGACCGTCGACGAGATCACCGAGGCCGTCGACGTCTCCCAGCGCACGTTCTTCCGCTACTTCGCCAACAAGCAGGAGGCCGCCTTCGCGGTCCAGGAGATGGTGGAGGCGCGCTTCGTCCAGGCCCTGCGCGACCGCCCCGCCCGCGAAGCCCCGCTGGTGGCCCTGCGCGGCGCCGTCCTCGGCGCCTGGGAGGCGATGGGCCAGTCCATCGAGGAAGTCGTCCCGGTCGAACTCCACATGCGCACCTACCAGATGATCGAGTCGACGCCCGCCCTGCTCGCCGTCCACCTGCGCCGCTCCATCGAGATGGAGGACGAGATCGCCCGCGTGATCGCCGAGCGCGAGGGCCTCGACGTGGACAGTGACCCGCGCCCGCGCGTGGCGGTGGCCGCCTTCAGTGGCGTCATGCGCGTCACGGGGCGACTGTGGGGCGCCGGTGAGGACACCAGTCCGGAGTCGATCCGCGCTCTCACGGAGACGTATCTGGATCACCTGGGGCCCGCCTTGGCCGAGGAGTGGCGCACCCTCTGAGGGCGTTCGACGGCCGCCCGGCCGGCTGCCCGGCCAGCCGTTCAACCAGCGGGTTCCGCTTCTACGTTGAGCAGCCGCCCATACACCCTGGGTCGCTCGGCGTGTCGGCTTTGCCTCAATTACCCCTACAGAAACGTGATCTGCCTCACGCGATGCACGGTAAACATCACGGTTCTCCTAGGGTGTTCCGTAGTGACTTCCTTCGACTCCTCCCCTCAACTCAACGCCTGGCGCGCCCTGCTCGCGCTCGCCGTCGTGTTCGTCATGCTCGCGACCACCGGCTGGACCGCCGTGCGCCACAACAGAGGCGACGCGTCGCCTCTCAAGGCCGCCCTCACCGCGTGGGAGAAGGGCAGCATCGACGGACGCGCCCTGCCGGACCCGGACGGCTCCGCCGGTCGGCTCGCCCGTTTCTTCGCCTCGCTCGACGTGCCGCAGCGCAACAGGCTCGCCGCCCGCTATCCGCTCGCGGTCGGCAACATGAACGGCGCGCCCGCCGAGCTCCGGTATCGCGCCAACCGCATCGCGCTGGGGCAGGCCCGCAAGGTCGAGCGTGACCGCATGCACGACAACCGCCTCTCCCCCCTGGGGAAGCAGGAGGCCGAGCGCAGAATGAAGCGCTTCGGGGTCATGATGCGACCGGGGCGCCAGGTCCTCGCCTTCGATCCCATGGGCTCCGGACGCATGGCCGAGGTCTTCGGAGACATGGCCAAGGCCCGCCGCGTGTCCGTGGTCGTGCCCGGTGTCGACACCAACGTACTGACCTTCGAACGGACGTTCCGCAAGTACTCCGCACCGGTGGGCATGGCGAAGGCGCTCTACCGCGAGGAGCGGGCGGTGAACCCCCGCGCGCGTACCGCCGTGATCGCCTGGGCCGACTACACCGCGCCCGTCGGGATCGGCGTGGACGCGGCGACGGCGATGCGCGCGGAGGACGGGGCCACGCGCCTCGACTCCTTGGTGCGCGGCCTGCCCGGCCGCACACCGGTCGCTCTGTACTGCCACAGCTACGGCTCCGTGGTGTGCGGGGTGGCCGCGCGGAAGCTCCCCCCGCGCGTCACGGACATCACGGTGGCGGGCAGCCCCGGCATGCGCGCCGACACGGCTTCACAGTTGGGTACGAGGGCCCGGATCTGGGCCACCCGGGACAGCGACGACTGGATTCAGGATGTACCGAACATGGAGTTCGGCGGGCTCGGCCACGGCGCCGACCCGGTGGCCGTCGGCTTCGGCGCGCGGCTTCTCTCCGCGGCCGGCGCACGGGGCCACGCCGGCTATTTCGAGCCGGGCACGGAGAGCCTCCGCAACTTCGCGGAAATCGGCACCGGTGCGTACCGCTCGGTGCGGTGCGCGAACGACGACGACGACGCCTGCCGGAAGGGTATTTCCGGCACGGCAGCGGCCTGACGCGCGTAGAAATCGATGAAACAGCGGCCCGCCGCAGGAGGGACGGAGGCGCTCGTGCCGCCTACGATGAGCCGCATGGGTGATGTTCTGGCCGGATTTCATGCCGCCTGGGAGTTCGAGTCCGACTCTGTGCTCATCCGCTTCGAACGGGGAATCCGCACGCCGAAGCTCTTCCAGGCTCTCGGTGAACGGCGCATCCCCCTTGAGGCGATCGCGGCGGTGACGCTCTCCCCCGGCAAACGCGGGACCGTGGTCCTGCATGCCGTGCCGAGACCGGGCGCCGATCCGCTGATGGAAGCCGCGGCGGGCCAGCTCAAGGAAGGCTGCGACCCGTACCGTCTGGTGCTCCCCGCGGAGCGGGAGACCCTCGCCGAGTACTACGCGGACGAGCTGCGGGCACAGCTCGCGCCGGACGACGGTGAGCCCGCGGACCGCTTCCTGGTGGCCGCGCCCGAGGCGCCCCTGCAGTTCAAGGCGTACGACGGGAAGGCGTCCTTCGACGGCAAGCTGGTGTCCTTCCGCTGGTTCTGGACGGGCGCGTCGTCGGCGAAGTGGAAGGCCGGGGACCAGAGCTTCCTCGTCACGGACCTGAGCGGCATCGAGTGGCGCTCACCGGAGGTCTTCGAGGGCCACCTGCGGCTGCTGCGCCGCGAGACCCCGGTGGAGCAGCCCGGCCAGGCCGACCAGGACCCGGCGGCCGTCGTCTTCGGCCTCGGCTACGGCCCGGTCCACGAGTCGCTGCCGTTCGCCGCGTCGGTCCTCGCGGCGGTCCGGGCGTCTGGCCCGGCCCCGCTGTCCGACGGCGTCGGTACGGGCGCCTCCGCGGCACGGGCCGTCCGCCGGGATCCGGCGGACATCGCGGACCGCATCCGGCACCTCGGCGACCTGCACCAGGCGGGGCTGATCACCGACGACGAGTTCACGACGAAGAAGGCCGAGCTGCTGGCGGAGCTCTGACCGGGCGGCCTGCCACCGGCCGCTCCCGGCTACTCCCGGCCCGCCGAGGTGAAGGACATGTCGGCGTAGCGGTTGCCCGCGACGTCGGCGGCGATCGGGTTCAGCAGGGCGAGGTCGTCGTCGGTGAGGGTGATGCGGGTGGCCGCGGTGTTCTCCTCGACGCGGGCCGGCCTGCGGGTGCCGGGGATCGGGACGACGGGGAGGCCGTGGACCGCGGCCTGCTGCTGGACCCAGGCCAGGGCGATCTGCCCGAGGCTCGCTCCGTGGGCGTCGGCGACGGAGCGGACGGGGGCCAGGAGGGCGGCGTTCGCGGTGGCGTTGGTGCCGGTGAAGCGGGGCTGCCGGCGGCGGAAGTCGTCCTCGTCGAGCTCCTTGTCCGCATGGGTGAAGGAGCCGGTGAGGAAGCCGCGGCCGAGCGGGGAGTACGGCACGAGGGCCACGCCCAGGCCGGCGGCGGTGGGGACCACGCTCCGTTCGATGTCGCGGCTGAAGAGCGACCACTCGGACTGGACGGCGGCGATGGGGTGGACGGCGTGGGCGGCGCGCAGCTCGGCGCCGGTGACCTCGCTCAGGCCGATGTGCTTGACCTTGCCCGCGGCGACGAGCTCGGACAGTACGCCGACCGTCTCCTCGATGGGCACGGCCACGTCGCGGCGGTGCATGTAGTAGAGGTCGATGACGTCCGTGTCCAGGCGGCGCAGGCTGGCGTCGATGCTGGAGCGGATGTACTCCGGAGAGTTGTCGATGCGCCGCTTCGTCGGCTCGGCCGGGTCGATGGCCAGGGCGAACTTGGTGGCGAGGACGATCTCGTCCCGGTGTGCCTTGACGAAGGGGGCCAGGAACTTCTCGTTCTCGCCCATGCCGTAGACGTCGGCGGTGTCGTAGAGGGTGACGCCCAGTTCCAGGGCGCGGTCCAGGGTGGCTCTGGCCTGGTCGGTGTCCGTGGGGCCGTAGGCGAAGCTCATGCCCATGCAGCCGAGGCCCTGGACGCCGACCTCGGGCCCCTCGGCGCCGAGTCGCACCTTCCGTACCTTCTCGGTGTTCATGTCCGTCGCGATGTTCATGTCCGTCATCGGTGTCAGGGCCTTTCCGACGCCCGCCGGGCGCCCGCGTATTTGTCGATCTTGTAGTCGAGGACGGCGAGGGTGTCCTGCAGCTCCGCGATGCGGGTGCGGACGTCGCGTCGGGTCTGCTCCAGGAGTTGCTGGCGCTCGGGAAAGGTGTGCTCGCCCTCGCGCACCAGCTCCGCGTACCGGACCATGTCCGCCACGGGCATCCCGGTCAGGCGCAGCTTGCCGACGAAGTCCAGCCAGTCCAGGTCACGGCTGCTGTAGCGGCGCTGGCCCGTGTGGGAGCGGTCGATGTGCGGCATCAGGCCGATCCGCTCGTACCACCGCAGGGTGTAGGCGCTGAGGCCGGTACGGGCGGCGACTTCGCTGATCGTGTAGCGGTCCTCACTGTTCGGGCGGGCTGGTGCGCTCCTGGTCTCCATCACCGTCATGTCCCTCACGCTAGAACCTTGGAGTGCGCTCCAAGCAAGCGGATACGGGAGAAATGGTTCGGGGGAAATTCGAGGGACTTCTCGCCTCGTGGTCAGTACGGTCCCGGGCATGAGTCTTGTACGTCGTGCGACGCCAGAGGATGCCGAGGAACTGCTCAGGCTGCGGCAGGTGATGATCGACTCGGTCTTCACGGACCGCTCGGGGAGCGGGTCCGACACCAGTGGATCCGACACCAGTTGGCACGCGGAGTCCGTGCCGACCGTGCGGCGCCGGCTCGGGGAGACCGACGGGAACTTCGTGGCGTTCGTCGTCGACCATCCGGAGCGGCTGGGCGGACTCGCGGCGCTGGCCGTCGGGACGCTCGAGTACCGGATCGGGCGGGCGGGCAATCCGCACGGCCGGGCCGGCCAGGTCTTCAGTGTGGCGACCGACCCGGACCAGCGGCGGAAGGGGTACGCGCGGGCGTGCATGGAGGCGCTGCTCGACTGGTTCCGCGAGCAGGGGGCGGCCAGCGTGGACCTCAACGCGTCGGCGGAGGCGGAGCCGCTGTACGCATCGCTCGGCTTCGTCCGCAAGCCGGACCCCTCGATGCGGCTCAACCTGTAGGGCCCTTAGGCTCGGGGCATGCAGAGCCTGGCGTTGATCGAGAACTGGCCGGTCCCCACCGCTGCCGCGGCCGTCGTCCGTGCGGACGGCAGCGTCGTCGGGACGCGCGGCCCCACGGACCGGCGTTTCGCCCTCGCCTCGGTCACCAAGCCCCTGGCGGCGTACGCGGTGCTCGTCGCGTACGAGGAGGGGGCGGTCGAGCTCGACGAACCCGCCGGGCCCGAGGGGTCGACGGTGCGGCATCTGCTGGCGCACACCAGTGGGCTCGCGTTCGACGAGCACCGGGTGACGTCGACGCCGGGGACGCGGCGGCTGTACTCGAACGCCGGGTTCGAGGTGCTGGGTGAGCACATCGCCAAGGCGACGGACATTCCGTTCGGGGAGTATCTGCGGCAGGCGGTCCTTGAGCCGCTCGGGATGACCGCGACGGCGCTGGAGGGTGACGGTTCGCCCGCCAAGGACGGGGTGTCCACCGTCGACGACCTGGTCAGGTTCGCCGCCGAGGTGCAGGCACCGCGGTTGCTGGACGCGCGGACCGTGGCGGCGGCGATGACGGTGACGTACCCGGGGCTGAAGGGTGTTCTGCCGGGGTACGGGCACCAGAATCCGAACGACTGGGGGCTCGGGTTCGAGATCCGGGACGGCAAGTCCCCCCACTGGACGGGGAATTCGTCCTCTCCTCGGACGTTCGGCCACTTCGGGCAGGCAGGCACGTTCCTGTGGATCGACCCGGACGCTGGGGCGGCGTGCGTCGCACTCACCGACCGGCCCTTCGGGCCGTGGGCCGTCGAGGTGTGGCCCCCGTTCACGGACGCGGTGCTCTCCGAGCTCTGAGAGCTCTCACCCGTACCCAGTCGCTAGTTCGCGGACATTTCCCAGATCAGCAGCTCCGTGGCGGCTGCTGCCCGCACGTCTTCCGGGTCCAACTCCCCGGTGATCCGCGCCGAGTCCCCCGGGCCCAGCCGGTGGCCGGCCAGCTCCACCTCCCCGCGCACCACGTGGACGTACACGAACGGCGCGGCCGGGAGGGCCAGTCGCTCGCCCGTCGTCAGGCGTCGTACGTGGAGCAGCGCCCCCGCGCCGGGCACCGCGTACGGCGTCGAGTCGGCGATTCCGTGCACCACTTCGTAGGACGGGTCCCCGCCGGGGGTGAGCGGCGCGAGCCACATCTGGACGAAGACGAGGGGCGCCGGGCCGTCGTTGCGTTCCACGTGGCGGACGCCGGCCGCGGCGGACAGGTGCTGCACGTCGCCGGGGCGGACCACTGACGCGTGACCCGTGGAGTCCCGGTGGGTGAGCTCGCCCTCGACGACCCAGGTCACGATCTCGGTGTGGCTGTGGGGGTGTTCGTCGAAGCCGGCGCCGGGTGCGAGGCGCTCTTCGTTGCAGGCCAGGATCGCGCCGAAGCGGAGGTTGTCGGGGTCGTAGTGAGGCCCGAAGGAGAAGGCGTGGAAGGACTCGATGCCGGCCGCGGTCTCCCCGCCGCGGTACCGGTCGCCGGAGCGCCGTACATCAATCACGCATCCCACCGTAGCCCCGGCACCGCACGTCCCCGCCCCGATAAGGCAGTCTTGTCCCGTGCCCGAACCCTCAGCGAACGAAGCCCATCAGGAGTCCCGCCCGGAGTCCGGACCGGAGTCCGGCCAGGACGCCCGCAGGTCCGCCCACGCCCACACCGCGACCCTGAAGCGTCTGGAGAAGTCGTCCGGGAGCCTCGCGGCGCAGGCCATCGCGCGGATGGACGAGACGCTGTCCTGGTACCGGGCGATGCCGCCGGAGAACCGGTCCTGGATCGGTCTGGTGGCGCAGGCCGGTATCGCCGCGTTCACCGAGTGGTTCCGGCACCCGGACGCCCCCCAGGCCATCTCCACCGATGTCTTCGGCACCGCTCCCCGCGAGCTGACCAGGGCGATCACCCTGCGCCAGACCGTGGAGATGGTGCGTACGACGATCGAGGTGATGGAGTCCGCGATCGACGAGGTCGCGGCCCCCGGTGACGAGTCCGTGCTCCGTGAGGCGCTGCTCGTCTACGCCCGGGAGATCGCCTTCGCCACCGCACAGGTGTACGCACAGGCCGCCGAGGCACGCGGTGCCTGGGACGCCCGCCTGGAGTCGCTGGTCGTGAACGCGGTGCTGTCCGGCGAGGCCGACGAGGGCGCCGTCTCGCGCGCCGCCGCCCTGGGCTGGAACTCCCCCGACCATGTCTGCGTGGTGCTCGGCACCGCACCGGACGGCGACAGCGAGCTCACGGTCGAGGCCATCCGCCGGGCCGCCCGGCACGCGAAACTGCAGGTCCTGACCGGTGTCCTCGGCACCCGCCTCGTCGTCATCGCGGGCGGCAACGACAATCCGCTGCAGGTGGCGAAGGCCCTGATCGGGCCGTACGCGGCCGGTCCTGTGGTGGCCGGGCCGATCGTGCCCGACCTGCTCGCCGCGACCCGCTCCGCGCAGGCCGCGGCCGCCGGACTCAAGGCCTCCGCGGCCTGGCAGGACGCCCCGCGGCCCGTCCTCGCGGACGATCTGCTGCCCGAGCGCGCCATGGCGGGGGATCCGGCGGCCCGCGAGCAGCTGGTGGAGGAGATCTACAGACCGTTGGAGGAAGCGGGCTCCGCGCTCCTGGAGACGCTGGCCGTCTATCTGGAGCAGGCGAGCAGCCTCGAAGGGGCGGCGCGGATGCTCTTTGTTCACCCCAACACAGTGCGCTACCGGCTCCGACGTGTGACTGACGTCACCGGGTGGTCACCTTCCGACGTACGGTCCGCGTTCACGCTGCGGATCGCGCTGATCCTGGGACGTCTGGCCGACGGAGATCCTCAATCGTAGGGTTTTGTCGGGCTCCTACAATTCCCCCAGCGGTTCTTCGTCCCTGTCCCCACGGGCGGCCCCGGCCGTCCACAAGAGAGAGTGTAAGAGTGCTCGTACTCGTCGCTCCCGGCCAAGGCGCTCAGACGCCCGGCTTCCTGACCCCCTGGCTCGACCTTCCCGGCGCCGCAGACCGCATCGCCGCCTGGTCCGACGCCATCGGGCTCGACCTCGCCCACTACGGCACCCAGGCCGACGCGGACGCGATCCGTGACACGGCCGTGGCCCAGCCGCTGCTCGTGGCCGCCGGACTGCTCTCCGCCGCGGCACTCGGTGACATCACGCCGGGCGCCGTCGCCGGACACAGCGTCGGCGAGATCACCGCGGCCGCGTACGCCGGTGTGCTCACCGACGACGCCGCCCTCGGCTTCGTCCGCACCCGCGGCCTGGCGATGGCGGAGGCCGCCGCGGTCACGCGGACCGGCATGGCGGCGCTCCTCGGCGGCGACCCCGAGGTCACCGTCCCGCACCTGGAGAAGCTCGGCCTGACCCCGGCCAATGTGAACGGCGCAGGTCAGATCGTTGCCGCGGGTACCCTTGAGCAGCTCGACGCCTTGCAGGCCGACAAGCCCGAAGGTGTCCGCAAGGTCATCGCCCTCAAGGTCGCGGGCGCGTTCCACACCGAGCACATGGCCCCGGCCGTGGCGAAGCTGGAGCAGGCCGCGGCCGGTCTCACCGTCGCCGACCCGACGCTTCCGTACGTCTCGAACCGCGACGGCGCCACGGTCGGCACCGGCGCCGATGTGATCTCCCGCCTGGTCGGCCAGGTCGCCAACCCGGTCCGCTGGGACCTGTGCATGGAGACCTTCAAGGAGCTCGGTGTGACGGCGCTGGTCGAGGTGTGCCCCGGCGGCACCCTGACCGGGCTGGCCAAGCGTGCCCTGCCGGGCGTCAAGACGCTCGCCGTGAAGACCCCCGATGACCTCGACGCGGCCCGCGCGCTCGTCGCCGAGCATTCCTGAGCCGACGACAGACAAGGAGCCGTAGCGCATGTCGAAGATCAAGGCCGGCAAGGGCCATCCGTACGCGCGGATCATGGGCGTCGGCGGCTACCGTCCCACCCGCGTCGTGCCGAACGAGGTCATTCTCGAGACGATCGACTCGTCCGACGAATGGATCCGTTCGCGCTCCGGCATCGCGACCCGCCACTGGGCCTCCGACGAGGAGACCGTGGCCGCGATGTCCGTCGAGGCGTCGGGCAAGGCGATCGCGGACGCCGGCATCACGCCGGAGCAGATCGGTGCCGTGATCGTCTCCACCGTCTCGCACTTCAAGCAGACCCCGGCCATCGCGACCGAGATCGCGGACAAGATCGGCGCGGGCAAGCCCGCCGCGTTCGACATCTCCGCGGGCTGCGCCGGCTTCGGCTACGGCCTGACGCTGGCCAAGGGCATGGTCGTCGACGGTTCCGCCGAGTACGTCCTCGTCATCGGCGTGGAGCGGCTGAGCGACCTCACCGACCTGCACGACCGTGCGACGGCGTTCCTCTTCGGTGACGGCGCGGGCGCCGTGATCGTGGGCCCCGCCAAGGAGCCGATGATCGGCCCGACGGTCTGGGGCTCGGAGGGCGACAAGGCCGAGACGATCAAGCAGACCGAGCCCTGGGACGTGTACCGCAACGGCGGTGCGCCTGCCAAGTACCCTGCGATCACGCAGGAGGGCCAGGCGGTCTTCCGCTGGGCCGTGTTCGAGATGGCGAAGGTCGCCCAGCAGGCGCTGGACGCGGCCGGAATCACCGCGGACGACCTGGATGTCTTCATTCCGCACCAGGCCAACGAGCGGATCATCGACTCGATGGTGAAGACTCTGAAACTGCCCGAACACGTCATGGTCGCCCGTGACGTGCGCACCACCGGCAACACCTCGGCCGCCTCGATCCCGCTCGCGATGGAGCGGCTCCTGGCGACCGGCGAGGCGAAGAGCGGCGACACCGCGCTCGTCATCGGCTTCGGGGCGGGTCTCGTGTACGCCGCAACGGTCGTTACCCTCCCCTAGGCACCCGCAGGGATCTTCGGATCCGCGCGGATGCCGCCACACCCTCTGGATCCACAAGAAGGAGCGCCAACATGGCCGCCACTGAGAAGGAGATCGTTGACGGTCTCGCGGAGATCGTGAACGAGATCGCCGGCATCCCGGTCGAGGACGTCCAGCTGGACAAGTCCTTCACCGACGACCTTGACGTCGACTCGCTGTCCATGGTCGAGGTCGTCGTCGCCGCCGAAGAGCGCTTCGACGTCAAGATCCCGGACGACGACGTCAAGAACCTCAAGACGGTCGGCGACGCGACCAAGTACATCCTCGAGCACCAGAACTGACCCAGTTCGTGCTCAGTCGCCACCCGGCGGTGGCGCCGCTGATCCCCTCAACACCGTGGAGAATTTTCCTGTGAACTCGACCAATCGCACCGTGGTCGTCACCGGTATCGGCGCAACCACACCGCTGGGTGGCGACGCAGCCTCGACGTGGGAGGGCCTGCTCGCGGGCCGCTCCGGCGTCAGCACGCTGCAGCAGGACTGGGCGGCCGAGCTGCCGGTCCGTATCGCCGGTCAGATCGCCGTGGAGCCGGGCGAGGTCATCCCCCGCCCGCAGGCCCGCAAGCTGGACCGGTCGGCGCAGTTCGCGCTGATCGCGGCCAAGGAGGCCTGGGCGGACGCCGGCTACACCGCCAAGGCGGGCGAGGACACCTCGGTGGACCCGCACCGTCTCGGCGCGGTCATCGCCTCCGGCATCGGCGGCGTGACCACGCTTCTCGACCAGTACGACGTGCTGAAGGAGAAGGGCGTACGCCGTGTCTCCCCGCACACCGTGCCGATGCTGATGCCCAACTCCCCGGCGGCCAACGTCGGCATCGAGCTGGGCGCCCAGTCGGGCGTCCACACCCCGGTGTCGGCCTGCGCCTCTGGTGCGGAGGCCATCGGCTACGCGATCGAGATGATCCGTACCGGCCGCGCCGACGTCGTCGTCGCGGGCGGCACGGAGGCGGCGATCCACCCGCTGCCGATCGTCGCGTTCGGCAACATGATGGCGATGTCCAAGAACAACGACGACCCCGAGGGCGCCTCGCGTCCCTACGACGCGGACCGCAACGGCTTCGTGCTCGGCGAGGGCGCCGGTGTGATCGTCCTGGAGTCCGAGGAGCACGCCAAGGCCCGCGGCGCGAAGATCTACGCGGAGGCCGTCGGCCAGGGCATCTCGGCCGACGCCCACCACATCACGCAGCCCGAGCCGTCCGGCAACGGCATCGCCGCGGCGCTGCAGAACCTGGTCGACACGACGGACCTCAAGCCCGCCGAGATCGTGCACGTGAACGCGCACGCGACCTCGACGCCGCAGGGTGACGTCGCGGAGATCAAGGCGCTGCGCAAGGCGTTCGGCGACGACGTGGACCACATGGCGATCTCCAGCACCAAGTCGATGACGGGTCACCTGCTCGGTGGCGCGGGCGGCGTGGAGACCGTGGCCACGGTCCTCGCGCTCAAGCACCGTGTCGCCCCGCCGACGATCAACATCGACAACCTCGACCCCGAGGTCGACGCGGACATCGTCCGCGGCGAGGCCCGTCCGCTGCCCGAGGGCACGATCGCGGCGCTGAACGACTCGTTCGGCTTCGGCGGCCACAACGTGGTCCTGGCGTTCCGCAGCGTCTGAGCCTGCTGTACCTGCTGTACCTACGTGAAGGGGCCCCACCATTCGGTGGGGCCCCTTCACGTAGGTCAGACCACTTGGTGCAGCCACCGCACAGGTGCCCCCTCGCCCGCGTACCTGAAGGGTTCCAGTTCGTCGTCCCAGGGCTTGCCGAGGAGCTTGGCGAGCTCCGCCTCCAGGTTGCTCTCGCCGCGCTGCGAGCGGGCCAGCGCGGCGCGGAGCCGGTCCTCGGGGACCAGGATGTCGCCGTGGATGCCGGTCACGGCGTGGTAGATGCCGAGCTCGGGCGTGGCGCTGTAGCGCTCGCCCTCGGCGCTCGCGCAGGGCTCCGCCGTGACTTCGAAGCGCAGCAGATCCCAGCCGCGCAGGGCGGAGGCGAGCTTGGAGGCGGTGCCCGCCGAGCCCTGCCAGGAGAATTCGGATCTCCAGGTGCCCGGCGCCGCGGGCTGCCTGATCCAGTCGAGGCTCACACGCGCACCGAGCACGCCCGCGACAGCCCACTCGACGTGTGGGCACAGCGCGCGCGGAGCGGAGTGCACGTACAGAACTCCACGTGTCGTCACCGGGACCTCCAGTGTGGGTCGAGGTTCGCCTTCCCCAGCGGCCTCGCGCCCGTGCCGAGCAGTTTTCCCCAAATACTAGATAAACCTGGGAAAAGGGGACAGATGTGACGTGATGTAATTTAGCGGAACCACCGCAGCGGAGCGCCACCGGGTGGACCACCCGCCTGTCGCTGCCGTGACAGCAGTGGCCCGGCGGCTACGGGCCGAGGCTACCGTGCGGCGGCGCAAGGAGTGTGACGTACCGTCGGTCCGAAGGCCAGGAAACTCCGACCTTTCACCCGGCGGGGCGCAACCCCGGCCACGCGCATGACGTCACGTTGAACGACAGAGGGGAGCAGGGGATGCGGAACCGCAGGCGCCGCTCGCGTGCCGTCGTCGCCCTCGCGACGACGGCCCTTCTTTGCGGCGGGGCGCTCACCGCGTGCGACGCGCAGGGCGGCAACTCCGGGGCGCCGGGCGGCTCGTCCGCCCACAGGCCGTCGCCGAAACCGACCCCGTCGTGGGACACCTCGCCGCGCTCGCTGGCCGCCGTCGGGGACTCCATCACCCGCGGCTTCGACGCCTGCTCGGTGCTCTCCGACTGCCCGGAGGCGTCCTGGGCGACCGGCACCGACACCGAGATCAACAGCCTCGCGACCCGGCTGCTCGGGAAGAACCGCGCCGCAACGCACAGTTGGAACCACGCGAAGACCGGCGCCCGCATGGCGGATCTGACCGGGCAGGTCGAGGAGGCCGCCGCCGAGCGCCCGGAGCTGGTCACGGTGATGACGGGCGCCAACGACGCCTGCCGCTCGTCGGTCGCCGCGATGACGCCGGTCGCGCAGTTCCGCGCCGACTTCCAGGAGGCGATGCGCACCCTGCGCCGGGAGCTGCCGAAGGCGCAGGTGTACGTGGCGTCCGTGCCGGACCTGAAGCGGCTCTGGTCCCAGGGGCGGACCAACGCGCTGGGCAAGCAGGTGTGGAAGCTGGGCATCTGCGCCTCCATGCTGGCCGATCCGGACGACCTGGACGTGCGGGCGACGGAGCGGCGTGACGCGGTGCGGGACCGCGTGGTCGCGTACAACGAAGTGCTCGAAGAGGTGTGCGAGAAGGACCGGCGGTGCCGGCACGACGGCGGGGCGGTCTTCGACTACCGCTTCGACGGTGACCAGTTGAGCCATTGGGACTGGTTCCACCCCAGCAAGAACGGCCAGGCGCGGCTCGCCGAGATCGCCTACCGGCAGGTGACGTCGAGGAAGCCCGTGGTGTGACGGGCTCCGCGTAGGGTCTCGATCATGCGCAGTGAACTCTTCGGGACGCTTCCCGACGGCAGCCCTGTCCACCGGTGGACCCTGGAGAGGGGTGGGGTGCGGGTGTGCGTCCTGACGTACGGCGGGATCGTGCAGTCGGTCGAGGCCCCCGGGCGGCAGGGGCGGACGGCCCCGGTGGCGCTCGGTTTCGAGGAGCTCGACGGCTATCTGCGGCATCCGGGGCCCTACTTCGGGGCGCTGGTGGGTCGGTACGCGAACCGGATCGCGGGCGGCTCCTTCGTCCTCGACGGGCGGACGTACCACCTGGCGCGGAACAACGGGCCCAACGCGCTGCACGGTGGCGAGCGCGGCTTCGACAAGCACGTCTGGGACGCGGAGCCCGCGGGCGCGCACGGGGTGCGGCTCTCGCGGGTCTCCCCCGACGGCGAGGAGGGCTACCCCGGGCGGCTCGCGGTCTCCGCGACGTACACGCTGGACGGGGCGGGGGCGCTGCGCATCGCGTACGAGGCGACGACGGACGCGCCGACCGTCGTGAACCTCACCAACCACACGTACTGGAACCTGGCGGGCGTGGGGACGGGGAGCGCGCTCGGGCACGAGCTGCGGATCGCGGCCTCCCGGATCACTCCGGTGGACGGGGACGGGATTCCGACCGGGGTGTACGAGGACGTGGCGGGGACGCGGTTCGACTTCCGTGCGGGGCGCGGGGCGGGCCCCGGCTACGACCACAACTATGTGCTGGACAAGGGGGTCACGGCGGAGCCGGTGGAGGTGGCCGAGCTGTGTGACCCCGTTTCGGGCCGCGTCCTGACCGTCGCGACGACGGAGCCGGGGCTTCAGCTCTATACGGCGGACCACTTCGCCGCGGAGTTGCCCTTCGCGCCCGGCGACGGGATCGCGCTGGAGACCCAGCGGTTTCCCGACTCGCCGCGGCGGACGCACTTTCCTGCTGCGGTGCTGCGGCCCGGTGAGGTGTATGCGTCGGAGACTGTGTACGGCTTCGCTGTGCGGTGACGCTGACGCTGTGTCTGGCGGGGCGGGGTCGTCTGTTCGTCTGCGGGCGTGTGCGGGCTGATCGCGCAGTTCCCCGCGCCCCTCAACGGCACCGCCGGGCTGTCCCCCTTTTTGTCAGGCCCTCAGTGGGGTGTTCAGGCGGGGGTTCCGGCGACGGCGGCGACGACCTCGACCTCGACCAGCGCCCGCGGCGGGACGAGGCGCGCGACCGCGACGGTGGTGCTGGTGGGCGGGGTCCCGGTGAGGAACTCCTTGCGCACGGCCGCGTAGTCGGCGAAGCCGTCCATGTCGGTCAGGAACGTGCGGATGTTGATGATGTCGCCGAGCCCCGCGCCGTGGGCCCCGAGCAGGAGCTCCAGCGCCTCGAAGACGCCGCGGGTCTGGGCCGCCATGCCGTCGCCCTCGGCGCACTGGCCGGAGACGTACAACAGGACGCCGCCGTCGGGGTGTTCGACGCGGGCGACCTGCGAGTAGGGGCCGAAGGGCTGCGGGCCTGCGGCGGGGTTGCCGATGGTGATCTGCACGGTGCGGGCTCCTTGTGCGGGGTGGGGTGGAGTGGGGCGGGGTGCGTCAGGTGTCGCGCCTGGTGCGGATGTGGGTGACGGCGCGGGCGATGTCCTCGTGGACCACGTCCGGGTCGGCGGCAGCCGCCTCGAAGTGGCCCAGCACGGCTTCCATGGCGGGCAGTCGTGCCGCCTCCGTCGCGAGAGCGATGTCCTTGACGGCGAGGTCGCTGCCGAAGTGCACGTCGGTCGCGAAGGCGCGGGCGACGGCGCCGGCGAGCGGCCCGGTGGCGAGGGCGTCCTTGGCGGTGTCCTCGGCCAGGCCGAGCGCGTCGGCGAGCTTCATGGCCTCGGCGACCAGGGCGACCCCGCCGATGACGGCGGTGTTGACGACGAGCTTGAGCGCGGCGCCGGTGCCGAGGGCGCCGGTGCGGGTGACCGGGCCGAAGCGGGCGAGGACGTGTTCGACGGCCGCCGCGTCGCCGCCCGCGAGGATGCCGAGCCGCCCGGCGGCGGCCTTGTCGGTGCTGCCCATGACGGGGGCGTCGACGAGGGTGACGCCGTCCGGGACGCGGCCCGCCAGCTCGTTCACGGTGTCCGGCCCGACGGTCGACATCTCCACCCAGTGGGTACCGGGGCGCAGGGCGGGGACGATGGCGTCGGCGACCTCGCGCACGGCCTCGGGTCCCGCGAGCATCGTGATGACGACGTCGGCCTGGCGGACGGCGTCGGCGGGGGACGCGGCGGCCACGGCACCCTCCGCGACGAGGGCGCCCGTCTTCGCCGGTGTGCGGTTCCAGACGGTCAACGAATGTCCGGCACGCAGCAGTTGACGCGCCATCGGCTCGCCCATGTGGCCGAGACCGAGGAATGCGATCTTTTCCATGGGTCCGACGCTAGGCCCGGCCACGGGATGCGACAAGCGAATGTCTAGCATGCGAGCCATGCCGAACCCGCATACCGGTGATACCGGTGCCGCGCAGGGCCCAGCAGCGCCGCTCCCGTCCGGCCTCCCGCCCGACCTCCCGCCCGACCTTTCGACCGGCTGGCTCCGGACCTTCGTGGAGGTGGCCCGGCACGGCTCGTTCACGGTGGCCGCCCGGGAGCTCGGGTGGACGCAGTCCGCCGTCTCGCGGCAGATCGCGGCGCTGGAGGCGGCACTCGGCGGGGAGCCGCTCTTCGACCGGCTGCCGCGCGGGGTGCGACCGACGGCGCACGGCCGGACGCTGCTGCCGCACGCGGAGGAACTGCTGTCCAGACTCCTCTCACTGGGGCGGGAGTTGACCGCGCTCCGGGACGCGGCGGGCGGACTGCTGCGGTTCGGGGCGTTCGCGACGGCGGACGCGGGGCTCGTGCCGCGGGCGATCGCGGCGTTCCGCGCGCGGCACCCCGGGGTGGCCCTCTCCCGCGAGGAGGGCCTGACGCCCGCGCTCCTGTCCCGGCTCGCGGAGGGCGAGCTCGACCTGGCGGTGGTGTCGACAACGGGCGGCGCACTGCCCGGTGAGGCGTACGAACTGCACCATCTGCTCGACGAGACGCTGTACGTCGCACTGCCGGCGGGGCACGCGCTGGCGGGCGAGCCCGAGCTGCGGCTTCCCCGGCTCGCCGCGGAGGACTGGATCTCCGGGAGCCCACGCGTCGAGGGCTCCCTCCTGGAACCGGCCCTCCGCCACGGCTTCCGGCCGCACGTCGCACACGTCGTCGCCGAGTGGACGGCGAAGCAGGGGTACGTGGCGGCGGGCCTCGGCGTGGCACTCGTGCCCGCGCTCGCGGCGGAGGGCGTACGGCCGGACATCGCACTGGTCCCGATACGGGACGAAGGGGCGCCCCCGCGCAGGGTGTACGCGGCGACGGCCCGGGACCGCGCTCCGGCACCGGCGACGGGGCCGTTCCTGCGGGCGCTCCGGGAGGCTGCGGCCCGGACAGGCTCGTCCTAGCTCTTCACCGTCCGCGTCGTCCACGACGTCCACGTGACGGATGAGGCCAAGTGTGCCGGAATCATTGACGAGTTGCGGTGCCGAACCTAAATTCTGGTCGACTTCCCGAACTGCTTTCGAAATCTCGAACAGAATGAGGTCCCGTATGGCATCCGGCCCCGCCCCCGCCAGACGAACCGTCCTCGGCGCCGCGCTCCTGGGCACGGTGGCGGCGTTCACCCCCGGTGCGGCGGGCGCCGCGCCCCGGCACGTCACCGCCGCCCCGACCGCCCCCACGGCTCCCGCCGTCCCCGTCCCCGCCGCCTGGACCGTGCGGCCCTTCGGGCTCGGCGAAGTGGCCCTCGGCGCGGGCGTCTTCGCCGACAAGCGACGCCTCATGCTCGACTTCGCGCGCGGTTACGACGAGAACCGGCTCGTCCAGGTGTTCCGCGCCAACGCCGGCCTCGGCACGGGCGGCGCGGTCGCCCCGGGCGGCTGGGAGGGCCTGGACGGCGAGGCGAACGGAAACCTGCGCGGCCATTTCACCGGGCATTTCCTCAGCATGCTCGCCCAGGCCCACGCCAGTACGGGCGACGAGGCGTACGCGAAGAAGATCCGCACCATGGTCGGGGCGCTGCACGACGTGCGCGCGGCGCTGCGCGAGGACCCGGCGGTGCTCAGCGTTCCGGGCTGGTTCCCCGGCTCGACCGCCGCGTCGCACGTGCGCGGCTCCTACCGGTACGTCGATCTGCCCGGCGATGTCCTGGACGGCGCCGCCGAGTTGACCTTCGCCGCGTGGGTCAGGCCCGAGCACGCCGACGACTGGGCGCGGGTCTTCGACTTCGGCGACGACACCACCCGCTACCTCTACCTGGCGGCGCGGGGCGCGAAGGGCCGCCCCCGTTTCGCGATCACCACGTCGGGCGCGGGCGGCGAGCAGGTCCTGGAGGGCGCGGCGGCGCTGCCCGTCGGCGAGTGGAGCCACCTCGCCGTGACCCTTGCCGGCGGCACCGGCACCCTCTACGTCGACGGCGTCGAGGCCGCGCGGAACACCGCGATGTCCCTCACCCCGGCCGCCCTCGGCACCCTGCGCGACCACTGGCTCGGCCGTTCCCACTACGCCGCGGACCCCACCTTCGCGGGCGCCTTCGACGAGGTCCACCTGTGGGACGAGGCCCTCGCCCCGGACGCCGTCGCCGAACTGCGCCGGCGCCCCGCCGCCGAGACCGCCGCCGGTGCGGGGAACCTGGCCGCGTACGCCTTCGACGAGACCGAGGGCGGCACGTTCGCCGACGCCTCCGGCCGTGCCCGCCACGCCACTCTGCGGCGCACCTGGGGCGGGCCGAGCCATCCCGGGTTCCTCGCGGCGTACCCGGAGACGCAGTTCATCACCCTGGAGTCGATGACCAGCAGCGACTACACGGTGGTGTGGGCGCCGTACTACACCGCCCACAAGATCCTGCGCGGGCTGCTCGACGCGCATCTCGCGACCGGTGACGCCCGCGCCCTCGACCTCGCCGAGGGCATGTGCGACTGGATGCACTCCCGCCTGTCCCCGCTGCCCGAAGCCACCCGCCAGCGGATGTGGGCGCTCTTCTCCAGCGGCGAGTTCGGCGGCATCGTGGAGGCGATCTGCGACCTCCACGCGCTCAGCGGGAACCCGGAACACCTCGCGCTGGCCCGCCTGTTCGACCTCGACAAGCTCATCGACGCCTGCGCCGCCGGCGAGGACGTACTCAAGGGGCTCCACGCCAACCAGCACATACCCGTCTTCACGGGACTGCTGCGGCTGTACGACGAGACGGGCGAGCGCCGCTACCTCGACGCGGCCCGCAACTTCTGGGAGATGGTCGTGCCACCCCGCATGTACGCCATCGGGGGCACCAGCGACCGGGAGTTCTGGGGCGAGCGGGAGGCCGTCGCGGGCACCCTCGGCGACGCCAACGCCGAGACGTGCTGCGCGTACAACCTGCTCAAGCTCAGCCGGACGCTCTTCTTCCACGACCAGCGGCCGCAGTACATGGACTACTACGAACGTGCCCTCTACAACCAGGTCCTCGGCTCCAAGCAGGACGCGGCCGACGCGGAGAAGCCGCTGGTCACGTACTTCGTCGGGCTGGCACCCGGGCACGTGCGCGACTACACGCCCAAGGCGGGCACCACCTGCTGCGAGGGCACGGGGATGGAGAGCGCCACCAAGTACCAGGACTCGGTGTACTTCACGACGACGGCCGGTGACGGTGACGGCCGGGGCGCTCTCTACGTCAATCTCTACATGCCGTCGAAGCTGACCTGGGCGGAGCGGGGCGTCACCGTCACGCAGACCACCGGCTACCCGTACGAACAGGGCACGACGCTCACCGTCCGGGGCCGGGCCGCCGCCTTCGAGCTGCGCCTGCGGGTGCCCTCCTGGTCGGCCGACGGCTTCACGGTCGAGGTCAACGGGCGGCCGGTGACGGGCGATGCGCGCCCCGGCGGCTACTTCTCCGTCACCCGCACCTGGCGGGACGGCGACACCGTGCGCGTCGCGGTCCCCTTCCGGCTGCGCACCGAACAGGCCCCCGACGACCCGCGCGTCCAGACCCTGTTCCACGGTCCGGTGGCGCTGGCGGCCCGCGACGCCCGCAAGGAGCTGCTCCGGATGGGCCTGCACCGCAACACCGCGCTCTCCGGCGACCTGCTGCCCACGTTCACCCCCGTCCCGGGCCGACCGCTCCACTTCGCCCTCGGCGAGATCGAGTTCGCCCCCTTCGCCGAAGGGACGGAGCACCCGACCCACGTCTACTTCCGGCGGGACGAGCCGCGCGTGGTCTTCGGCGGCCTGGACTCCGGCGTCGCCAACCCCGCCAGGACCGGCGGCCGCACCCTGCTCGACGAGGTCTGGGCCGCCGCGCCGTTCCGCGACAAGGGTGCGCTGGTCGCGCACGTAGGGGCCACGACGAAGAAATGGGTGGCCGACGGGCTGCTGAGTGCCGCCGACCGGACGACGGTGATCGGGACGGCGCGACGGGCCACCTACGTGCGGTGAATCGGTGCGTCCATGAATCGGGTTGACCCGGGGCTCGCATGCCCGCTTCCATGCGGGTCCGGGCCGACGAGGGAGACATGTGAGCAGCGGGAAGATGCACGCCGACGAAGCGGACATCGACGAGGGGCTGGTGCGGCGGCTGGTCGCAGGACAGTTCCCCGCGTGGGCCGGGCTCTCCGTGGAGCGCGTCGACTCGGCCGGGACGTCCAACGCCATGTACCGGCTCGGCGCGGACATGGTGGTGCGGCTGCCGCGGATCGCGGGCGCCGCGGAGGACGTGGAGCGGGAGCAGGTGTGGCTGCCCCGGCTCGCGTCCGCGCTGCCCGTCGCCGTGCCGGTGCCGCTGGGGAAGGGGCGGCCGGGGGCGGGATACCCGTACCCCTGGTCGGTGTTCCGGTGGCTGGACGGCGCGACGCCCGACCCGGGGCGGCCCCTCGCGGAGCCCGCCCTGTTCGCGAAGGACGTCGCGGAGTTCGTGACCGCGCTGCGTGAGGTGAGTACGGCCGGGGCGCCCGCCGCCTACCGCAGCGACCCGCTCGCCGGGCGCGACGCCGACACGCGGGCGGTGCTCGCCGGGCCGGCCGGGCTCGTGGACCAGCGGGCGGCGACCGCCGTGTGGGAGGACGCGGTGCGTGCCCCGGCGTGGGAGGGGCCCGGCGTGTGGGTGCACGGTGATCTGCAGCCGGGCAACGTCCTGGTCGACGGCGGCCGCCTCGGCGCCGTCATCGACTTCGGCTGCATGGGCACGGCCGATCCCGCGGTCGACCTGATCGCCGCGTGGTACCTGATGGACACCGAGGCGCGGCACGCCTTCCGCACCGCGCTCGGGCCTGCCGCCGACGACGCCATGTGGGCGCGCGGCCGGGGCTGGGCCCTGACGATCGCCGCCACGGAACTCGCGTACTACCGGGAGACGAACCCGGTGATGGCGAGCACCGCGCGCCGGGTCGTGGCCCGCCTGACGAAGTCCCCCTGAGGACCGGAGTCCGAGCGGCACGTTCCCGTGCCGCTCCCCGAACATGAGCAGCCGACCCACCAGCCTCACGACGCCCCGTCGGGGCAGGACCACCAAGCCCGCCGCTCCGCGGCGGATGTATCCCACCCACCCACCCGTTCGCCCCGCGACGCAACTGCCAGGTAGGAGCAGTGGGCAGGGCCGGGAGCCCCCACCGGGCCGCAGTCGCGCAACCCTCCCGTCCTACACCGCCAACCCCTCCGCGTACCTCCTCAGCACCCCCCGCGCCGACCCCGCCGTGTGGTGGCCCGCCAGGACCTGTGCGGTGAGGCCGTCCGTCAGGGCCACCAGGGTGTGGGCCTCCGTGGACGGGTCGAGGCCGGGGCGCAGCTCGCCCGTGTCCTGGCCGTAGCCGATCAGCCAGACCAGGAGTTCGTGGAGTTTCGCGTACGTGTCGCGCAGCACCGTCGCCAGCTCCCCGCTCACCGCCGCGTGTGCGACGAACGCCCCCCAGACCCGCGCCTCCGCCGCGTCCTCCGGCTCGACGAGCGCCATCGCCGACAGCGTGCGGTCCAGCAGGGTCACGGCCGACTGCGGGGTGCCGGACGCCGCGATGCGCGCCTTCGCGCGGTCGCCGATCCGCTGCGAGATGCCCTCCAGGGCGAAGAGCAGCATCTCGTCCTTCGTCCGGAAACAGCGCTGGACCGCCCCCATCGACACCCCCGCCTCGGTCGCCACATCACGCAGGCTGACGGCCTCCATCCCGGAGCGGGCGATCAGGACGCAGACCGCCTCGGCGATACGGGCGCGGCGGTCCTCGTAGTCGACCTGCTTGGGCATGGTGCGGGCGCCTCTCCTCGGGACCGATGCGGTTGCATCATATCCCGCGCCCAGGCATGATCTGATGCGACCGCATCGGAAAAAGCGGTGCCGCGGAGGCGCCGCATTCGGGGAGATGAGCCACACATGTCCAGCCAGAGGTCCAGCCAGAACCAGAAGACGACAAGCGGGAAGAGCACCGGGAAGCACACCGGCACCGCGGGGCTCCTCGCCCTCTTCGGGGTCATCCTGCTCGTGCAGGGATTCGGCTCCGCGATCACGGAGTCGGCGTGGGACACCTCGTTCGGCGTCTCCGCCGTGCTGCGGAAGGCCGGCGCGCCGGGCTGGACCGACCTGGTGGTCGGCGCGGCCGGCTGCGCGCTCCTCGCGGCGGCGGCCCGCGTCCGCCTGATGCGCAAGGCACCGTAGGCACCGTAGCGCTCGCCCCACACGCCCCGCGATACTTCCGCCACCTCACCCGTCACGGAAGGACTCGCGTGCTCTCACGTTTCGGCACCTTCGGCGCCCTCGGCGTCGCCGCCCTGCTGGCCGGGCTCACCGCGGCCCCGGCCCCCGCATCCGCCGCCCCCACATCCGCGGGGCGGGCCGCCCCCACCGCCGAAGAGGCCCGGCTCGGCCGCGCCGCCCCCCAGGAGATCCTGCGACGCAGCGGATTCGACGCGGTGGCGCCGGAGTTCGCCGCGGCGCTGGGCCGGGCCCGCTCCTACGACCAGGCCCGGCGTCTGGTCGTACGCGAAGGGCAGTCGCTGTGGCGGCGGGCGGTCGACCGGGCGCAGGGCAAGGGACGGACGGCGGGCCTCAGCAAGGACGACGACCGACCGCTGTACTGGGCTCGGCTCGGGATGACGCGGGAGCTGCGGCAGTGGGAGCCCGCCCGCTTCCGGCTGAGTGAAGGCCAACGGGCTGCTCTGATGGGCGGGTTGGAGCGGAGTTCACGCGGGCAGGACACCGTCCGCCACCCCGCGGGGCAGCACATCAAGCGCGTCCTCGTCACCGGCTTCGACCCGTTCACGCTCGACCGTGACGTCCGGATCAGCAACCCGTCGGGCGCCGCCGCGCTCGCCCTGGACGGCACGACGATCCGGACCGCCGACGGGCCCGCGCGCGTCGAGGCGGTGGTCTTCCCGGTCCGCTGGGAGGACTTCGCGGACGGGGCCGTGGAGAAGGCGCTCCGCCCGCATCTGCCGCGCGTCGACCTCTTCACCACCATCAGCCAGGGCCGCGTGGGACGGTTCGACATCGAGCGGACCAACGGCGCCTGGCGCGGCGGCTTCCCCGACAACGAGAACCTGTCGCGGACCGGGACCGTCCCGGTGCGCGACCCCGCCACGCAGCCCCAGTGGACGTCGACGACGCTCCCGTACAAGGAGATCGTGGCCGCGGAGACCGGCCGTTTCCCCGTGTACGACAACACGTCGGTGACCGAGATACCGGCGGGCGGCGGCGAGCCCGTGGTCCGGCCGGACGGGCCCACCGAGGGGTCGACGGCGCGGGCGGGCGGCGGCGGGGACTACCTGTCGAACGAGATCGCCTACCGCGCGACGCTGCTGCGGGACCGCCTCGGGCTGCGCGACCGGCTGCCCGGCGGCCATGTGCACACGCCGGTCCTGCAATTCGGGGCGGGGAACACCGACCCGGCGACGGGTGCCGTCACCGATCCCGAGTTCGTGCGGAACCGGCTCGACATCATCGCTCAGGTGCGGGGGATCCTGCGGGCGGCCGCCTCGTCGTCCTGACCACCGGCCGCGCCGGCACGTGAGCCGTCGCCGTTCCCGCCGTTCTCGCCCAGCAGGTCCCGTGCCATCAGCGTCGCGCCCGCGACCGCGCCCGGCATCAGGAACACCGCGACGAACGGCACCAGGAAGGCGACGGCGAGCGGCGTCCCGAAGCCCCAGGCGAGGCTCTTGCGGGAGCGCAACAGGGCGAGCCGGTCGCGGAGTTCGATGCCTCGGCGCTGCATGGCGACCGCGGTGAGCTCCTCGACCAGGAAGAAGCCGGTCACGCAGAAGCCGATCACGGGGACGACGGTCTGGCCGGCGACCGGGATGAAGCCGAGCGCGAAGAGCAGTACGCCCCAGCACAGCGCGCGCACGACGATGCGCAGGCTGTCCCTCGCCGAGATCCACAGGTCACGCCAGAGCGGCAGGCCCGACTCGGGGGCGTGGCCGCACTCGGAGATGTCGACCTGCTCGGAGAGCTTCTCGTAGAAGGGGTCGCCGATGAGCAGCGTCACCGCGGTGAAGGTGAGGACGGAGAGCAGCAGCGCGAGGGCGAAGAGCAGGGCCGTCAGGAAGCCGCGGAACAGGCCGGACCAGGGCGAGGACCAGTCGTCGGCGAACGGCGTGGCCCAGCCGACGAGGTCGCCGCCCCACAGGGCGAGCGACACGAGTGCGCCCGCGTAGAGGACGAGTGTGATGAGGCCGGGCAGCAGCCCCCATCCGTACTGCTTGCCGTGCTGGGCGACCCAGCGCTGCCCCTTCATCAAGTAGCCGAAGCCCAGACCCAGATCGCGCATGCGGCACACCTTAGCCGCAGGTGGGCGGGGGTTTGTCCGGCGGCGGTCGGCAGGACTGTCACAGGTGGTGCACAGCTGTGGAACAAGGCCCTCTTGTTGAACGGGAGTTGAACCGGTAAGACCTCGCTTACCGATCTCCCGGAGGTACGTATGGGTATATCCCGGCCATCCAGACCCGTTCTGCTCACCACCGCCGCCACCGCGGGCGCGCTGGTCCTCACCGCGCTCGCCCCGGGCAGCGCGACCGCGGACCCGACGCCGCGCCCCGCCGTCCGCGAGGGCTCGCCGCTCGGCGCCGACCGGGCCGCCGAGGCGCCGGAGGGAGCCGCGGAACGCGCCCTGGAGGGCACCCCGGCCCCGCACCTCGGCAGCGACAAGGGCCGCGGCGGATACCCGCGCGAGCGGAAGCTCACCGCACCTCCGGAGAATCCGGCCGACAAGTCGATAAAGCTGGGGCTCACGCCGTACCACGGCATAGCCCCGAAGCTGAACGCCCTGCAGCGCGTCGGCGACCGCGTGAGCGTGGAGATCGCGGGCCGTTCCGCGGGCGGACACCAGCTCTACCTGGTGACGGTCACCGCGCCCGAGTCCGCGCGCGAGACGGCACGGCAGGAGCGGATGCGGGAGCGAATAGAGGACTTCCCCGCGGCCGCCGCCGAGGACAAGACGATCAAGTCCTCGTACAAGACGCCCGTCTTCATCAACAACAACATCCACGGCAACGAGTGGGAGGGCACCGACGCCGCCCTGAAGCTCATCGAGAGACTGGCGAAGGCGAAGGACGGGAAGAGCCGGTCCCTGCTCGCGCACAACCGCCTCTACTTCAACATCACCGCCAACCCCGACGGCCGCATCGCGGGCACCCGCGCCAACGCCAACGGCTTCGACCTCAACCGCGACTTCATCACCGCCTCGCAGCCCGAGACCCGCGCCGTCCGGCAGATCGCCGTCGCCAAGCAGCCCGCGGTCATGCTCGACCTGCACGGGTACGTGAACGGCACGCTGATCGAGCCGACCACTCCCCCGCACGGCGAGAACTACGAGTACGACCTCTTCCTCAAGAATTCCTACGCCAACGCCCTCGACATGGAGGCCGCCGTCAACGGCCTCGGCTACACCGAGGAGAAGGACGGCGTGCTGCCCGCGGTCATCCCCTTCCGCGACCAGGAGGAGGGCTGGGACGACTGGCCGCCGATCTTCACTCCGCAGTACATGCCGTTCCACGGCGCGGTCGCGACGCACACCATCGAGTTCCCGATGCAGGTGAACAACGCGGAGTACGACAAGCAGCCGGTCCCGGAGCTGCGCCGCAGGGCCGCCGTCAACGTGGACATCGCGGGCGCGGCGATGCGGGCGGCCATCGACTTCGCCGACAGCCGCCGCGCCTCGCTGATCGCCGACCAGATCGAGGTCTTCCGGCGCGGCGCGACGGGCGCGGAGCAGGTGCCGGTCTCGGAGGAGACGGTGCCTGGGGTGCCGGGGATCGGGCCCGAGGACGTGTACACGACCGAGTTCCCGCGCGCGTACGTCATCCCAGCGGGCGGTTCCGCGGGCGGGCGCGGGCAGCGGTCCGCGACGGCGGCGGCGCGCCTCGTCGATCATCTGGTCGCCAACGACGTGCGCGTGGAGCGTGCGCGCCACGGCTTCCGGCTCGGCGGGCGGACGTACCCGAAGGGCTCGTACGTCGTCGACATGCACCAGCCCAAGCGCGGCCTGGCCAATGTGATGCTGGCCGACGGGCGGGACATCAGCGACAAGGTGTCGACCATGTACGACATCTCGGGGTGGAGCCTCGGCCGGCTGTGGGGCGCGAGCGTGGACGCCGTCAAGAGCGGTGATCTGGACGGCGTGCACACGCGCGAGGTGCGTGCCGCTGCCCGGGTCGGGTATGTGGCGCCCCGCGGGAACCTGCGGCTGCGGCTAGACGACCCGCGCGAGGTGGCGGCCCTCAACTCCCTCCTGGAGCAGGGTGTTTCGGTACGCCGGGATCGTGACGGGAGCGCCGTCCTGCCGTCGCCCGCGCGGCGTGCCGCGACCGCCGTCGCGAAGAAGTACGACGTGGCCTTCGACGCCACGAAGGCCGAGGGCGGCGCCGCGCTGCACCGTACGCGGGTCGCGGCGGCCGTCACGCCGGGCGAGCTGTTCGCGCTGCGGGAGATGGGCTTCGACGTCGTGCCCGTGTCGACGGCCGTGCTCAACTCCGGCTTCGACTGGAAGAGGGCGGACGTACTCTTCGTGTCGGCCGGACTCGACCACGACAAGCTGAATCAGGCGGCCAGGACCGGCCTCGGCCGGTTCCTCGCCGGGGGCGGCGGCCTGGTCGGGCGGGGTGCGGCGGGAGCCGCGCTCAACGCCGACGCCGGGCTGCTCGCCGTGAAGGCCGTCGAGGGCAACGGCGACGCCAACGGCGTGGTCCGGGTGGCCAACGCGGGCGGCACGGTCACCGGCGGGGCGCCGGACCACAGCTTCGTCTACTCGCCGTCGTGGTTCACCGACCTCGGCCCCGGTGTGCGCGTGGAGCAGAAGTACGGCAGCGGCAACCCCCTCGTCTCCGGGCACTGGCGGGCGCTGGAGGACGGCACCGGAGGACCCGCGGACGCCGCGGGCCGCGCCGCCGTCGTCAGCGGGCGGGACGGGGCCTCGGAGGTGGTGCTCTTCGGTACCGAGCCGCTCTTCCGGGACCATCCGAAGGGGGTCTTCCCGCAGGTCGGCCGGGCGCTGCTGAGCGTCGGCGGATAGCGGGAATGCGCTTGCGGGGCGCGGCGGTTGATCAGGTCGATGCCGCACCGACCAGTCTGCCGCCGCACCCCTGGAGGTTCCGCCGCCATGACCCGTGAGATCCGAGTAGAGGGCACGGTCGCCGACGGATACGAGGCGGTGCGCGAGGAGTTCACCGCCGTACTCGCCAACGAGCTGCCCGGGTACGAGGGCCAGCTGGCTGCCTCCGTGCGGGGACGCACGGTCGTCGACCTCTGGGTGGGCCCGGACGTCACGGGCGAGAGCCTCTACGGCGTCTACTCCTCCACCAAGGGCGCCGCGCACCTCGTCGTGGCCCTGCTCGTCCAGGACGGGGTCCTGGAGCTGGACCGGCCGGTCGCCGCGTACTGGCCGGAGTTCGCCGCCGAGGGCAAGGGCGCGGTGACCCTGCGGGAGCTGCTCGCGCACCGGGTGGGCGTGGTGGGCGCCTCCGCCGGCTTCTCTCCGGAGGAGCTCGCCGACGACCGGGCGGTCGCCGCGCGCCTGGCCGCGCAGCGCCCCTTCTGGCGCCCGGGGACCGCCTTCGGCTACCACGCGTTCTCCATCGGGGCCCTCGCCGGGGAAGTCGTGTTCCGCGCCACCGGACGGACCCTGAAGGAGGTGTACGAGGAACGAGTGCGCGCCCCGTACGGGCTCGACTTCTTCCTGGGTCTGCCCGAGGAGCACGAGGGGCGGTTCCGCTCCGTGCAGCCGATGGCGCCCACGGCCGAGCAGGCGGCGCTGCTCGACGCGGCGCCGCCACAGCCGCAGACCCTCGCCGCCATCGCCTTCAACCGCAACGCCCCCGAGCCCACCGACCTGGAGTCGGTGCCCAACTCCCGTCTCCTGCGCGCCCAGGGGCCCGCTTCGATCGGCGGTGTGGCGTCCGCGCGCGGCCTCGCCGGGATGTACGCGGCGGCGGTCTTCGGCGTCGACGGCCGGGAGCCGCTGCTGCGGGCGGACACGGTCGCCGAGTTCGGGCAGGTCCAGTCGGTCGGGCACGACCTGGTGGCCGGCGCCTTCAAGGCGTTCGCGGTCGGCTTCCAGGCGACGTCCGTGGCCGTGTACCCGTTCCTGGGCGCCGGGACCATCGGGCACAGCGGCGCGGGCGGCTCCCAGGCGTTCGCCGATCCGCGCGGCGGGCTCGCGTACGGGTACACGCGGCGGCGGTTCGCGTTCCCGGGCGGCCCCGCCGCCGAGAACGAGCGGCTCGTGCGGGCTCTGCACGAGGCGGCGCTGGCCACCGGCTGAACAGGGATACGACGGAGGGCCGCACCCCTGGTCAGGGGTGCGGCCCTCACATACGGCCCGGAGAGGTCAGGCGACCTCGAGCTCGACCTTGATGTTGCCGCGCGTGGCGTTCGAGTACGGGCACACCTGGTGCGCCTTCTCGACCAGGGACTGCGCGGTGGCCGCGTCCACGTTCGGGATGGAGGCGGTGATCGCGACCTCCAGGCCGAAGCCGCCGGACTCGTTCTGGCCGATGCCGACCTTGGCGGTCACGGTGGAGCCGGAGATGTCGGCGTTCTCCTTGCGGGCGACCACGCCGAGGGCGCCCTGGAAGCAGGCGCTGTAGCCGGCCGCGAAGAGCTGCTCGGGGTTGGTGCCCGCGCCGCTGCCGCCCATCTCCTTCGGCGGGTTCACGACGACGTCGAGCTTGCCGTCGTCGCTGGCCACACGGCCGTCGCGGCCGTTCTCCGCGGTGGCTACGGCGGTGTACTTGACGTCGATCTTCTGGATGGACATACCTGCTCATTCCTCCTGAGATGTGACGTGGCGCGCGCCCACAACCACGGTTTCTGGAATCACTTTATCGGATGCCGGAAATCACGCGAGGGAGACGATCATCTTTCCGGTGTTCTCGCCGCGGAGCATGCCGAGGAACGCGTCCACACCGTTCTCGACGCCCTCGACGACCGTCTCGCGGTACTTGAGCTCGCCGGAGCGGATCCAGCCGCCGACCTCGCGGACGAACTGGGGCTGGAGGTCGTTGTGGTCCTGCACGAGCATGCCCGTCAGCCGCAGGCGCTTGCCGATGACCAGGGCGAGGTTGCGCGGGGCCGGGTTCGGCTCCTTGTCGTTGTAGCTGGAGATCATGCCGCAGATGGTGACGCGGCCGTGCACGTTCAGGCGGCTGATGGCGGCCTCCAGGTGCTCGCCGCCGACGTTGTCGAAGTAGACGTCGATGCCGTCGGGGGCGGCGTCCTTGAGCTGCTCGGCGACCGGCTTGTCGTCCTTGTAGTTGAAGGCGGCGTCGAAGCCGTACTCCTCGACGAGGAGCTTCACCTTGTCGTCGGAGCCCGCCGAGCCGATGACGCGCGAGGCGCCCTTGAGCTTGGCGATCTGGCCGACCTGGCTGCCCACGGCACCGGCCGCGCCCGAGACGAAGACGGCGTCGCCCTCCTTGAAGGAGGCCACTTCGAGCAGCCCGGCGTACGCGGTCATGCCCGGCATACCGAGCACGCCGAGGTAGGCGGAGAGCGGGGCGGCCTCCGGGTCGACCTTCGTGGCGTGCTGGGCCGGTACGGAGGCGTACTCGCGCCAGCCCGCGAAGTGCAGGACGTGGTCGCCGACGGCGAAGCCCTCGGCGTTCGAGGCGATGACCTCGCCGACCGCGCCGCCCTCCATGGGGCGGTCGAGCTGGAACGGCGGGACGTACGACTTCACGTCGTTCATCCGGCCCCGCATGTACGGGTCCACGGAGAAGTGCAGGTTGCGGACCAGGACGCGGCCCTCGGCCGGGGCCTCGACGGGGGCCTCGCGCAGCGCGAAGTCCTCCGGGACCGGCCAGCCGGACGGGCGCCGCACGAGGTGCCATTCGCGGCTGACGGAGGGGAGCTGGTCGGGGGTGACGGACATGTGGGGCGTCCTCCTACTGCGTCGTACGGACCGCCGCGCTGCGAAACGCGTCGCGGAAATGCTTGAGGTTGTTAAACAACCATGCTCCTGAATATTTCACGATGTCAAGTAACCCGGTAGCCTGGTCGCCATGGCCGACCAGAGTCCCCCTCCTCGCGTCCCCCGCGCCGACCCGCTGACACTCGAAGTCGTCGAGCTCATCGGCACGGTTGTGGCTCGCTACCACGAGGAATACGAGGAGGCGGCCGCCGGGCACGCACTGACCGGGGCGCAGGCGCGCGTCCTGGGGCTGCTCTCCCTCGAACCTATGCCCATGCGGCGCATCGCGCAGAAGCTGAAGTGCGAGCCGTCCAACATCACGGGGATCGTGGACCGGCTGGAGGCGCGTGGCCTGGTGGAGCGGCGCCCCGACCCGGCCGACCGCCGCGTGAAGCTGGCGGCACCCACGGCCGAGGGCACCGTGGTGGCGCGCGGCCTGCGCGACTCCCTGAACTTCGCCCGCGAGCCGCTGGGCCGCCTCTCCCACGAGGAGCGGGAGACCCTGCGGGAACTGCTGCGGAGGATGCTGGGCACGGAGGGCTAGAGGACCTCAGCAGGCCCGACGGGCGGGTGTGACGTGGCCGCCTTTGAGGGCAGCCAGGAGGGCGTGGAGTTGCGGTGCGCCTGTACTGAGGGCAGTGGTGGGAGCGTCGCTTTCGCGGAGGTGTATCGCTGTCGTCGTGGCGGCGAGTTCGACGCAGTTGTCGCCGTCGCCTCCGCCGGAGAATGTCGACTTCTGCCAGTTGAGGGCGTTGGGCACGGTGGCACCTTTCACAGTTCGCGGATGATGCGGGTGATGAAGTCCCGCGAGGACTCGGGGGTGAGCGCGCTGCCCGCGACACGTGCGTAGCGCGCCTGGTACCGCGTCATCCTTGCCTCCCCATCCAGGAATTGCGCGCCATGCGCGGTGTCGATCTGCACCGTGTCCAGCTGCGGGACCGGACCGTGCGCATACAGCATCGAGTACCCCGCGCCGGCGAAGTCCTCGCTGGCGAAAGGTACGACGCACACGGTCACGTGGTCCGATTCGGAACGGTCGAGGATGTGCTCCAACTGCGCGCGGGCCGTTTTGCGGCCACCAACCCTGATGCGTAGCGCGGCCTCGTGAATCACCGCTTCGTACGGGGTCGGGGATGGGCCCGAGATGACTTGCTGACGTGCCGTGCGGAAGGCTACGTGGGCTTCCTGCCCCTCGCTGGGCCGGGTCGGCAGCACGTACCGGAATGCGGCCCGCATATGGCCCTCGGTCTGCAACAGGCCGGGGATGTGCGCCACTTCGAAGGTCTGGAGCCTGGAGGCATGATGCTCCAGCTCCGCCAGGTCGAGACCGGTGGGGGCCACAACCTCGCGGTACTTCTCCCACCAGCCTTTGCCGCGCTCCAAGGACATGGCGACCAATGCGTCGACGTACGCACCGTCTTGGCAGGCGCAGTGCGCGGCCAGTTGCCGGATCCGTTCCTCGCTGATGCCGCTGCGCCCGGTCTCCACGGCACTCTGCTGCATCGGATTCGAGCCGAGCAGCGCGGCGGCCGCACGGGCCGTGACGCCCGCGTGTTCGCGCATCTTGCGCAGCTCCCTTCCCAGGCGCTCCTGCCGGGCGGTGGGGGAACTCCTTGGCGGCATTGGCACTTACTCCCAGGTTGATCGGCTGAACGAGTATGCCGCGCCTGCTGCGGGCGAGTCACCGGAAAGAGGGGAAGAGGCGTCATTACCTTGTGCCGTCACTACCTTACGCCTTACCTTCAGTAGCGCACTCGACACCCTGGGTGAGGGCGGCCCCGCGCTGCCTCGAACTCACCCAGGCCCCACGCGAGTTGGAAGCGCACCCGCGGTCCCGCGACCTGCGGGCATTGCCACCTGCTGGCGGCCCCACCCCCGCACCCCTGACGGAGTTGACCTGCCATGCCCAAAACCCTCCCCACCGCCCCGCTCACCCCCGCCTGGCCCCCCGACCCCCAGGTCGCCCCGTACACGTACACCCTCTTCTGTCCGCCCCTGGAGACCTCTCCCCGCATCGCCCGCGACTTCGTCGCCTCCGTCCTTCGCTCCCGGCGGCTCGACGGCCTCGTCGACTCCGCTGCCCTCTGCACGTCCGAACTGGTCACCAACGCCTGCGTGCACGCCGTGGGCGTGGGGTCGCTGGTGTGGCTCTCCGTCGTGGCGTCGGGCGTGCGCGTCACCGTGTACGACGGGGCGCCCGACGACCTGCCGGTCATGCGCGAGGGCTACGACGCCGAGTCCGGGCGTGGGCTCTGGCTCGTCGATGCCATGAGTGGGGGGCGCTGGGGGAGCGGGCCCGGGGCGCCCTTCGGGGGTGGGGGCGCCCGGACGGGCAAGGGGGTCTGGTTCGAACTGCGGACGTAATCGGCGCCATGGAATTGGCGCCACGGAATTGGCGCCAGGCGTCGCGGGCCCGGACCGATCCAAAAGACACGCCCTAGGTGCACCACCACAGGAAGCGGTCGCACTCCCTCGTCGGGGACGGCTCCGGGGTCGGGGTGGGCTTCGGGGCCTCGGTGGCGGGCGGGGCCGCGGTCGGACGTGGTGCGTCCGGGGTGCCCGCCGGGGGCGGGGTCGCCGAGGGCTGCGCCGGCCGCCCGTCGCCGGCCTCCCCGGCCTGCCCCGCCCCGTCCTCGCCGTCGTCCTCGTCCCCGCCCTCGCCCGCGCCGCTCTCGCGGGCCTTCTTCCGCTTCTCCCTCTCGGCGTCCTTCGCCTGCTCGCTCTCGCTCGCCGGGGCCGTCCCCGTGGCCACCGCATCTGTCGCCGACGCGCTGCCGCCCGGCGCCGCGGTGCCCGTCACGGACGCGCTCTCCCCCGGGTCGCCATCGGGGGCGGACGCGGCCGTGGGCTGCTCCGACGGGCCCGCGGTGCCCAGTTCGGCGAGGCTCAGGCCACCGGCCGCGAGCGCGACGCCCGCGGTGACGAGGAGGAGCGTGCGGCGCCTGCGCCGGTGTGCGGCGCGACCGCGCTCCCTGCGGCGGGTGCGACCGCGGGCACGGCCTCCGGTCCGGCCCCCGTCTCGGGGCGCATCCGAATCCTCGTCGTACGCGCCGCCGTCCCGGCCATCAGGGCCATCTTCGGCGGTGAGCGACCGCGTGTACTCCCGGCCCGCTTCGGCCGGAGTCCCGCACCCCGGGCAGGCGAGGGCTCCGTTGAGGTGCCTGCGGCACGGGTGGCAGTAGTCCATGAGGCTTGGAGGCTAGGCGCCGTCCGGGTGACTGCGAAACCCGCCACTGTGAAAGTTGTGTGCGGAATATACAACTCCGGCGTGGCGGCCTTGCCGGGTGATGGCGGCGTCCGGAGCCGGGAGTATGGGCGCCTGGGGCCACTCGTCCGGATCAGGCCGGCTGGAGGGCCCGCCACGCCGGGCTGATCCGAAAGACACGCCCTAGCCCCGCCCCAGCTGCCCCCTCAGCCTGCGTGCCCGCAGCACCAGTTCCAGTTCGAAGCGGCGGTCCGGGTCGTCCACCTCGTCGCCCCAGAGTTCCCTTATCTGGCGGAGGCGGTAGCGGACCGTCTGCGGGTGGACTCCCAGGCGTGCGGCCACCTCGGGGGCGCCGCCGCGGGTCTCCAGCCAGGCCAGGAGGGTCTCGGCGAGGCGGCGGCCGTGCGCGGGGCCGCAGTGTTCCAGGGGGGCCAGACAGCGGCGGGCCAGGTCCTCGATGAGCTCCTCGGGCTGCAGCAGCACCAGCGCCTCGGTGTGCTCCGTGCAGTGCAGCACCTCACCGGAGGGCAGCAGTCCGCGCTCCATCAGGCGCACCGCCGCCTCCGCCCAGCGCAGCGACTTCGCGGCGTCGGCCAGGGCGACGGGCGGGCCGATGGCGCCGGACCAGCCGGTCATGGCGCGGCGCAGGAGTTCGGGCCGGCCCGCCGCGTCGGGGTCGGGCACCACCATGCGGGGCTGCTCGGCCTCCATGTCGAGCAGGACGCCCTCGCCGACGGCGGGGGCGACGGCCTCCCGGGCGGGGCGCAGCAGGACGCCGACGGCGACGCGTTCGGGGAGCTGCCAGCCGACGCGGGCGGCGCGCTCACCGAGGGCGTTGCCGAGGGGTGCGGTCTTGCCGCCGGACGCCGGACCGGAGCCGGGCCCGTGCGAGAGGCTCGCCGTGCTGTCGGAGCGGCGCTCGCTCAGCAGCAGCTCCATCAACTTGCGTTGCAGCCGAAGCCGTTCGCCCGCCTCGCGGGCCGCGGCCTCCGCGTATCCGCGTACGGACTGGTCGACCAGTCCGTCCAGGTACTCGAAGCCCGACTCGGCGAGTTCGTACATGGCCGGGGGCGGGATCTCTATCTGCTGGCCGATCTCGGCGAGGCGGCGCCAGGCCAGCCGTACGCCCAGGCGGTAGATCGCCTGGAGCGAGTCGAGGCTGCGGCCGTGCAGGCCCTCGCCGCGGCCGAACTCCTGGAAGACCTCCAGGTGGTAGCGCGGCCGGCCCTCCTGGGATGCCAGTTGCTGGACGAAGCCCTCCAGGGCGCGGCGGATGCCGACCAGCGCCATCGGCTCGCCCGAGTCGTCGAGGACGACGGGCAGGCCGGGGTATTCGGCGCGGATCTCGCGCAGGATGTCCTGGGCGAGGGCGGGCACCTCCTCCAGGGCGAGGGCGGCGAACTCCCGCACCTGCCGGGGCGGCACGTCGCGCCAGGCCGAGCGGTGCGGGGAGGGGGACGGAGACGGGGACGGGGACGGGGACGGGGACGGGGACGGAGGAGTGGGCTCCGGCAGGGGGGCGTCGGGCAGCGGCGTCTCAGCCGGTGGCCCGGCCGCCGTATCCGGAGTCCGGTCGTCCGGGAAGCTGTCGTCGGCCGTCCGGTCGCCGGACGGCTGAGCGCGGGTCACGGCCACCGTCGCTCACTGCCCCCGCGCCGGTGTCTCGTAATGCACGAGCGGCGTGTTGGGCTGGTCCGGTGTGGCGCCGAGGAGCGCGACGATGCCGAGCGCCGCGCCCACGGCGAGGAGCGCCGCGGCGGCGACGGTGAGTGAAGCGGCGAGCAGTCGGTGCATTGCGAGGGTCAGCCTCTCTGTCGGAGGTCGTCCCCACCCCGGGGCGCAGGCCGTCGGCCGGTCGTGAAGCTCCGGCCACGAAGTCCTGGTCGCACAGCCCGTGCCGGCCCCGTCCGGCAAGTGCTCAGTGTCATCAATGCATTGACACTTCGTCAAGGGTGCGCCTACGGTTCCCGGCCCATACGGCTCAGTAACACTTCTCCCGCCTCAGCCCAGGAGTGACCTCATGCGCCGCACCGCCTCACCTCTGTCGCTGATCCTTCTCGGGCTCGGCGCGTTTCTTCTGGTCCTCGCGCCGATGCTGGCCTGGTACGTCGAGCCGCGCGCGAAACGTACGCCCGTGGACATCGACACCGTCACGGTCTTCAAGGGCAAGGGGAGTTACTTCGACACCGGAAAAATCAAGACCGTTCATGACAAGAACCTCACCATCACCCGGCAGGTCCGCGGCGATGTCGCGGACAGCGACAGCGACCGGGCCGTCTGGGACGTGGTGACATCCGTCGACCCGGACAAGTCGCTGCCCGCCGCCAGCCCGCACGACGCGCTCCAGTGGACCAAGGAACGCTGGGTCACCGACCGGAAGACCAACAGGCCCGTGCACTGCTGCGACGAGGAGCCGTACTTCGAGGGCGAGGCCTATCTGAAGTTCCCCTTCGACGTCGAGAAGCGGTCCTACCGCTGGTGGGACAACACGCTGGGCGCGACCGTGCCGCTCACCTACCGGGGCACGAAGAAGATCCAGGGATACGAGGGTTACCGCTTCACGGCCACCGTGAAGGCCACCAAGACCGGCACGCGCCAGGTGCCGGGGCGGATGGTCGGTCAGCCGAGGAAGAGCCAGGTCATCGCGGACGAGTACTACGCCAACCACGGCATCGAGCTCGTCGCGGACCGGCGCACCGGCCGGATCATCTACGCCGCGATCGGGCCCCGCAAGACGCTGCGCGCGCCGGGCTCGGACAAGGACGCGACGGTGCTGCTCGACAGCGAGCGGATCGCGTTCACGCCGGCCACGCAGAAGGCCCAGGTGAAGCTCGCGGACGACGACAGCAGCCGTCTGGAACTGGTCGGCGAGACGCTTCCGCTCGGTGCGGGCGTCCTTGGCGGGGTACTCGCGGTGGCGGGTGTCGTGCTCGTCGCGCGGGGACGGCGGCGTGACGACGGGGCGAACGGTCCCGGAAGGCACGGTGAATCGGCGGAGCCCGAGAGTCCGAATCCGGACGCGTCACCGACCGCCCTGCAACCCACCACGATGTGATGAGACGTCAGCCCTTGAAAGCGCAAAAATTGTCACTTCGGTGAGTAGCCGCGCGGTACGGGGCGGCGAAAACTATCCACCCCCACCCACGCACAGCCCCGCACCGCCCGAGCACAGCCCCGCACCACCCCGCACGCCCCCCGTATGACCCTCGCAGAACCAGCAGGACCGTTCCGCCCGACCGGACCCCCCACAGTTCCGCACCCTGAGACGAGTTGGAGCACGCATGCCCCAGCACGTACCGTCCTCGCTGCGCGCGGCCACCCCACGCCGCGCGGAGCGGATTCCGGCGCCTCCCCCACAGCCGCGCCGGATCGTCTTCCTCGCCCACCGCGACCTCGGCAATCCGGCCGCGGGGGGCTCCGAACTCCTCGTCGACCGGCTCGCCGACGGGCTCAGCAAGCTGGGCCACCAGGTGACCCTGCTGTGCGGCGGGCCCGCCGCGTACCGCGACTACCGCGTGGTGTCCGCCGGCAGCGACCTCGGCCACTACGTACGGGCCCGCTCGGCGTTCACCCGGCAGGTCGGCGACTGCGACCTGCTCGTCGAGGTCTGCAACGGCATGCCGTACCTGGCGCCGCTGTGGCACCACGGGCCCACCCTCTGCCTGGTCAACCACGTCCACACCGATCTGTGGGGGATGCGCTTCCAGGGCGCCCTCGCCCCCGCGGCGCGGCTCGGCCGGAGGCTGGAGCACTGGGCGCTGTCCGGCGCCCAGCGCGGAAACCTCCTGGTGGCCGTGTCGCCGTCGACCGCCACGGCGCTGCGGGCGATCGGTGTCGAGCGCGAGCGCATCCGCATCGTGCACAACGGCGTCGAGGAGCCGGGCCCGCTGCACGCCCGCTCCGACGAACCGCTGTTCCTCGCGATGGGACGGCTCGTCGAGTACAAGCGCATCGATCTCCTGCTGCGGCTCTGGGAACGGGTCAGACCCGTCACGGGCGGCCGTCTCGTGATCGTGGGCGACGGTCCCGAGCGCGCCCGCCTCGAACAACTCGCCGGTCCTGGCGTGGAGTTCAAGGGGCACGTCTCCGAGGCCGAGAAGCACCGGCTGCTCTGTGAGGCTTGGATGCTGCTCCACCCGTCGGCGGTGGAGGGCTGGGGTCTCGTCATCACCGAGGCGGCGACCCGCTCGACACCCTCGATCGGCTTCGACGTGCCGGGGGTGCGGGACTCCGTCGAGGACGGCGTGACCGGGCTCCTCGCCCGCGGCGAGAGCTCCTTCGCCGCCGCCTGGTGCACCCTTGCCCTCAGCGCCGAGCGCCGCAGATCCCTCGGCAAGGCCGCCGGTGAGCGGGCCACGCAGTTCCGCTGGGGCAACACGGTGCGGCAGTTCCAGGCGGTGGCGGCCGAGGCGGTCGCCGCCCACCACGCCCCCGGAATGCCCCAGGGACCCGCGGCCGGAATACCCCAGGGGTCTGCGTGAAGGACCCCTCGCTGCGCCGTTCCGCCACCCTCTTCCGGGCCTTCCTGCGCGAGCAGCGGGAGCCCGAGCGGTGCTACACCCTCCTCGCCCGGGACGCCGCCGACCAGGTCGAGGCGTACGTACCGGTGAAGGACCGCGTCGTCGTCGACATCGGCGGCGGGGGCGGCTACTTCACCGAGGAGTTCCGGCGGCGCGGCGCGCGGTGCTTCCTCTTCGAGCCGGACCCGGCCGAGCTGGGGGCCAAGCCGCCGGAGGGTTCGGTGGTGGCCGACGGGTATCTGCTGCCGCTGGCGGACGGCGTCGCCGACGTGACGTTCTCCTCGAACGTCCTTGAGCACGTCGACGACCCGCAGACATTTCTGAGCGAGATGGTCCGGGTCACCAGGCCCGGCGGACTGATCTATGTCTCGTTCACCAACTGGCTCTCCCCGTGGGGCGGGCACGAGTGGGCGCCCTGGCACTATCTGGGCGCCGACCGGGCCCGCGCCCGCTATGAACGGCGTACCGGTAAGGCCGCGAAGCACACGCTCGGCGAGAACCTCTTCGCCCATCACGTCGGCACGACCCTGCGCCAGGTGCGCGGCCGCGACGACGTGGACATCGTGTCGGCGCGCTCGCGCTACTGGCCCTTCCTGGCCGGGGCGATCACCAAGGTGCCGGGTGTGCGCGAGATCGCGACCTGGAATCTCCTTCTCATTCTCAGGCGGTGTCCATGACCACGGTCCAGGCCCCACCCCCGGCGGCCGCGAGACCCACGACCGATGCCCCTGAACCCTCGCGGGGGCCGCGTTCGCGGCGCTGGCTGCTCGGGTTCTGGGCCGTGGTGTTCGTGCTGTTCCTCGCGGTGAAACCGGGGCGGATGACGTTCGACACCAAGCTCGGTGTCGCCGTCGACCCCTGGCAGTTCCTCTCCGACCTGGGACAGCTCTGGCACGACCGGGGCGGCTTCGGCGGCATCCAGGACCAGTACGTCGGCTACGTCTTCCCGATGCTGCCGTTCTACGGTCTGGCCGATCTGGTGCAGCTGCCGGTGTGGCTGGCCGAGCGGCTGTGGCTGTCGCTGATCGTGGCGGCGGCGTTCTGGGGCGCGCTGCGGCTCGCCGAGCGGCTCGGCATCGGCAGCCGGCCCAGCAGGCTGCTCGGCGCGGTGGTGTACGCGCTGTGGCCGACGTTCACCGTCGTGGTCGGGTCGACGTCGGCGGCCGCGCTGCCCGGCGCGGTGCTGCCGTGGGTGCTGCTGCCGCTCGCCGACGAGCGGATCAGCGCGCGGCTCGCCGCGTGCCGCTCGGCGCTGATCATCCCGTTCATGGGCGGCGTGAACGCGGCGGCGACGCTCGCCTCGCTGCTGCCCGTGGGTCTCTATCTCCTCTCCCGGCCGAACGGCCCGCGCAAGCGGAAGCTGATCACCTGGTGGGTGCCGGGCGTCATCCTGGCCACGGCCTGGTGGGTCGTACCGCTGCTGATGCTCGGCATCTACGGCGAGAACTTCCTGCCCTACGTGGAGAATTCGGCCACCACGACCGGCACGATGTCGGCGACCGAGACGCTGCGCGGCGCCGGGAACTGGGTGGCGTATCTGCACTTCGGCGAGGCCTGGCTGCCCGCGGGGTGGACGGTGGCGACGGCCGTCGTGACGATCGTCTGCTCGGCGCTCGCGGCGGCGCTCGGCCTCGCGGGCCTGGCGCGGCGCGATCTGCCGGAGCGGCGCTGGCTGGTCCTGACGGTCCTTTCCGTCGCCCTGATCACGCTGGCCGGGTACGGCGGCGCGTTCGGCGCGCCCTTCCACGACACCGTCCAGTCCTGGCTGAACGGCGGCCTCGTGCCGTTCCGCAACATCTACAAGTTCCAGACGGGCCTCGCGCTCGCGCTGGTCTTCGGGCTGATGCATCTGGTGGGCGTGGCCTCCCTGGCGCGCGGTGCCAGGCCGGTGCGCGGGCGGCGGTACGCGCCACTGATCGCCGCCGTCCTCGTGCTGCCCGGCCTCGCCTGGCCGTACCTCAACGGCTCGATCCTGCAGCCCGGTTCGTTCCAGAAGCTGCCGACGTACTGGCAGGCGACGGCCGACTGGCTGGAGAAGTACTCCCCCGACTCCCGTGCCCTCGTCGTCCCTGCGACCGCGCACGGCATCTACACCTGGGGCTCGCCCATCGACCAGCCCCTGGACGTGCTCGCCGACTCGCGCTGGGCGCAGCGCGACTACGTGCCGTTCGGCACGCCGGGCAACCGCCGCGCGATGGACGCGGTCGAGCAGGCGCTGATGACCGGCGGCCAAGTGCCGGGCCTGCGCGACTACTTGACGCGCGCCGGTCTCTACTACGTCGTCGTACGCAACGACCTCGACCCCGACCAGGTCGGCCACGTCCCCTCCTCGACCGTGAAGCGCACCCTGGAGGAGTCGGGCTTCCGCCGCGTCACGGGCCTCGGCCCGACGACGACCGGCGGGAAGATCGAGGACGACACCCCGATCCAGGTCGAGGGGCTCTATCCGCGCCAGCGCGCGGTCGAGATCTACGCTCCCGGCAAGGGCGCCGAGCGCCCCGGCCAGGCGGGCCTGAAGCCGGTCTCCAACACGGCGGTCGTCAGCGGCGGCCCGGAAGCCCTGCTTCCACTCTCCGCCGACCCGTCGATGCGGGACCGCCCGGCCGTCCTGACCGGCGACAACCACCCGGGCGTCGGGGCGCCGGCCCTGCAAGCGGTCGGCGACGGCCTGCGCCGCGCCGACACCCGCTTCGGCCTGGTCAACTCCAACACCTCCTACACGTACGGCCGCGACGAGCGGAACGCCGTCGACGCCGTGCAGGACCCGGGCAAGAAGCCGCACCAGATCCTGCCGACCAAGGGCATCGAGCACCAGACGACGGCGGAGCTGCGCGGCGCCAAGTCCGTCTCGGCGTCCAGCTACGGCAACTGGCTCTTCCACCTGCCGCAGTACGACCCGGTGAACGCCTTCGACGGAAACCCGGCCACGGCCTGGGCCGAGGGCAACGCGGGCTCGGCGGACGGCGAGTGGATCAAGGCCGAGTTCCGCTCGAAGGTCACGGTCCCCGCCTCCTTCCGCGTCACGCCGCTGCCGCAGGACGGCGTCCGCTCCGCGCCCACGCGGGTGCGCGTGGAGACCGAGCGGGGCAGCGTCACCAGCGACCTCCGGCCGAACGGCACGGCCCAGCGGATCAAGGCCCGCGCGGGCTCCACCGACTGGATCAAGATCACCATCCTGGACACCGAGGAGGGCCGCCCCGGACTGACCGGCGCGGGCTTCTCGGAGATCAGCATCCCGGACGTGCGCGTCACCAAGCTCCTCCAGATGCCCACGGACGCGGAGAAGTCCACCGACGCCAAGGCGACGACGTACTCCATGCACCGCTCCTCGGACCCCGGCGCCCTGTCGCCGGTGAACGTCGAGGCCGGGCTGCACCGCCGCTTCACGACGACGGGCGAGGCCGCGTACGACTTCAAGGCGAGCGCGGTCGCCGTGCCGGGCGCCGAACTGGACGAGCTGCTCTACAAGGTGGCGCCGGAGCAGGAGCGGCAGATCATCGCCACCGCGGACTCGACGGCGAAGCTGGGCAGCGGTCTTTCGCCCCGCAACCTCACCGACGGTGACCTGACGACGGGGTGGATCGCGGGCTCCGCCGACCGTCCCGTGATCCACCTCAAGTGGCCGGGCAAGCAGCCGGTGGGCGAGATCGTGCTGCCCGCCGCCGGCGGTCTGTCCACCCGTCCCGTCAAGATCGAGATCAGCTCGCCGGACGGCGCGGCGACCGCGGGCGTCGACGAGAACGGCAACGCCCGCTTCGCGCCGATCACCACCGACGAGATGGACATCACCATCACGGAGACCGCCCCGCTGACGGTCCACAACCCGGTGGCGGACAACGACCTCCAGCTGCCCGTGGGCCTCACCGAGGTGTACGTACCGGCGCTCGACGAGTACCGCACCAAGCAGCCCGACCCCGCGGACCGCTTCTCGCTGCCCTGCGGCCAGGGCCCGGTGATGGCGATCGACGGCGAGCTGTACGAGACGAGCGCCAAGGGCAAGGTCCGTGACCTCACCGACCGGCGCCCGGTCGACATCACCCTCTGCCAGGAGGGCGAGAAGTCCCCGGCGATCCGGCTCGGCGCGGGCGCGCACAGCGTGGAGACCGGCGACGCCGGACCGCTCGCCGTCATGGACGCGTCGTTGACCCGCGGCACGCCGGACGCCCCCGACACGACAGCCCGCGAGCTGGAGATCAAGGACTGGCTGGGCGACCGCCGCGAGGTGACGGTCGGCTCGGGAGCGGCCTCGTACCTCACCACGTACGAGAACGTGAACGACGGCTGGAAGGCGACCCTCAACGGCAAGGAGCTCACCTCGGTGCGGCTCGACGGCTGGCAGCAGGGCTGGCTGGTGCCGAACGGCGAGGGCGGCACGGTCAAGCTGACCTACGAGCCGTCGCAGATCTACGAGATCGGGCTGATCCTGGCCGGCGTCGGCGTCCTCGCCCTTGCGGTCCTCGTCGTGGTCCTGTGGCGGCGCCGCGACACCGACACGGACCTCCCGGCCGGACCGCCACCCGCCCCGGGCATCGTCCTCGGCACGGTGGCGCTCACCCTGGTGGCCGCCGTGATCGCGGGCCCCTTCGCCCTGCTGGTCCCGGCACTCGCACTCCTCGCCCGGTGGCGGCACGCGCTCCTGGTGCCGGTCGCGTTCCTGGCGATGGCGGGAGCGGGCGTCGTGGCGGCGACGGGCGCGGGCGACACCGTCTCGGCCGACGAGGGGGCGTTCGGCCACACGGCCCAACTCCTCGCTCTCCTAGCGCTGTTCGCGGCGCTGGTGACGGTGAGGGAGACACGGCAGCGCGCCACGGATACGTTGGAGTACGGCCCGACCCCGCCCTACCCGCCCGCGCCCGGCACCGCCCCCGCGACGCCCCCGCTGCCCCGCCGCAAGCGCGGCGGCCCGGACACCGCACCGGAAGCGCCCCGCCACGACGCGGGCCCGACCGTCTCGGCCCGCGGCCCCGCATCGGCCCAGCCGGAGCCCGCGCCGCCCGGCCGCAGGGCGATGCGCCTCTCGCGCCGCAGGCGAAAGTCCACGACAGGAGAAGGCACCCAGCGATGACCGCACTGGAACACCCGGCACGGCGCGCGGACGGCCCCGGGCGGCCGCCCGCACGCGTGCCGTTCCCCGTCGTCGACGAGGTCTCCCGGCACTGCCTCCAGGAGGAGGAGCCGGAGACCGTGCACATCGAGGTGCACCTGCCGGGCACCCCGGACCCGGACCGCCTCCGGGCCGCCTTCGGCGAGGCCCTGCGCCGCCACCCGCGCATCCTGATGCGGGAGGCGCGGGGCCCCTGGTACCGCCGCCGCTACGAGTGGGAGCTGACGGCGGACCCGGACGTGGAGGTCGTGACGTTCCCGCCCGCCGAACCCGACGCCCTCAAACGGGCCCGCGAACGCGCCCTGGCCGATGCGCCCCCGCTGACCTCCTCGCCCCCGATCCGCCTGGAAGTGGTGACGCCGTCCCCCACCGACGGCACCCCCGCCGCCGCCAGCCGGGGCTCCGTCCTCTTCCTCACCATCAACCACACCGCCCTCGACGGGCCGGCCTGCCTCCGGGTCCTCGCGACGGCCGCCGAGCTCTACGGCGGCCGGGACAACTCACCGGCCGCGCCCCCGTCCCGTACGCCCGCCGGACCGCAGGCGGCACAGGAGCAGCCGCCGCCCGACGCCCCGTCGGGGTGGTCGCCCCCGGCCCGGGTCGCGAAGGGCTCGCCCGAGCCCTCCCCCGGCAACGGCATGCTCGTCGCGGAGCTCCCGGTGCCGCGCCGCCCCAAGGGCTCCCCCTTCACCGTGAACGACCAGCTCATGGTCGCCACCGCGCTGATGATCGCCCACTGGAACCGCGAACACGGCGCCCGGCCCCGCCCCTTCCGCATCACCATGCCCGTCGACGACCGCCCCCGTGACGCCACCATGCCGATCGGCAACGGCACCCGCCTTGTCGAAGTCCCGTTCGGCGCCGACGAATTGGCGTCCCGCGAGTGGACCCCGGAGGCCACCCGCGACCTGCTCCGCCGCACCTCCGAGCGCACCCGCGCCCTCAAGGCCCTGCCCCGCCCCCAGCTCGGCCGCGGCGCCACGCTCCTGACCGCGCCGGTCCTGCCCGTCACCCTCAGGGCCGCCGCCACCCGCGGCCTGCGCAGAGCCGCCGGGCCCTGGACGTCGACGACGCTCCTGAGCAACATCGGCCGCGTCCCGTACACCCTGGACTTCGGCGACGCGGGCCGCGCGCACGCCGTGTGGTTCTCCGCGCCCGCCCGGCTGCCCCGCGGCCTCACCGTCACCACGGCGTCGACGGCGGGCCGCCTGCACCTCGCCCTGCGCTGGTCGAGGACGCTGCTCAGCCACGGCGACGGCGCACACCTGCGCGACCTCTTCGAGCACTACCTGCACGCGACGGAGCACACCGAGTCCGGCGAGCCCTCCGCGAAGAAGGAGGAGGGGCCCAAGTGACCATCACGACCACCAAACGCCCCGCCGGACTCCGGGACTTCTACGAGAACCCGGCCGTCCCCGTCGCGTCCGGCGACGCCCGCAGCCTGCGCCAGGCCCGCCTCCTCGCCGCCGCACTCGGCCCCGCCACCGCCCGCACCGCCACCGTCCTCGACATCGGCTGCGGCGACGGCACGGCCGCGGCGACCGCCGCACCGATACTCGCGGGCCACCGCGTCATCGGCGTCGACTGGTCGCAGGACGCCCTGAAGCGCGCGCACGCCCGCATTCCGTACGTCGTACGCGGCGAACTCTCCGACGGCGGGCTGCCGTTCGCGGACGGGGCGGCCGACGCCGTGCTGTTCAGCGAGGTCGTCGAACACCTCGTCGACCCGGACAGCGCCCTCGACGAGCTGCGAAGGGTGCTGCGGCCGGGCGGGCACCTCATGCTCTCCACCCCCAACCTCGCCGCCTGGTACAACCGCGGCCTGCTTCTCGCCGGCGTACAGCCCGTCTTCTCCGAGGTCAGCCTGCGCGCCATCCACGGCCGCCCGGGCAAGGAGGTCGTGGGCCACCTGCGGCTGTACACGGCCCGCGCCCTGCGCGAGTTCGTCGCCGCCTCCGGCTTCGAGGTCGTACGCCTGTCCGGGGCGCCCTTCCACGGCGTGCCACGCCCGCTGCGCGCCCTCGACCGGCTGGCCTGCGCCGTGCCCAGCGCCGCGTCGATCCTCCTGCTGCACGCCCGAAAGGCCTGACCATGTGGTGGGGCGTGGTTGCGGCGCTGTTCGCGAACCTGCTCTACAGCACCGGCTTCGTCCTGGAGAAACGGGCGCTGACGGCCATGCCGTCGGTCAGCGTCCGCAAGCCCGCGCAGCTCCTGAAGCAGGTGCTCGGGAGCTGGCTGTGGATCGGCGGTTCGCTGGCCCTCGCCGCGGGCTTCGCCGCCCAGCTCGCCGTCTACCGCACGCTGCCCATCGCCGCCGCCCAGGGCATCTTCGTCTCCGGCCTCGTCCTCCTCCTGCTGCTCTCCTCCGTCCTGCTCGGCGAGCGGACCTCGGGCCGCGAGCGGTACGCGGTCGGCGCGATCCTGCTCGCCCTGCTCATGGTGGTCCTGTCGCTCAGCGAGGAGAGCGACACGGTCGGCCGCGGCGCGCCCGTGGCGCTCATCCTCACGGTGTGCCTGCCGTCGCTCGCGGCGGGCGTCTGGCTGTACGGCTCCGCGGAGCGCCGTGCCAGACACCGGCACCGGATGCCGACGGCGGGCGTCGAGTACGGCGTCGCCGTGGGGCTGCTGTACGGCGTGAGCTCGCTGGCCATCAAGGGCGTCTCCAGCTATCTGACGACGGACGACATCGCCGGCGCGCTCGGCGGCCTGCTCCGCTCGCCCTACCCCTACCTGCTGCTGTTCACCGGCGCGTTCGGCCTGGTCATGTCGCAGGCCGCCCTGCAGCGCTGCCGGGCGTCACTGATCGTCCCCGTGTGCACGACGGTGACATCGCTGTTCACGGCGGTGCTCGGCACGCTCGCGTTCGGGGAGGCGCTGCCGCACGAACCGGTGCGCCTCACCCTGCGAATCGCGGGCACCGTCCTCGCCGTGTCCGTGCTCATCGCCATGCCGAAGCACGACGGCACCACTCCCCGACCCTCGACCGCCCCCAAGGAGTTGACCAGCGGATGAACCCCGACGACCCGCTGCTGAAGATCCTCGCGTGCCCGCTCGACAAGGGCCCGCTGCACCTGCTGTCCCCGGAGGAGCCCCTCGTACCGGAGGAGTCGCTGTACAACCCCCGGCTGCGGCGCCGCTATCCCGTCATCGACGGCATACCGCAGCTGCTGCCCTCCTCCGGCGAGCAGGTCCCCGAGGACGAGCACGAACAGCTGCTCAAACGAATGTCCCCGTGACGAGAGGGTGCCCATGACTTTCGCCGCCCGCCTGGCGCCCTACGTCCCCGACCGGCTGATCGCCGCCGTGGCCCGGCTGGTCTACCCCCGCTTCGAACCGGAGCTGGGACGGCTCGCCGACCTCTGCCCGCCGGGCTGCGGCACCGCCGTGGACGTCGGCGGCTGGTACGGCCCGTGGTCGCGGCGGCTCGCCTCGCGCGCGCACCGCGTGGTGACCGTCGAGCCGGTGCCGCACCTGGCGCGGCTGCTCTCCGCCAGCACGCCCGGCAACGTCCGGGTGATCCAGGCCGCGGCGACGGACCGCCCGGGCACGGCCCGGCTCTGGCTGCCGCGCGGCGACCGGGGCGAGCGGGGCGTGTCGTCCCTGGTCCGCCGCGACATCCACGACGTCGCCGTGGACGTGCCGTGCGTGACCCTGGACGGGCTCGGCCTGCGGAACGTGCACTTCGTCAAGATCGACGTGGACGGCAACGAGCTGCCGGTGCTGCGCGGCGCCCACGAACTGATCACCCGCGACCACCCGGCGATCTTCATCGAGCTGGAGTCCCGCATCCAGCCGATCGCCCCCATCGTGGAGCTCCTGACCCGCCACCACGGCTACCGGGGCTGGGTGCTGCCGCACGACACCTGGGTGCCGCTGGCCGCGTTCGACCTGGAGGAGCACCAGTCCGGCACGTCGCACGTCGTCTCGCAGGGCCTGCTGCGCCGGGTGCTCACGCCGAGACACCCGCGGTACGTGCGGTACGTCAACTCGGTGCTGTTCCTGCCCGACGGGCACCGCCCGGGAGCGCTCACGGTGCGCGACGATGGGGTGCATGCCCGCTAGCTCTTCCGCCGCCCCAGGCCCGTTCACCGCACTCGACTTCCAGCTGGTCCTGCTGCGCCGGATGGCCGACCACAACGCCGACCTGGTGGAGCGCGCCCGGCACGAACTGGGCGCCTCCGCCGCGGACATGCGGGAGGCCAACCGACGCTGGCAGGCCATGACCCGCTCCGCCCGCTCCCGGGGCGCCGCCGCCCGCTACCGCTCGGTCTTCGGGCCCCCGGAATCCACCGTCCGCCGCCGGATCGGCGATCTGGAGTGCGAGGCGCTGCGCTGGCCGGTGCCGCTCTGGCCCGACCTGCGCTTCGAGGTGCTGCTCGCGCCGAACGGCGCGGTCTGGAACGACTGGCTCGTACGCGCGCCGGGGGCGCCGGTGCCCGAGCTGCGCACGGTCGACGACCTCACGCCCTGGTCCTGCACGGTCGACGAGGCGGCGCGCGCCTTCGCGCCGGCGCGGCCCATGGAGGGGACGGCGCCCACCCGGTGGGGCCTCGCGTTCGAGGCGCCGGACGCGGATGGCGAACGGCGCCGCTGCGTCGCCGAGTTCACCTGGGGCCTTCTCCAACGAGTGGCGTTCCCTTAGAGATCGACTTCTCCCGGCGCCCCGACGAAGTGCGGTCGGTACCCACAGGCAACCGTGACTTGCCGCGCGGTGACGCGTTCCCCACTTGACCATCGCGAAACAAGGAGCGGTACCGAAGTGGAAGTCACTGAGCGTGTAACGATTCTCTTGCGGCAGAAATTCGGGGTGCGTCTCGATGCCGTGTCCCCCGACGCCCCCCTGTACCAACTGTCCATCGACTCCCTCGCGCTGGAGGAGCTCCTCCTGCTGATCGAGGACGAGTGCGGCGTCGACCTGGCCGATCTCACCCTCAACTCCCGCGACACCGTCGGCACGCTGCTGTCCGCCGTGCGCCAGAAGGCTGTGACGGCATGACGGCGCCGGCCCGGGAGCCCGTGGCGGCCGCCGTGACGGGCATCGGCCTGGTGACCGCCGCGGGCATCGGCGTGAAGGACACCTGGCACCAGGTCACCCACGCCACCGCCCCCCGCGGAGTGCGGCGGCTGCCCGCGCTGCGGGACCTGCCCTGCGACTTCATGTACACGGTCCAGGATCTCGACGTCGACGCCGAGCTCGGCGTGGCCAGCCACCGGCTGATGGACCGCTTCGCGCAACTGGCCGTGGTCGCGGCCCGGGAGGCCGTGGCGGACGCGGGGCTCGGCCCGGACGTCTGGGACAGCGCGCGTGTCGCGGTGGTCATCGGCTCGGCCCACGGCGGCCTCGACTTCTACGTCGAGCAGCACGACACGCTCACCGAGCGCGGCCCGCGCCGGGTGTCGCCGAGGCTCGCGCCGCTGAGCGTCGTCAACGGAGCCGCCGGCAGCGTCGCCAGGGACCTCGGCACCCGCGGGCCCAGCCTCGCGGTGGCCACCGCCTGCTCCTCCGGCACCGACGCGATCGGCACCGCTCTGCACCTGCTGCGCGCCGGGGCCTGCGACATCGCCGTCGCGGGCGGCGCGGAGTCCATGTGCGCCCGGGCGCTCTTCGCCGGCACGTGCAACGCGAAGGCACTGTCCACCCGCACCACGGACCCCGACACCGCCTGCCGCCCGTTCGACGCCGACCGGGACGGCTTCGTCGTAGGGGAAGGCGCCGGCGTCCTGGTGCTGGAGCGCGCGGAACACGCCCGCGCCCGCGGCGCCAGGTCCCGGGCGTCCCTGCGCGGGTACGGGGCGGCCACCTCCAGCGAGGCGTCCTCCCCCGTCGTCGCGAGCGAAGCCGGCATCGAGCTGGCGCTGCGTGCCGCACTGGCCGACGCCGGGGTGGCCCCCGGCGATGTCGGACACGTCAACGCGCACGGCACGTCCACCGTCATGAACGACCAGATGGAAGCCGCCGTGCTGCACCGGGTCCTCGGCGAAGGACCGCTGGTGACGTCCACCAAGTCCATGACCGGGCACACGCTGGGCGCGGCGGGCGGCATCGAGGCGGCCTTCACCGTCCTCGCCCTGGAGGACCAGCTGGTCCCGGCGACGGTCAATCTCACGACCCAGGACCCGCTCGTCCCCGTGGAGGTCGCCCGGACCACCACGAGCACCCGCCTGGACTGTGCGGTGACGACCTCCCTCGGCTTCGGCGGGCACAACTCCGTGCTCGTCCTCGCCCACGAATGAACCGTCCACGAATGAATCGAGAAGGAACATGTCCGAGGAGCACATCCGCACCCTGACCGTGCAAGGGGCGTCGTACACCTACCGGACGCTGCGGCACCCGGCCCCCGAGGTCGAGCCCGTGATCGCGATGGGCGGAGTACTCGAGGGCATGCATGACTGGGCCTACCTGGAGGGAACCGTCCTCTCCCGGACGAGCCTGGTCACCGTGGACCTGCCCGGCCTCGACCCGGCCGCGTTCCAGGGCGAGGAACGGGACAACGTCGACGCACTCTGCACCGGGCTCGAAGGCGTCATCGACGATCTCGGGGCCGCCCGCGTCAATCTCTACGGCTACTCCCTGGGGGCCGCCGTCATGTACCAGTACGCGCAGCGCCACCCCGAGCGCGTCGCGCGTCTGCTCCTCGGGGGCGTGCCCCCCGGCCGGATCACCGCGGAGCTCGTGGCGCCCCTGCGGCAGGCCACCGACCGGGCGCGGGCGGGCGACGCGGACGGCTTCGCCGAGCTGATGGCCGCCGCCCTGCTCTGCCTCGACGAGAGCCACCACGTCCACCGCCGCGACCTGACCCTCGGATACGTGCGGCGCCTCATGCGCAACACCGCCCGCGTGCCGCGCAAGGTCGACCTGCTGGCGACCGCCCTGACCAGCCAGCGGCATGCCCCGGCAGTGGGCCTGAAGGGGGTGCCCACCACGGTCTTCAGCGGTGCGCACGACCACCTCCACACCCCCGAGGCGCAAGAGGCCTTCGCCGCGACGATCGACGACAGCCGGTTCGTGACGTTCCCGGACTGCGACCACATGCTGCCGTTGCAGCGCCCGGAAGCGGTCACCTCCCTGGTGGCCTCCTTCCTCATGGCCGAGGCCACGTGACGAGGCCGCGTAAGGAGTGCTACGCCGCCGCCTTGTAGATCAGCTCGGCGACGCGGGACAGCGAGCCGGGGTGCACGGCGAGGAAGAGGTTGGGCTCGACGAGTTCGAGCTCCATGACGTGCGGGCCGCCGTCGGCACCGTCCACGAGGTCCACGCGCGCGTACAGCAGGTCGGGGCTGCCCGGCACGGCGGCCAGGGCGCGTGCGGCCACGTCGAGTTCGGCCTCGGTGGGCCGCCAGGGGCGCAGGTCGGGGTGCGCGGTCTTGGCGGCGTCGTACGCCGTGCCGGGCGCGAGCACCGCACCCTTCTGGACGGCGTGCAGGAACTGCCCGCCGCAGAAGACGAGGGCGCGCTCGCCGGTGACGTCTATGCGCCGCATGTAGGGCTGCACCATGGCGGTGAAACCCTCCTCGTGCATGCGGGCCAGGTGCGCCAGCGCCGCCTCCCGCTCGTCCGCGCGGTAACGGGCGGCGTACCGGGCCCCGGCCCCGGAGGTCGGCTTGACCACGAACTCCTCCCCCGCTTCGGGGAGTTCCGTCCCGTCGCCGGGCGCGCGGTAGTACGTCGGGACGACGGGCACGCCGGCCGCGGCCAGCTCGCCGAGGTAGCGCTTGTCGGTGTTCCACCGGACGACGTCGGCGGGGTTGGCGAGCCGCGTGAGCCGGGCGCACCGCTCGGCCCACGCCACGTACTCCTCGCCGCGCCAGCTGTAGTCCCAGGTGGACCTGATCACCGCGAGGTCGAATCCGGCCCAGTCGACATCCGGATCGTCCCAGCCGACGACCCGGACCTCGGCCCCCGCTTCCCCGAGGGCCCGCGCGAGGGACGGCAGGTCGTGATCGTGCTCGGGCGCCGGCCGGCGGGTGACCAGGGCTATGCGGGGGCTTGCCACGGGGGACTCCTTGTTCGTACGCGGTCACGGCCACCGCAGGCTAACAACCGCGCCCCACGCGCCTCCGAGGCAGCAGAGGCGTGCCCCGGAGGCAAAAGCCGGGTCCCGGCCTTGTTCGCCCACTCCAACATCTGCTTATGATTCAGCGGTGTTCGATTCGCGGCACATCAAGACGTTCCACGAGGTGGTCCGGGCCGGTTCGTACTCGGCGGCCGCCCGCTCCCTCGGCTATACGCAGCCGGCGATCACCCAGCAGATGAAGGCGCTCGAACGGTCCGTCGGCACCCCGCTGTTCACCCGCGTCGGCCGCCGCATGCGGCTGACGGAGGCGGGCGAGGCGCTGTCCCGGCACGCGGGGATCATCCTGGACGACATCTCCGCCGCCCAGCAGCAGATGAACGCGATCACGCGGCTGCGCTCGGGCCGGGTGCGGGTCTGCGCCTTCCCGAGCGCCAACGCGACCCTCATCCCTGAGGCGCTGGCCCGGCTCGCCTCCGGGCACCCGGGCGTGCGCGTGGAGCTCCTGGAGGACGAGCCGCCCGAGTCGCTGCGGCGCGTGGTGCGCGGCGAGTGCGACATCACGCTCGCCTTCACCTATCCCGGCCTGCACGACGAGGTGCCGGAGGAGCTGGCGGAGATCCCGCTCATGGAGGACCAGCTGACCGTGCTGCTGCCCACCGGGCACCGGATGGCGCGCCAGCGGTCGGTCAAACTCGCCGAGCTGGCGGAGGAGCGGTGGATAGCGGGCTGCCCGCGCTGCCGCGCCAACTTCCTCCACGAGTGCGCCGAGCTCGGCTTCGCGCCCGAGATCGCCTTCACCACCGACGACAACCTGGTGGTGCAGAGCCTGGTCGCCGAGGGGCTCGGCATCGCGATGATGCCGGGGCTCGTCCTGAACTTCCTCTGCCACCGCAAGGTGACGGGCCGCGCCCTCGACCCCGCCTCGCGGCGCCAGGTGTCGGCGTACGTCCTCAAGGACCATCTGCGCATACCTGCCACGGCTCTGGTCCTCGACGAGCTGCGGACCGTGGCCGCCAACCGCGTCGGCTGCTGATCGTCCGGCCGTCCGCCGCGCACCTTCCATAAGCGGAAGTTGGGGGGTTGCCAAGAAACTGTCGTTGGACGTGATGGATCGGGCGGCGCGACGCTGCCCGTATGAGCACTCCGACCGCGTACCGGGCCGCCCGGACCACAGAGCGCCTCGACACCCTCGTCGCCGACGTGCGCGAGGCCGTGGGGCGCGGCCTGCCTCCCGACCTGACCGCGTACCTGGTCGGCGAGCGGCTCGCCCCGCACCTCGGCACCGCCGACCTGCTCACCGACGAGCAGTGCGAGGGCGACCCCGACCGCTACCGCCAGCACGTGCTGCACGCCGAGCACGACGGCAGCTTCTCGATCGTGGCGCTCGTCTGGCTGCCGGGGCAGCGGACCTCCGTCCACGACCACGTGTCGTGGTGCGTCACGGGCGTCCACGAGGGCGAGGAGCAGGAGCGCCGCTACCGGTTGGTGCCCGCGGCGGAGAACGGCGGCGCCGCCCGCCTCGTCGCCACCGAGGACGTCGTCAACCCGCAGGGCTCCGTCTGCGGCTTCGCGCCGCCCGGCGACATCCACCGGGTGTGGAACGCCTGCGGCAGCCGCGCGATATCGATCCACATCTACGGCGCGGACATCGCCCGCCTGGGCAGCAGCGTCCGCCGGGTGTACGAGCTCCCGGCCGACCGGTAATGGCACTGCTCGGCGAACGCCCCAAGTCCCGTACGGCGCCGGTCGCCCCACTCACGGCCCGCCCGCCCGGCAAGCTGCCCGGTCTGACGCTCGCCGTGCTGGGCGTCGCCGTGGCGTGGGGCGTGCACCGGCTCGTGCCCGGCGTCCCGATGCTCACCGCCGCCGTGGTCCTCGGCATCGCGGCGGCCCACGTGCCGGGCGCGGCGCACCGGTTCGTACGCGGCCCGGGCAAGGCCGGGCTGACGTTCGCGGGGAAGCGGCTGATGCGGGTCGGCATCGTGCTGCTCGGCCTGAAGCTGAGCCTGGACGACGTGCTCGGGCTCGGCTGGGCCTCGGTCGCGATGGTGCTCTGCGTCGTCGCGGTGACCTTCTTCGGCACCTGGTGGCTGGGCCGCCGCATGGGGCTGCGCGGCGACCAGCCGCTGCTGATCGCCACCGGCTACTCGATCTGCGGCGCCTCCGCCATCGGCGCGGTCAGCGAGGTGTCCGAGAGCGACGAACGGGACACGGCCACGTCGGTGGCGCTGGTGACCCTGTGCGGCACGCTCGCGATCGCCGTACTCCCCCTGCTGCAACACCCGTTGGGGCTCAGCGACGCGGAGTTCGGGCGCTGGGTCGGCGCGAGCGTGCACGACGTGGGGCAGGTCGTGGCGACCGCGCAGACCGCGGGCGCGGGGGCGCTCGGCGACGCGGTCCTCGTCAAGCTGATGCGGGTCGCGCTGCTCGCGCCGCTCGTCGCGGCGGTGGCCCTCTCGGTACGGGCGCGCCGGCAGGGGCGCGGGTCCGCCGAGGGGGCCGCGGCGGCCGGCGGGGCCGCGAGCGCCAAGCGGCCGCCGCTGGTGCCGCTCTTCGTCGCCGGCTTCCTCGCCATGGTGGCCCTGCGCACCACCGGCTGGCTGCCCGGCGCAGCGATCGACGTGGCGCAGACGGCACAGGAACTCCTGCTTGCCGCCGCCCTGTTCGGCCTCGGCAGCGCGGTCGACCTGCCGACCCTGACCCGCACGGGCGGCCGGGTCGCGGCGCTCGGGCTCGTCTCGTGGGTGGTGATCGCGGGGGTGTCGTACGCGGGTGTGGTGCTGACGTACTAGGGCCTGGACCCTAGCGGCGTGGCAGCGTGACCCGTACGTCGTACAGGCGCGTGATCTGCTGCGGCAGCTCGTTGTCGTCGCTGACGAGGAGCAGCCGCAGCCGGTCGCGTCCCGGCCCTTGCGGGCGGCCCGTCACCGTCATGCCCTCGATGTTGTCGATCAGCGGGTTGTTGCCGGGCGGCAGGTTCGAGGGCGCTCCCATCGGCGGGCAGTCGGAGAGGTCGGCCAGCAGGGTCTTGCGCAGGGCGCGCGTGCCGGTGCCGAGGTTCTCCACCGCGCTCACGTCCTCGGCGCCGCGCGGGTCCACGACGTACAGCCGTACGTCGATGAGGAAGTCCGGGGTGAACCCCCGCTCCAGGACGAGGAGCCGGCCGTCCCCCGTCGGCGCCAGCTCGACGAGTGACAGGCCGAGGTCGACGGGATACGCGTACTGCCGGCCGAGGGAGAACTCCTCGCGGGAAACGTGCCGTTGCCATGTCTGTACGCGGTGCAGGCCCCGGCCCGCCGCGTCCGCCCCGTCGCCCGCCAGCGGCCCTTCCATCCCGGCGACGAGGGTGCGTCCGCCGGGGAGCAGGGTGAGGCCCTCGAAGGTCTGGTTCGTCCGGGCGCGGCCCGCGGGGGCGACCCGCAGCGGCTGCGGCACCGGCAGCCCGCCCAGCAGAGCACCGTCCCGGCCGTATCTGTGGACGGCGGGCCCCCGTTCGTCCGACACCAGCCGGCTGCCGTCGTGCTCGACGGCCAGGCCCTCCGAGTCGAGCGCGGCACCTGTCGCGTCTGCGAGGGGCGTACGGGCCGTGGCGCGCGGCTGCTTTCCGCGTACGTCGATCCTGTAGAGCGCCGAGCGGTCGGAGAGGGCGCTCACCGAGCCGTCGCGTTCGACGGCGAGCGCGGAGAGGCCGCCGACGGGCCGGCCGTCGACCTCCGCCTTGTTCAGCGCGTCGGAGTACCGGGCGACGGAGACCCGGGGCGAGCAGGAACCGCCGCCCGCCGGAGCGGCGGCGGCGTTCGCCGCGGTCGTGCCCGAGGCCAGCAGTGCGGCACTGGCGGCGAGGCTCACTGTCGCGCGCAATTTCATGGCTTTCCCCTGTCTGCGAGCGGGCGTTGACAGAGCGTCAGTACAGCAGTGCCGGGCGAAGATGCGAACAACGGAAGCGAACGACTGGGCAGTTGTTCCCTGGAACAGGTGATCGTCGCGCCAGGAATTGCGCGCGACAGCTGTGATTGACGATGCTTACGGTGCGCGAGCGACGGGCTGCAGACCGTGACCGCGCCCCCGGTCCATGTCCCATACGGGATCGGGGTGTTGGCCCGAAGTGCCGGGTCCGGCCTTCCTGAAAGTCCCACAAGGAGAAGCACCACCATGAACCTCATCACTGACGTCGTCGCCGGTCTCGCCCACTTCCTGGGCTGGCTGGTCTGACGTCACCCGCACCGATCCGCAGCGACGCCGCCTCCCCCCGTCCCACGGGGAGGCGGCGTCGCCGTGTCCAGTCGCCGTGCCGGTCGCCGTCTCAGGGCTTCGGGTAGTAGTCCCGCTCCCGCCCCCGCGCGTCCTTCGCCTTGCCCAGCAGCCCCGCCGGATACTCCACGAGCCAGTAGCTCGCCGTCCCGGCCGCCAGCGCCACGAGCACCACGACGAGCACCGCGACCGGGAAGCCGGCCTGCGACGACGGCAGCAGCCCCGACCGGCCGAGCAGGAGCATCACCGGCTCGTGCCAGATGTAGAGGCTGTAGCTGATCAGCCCCACCGCCGTGACCCAGCGGGCTTTCAACACGCCGTGCCAGCGCACTCGTTCGCGCGCGTCGCGCCGGATGTGCAGGGTCGCGTACAGCAGCGCGCACCACAGGACGGAGGCGAGCGGGTGGTAGAAGGTGTGCGCGAAGTTCTCCGGGGCGGAGCGGTACGACAGGGTGAGCAGGCCGGCCAGTGCCGCGGCCGACAGGGCGGTCGCCCAGCGGGCCCGCAGCCTGCCCCGGTCGTCGCCGAGTGCCGTCAGGAGCACCGCGAGCGCCATGCCCGCCGCGAAGCCGCCGAAGCGGGCCTGCGGGCCGAAGTACACGGGCCAGTCGGTGTGCGGCACGTCGTAGGCGTACCGCGCGCAGGAGATCCAGACGAGCGGCACCGCGAAGAGGACCGCGCACCCCGACGCGCACAGCGCCACCCGGGCCCGCCGGGTCCGCAGCTTCCGGCAGGCCCGCACCGCGAGCGGGCCGAGCGCCACCAGGACCAGGTAGAAGGCGACCTCCAGCGACAGCGACCAGCTCGGGCCGAGCGTGTAGAAGATCCGCTCCCGGTCGAAGACGTGCGTGAACGTGAGGTGTTCGACCAGGTCCCGCCAGTCGCCCGGCAGCGTCGGATTGCGCGTCGACCACACGACCAGGACCGCCAGGAAGTACAGCGGCAGGATGCGGATCGCGCGCCGGAAGAGGAAGACCCGGCCCGGCCTGACCGCGCCCTCCTCGCCGTCGATGGCGGCCCGTGCGTACGACAGCGTGAGCAGGTACGCCGACATCACGAAGAACAGGTCGATCACTTCGAGGGAGAGCAGCGCCCCGACGTACGGGTTGTCGACCGGCGGGTGCGAGCCCGCCGCGTCGTACGTGTAGTACTGCTGCCAGACGTGGAAGACGACCGTGCTGAGCGCGGCCAGGCCCCGGAAGCCCTGGAGTTCGAGCGCGCGGCCGCGCTTCGGCGCCGCACGGCCGTCCGGGGTGCGGGGCGGTGCCGTGGTCTCGGGGGCGATGAGCGAGGTCACGAACCGCCTCCCGTACCGGCCGGCTCGGCGGCGGTGGCGGCGGTCGTGGCGGTGGCGCGTGGCGTGACCCGCCACTGCCGGTCGCCGAGCACCTCCTTCAGATGGGCGGCGCGCGCCACCATGTTCTTGAAGTGGGTGTAGAAGACCGTCGTCACGAGCAGGTAGCGCCAGAACCAGGCCTTGCGGCGGCGGAGTTCGGGCACCGCGAGCCGCCACGCGAACGCCGCCTGCACCAGGCCCGCCGACATCGTGACCGCCGCCGCGACCAGACAGACGGGCACCGCCCAGTCGAGCCGGTCGGCGCCGCCCGCGCGCCAGGCCGCGTGCAGCAGGACCGGCAGGATCTGGAGCGTCAGCCACGGCTGGACCTCGCGCCAGCCGAGCAGCACGAACAGGCCGGTCTTCTGGCGGCGCGTGAACACCGGCGAGCGCAGCCCGCGCCACAGGTGTTTGAGCGACACCTGGAGCCAGCCCTGCGCCCAGCGCGAGCGCTGGTTCCACAGGGGCTTCAGCATCGTCGGGGCGAGCTCGCGCGAGACGATCGTGCGGTCCGTGGCGATGCGGGCGCCCTCGCCGAGGGCCCGCATGGTGGAGTCGATGTCCTCGGTCAGCATCGAGCCGTGCATCCGCGTCCGGGCGAGCAGGTCGGTGCGCCAGAAGCCGTTGGAGCCGCCGAACACGCCGAAGCCGTAGAGCCGGGTGCGGCCGGGGTGGCTGACCGCGTAGATCGCCTCGAACTCGACGGCCACCAGCTCGGCGACCCACGAGCTCTCGCCGTTGCGTATGACGCAGTGGCCCTGCACCACGTCGTAGCCGTTCGACAGCCAGTCCCAGGCGTGCCGGAACGCGTCGGGCGCCGGATGGTGGTCGGCGTCGAAGATGCCGACGAACTCGCCGCGCACCCGCGTCACCGCCGCGTTGAGGTTCTGCGCCTTGGACGTGCTGCCCGCCACCGGCAGCAGCACGAGGCGCGGATCGCGCCGCGCGATCTCCCGCAGCGTCTCCTCGACGGGCAGCGGGTGCGGGGTGTTGTACGCGAGGACGATCTCCAGCTCGTTCGGATAGTCGAGGCGCAGGAACGACTCGACGGTGTCGACGATCGTCGCCGCCTCGTTCGGCAGGTACGCCGCGATGACCGCGCTCGCCACCGGGTACGGCTGCCCTGGGGCCTCCGGGCGGGGCTTCGCGTCGAGCGAGAAAAGGCATTCGAGGACGATGAGCAGGGCGGACGCGACGAGGCCCGCGACGACCACCCAGTACGCGAAGGACGCCGCGTCCCAGCCCATGGCGTACGCCTGTTGGTAGAGGGCGAACGGCACGCCCACGCCGAGGACCAGCATCAGGACGGGTGAGAGCAGCGGGGTCACGGCCCCGAGCAGGCCGCGCAGGCCGGGGCGTGCGCGGCGGTGACCGGGTGCGGCGGCGGTCCGCATCCACGGTTCGTAGCGCACGGGCCGCAGGTCGCGGTGGCGCAGCGCCTCCTCGGCGGCGTCCCGCGCCTGCTCGGCGGCGCGCGCGCTCGCGCCCTCGCCGGTGCAGGCGGAGAGCGGAACCCAGCCGACGGCCGGGGTGAGCCGGACGTTCTCGTCGGCGACGACGAACCGGGTGCCCGCCACGGACGACGCGAACTCCCGCAGGCCCGCGGTCGCCGTCTCCTCGCCGACGCCCGGCATCAGGACGAGGAGACGGCCCTCCTCGTCCCACCCGAGCCGGTCGCACACGCTGCCGAGGCGCTCTCCCACCTGGGCGAGCCGCTCGGCGACCTCGCGCCGCACGCGCGGTCCGAGCCGGGTCTCCAGTGCCTCCGTCTCGGCGACCCGGACCACGGCGAGCACGCCACCGCGGCGGGCGGCGGCGGGCCGCTGGAGTTCGCGGTCGAGTTCGGCCATGAAGTGCGGCGCCGAGTACAGGCCGGTGCGCGGGTCGAGGAGCAACTGGTCGACGGGGACGGGGACCCGGTGCAGCTTGGCCGCGATGCGGGCGGACAGCTCGTCCGGGTCGGACGCCTCCGACACGCAGTCGTCGGCGCCGTGCCGCAGGAGTTCGGCGACCGTCGCGGGGGTGCGGGCCGCGGTCACCATGACCAGGGGGAGGGCCTGGCCCGCCGGGTCGGCGCGTACCTCCCGTATGACGTCGCGGCCCTGCCGGCGCCCGTCCGGGCCGTCGTCCAGGGCGACGATCGCGTCGGGCGGCACCTGCCTGACGAGGCGGCGCACATCGCCGGGGACGGCGTGCGTGACCTCGTGACCCGTGAGGCGGAGGATGCGGGTGAGCTGCTCCCGGCCGGGGCCGGGGTCGCCGACCGCGAGCACGTGGGGGCGGTGGTGAGACTGGGGTTGGGCGTGAGATTCGCTGTGTGAGTGGGGCGAGGCGTCGGGGCGCCTCAGGGCATCGGACATGAAGGTGGTCAAGGTGGTCCCATCCTGTTCGGATTGTGGGGGGAGGACCGGATTACCGAGGTGGTCGTAGGTGACTGGATAGTGACGGACAGCCACATCAGCCTCAGTGATCACTGTGACACCGCACCTTCAGGGGCGTAACACTCTCATTACGCCCCGGTGCAGAGACTGCACATGCTCTGCACGGACCATCCCGACGGACTTCGAGGAGTACGACACGTGGATCCCCTCTTCCCGGCCCTGACCGCCGCGCGCGGCGAGGCCCTCCGGTTCGGCGACCGCTCGCTGACCTACCCCGAACTGGCGTCCGTCGCGGGCTCGTTGGCGCTGCGGCTGCGCGACGCGGGCCGGGTCGCCGTCTGGGCGACGCCGTCCCTGGAGACGGCCGTCGCCGTGGTCGCCGCGCTGCTGGCCGGGGTTCCCGCGGTGCCGCTCAACCCGAAGTCGGGCGCGCGCGAGCTGGCGCACATCGTGTCGGACAGCGCGCCGTCCCTGGTGCTCACCGAGCCGGGCGCCGAACTGCCGCCCGCGCTCGGCGGCTTGGACCGCCTCGACGTGGACGTACGCGACACCACCGGCACTCCGGCGGCCGCGGGCACCGAGCCGGACGACCCCGAGTCCCCCGCCCTGATCGTCTACACCTCCGGCACCACGGGCCCGCCGAAGGGCGCCGTCCTGCCGCGCCGCGCGATCGCCGCCACGCTGGACGCGCTGGAGGACGCCTGGCAGTGGACCGCCGACGACGTCCTCGTGCACGGCCTGCCGCTCTTCCACGTGCACGGCCTGATCCTCGGCGCGCTCGGCCCGCTGCGGCGCGGCGGCTCCGTGCGGCACCTCGGCCGCTTCACCACCGAGGGCGTGGCACGCGAGCTCGGTGCCGGGGCGACCATGCTGTTCGGGGTGCCGACGATGTACCACCGGATCGCGGAGGCGCTGCCGGACGACCCGGAGCTGGCGAAGGCGCTGGCCGGGGCGCGGCTCCTGGTGTCCGGCTCGGCGGCGCTCCCCGTGCACGACCACGAGCGCATCGCGGCCGCCACGGGCCGCCGCGTCATCGAGCGGTACGGCATGACGGAGACCCTCATGAACACGAGCGTGCGGGCCGACGGCGAGCCCCGCGCGGGCGCGGTCGGCGTCCCGCTGCCGGGCGTCGAACTGCGCCTGGTCGACGAGGCGAACGACGAGATCGCGGCGGACGGCCCCGAGGCGGTCGGCGAGATCCAGGTGCGCGGCCCCAACCTGTTCACGGAGTACCTGAACCGCCCCGACGCGACCGCCTCGGCCTTCGCGCCCGGCGGCTGGTTCCGCACCGGCGACATGGCCGTACGGGACGCCGACGGTTACGTCCGCATCGTCGGCCGCAAGGCCACCGACCTCATCAAGAGCGGCGGCTACAAGATCGGCGCGGGCGAGATCGAGAACGCGCTCCTCGAACACGAGGGGGTGCGCGAGGCGGCCGTCACCGGCGAGCCGGACCCCGACCTGGGCGAGCGGATCGTTGCCTGGGTGGTCCCCGCCGACCCCCAGGCGCCCCCGTCCGCCGAAGAGCTGGCGGACCACGTGGCTTCCGGCCTGGCCCCGCACAAGCGGCCGCGTGTGGTGCGCTACCTGGAGGCGCTGCCGCGCAACGACATGGGCAAGATCATGAAGCGGTCGCTGCCCGGGTCCTGACGCGGGCCCCGCCCTCCCCCTTGCCCCTTGCCCGACATCCATCTGCCCTTCGCGCCAGGCTTGTGCTGGACTGTTCCCATCTCTTTCCGTACGCGACAGTGGGGCGGATGCGATGTCTCTCGAGGGCGAGTACGACCCGAGTCCGGCGCGGTGGATACGCGAACAGGTCGAGCTGTACGAGAGTTCGGGCGGCACACAGGGCACGACCCTTTGGGACACGGGCCTGCCGGTCGTCATCGTCACGATGCGCGGCGCGAAGAGCGGCAGGATCCGCAAGGTTCCGCTGATGCGCGTGGAACACGAGGGGCGGTACGCGGCGGTGGCCTCGAAGGGCGGCTTCCCGCGCCACCCGGTCTGGTACCGCAACCTGCAGGCCAACCCGCGGGTCGATCTCCAGGACGGCCCCGACCGACAGACCATGACGGCCCGCGAGCTCACCGCGGACGAGAGGACCCAGTGGTGGCGGCGCGCGGTCGCCGCGTATCCGCCGTACGCCGAGTACCAGGAGAAGACGGACCGCGTGATCCCGGTCTTCGTGCTCGAACCCGAGCCCCCGGCCGGGCCGCGGTCCGTCACCCCCTGACCTCCGGTTACTCCACCCCCACCGCCCGAATGATCTCCTGGGTCACCGACCCGCCCCGGTCGTCGCCGGCGGACGCCCGCAAGGACACGGACCCGGCGTCTCCGGGAATCTTCAACTTCCCTTCCCACGACGCCTTCCCGCCGCTCCTCACCGACTCCAGGGCGACGTTGCGCCACGTCGCGCCCTCGTCGTACGAGACGGCCAGCTTCCCGCGCCCGATGGTGCCGGTGTCCGCCGCCCCCTCGACGTACTCCGCGAAGATCCCCACCGGCACGGTCCGCCCGCCCCGCACGTCACCCGCCAGGGACGTGTCGACGTCGAACCCGAGGTTCAGGAGCGGCAGGAACGTCTTCCTGCCCGCCGGGGTCTCCTTGGACCGGAACGTCCACTCCGCGTGCCCCTTCGTCGCGAGGTGCCACCGCCCGGGGTCGAGCGTCGTGTCGGTCACGACCTTGTAGGTGTGCTCGGCGGGGTCCGCGTCCCACACGTACACGCCCGAGCTCTTGCGCCGGTCGGCGCTCACGCCGTCCACGAAGACCTCGCTGACCTGCGTCATCGATTCCTCGCTCCAGACGTCGCCGAAGCCGGTGTGGTCGGGTCCTGAGTCGCCCCAGCCGGGCACATTGAAGGCCAGGTCGTTGCCGGTGCGGGTCTGGCCCCAGCCGAGTCCGGTGCCGAGCCAGGGGTGCAGCACCGGCTTGAACCAGTCGAGGCCGGTGCGCTTGCCGCCCTTGTAGGCGACCAGGCCGCTGCGCTCCTCCAGCGCCCCGGGGCCGGTGGAGACGGACTCGTGCCACAGCTGGCCCCTGCCCGTGGAGACGTACTCGGTCCGCTCGGCCGGATAGTCGATCTTCTCCTGGAAGCCGAAGCCGACGGGAAACGTGTCGGTGATCGAGTACCGGTACTCGCCACCCGCCGCGGGCTTCACCGCGTGGAACTTCGTGCTCAGCACGGCGAGTTCACGTTTCCCCGGCTCATACGTGAGGTCGCCCTTGGGGACGGCCCCCTCGTGGCCCTCGGAAAGGTCGTACACGTAGGGCGTGTTGCGGGTGCCGGTGCTCTCGATCGTCCTGCCCGCCTTCGCCGCCGCGAGGAGCCGGGCCCCGTCGGCGGCGTCGACCGTGGCGATCTGCAGTGGCCGGTCGCCGTTGTCGTCCGTGCCGAACCAGGCGTTCAGCCGGCCCGCCCGGTCGTCCGTGACGAACAGCGCCGCGGCCCCCGCGTCCTGCGCGGCCTGCCCCAGCCGCTCCGGGGCGACCGCGTCCGTGCGGCGCACGACGACGGCCTTGCCGCGGACGTCCTTGCCCTCGTACGCGGCCGGGGTGCCGTCACCCGCGTCCACCAGCGCCCACTTCCGCCGCCCCTCGGCGATCGTCCCGCCGGGCTGGGCGACGGCCTCGCGCAACCCCTTCACCGCCACCATCGGCTTCCCGAGCCGCCACACGGTGCGGTACTCGAAGCTGCCCTCGGTGACCTTCTCGGTCGGCGCGGCGAAGACGCTGTCGTACTTCACGGGCACCTGGACGGCGCCCGCCAGTTCGGCGCCGCCGGCCTTCCTGTCGTACTCCATCAGCAGCTGCCTGGTCTCGGTGCGCCGGTCCACGTCGGCCTTGATCTCGCGCAGCTTCCGCCCGTCCAGGGTGACCGTGCGGTCCCGGTCGAGGCGGATCTGCGGGTCGGCGAGGAAGCCGAGGCCGAGGGAGTCCGCGCCCTTGGCGCCGCGCACGTCGAGGAAGGTCGAGAGGGCGTACGTGCCCGGCTCCAGGCGCAGCTTCAGGGTGCCGGAGCCGCCGACGGCGGCCGGGAACGGCTCGGTGCCCCCGGCGAGCCGCCGCACCACGAGGTCGGCGGCGGCCGCGGCGCCCTCGCGGTCCTTGACGTGGACGGTGAGCGTGTACCGCTCCTCCTCCTTGACAAGACCGAACGCGGTGTGCGCCGCCTTCTTCCCGCCGGCGGTCGCGACGATCGCTCCACTGGTGTTCCCGACGGGCGCCTTCGCGCCGTCCCCGGTGACGGTGGTCGACGCGGTGCCGTGGGCCGGGACGGTGAGGGTGGAGTCGGCGAGCGTGACGACGCCGTCGGCGGCGCCCTGCACGGAGAGGCTCAACTCCACGTCGGCGTCGGAGGAGTTGGTGTAGGTGATGACCCTGTCCACCGGCTCATTGCTCTCATAGGGCCAGCCGTAGAAGCCGAGGTCGACGCTGCCGGTCGCGGTGACCCGCGCGTCGACGGCATCGGACACACTGACCCGCCCCGCCCCCAACACATAGGCCCCGCCGTCCAGTTGCTTCGAGCTGGACATGAGGGCGTCCTTGAGCTGCCTGCCCGTCCAGTCGGGGTGCCGCTCGGCGAGCAGGGCGGCGGCGCCCGCGACGTGCGGCGTCGCCATCGACGTACCGCTCATCTCGGTGTAGAAGCCCTCGCCCTCCGTGAGCCGGGAACGGGCGGCGAGGATGTCGACGCCGGGTGCCGACAGGTCGGGCTTCAGGGCGTGGTCGCCGGCGCGCGGGCCCCGGCTCGTGAAGTACGCGGCCTCGTCGGCGGAGTCGACGGCGCCGATGGTCAGCGCCGCGTCGGCGGCGCCGGGCGAGCCGATGGAGGAGGGCGCGCCCGTGTTCCCCGCGGCGACGACGAAGAGGGCGCCGGTCCGCTCGGAGAGGGAGTTCACGGCGGCGGCCATCGGGTCGGTGCCGTCGCTCGCCTCCTGCGAGCCGAGGCTCATGGACACGATCCTGGCGTCGACGTCCTCGGCCGCCCACTCCATGCCCGCGATGATCTCCGACTCGCTGCCGAAGCCCTCGTCGCTGAGCACCTTGCCGACGGCGAGGGAGGCGCCGGGCGCGACGCCCTTCTCCTTCTCGCCCTCGGACGCGGCGCCGCTGCCGCCGACGGTGGAGGCGACATGCGTCCCGTGCCCGTTGCGGTCGGCGACCTCCTCGCCCGGTATGAAGCTCCTGGACTCCCCGACACGTCCCGCGAGATCCGGGTGCCCGGCGTCGTACCCGGTGTCGAGGACGGCGACCTTGACGCCCTTGCCGGTGAGCCCCGCCTCCCAGGCCTTCGGGGTGCCGATCTGCTCGTTGCTGCGCGCCATGTCGGCCTCGACGCGCCCGTCGAGCCACACCTTGCCGATGCCGGACGCCTTCCCGCGCACGGAACGCCAGAGCGCGCCCGGCTCCTCCGCGACGACCGCGACGCCCCCGACACTCTCCAGGGAGCGCACCTTCTCCACCCCGCGCGGCAACTCGCGCGCGCCGCGTCCCTTCTTCTCGTACGTCACGATGAGAGGCAGCCGCCCGGCGCCGGCCTTCCCCGGCTCCGCCGACGCGAGCCCCTGCCGGATCAGCCCGGTCACGTCGAACAGCCGCTCGTCGAGGACACCGGAGCGCAGATACGGCCGCGCCTCGTCCGGTACGACGGTGACGCGCCCGTCCGCGATCCGGCTGCGCACCGCCCCACTGGCCCCGGCGGGCCGGTCCACGGTGACGGCCTGCCGGCCGCCGGGAAGCCGGGTGACGGTGACCTTGTCGCCCGTGATCAGGGTGACGGTGTGGGTAGCTGTGGGAGTACGGGCGGCACGGGTTGCCGCGGCCTCGCGGGCGTCGGCGGCCACGGCGCCGCCCTGCCCGGCGGGAAGCAGGGCGAACGCGAGACCGGCGGCGGCCACGAGCGCGGCTCTCCGCCGCACGGGTGCTCTGGTCATGGGGGCTGCCTCTCTTCTCCGGACCCGGGCCAGGGGGTGGTGCCCGAGTGCTGCGAGAAGTGTCAGCGACCTTGTGTTACAGGGGAGTTGGAGGGAGGTGGCGGGAAGCCGCCAGGGCATGTATCCGCCAGTGGGCGCCGGCACTCCTCCACGGAACGGCATGCCGCTCCGGCCCCAGCACGGTGAGGTCGCCCGGCGAGACCTCCGGGCCCATCGGAACAACCGCACTGCCCGCGACGCCTCGAAGACCACCCGTGCGGCGGCACCCCGCCCGGCTCAGTCCAGCGCGCGCGCCGCACGCGTCCGCCGCACGATGCGAGACAGGACCGGCGACCGACGGTCCGTACGGTCTGCGCTCTCGGGAGGCTCTGCCATGACCGTCAGTCTGGAGCAGTTGCGCCGCTGCCACATCGCCGTCGACCTGGGTGCCGCGAGGACCCGGGTGTTCGTGAAGGGCGCCGGGCTCGTCGTCGACGAGCCGAGCGCCGCCGCCGTCAACACCCGGACGGGCGCGCTCATCGCGGTCGGCCACTTCGCCGAGCAGATGACGGGGCGCACACCCGGATACATCCGCGTGGTCCGCCCCGTCTCCGGCGGCACCGTCGTCGACATCGAGATGGCCCAGCGCATGCTGCGCCACCTGATCGGCGAGAAGCTCCGCCGCACCCTGCGCCGCAAGCCCCGGCTGCGCGCCGCCGCCTGCACGCCGCACGACGCGGACCCGCTGGCGCAGCGCGCCGCCGTCGAGACGATGGTCGGGCTCGGCGCGCGCCGCGTGGAACTGGTGGACACGCTCATCGCGGCGGCCGTCGGCTGCGGCCTGCCCGTGGAGCGCCCCGAGGCGACGATGATCCTCGTCTGCGGCGCCGCCACCACCCAGGTCGCGGTCCTCTCGCTCGGCTCCATCGTGACCGCGGAACGCGTTCCCGTGGGCGGCGAGGCCATCGACAACGCGATCGTGCAGCACCTGCGCCACCAGCACGAACTGATGCTCCCCTCGCAGTCCGTACGCCCCCTCCAGCTCGCCCTGCGCGGCAACGGCCTCACCCCGCAAGGGCCGGAGTCCACGGAGATCCACGGCAGGGACGTCGCGACGGGCGTGGCCCGCTCGGTCCAGGTGGACACGGCCGCGGTCCGCGAGGCGATCCACACCCCGCTCACCGCCGTCCTCGACGGCATCGGCAAGGTGCTGCGCGACTGCCCGCCGGACCTGGTGGCCGACCTCGCGGACCGCGGCATCATGCTGGTCGGCGGCAGCGCGCTGCTTCCCGGGCTCGACCAGATGCTGCGGGACGCGACCGGAATGCCGGTACAAATCGCGGAACGGCCCGATGTGTGTGCCGTTCTCGGGCTCGGTGCGATGCTGGAGGGCAAGATCCAGCCCCTGGTCCTGAATCCGCTCGCCGGCTGATCGGGCCCCGCTCCGCCGCCACCGACCACGGAGTACGCCGTACGTGACCGAGACGCCCGAAGGAGCGGACGCGCCGCCGCCCCCGATGCAGCCGATCCTGGAGGCGGTCCTCAGCGTCGGCACGGACCTCGAACTCCGCGCCACGCTCCAGCACATCGTGGACGGCGCGGCGCGGCTGACCGGGGCGGGCCTCGGCACGCTCACCGTCGACGCGGCCGCCGGTCCCGGGGGGCCGGCCGAAGTCTTCGTGGCGGGCGGCCCCGGCCGCCACCCCGACGGCGTACCGACGGTGCGCCCACAGCCGGACGGCACCGTCGTCCACGTGCCGATCCGCGTCCACGACGAGCCGTTCGGCACGCTTCTGCTCGCCCACAAGGCGGACGACGCCCCCTTCACCGACGAGGACCGCCAGCTCCTGAAGGTCCTGGCGAGCCAGGCGGGCATCTCCATCGGCAACGCCCGCCTGTTCGAGGCCGCCCGCCAACGTGAACGCTGGATCGAGGGCGCGGCCGCCGTCACCACGGCCCTCCTCACCGGCGAGGCCGCGTCCGACGCGCTGATGACGGTCGCCGACCGGGCACGCATCCTCGCGGGCGCGGCAGCGGGCGTGATCCTGCAGCCCACGGAGACGGGCGGCATGCGAATCGTCGCCGCCACGACGGACGGCGAACCCCACGGGTGGGGCGCCTCAGCCTCAACCCTGGACTCGACCTCGACCTCGACCTCGACCGCGACCGCGGCTTCGGCTCCGGCCTCGAACTCGGCCCCGGCTTCGGCTTCGGCTTCGGCGCCCGCCTCGGACTCGGCCCCGGCCCCGGCTTCAGCTCCGGCATCGGCTCCAGCTCCAGCTCCAGCTCCAGCTCCAGCTCCAGCCTCGGACTCGGTCTCGGACTCAGCCCCGGCTTCGGCTCCGGCCCCGGCTTCGGCCCCGGATCCGACTCCGGCCTCGGACTCGGCCCCGGCTCCAAAACCAGCTCCAGCCTCGGACTCGGCCCTGGCCCCGGCTGCGGCTGCGGCTGCGGCTGCGGCTGCGGCTGCGGTCCCAGACTCGGCTTCGGCCCCGGATTCGGCTCCGGCTCCGGCTCCGGCTCCGGCCTCAGCTCCGGCTTCGGCCCCAGACTCGGCTCCGGCTCCGGCCCCAGCCCCACCCCCCGTCCAGGCCCCCACCGGAACCGGCCGCAGGCCGAGCCGTGTCGCGGCGGGCGGGGGGACAGCGGCCCACGACCGCTCCCCCCACTCGCACCCCAACGACCTCATCGGCACCACCATCGAGCCCGGTAGCGCCGTGCTCGCGCAGCTGCTCGGGGGTGAGCCCGTGTTCGTCGAGGACTCGGCGACCGATCCCCGTATGACGACCCACGTCCGCGCCCGCTTCGGGCCCAGCATGATGCTGCCGCTGCAGGCGGGGGGCCGGCTCATCGGTACGCTCGCGCTGCCCCGCCGCCGCGGCGCGCCCGCCTACACCCAGGCCGAACGGCTCCTCGCCACACAGTTCGCCTCGCAGGCCGCGCTCGCCCTCGTGCTGGCCGACGCCCAGCAGAGCCGGGAGCGTCTCGCCGTCTTCGAGGACCGCGACCGCATCGCCCGTGACCTGCACGACCTCGTCGTCCAGCGTCTCTTCGCCACCGGCATGATGCTGGAGTCGACCCGCCGCAGGGCCCGGTCGACCAAGGTCGAGTCCACCCTCGACCACGCCGTCGACGAGCTGGAATCCACCATTCAGGAAGTCCGCACGGCGATCTTCGCGCTCCAGCAGCCGCCCGCCGACGCCCCCGCCACCTTCCGCGGCAAGGTCCTGCGCGAGACGGCCGGCGCCGCCGCGGTCCTCGGGATCCAGCCGTCGGTGCACTTCGCCGGCGCCGTCGACACCCACGTCACGGAGCCGGCGGCCGGCCACCTCCTGGCGGCGCTGCGCCGCGCCCTGGCCGCCGCGTCGCGCCGTACCGGCGTCACCCGCGTCGACGTGACGGTCGACGTACGGGCGACGCTGCCCGACGGCCGCAAGGGCGTCCGCCTGACGGTGTACGACGACGGGGACACGGACGGCGTGGAGGCGGGCACGACGGTGACGTGGCAGGCGCCCCTGTAGCCGTAACGGGGCGTCAGGACGTCAGAGCGCGACCACCGACACCTCCGTCGCCTTCACACTCGTCCAGACCTCCGCCCCGTCCACGAGCCCGAGCTCAAGGGCCGCCTGCGGAGTGATCTCGGCGACCAGGTCGGGCGCCGCGCGCGACGTGATGAGGACGCGCAGCCGGCTTCCGGCGGTGGTGATCTCCCGTACCGTCCCCGGCCATACGTTGCGAGGGCTGCCCTGCGGCTTCTCGCGGTGCACGGACACCGCCTCCGGCGCGATGACGGCGAGCGCCCGCGTCCCGGCCGCCGGCGGATCGGCGACGACCAGGCGCCCCTCCCCCGCCAGCGCGAGCGTGCCGTCGGCGGCCGCGGTACCGGGCCAGGCGTTGCGGCCGAGCATGCGGGCCACCCAGGGCGAGCGCGGGTGCCGGGTGACCTCGGCGGGCGGCGCGTCCTGCAACGTACGGCCCTCGTCGAGCACGAGCACCCGGTCGGCCAGCGAGACCGCCTCGACGGGGTCGTGCGTGACGATGAGGCAGACCCCGCCGAACCCGTCGAGGTGGCGGCGCAGGGTGTGCCGGACGTGGCCGCGGGTGGTCTGGTCGAGCGCGGCGAGCGGTTCGTCGAGGAGCAGCAGCCGGGGCCTGGCCGCCAACGCCCGCGCCAGGGCCACGCGCTGGGCCTGCCCTCCGGAGAGCTGGGCGGGCCTGCGGTGCGCGAGGTGCCCGACCCCGAGCCGGTCCAGCCACGTCTGCGCCGCACGGCGGGCCTCGCCCCGCGGAACGCCCTGCGCGCGCAGCCCGTAAGCGGTGTTGCCGAGCGCGTTCAGATGCGGGAAGAGCGCTCCGTCCTGGGGCACCCAGGCGACCCCGCGCCGGTGCGGCGGCAGCGCGGTGACGTCCCGCTCACCGAGCCGCAGCCGTGCGTGGGCCCGCGGGGTGAGACCGAGGAGAGCGCGCAGGAGCGTGGTCTTGCCCGCGCCGTTGGGCCCGACGACGGCGATGGTGGTGCCGGGTCCGGCGTCGAGGGTGAGTTCGTTGTAGCCGGTGACGTCGGCGTGCAGGGCCCACTTCTCCCCCACCTCTGCCGTCTTGAGGTCCTGCTCTCCCGTCTCTCCCGTCTCTGCCGTCTCTGCCGTCTCTGCCGTCTCTGCCGTCTTGAGGTCTCGCTCGCCCCCCTCCCCCGGCTCGTCACCCGCGTCCGGCTCGCCGCGCACCGGCTCCCGCACGCGCCCCGAGGCTCCCACCGCCCCCGCCGTCCACCGCCCCCGCAGCCCGACGAGTACGGCCATCGCGATGGCGAGCAGCAGCAGCGACAGGGACGTCGCGGCCGCCGGGGAGTCCTGGAGCAGCAGATACACCTGGAGCGGCAGGGTCTGGGTCGTGCCCGGCAGGTTGCCCGCGAAAGTGATCGTCGCGCCGAACTCGCCGAGCGCCCGCGCCCAGGTCAGCGCGGCCCCCGCGGCGAGCCCGGGGGCGACCATCGGCAGGGTGACGGTGAGGAACACCCGTACCGGAGAAGCGCCCAGCGAGGCCGCCGTCTCCTCGAACCCGGGCCGCAGCCCGCCCAGCGCGCCCTCCAGGCTGATGACGAGGAACGGCATGGCGACGAAGGTCGCCGCGACCACCGCACCCGACGTGTGGAAGGGCAGCACGATGCCGAAGGTGTCCTCGAGCCACGGCCCGAGCAGCCCGCGCCGCCCGAACCCGAGCAGCAGCGCGACGCCGCCGACGGTGGGCGGCAGCACCATCGGCAGCAGCACGAGGGAGCGTACGAGTGCCTTGCCCGGGAACTCCACGCGCGCGAGCAGCCAGGCCAGCGGCACCCCGAGCAGCAGCGAGAGCCCCAGCGCCCAGAACGACACGAGCAGCGAGAGCCGCAGGGCCTGGGTGACCCCGGGAGTGGTCAGATGAGTGCCGAGCTGGTCCCACTCGGTCCGGGCGAGGATGCCGACGAGCGGCATCAGCAGGAAGGCGACGGCGAGCAGCGCGGGAAGGGCCAGCGTGAGCGGCGGACGGGTGCGGGTGCGCGGACGGATGCGGGACATGGCGGCCGGCGTACGGGTCACGGCTTCTGGAAGCCGGCGCCCCGCAGGATCTTCTGCGCCCCAGGCGTGCTGAGCCACTTCACGAACGCGGCCGCCGCCTCACTGTTCTCAGAACTCTTGAGGGTCGCGGCCGGGTAGGCGGCGACGGCATTCTGAGCGTCCGGGATCTCGATGGCGTCGACCTTGCCGGGCGCGGTGGCGGCGTCCGTCCGGTAGACGATGCCCGCGTCGGCCTCGCCGAGCTCGACCTTGCTCAGCACGGAGCGGACGTTGGGCTCCTTGGAGACCGGCTTCACGTCGACGCCCTGCTTGTCGAGGACCTGCTTGCTGTAGCGCCCGACCGGCACGGTGTCGTCGGCGAGGACGACTTTCAGCTTGCTGTCGCCGAGGTCCTTGAGCCCCTTGACCTTGTCCGGGTTGCCTTCGCGGGTGGCGATGACGAGCCGGTTCCTGGCGATGACGGTGGGCTCGCCGGTCTCCCCCTTCAGCCCGTCCATGGTCTTGGTGTCGGCGGTGACCAGTACGTCGGCGGGCGCGCCCTGCTTGACCTGTGCGGCAAGCTCCTGCGACCCGGCCGCGGAGACCGTCAGGTCGGTGCCGGGGTGCTCCTTCTCGTACGCCTTCTCGGCGGTGGCGAAGACATCGGTGAGGGAGGAGGCGGCGAGGACCGTGAGCTTCACGTCCTTGCCGCCGCCGTCCTTCCCGCTCCCGCTGTCGTCGTCGCTGCCGCAGGCGGCGAGCGGGAGGAGCAGCGCGGCGGTCACGGCGGCGGCTGCGGTACGGCGGACGGTGCGACGTGCGGGGAATGCGGCGGGCATGGGACAGGCTCCTTACGGAAGGCCGAGCGGCGGGCGGCGAGAGACGGCACGGGGCAGGCCCCGGACGGGACCAGGCAGAACCGGGCAGAACCGGGCAGGACCAGGCGTCCTACGTCCGGTCGATGTGAACGCTGGTGGACTTCACCCGAGCGGTGGCCTCCACCCCGACCTCCAGGCCGAGCTCCTCCACCGCCTCCCTGGTGAGCAGGGACACGAGGCGGTGCGGGCCCGCCTGTATCTCCACCTGGGCGGCCACGTCACCGAGCTTCACGGCGGTGACGATGCCGGGAAAGGCGTTGCGTGCGGTGGTGTACGAGGCGTCGTCCTCGGCGGCCGCGGCGCCGCTCTGCGCGACCTCGACGGAGAACGCGGCGAGGTCGCGGCCGTCGATGAGCCGCCGCCCGCCCTCGTCGCGGTGCGTGGCGACCCGGCCGGCGTCCGCCCAGCGGCGGGCGGTGTCGGGGCTGACTCCGAGAAGACGCGCGGCCTGTCCGATCGTGTAGGACTGCATGTGCGACAAGATAAGCGCGATCGGCTCGCATTTGTAAAAGTTGATACGGATATCCATGGCAGATGCGTCCGCGCAGCCCCCGCCCTGGAGAAACCTCCAAGCCGGCCGCCGTGCCCACACCGTCGGCAACGAGCACGCATACGCCGCCCGAACCGGTCAACTCGCCGCCTCATGGCACTCTTCGGCAAGGACAAACACGCGCAAGGCGAGAGCGAGCCGGTCCAGGGCCACAGCGAGCCGGCCCACAGCCACAGCGATCCGGCCCGTGGCCACAGCGATCCGGCTCACGGCGACAGCGAGCCGGCCATCGGCACCGGCCCGGACCCGGAGGTCGAGCGGGCCGCCCCGGACGAGCCCACGGAGCTGCCCGCACGCTCCTGGTGGGCGGTGCTGCGGCGCACCGGCAAGGAGTTCATGGACGACGACCTGCCCGACCGGGCCGCCGCCCTGACCTACTACGGCGTCCTCTCCCTCTTCCCCGCGCTGCTGGTCCTCGTCTCGCTCCTGGGCGTGATCGGCGAATCGGCGACGCGCACGGTCCTCGACAACCTCCAGAAGCTGGCCCCCGGCCCGGTGCGCGATCTGCTCGGCGACGCGGTGCGGCAGCTCGGGGACAGCGGCGGCACCAGCGGCGTGATGGCGATCGTGAGCCTGGTGCTCGCGGTCTGGTCGGCCTCCGGTTACGTGGCGGCGTTCATCCGCACCTCCAACGCCGTCTACGACCTCCCCGAAGGCCGTCCGGTCTGGAAACTGACCCCGCTCCGCGTCGCCCTGACCGTGGTCCTGATGATCCTGCTCGCCGTCAGCGCGGTGATCGTGGTCTTCACGGGCCCGCTGGCCGAGCGGGCCGGGGACGCGATCGGCGTGGGCGACGCGGCGCTGACCGCCTGGTCCATCGCCAAGTGGCCGGTCCTGCTGGTCCTCGTGATCATCATGATCGGCCTGCTCTTCTGGCGCGCCCCGAACGTCCGCGGCCCCGGCTTCCGCTGGCTGAGCCCCGGCAGCGCCCTCGCGGTCCTGCTCTGGCTGATCGCCTCCGGCGGCTTCGCGCTCTACGTCGCCAATTTCGCGTCGTACAACAAGACGTACGGAACCCTCGCCGGTGTCGTCGTCTTCCTCATCTGGCTCTGGCTGTCGAACCTGGCCATCCTGCTCGGCCTCGAATTCGACGCGGAGCTGGCCCGCCAGCGCGCGATCTCCGGCGGAATGCCCCCGGAGGAGGAGCCCTATGTGGAACCCCGGGACACCCGTAAGTGGCCCCGCCGCCGCAAGGGCCGCCCGGTCCTGCCGAGTGAGTGAAACGAGGGCCGCCACGGTTTACGTGACGGCCCTCGCTGTTACGTTCTGGCAGGTCAGATCGTTTCTTCACTGACGAGCCCAGGTGGGGCGGGTGGGACTCGAACCCACGGCCGACGGATTATGAGTCCGCTGCTCTAACCGGCTGAGCTACCGCCCCTAACGGCGCGTCGCGCACATTTGTGCGCGCCGTCTGCCGCAGCATAGCCGCTCATACGATCTCCTGCTTCGGATGGTCGGCATCGCTCGACCATGAGGACCGCAGGGCTGCCCGCGTGGTTCCGCCGGGCACGGAACGAGCAGGAAAAAGGACCCCCGAGAGACATCTCGAGGGTCCTTCGTCACAGCTCTCCCGACTGGACTCGAACCAGTAACCTGCCGGTTAACAGCCGGCTGCTCTGCCAATTGAGCTACAGGAGACCGAGCTCCCCCGACTGGACTCGAACCAGTAACCTGCCGGTTAACAGCCGGCTGCTCTGCCAATTGAGCTACAGGGGATCGTCTCGTTGCATCGAACGCACCTAGCTGGGAACTCTCCGGGCGGCGCGCGCTCGCTGCGACACATACATTAGCGCAAGCAGGGGGGTGCTCCGCCAATCGGTATCCCTCGGGCGATCAGCAGGCGAGCGACAGACGAGTGACAGACGTGCGAAGCCGACGCAAGGGAAAGGGTGGCAGCCATGCGGTACCGGCTCACTTTCGTGGCGGGACTGGCCCTCGGGTACGTGCTCGGGACCCGGGCCGGACGCGAGCGTTACGAGCAGTTGAAGAAATCCGCCCGGGAGATCTCGCAGAACCCCGCCGTGCGCAACACCGTGGAGTCCGCGACCCAGCAGGGGCGCGAGGTGGCGGGCAAGGCCTTCCACACGGTCTCCGAGAAGGTCGGGGACAAGGTGCCCGAGTCGGTCGCCGACCGGGTCCGCTCCCTGCGCGAGCGCGGGCCTGGCGGCGCCGAGGACGACTGGGGCACCAGCAACACCTAGCGGCAGGGAGCACGGCGAGCGAACACGGGTACGGGACACGTCCCGCGGTGCGGCAGAATTCCAGGCATGGGGATAGTCGCAGGGTTGGACAGTTCGCCCGATTTCACGCGCATCGTGGTCTGTGACACGGACACGGGCGCCGTGCTCAAGCAGGGGTACGCCCCTCATCCGCTGGAGAGCGCCGAGAGCGGTCGGCCCTCCGATGTCGATCCGCAGGCCTGGCTGCTCTCCCTCGGCGAAGCCGCCGGGGGCGGGCTCCTCGAAGGCGTGCAGGCCATCGGCGTGTCCGCCCAGCAGAACGCGCTCGTACCGCTCGACCAGCACGGGAACACCGTGCGACCCGCGCTCGTCGGCAATGACCGGCGGGCGCAGGTGGCGGCCGTCGACCTCATCGACCGGCTCGGCGGCCGCGAGGCCTGGGCGCAGGCCGTGGGGTGCGTGCCCCAGGCCGCGCAGCCGGTGACGAAGCTGCGCTGGCTGGCCAGGACGGAACCGGAGGCGGCTCGGCACGTGGCCGGTCTCCTCCAGGCGCCCGACTGGCTGGTGTGGCAGCTCCTCGGTCGGCCCGCCCGGCGCACGACCGACCGCGGCGGCGCCTCGGGCACCGGCTACTGGTCGGCGGCGACCGGCGCGTACCGCCCGGACCTCGTCGAACTGGCCCTGGGCCACCAGGCGATGCTGCCCGAGGTGATCGGGCCCGCCGAGGCCGCCGGGACGACGCCCGAGGGCCTGCTGATATCCGCCGGCACCGGCGAGACGATGGCGGCGGCCTTCGGGCTCGGGGTGCAGCAGGGCGACGCCGTGGTGTCGCTCGGCGCCTCCGGCTCGGTGATGGCCGTCCACCACGAGGCGCTGACCGACGCCCGCGGGATCATCACCTCGCTCGCCGACGCGACCGGGATGCATCTGCCGGTCGTCCACACGTCGAACGCCGTGCGCGTGCTGCGCGGCACCGCCGAGATGCTCGGTCTCACCGACCTGGAGGAGCTCTCCGCGCTCGCCATGAAGTCGACGCCGGGCGCGCACGGTCTGGTGCTCCTCCCCTACCTGGAAGGCGAGCGGACGCCGAACCTGCCGCACGCGGCGGGCACGCTGACCGGGCTGCGGCGCGAGTCGATGAAGCCGGAGCACCTGGCGCGGGCGGCCTTCGAGGGCATGCTGTGCGGGCTCGGGGACGCGCTCGACGTACTGCGGGCGCGCGGGGTGGAGGTCCGGCGGGTGTTCCTGCTGGGCGCCGCGGCCGAGCTGCCCGCCGTGCAGGCCGCCGCGCCGATGCTGTTCGGTACGCAGGTCGTGGTGCCGCAGCCCGCGGACTACGCGGCGATCGGCGCGGCACGGCAGGCGGCGTGGGCGCTCACCGGTCAACTGCCGTACTGGCAGGGGGCGGCGGCCCAGATATTCGAGCCCGGCGAGGAGCTCCCGGTGGGGCAGGCGGTGCGTCAGCAGCACGCGACGGTACGGGAGCAGACGCATCCCGGCGCCTTCTCCTCCTGATGGGCCCCTCTTGACGGGCCCCTCTTGATGGGCCCACCGGCTCTTGAGTGAGCCCAGTTCTTGACCCGGGCTGAAATTTGACCCGGTCATGGGTTAATCGGTTGCACGGCCCCGGGTCGGGTGTCGGAGGATGGGGGCGACCTCGCCCAACTTGCCGACACCCGACTCCTCGAGAGACCGAGCGTGCTCATACGACTCCTGCGGACGTACCTGCGTCCGTACCAGAAACCCATCGCCCTGCTGGTGCTGCTGCAGTTCCTGCAGACCTGCGCCGCTCTCTACCTGCCCAGCCTGAACGCCGACATCATTGACAACGGTGTCGTCCAGGGCGACACGGGCTACATCCTCGCCTTCGGCGGCATCATGATCGCCGTCACCGTCGTGCAGATGGTCTGCAACATCGGCGCCGTCTTCTACGGCGCCCGGACCGCCGCCGCCCTCGGCCGCGACGTGCGCGCCGCCGTCTTCGACCGGGTGCAGTCCTTCTCGGCGCGCGAAGTGGGCCAGTTCGGCGCTCCGACGCTGATCACGCGGACCACCAACGACGTCCAGCAGGTGCAGATGCTGGTCCTGATGTCGTTCACGCTGATGGTGTCGGCGCCCATCATGTGCGTCGGCGGCATCGTGATGGCGCTCGGCCTGGACGTGCCGCTCTCCGGCGTCCTCGTCGCCGTCGTGCCCGTCCTCGGCATCAGCGTCAGCCTCATCGTGCGGCGACTCCGGCCGCTCTTCCGCACCATGCAGGAGCGGCTCGACACGGTGAACCGGGTCCTTCGGGAGCAGATCACCGGCAACCGCGTCATCCGCGCCTTCGTCAGGGACGCGTACGAGAAGGAGCGCTTCCGGAAGGCCAACGCCGATCTGACCGACGTCTCGCTCGGCACCGGCAGGCTGCTCGCGCTGATGTTCCCGATCGTCATGACCGTCGTGAACATCTCCTCGATCGCGGTCGTGTGGTTCGGCGCGCACCGCATCGACAGCGGCGGCATGCAGATCGGCGCGCTCACCGCGTTCCTCGCCTATCTCATGCAGATCGTGATGTCCGTGATGATGGCCACCTTCATGTTCATGATGGTGCCGCGCGCGGAGGTCTGCGCCGAGCGCATCGAGGAGGTCCTGGACACCGACAGCAGCGTGGTGCCCCCGGCCGCCCCGGTGCGCGAACTGCGCAGCCACGGCCACCTGGAGATCCGGGACGCCGGATTCCGCTACCCCGGCGCCGAGGAGCCCGTCCTCAGATCCGTGCACCTGGTGGCCCGGCCCGGCGAGACGACCGCCGTCATCGGGTCGACCGGCAGCGGCAAGTCGACGCTGCTCAGCCTCGTACCGCGACTGATCGACGCGACCGAGGGCGAGGTCCTGGTCGGCGGCGTGGACGTGGGCACCGTCGAACCCGCGCTGCTCGCGAAGACCGTGAGCCTCGTCCCCCAGAAGCCGTATCTCTTCGCCGGGACCGTCGCGAGCAATCTGCGCTACGGCAACCCGGACGCCACCGACGAGGAGCTCTGGCACGCCCTGGAGGTCGCCCAGGCCAAGGAGTTCGTCGAGGGCCTCGAGGAAGGGCTCGACGCGCCGATCGCGCAGGGCGGCACCAACGTGTCCGGCGGTCAGCGCCAGCGCCTGTCCATCGCGCGCACCCTCGTGCAGCGCCCGGAGATCTACCTCTTCGACGACTCGTTCTCCGCGCTCGACTACGCCACCGACGCGGCGCTGCGGTCCGCGCTCGGCCAGGAGACCGCCGGGGCGACCGTCGTCATCGTCGCCCAGCGCGTGTCGACCATCCGGGACGCCGACCGCATCGTGGTCCTCGACGAGGGCCGGGTCGTGGGCACGGGCCGCCATCACGAGCTGATGGAGAGCAATCAGACCTACCGGGAGATCGTGCTCTCCCAGCTGACGGAAGCGGAGGCCGCGTAATGCCCCCTGGTGGCATCGGTGGACCGATGATGGGTCCTGACTCCCGGTCCATGGACTTCAAGGGCTCGGGCAAGCGGCTGCTGTCGCAGTTCAGGCCCGAGCGGGCCACGATGTACGGGATGCTCGCGGCCGGCGTCCTGAGCGTCGCGCTCTCCGTGCTCGGCCCGAAGATCCTCGGCCGCGCGACCGACCTGCTCTTCGCGGGCATCGTCGGCCGTGACATGCCCGACGGCACGACGAAGGAACAGGCACTCGACGGTCTGCGCGCCAAGGGCGAGGGCGGCATGGCCGACATGCTCTCCGGCGTCGACTTCACGCCCGGCGAGGGCATCGACTTCGGCGCGGTGGGCGAGGTCCTGCTGCTCGCCCTCGGCACGTTCGTGGTGGCGGGCCTGCTGATGGCCGTGGCGACGCGGCTCTCCAACCGCGCCATCAACCGGACCGTCTTCCGGCTGCGCGGCGACGTACAGGCGAAGCTGTCCCGGCTCCCGCTGGCGTACTTCGACAAGCGGCAGCGCGGCGAGGTCCTGAGCCGCGCCACGAACGACCTCGACAACATCAACCAGACGCTGCAGCAGACGATGGGCCAGCTCATCAACTCGCTGCTGACCATCATCGGCGTGCTGGTGATGATGTTCTGGGTGTCGCCGCTGCTCGCGCTGGTGGCGCTGGTCACGGTGCCGCTGTCGTTCTTCGTGGCGACAAAGGTCGGCAAGCGGTCGCAGCCGCAGTTCGTGCAGCAGTGGAAGACCACCGGCGCGCTGAACGCGCACGTCGAGGAGATGTACACCGGGCACACCCTGGTGAAGGTCTTCGGGCGGCAGGAGGAGTCGGCGAAGGCGTTCGCCGAGCAGAACGAGCAGCTGTACGAGGCCGGTTTCAAGGCGCAGTTCAACAGCGGCGTCATGCAGCCGCTGATGTTCTTCATCTCGAACCTGAACTACGTCCTTGTCGCCGTGGTGGGCGGTCTTCGGGTGGCCTCCGGGTCGCTGTCCATCGGTGACGTGCAGGCCTTCATCCAGTACTCGCGGCAGTTCTCGATGCCGCTCACGCAGGTCGCCTCGATGGCGAACCTCGTGCAGTCCGGTGTGGCGTCCGCCGAGCGGGTCTTCGAGATCCTCGACGCGGCGGAGCAGGAGACCGACCCGGTGCCCGGCGAGCGGCCCGAGAAGCTGCGCGGGCGCGTCGAGATGGACCACGTGTCGTTCCGCTACGAGGAGGACAAGCCGCTCATCGAGGACCTCTCCCTGGTCGTCGAGCCGGGCCACACGGTCGCCATCGTCGGACCGACCGGCGCCGGCAAGACGACGCTGGTCAACCTGCTGATGCGGTTCTACGAAGTGACAGGCGGGCGCATCACCCTCGACGGCGTCGACGTGGCGAGGATGTCGCGGGACGAACTGCGGTCCGGGATCGGCATGGTGCTCCAGGACACCTGGCTGTTCGGCGGCACCATCGCGGAGAACATCGCGTACGGAGCGGCGAAGGACGTCACGCGCGAGGAGATCGAGGAGGCGGCGCGCGCGGCCCACGCGGACCGCTTCGTGCGGACGCTCCCCGACGGCTACGACACGGTCATCGACGACGACGGCACGGGCGTGAGCGCGGGCGAGAAGCAGCTCATCACCATCGCGCGGGCGTTCCTCTCCGACCCGGTGATCCTGGTGCTCGACGAGGCGACGAGCTCCGTCGACACGAGGACGGAGGTGCTCATCCAGAAGGCGATGGCACGCCTCGCACACGGGCGCACTTCTTTTGTCATCGCGCATCGGCTCTCCACGATCCGTGACGCCGACACGATTCTGGTCATGGAGAACGGGTCGATCGTGGAGCAGGGCACGCATGATGCCCTGCTGGCGGCGGACGGGGCGTACGCGCGGCTGTACGCGGCTCAGTTCGCGCAGGCCGTGGCCGAGGTGGACTAGGGCCTGTCCCGACGCCCCCCGAGGGGCTGCCTCAGTCCAGGTAGCCCCTCAACTGGTCCGCGAACGCGTGGTCCCGCAGCTTGTTGAGGGTCTTGGACTCGATCTGGCGGATGCGTTCGCGGGTCACGCCGAAGATGCGGCCGATCTCCTCCAGGGTGCGGGGCCGGCCGTCCGCGAGGCCGTAGCGCAGCTGCACGACCTTGCGTTCGCGCTCGCCGAGCGTGGAGAGCACCGCTTCCAGGTGCTCGCGCAGGAGGAGGAACGCCGCCGACTCCACGGGGCTCGTGGCGTCGCCGTCCTCGATGAGGTCGCCGAGCGCGACGTCGTCCTCCTCGCCGACGGGGGCGTGCAGCGACACGGGTTCCTGCGCCAGGCGCAGGACTTCGCTGACGCGCTCGTGCGGAAGGTCCAGTTGGGCGGCGACCTCTTCGGGCGTGGGCTCGTACCCCCGCTCCTGGAGCATGCGGCGCTGGACGCGTACGACACGGTTGATGAGCTCCACGACGTGCACCGGCACGCGGATCGTGCGCGCCTGGTCCGCGAGGGCGCGGGACATGGCCTGGCGGATCCACCAGGTCGCGTACGTGGAGAACTTGTAGCCCCGGGCGTAGTCGAACTTCTCCACCGCCCTGATCAGGCCGAGGTTCCCCTCCTGGACGAGGTCGAGCATGGTGAGGCCGCGGCCCACGTACCGCTTGGCGACGGAGACGACCAGGCGGAGGTTGGCCTCGATGAGGCGGCGCTTGGCCATCCGGCCCATGACGACCAGTTTGTCGAGGTCCAGGGCGAGTTGGGAGTCCAGGTCGGGGGTGTTGCTCAGCTTCTCCTCGGCGAAGAGACCGGCCTCGACGGCGCGGGCGAGCTCCACTTCCTCCGCCGCGGTGAGCAGCGGTATCCGCCCGATCTCGCGCAGGTACTGGCGGAACAGGTCGGACGAGGGGCCGCCGGTGTCGGCGCGGCTGCGGGGGGCGGGGAGGTCGAGGGTCTCGGGCTCCAGGGCCTCGGGGGCCTCCGGGACTTCCTGTGCCGCCTGGGGTTCCGCCGCTTCCGGTTCGCCCTGCACCTCCGGGTGCCGGGTGGCTCGGCTCTGCGGCGGGACCGACTCCAGGACGTTCGTATCCGCATCCGCGCGCGCGGCGGTGTCGGTCTGGGTGAGGGTCTGGGTCTGCACGGGGGCGACCTCCAGGGTGATCGCTGCTGAGGCGTGCGGCAACGGGAGAGGGACGACGGCCTCGCCGCTGTCCGTCCCGGACACGATGTGTGGAACCGCGGGGGTGTCGGACCCGCTGTCTGCGGGTCGGCCGCGCTCCGAGGACTCAGGCACCGGAACCCAGTGTGGGGCACGACACACGGCCGCCACGAGGGGCGTGCGGTGACTTTTTGAGTCCGGTCCGTAATCGCGTGGTTACCCGACGGGTAACCCTCAGCCGCGGAGATGAACCCCCAGCAGCCCCCGGGATGGCCTCAGAGCGCTTCGGCGCCCCGCTCGCGCAGCGCCTGCCCGTACTGCTGGAGGACCCACAACTCGCCCTGCACCGCGGCCAGGTGCTGCGGGTCGCCGCCCGCGCCGAGCCGGGCGAGGCTGCCCTGGACGTCCCGGATGCGGCGGTCGACGGCGCGCAGCCGGACCTGGACCAGCTGCATGCCCGCGTACATCTCGTCGACGGTCTTGCGCAGGATCGCCTCGACGGCGAGCTCGGTGACCATGGAGCGGACCGCGTCGTCGGGCGCGGCGTCCCGGACGCGGACGAGGTACTCCTGCGGGTCCAGCGCGCCCTGCTCGGCGCCGCCCGCCTCCTCGATGGCGCGGCGCACCGCGGCGTAGGGCGGGGCGGTGAACTCGTCCAGGCCGTACGCGTCGAAGGCCGGGGAGACCAACTGCGGGTACTGCAGGGCCAGTTTGAGCAGCTCGCGCTCGGTGCGGTGGGCGGGGCTGCGCAGGTTGAGCGCGGGGCCGCTGAAGCCCTGCGGCGCGGCCTCGTACGCCGGGGAGGAGCGCTGCGGGGCCGGGGCGGGGCCCCGGCCGCCGCGGTCGCGGGCCCAGCGGGCCAGCTGCGCGACGCGCTTGACGACGAACTGCGTGTCGAGGATGCCGAGCATGCCGGCGAGCTGCACGGCGACCTCGTGCTGCGCGCCGCTGTTCTTGATGCGGGCCACCACGGGGGCGGCCTCGTCCAAGGCGGCGGCGCGGCCCGCGGGGGTCTCCAGGTCGTAGCGGGAGACGATCTGGCGGAGGGCGAACTCGAAGAGCGGCGTGCGGGGTTCGACCAGGTCGGCAACGGCCGCGTCGCCCTTGGCGAGGCGCAGGTCGCAGGGGTCCATGCCGTCGGGGGCGATCGCGATGTACGTCTCGGCGGCGAACTTCTGGTCGTCCTCGAAGGCGCGCAGGGCCGCCTTCTGGCCGGCCGCGTCACCGTCGAAGGTGAAGATCACCCGCGCCGAGCCGTTGTCCATCAGGAGGCGGCGGAGGATCTTGATGTGGTCGCCGCCGAAGGCCGTGCCGCAGGTCGCGATGGCGGTGGTGATGCCCGCGAGGTGGCAGGCCATCACGTCCGTGTAGCCCTCGACGACGACGGCGCGGCTGGACTTGGCGATCTCCTTTTTGGCGAGATCGATTCCGTACAGGACCTGGGACTTCTTGTAGATCGGCGTCTCGGGGGTGTTCAGGTACTTCGGGCCGTTGTCGTCGTCGCGGAGCTTGCGGGCGCCGAAGCCGACCACTTCGCCGCCGATGTCGCGGATCGGCCACATGAGGCGGCCGCGGAAGCGGTCGATGGGGCCGCGGCGGCCCTCCTGGGAGAGGCCGGAGAGGGTCAGCTCCTTGTCGCTGAAGCCCTTGCCGCGCAGATAGCGGGTGAGGTGGTCCCAGCCCGCGGGGCTGTAGCCCACGCCGAAGTGCGCGGCCGCCGCCTGGTCGAAGCCGCGCTCGGCGAGGAACTTGCGGCCGATCTCGGCCTCGGCGCTCTCCAGCTGGTCCACGTAGAACTGGGCGGCGATCTTGTGGGCCTCGACGAGGCGGATGCGCTCGCCGCGCTGGTGCGAGGGGTTGTACCCACCCTCTTCGTAACGCAGTGTGATGCCCGCCTGGGCGGCGAGGCGCTCGACCGTCTCGGAGAACGTGAGGTGGTCGATCTTCATCACGAAGGCGATCGTGTCGCCGCCTTCCTGGCAGCCGAAGCAGTGGAAGAGACCCTTGCTCGGGCTGACCTGGAAGGACGGTGACTTCTCGTCGTGGAAGGGGCACAGACCCTTGAGGTTTCCACCCCCCGCGTTGCGCAGCTGGAGGTAGTCGGAGACCACGGCGTCGATCGGGACCGCGTCCCGAACCGCCTTCACGTCCTCGTCATTGATCCTGCCTGCCACGTACGAATACTACGGCGCGCCTGTGACACTCCCGCCCGGCCGGTCACGTCAGGAGCGACGCCAGGGGGGTCGACGGGTCCGCGAGGGCGTCGGGGTCCGGGCGGACGCCCCGCACGATGAGCTGCTGGATCGGCTCCGTGACGTCCCACACATTCACGTTCATGCCCGCGAGGACCCGCCCGTCGCGCAGCCAGAAGGAGACGAACTCGCGCTTGCCGGTGTCGCCGCGGACCACCACTTGGTCGTACGTGCCCGGGGGCGCCCAGCCCGAGTACTCCAGGCCCACGTCGTACTGGTCGGAGAAGAAGTAGGGCACGCGGTCGTACGTGACGTCCTGGCCGAGCATCGCGCGGGCCGCCGCGGGGCCGCCGTTGAGGGCGTTGGCCCAGTGCTCCACGCGGAGCCTCGTGTCGAAGAGCGCGTGGCGGACGGCGGCCACGTCGCCCGCCGCGTAGATGTCGGGGTCGGAGGTGCGCAGCGACGCGTCGACGGCGATGCCGCCCCCTTCGGCGCGGTCGACCAGATCGAGTCCTGCGGCTTCGGCGAGGGCCGTGCGCGGGGCCGCGCCGATCGCGGCGAGCACGTCGTGCGCGGGGTGCTCCTCACCGTCGTCGGTGCGGGCGGCGAGGACCATGCCGTCCTGGCCGACGATCTCGGTGAGGCGGGCCCCGAAGTGGAAGCGGACGCCGTGCTCGGCGTGCAGGTCGGCGAACATCTGGCCGACCTCGGGGCCGAGGACGGCGTGCAGCGGGGTCGGCTCGGGCTCGACGACGGTGACCTCCGCGCCGTACTCCCGGGCGGCCGCCGCGATCTCCAGGCCGATCCAGCCGGCGCCCGCGATCACCAGGTGGCCGTTGTCCCTGCCCAGGGCGGCGAGGACGTGGCGGAGCCGGTCGGCGTGCGCGAGGCGGCGCAGGTGGTGGACGCCCGCCAGGTCGGTGCCCGGGACGTCGAGGCGGCGCGGCTCGGCGCCGGTGACAAGGAGCAGTTTGTCGTAGCGGATGACGGTGCCCTCGCCCAGGCGCACGGCCTTCGCCTCGCGGTCGACGGCGACGACGGTCTGGCCCAGGTGCAGTTCGACGTCCGCTTGCGCGTACCACCCCGGTTCGTGCACGAAGACGCTGTCGCGCTCCTCCTTGCCGAGGAGATATCCCTTGGACAGGGGCGGGCGCTCGTAGGGGTGGTCCCGCTCGTCGCCGATGAGGATCACCCGGCCGGTGAACCCTTCGGAGCGGAGCGTTTCGGCCGCCTTGGCGCCGGCCAGCCCTCCTCCGACAATGACGAACGTCTGATCCGCGTCGACCACTTGATGCCTCCTTGCCCGGGGTACCGGGGGTGTCCCCCGGAAGAACACAGCGTTGCCACTCGGCCTCGCCGCAACAGGGAGCGTCCCGCACAGAGCGTGATGCGGGAAGGGGGCGTGGCCTCGACTGGCCACATTTCGTCACGCCCCGTGGTCACTCCATGGTCACTTACCGTTGTTTCATCAGAGTCTCGCCGTCAGCCGGGTGTGCAGCGCGCGGGCCGCCGCGTCAGTGAGGGACGCGATCTGGTCGACCACGACGCGCTGGGCCACGCGGTCGTCGGACGCCGCGTCGTACAGCGCGCGGAACTGCGGATCCAGCCCTTCGGGGGCGCGGGCGGTGAGCGCTTCGGCGAGCTCGGCGACGACGACGCGCTGGTCCGCGCGGAGCCGCTCCTGGGCGGGGCGCTGCATCACGTAGCGATCGGCGACGGCTTTGAGTACGGCGCATTCGTGCCGTGCCGCGCGCGGGACGACGAGCTCGGCGGTGTACCGCGTGAGGGGACCCGTGCCGTACCGCGCGCGCGTGGCGGTCTCCGCGGCCAGGCAGAAGCGGCCGATGAGCTGGCTGGTGGCGTCCTTCAACCGGGCCTGGGCGACGGCCGTCCCGTCGTACCCGTGCGGCCACCACTCCTGCTCCAGGAGGCGGTCGAGAGCTTGGGCGAGCTCTTCGGGGTCGGTGTCCTCGGGGACGTACCGCCCGAGCGCCACGGCGTAGATGTCCTGCCGCTCCGGCTCGGCGTGCAGTGCGTTCGGATCGATGTGGCCGGCGTGCAGGCCGTCTTCGAAGTCGTGGACCGAGTACGCGACGTCGTCGGACCAGTCCATGATCTGCGCCTCGAAACAGATGCGCTGGCCCGGGGCCTCCTTGCGGACCCAGTCGAAGACGGGCCTGTCGTCTTCGTAGACACCGAACTTGGGGGACGCCGGGTCGGCGGGGTGGGCGCCGCGCGGCCAGGGGTACTTGGTGGCGGCGTCGAGGGCGGCCCGGGTGAGGTTGAGGCCCACGCTGACGAGTTCGCCGGTGGACTCGGAGCGGATGAACCGCTTCGGCTCGATGCGGGTGAGGAGCCTGAGCGACTGGGCGTTGCCCTCGAAGCCGCCGCAGTCCGCCGCCACTTCGTTCAGCGCCTGCTCGCCGTTGTGCCCGAACGGGGGGTGGCCGAGGTCGTGGGAGAGGCACGCCATCTCCACCAGGTCGGGGTCGCAGCCCAGGGCGGCGCCCAGCTCGCGGCCCACCTGGGCGCACTCCAGGGAGTGCGTCAGCCGGGTGCGGGCGCTGGCGTCCCAGGCCTGGCTCCTGGTGCCGGGCGTGACGACCTGGGTCTTCCCGGCGAGGCGGCGCAGCGCCGCCGAGTGCAGCACGCGCGCGCGGTCCCGCTGGAAAGCCGTGCGCCCCGGCCGCTTGTCCGGCTCGGCGGCCCACCGCTCGACGGCGGCCTCGTCGTAGGCGCCGTAGACGTCGTCGGCGTGGTGGCCGGTGCAGGCCTCAGGTCGCGCGTTCGGTGCTGTGCCTTCCATGCACCGACAGTAGACGCAAGCAGTGACAAACAGGGATCTGGCCCCTTGGATTCGGCCTGCTGCGTCCGCCCTCCGCGTCCCCTCCGTCAGACGCTGGTCAGGCGGCGCTGTCGGGCCGGTGCCGGCGCGGTGCGTGCCTGGTCGTAGCGGTGCAGGACGAGACGGGCGAGGGCCGCGTGTGGGCCGAGGGGAGCCGCGGCGATCCAGGGTGCGGCGGCCGCGCTCTGGGTGGCGAAGCGGCCCGGCGCGGTGAAGTAGGCAGCGACGGCGGTGCGCGTCCGCCCTTGTGCGGCCAGGAGTTCGAGCGCTTCCGGCACGGTGCGGGCGCAGGCCGCGGTGGGCGCGGCGTAGGCGGGCACGACGGGGACGCCGAGCCGTTCGGCGAGCAGCCCGGCGGCGGTCTCCGTGTCGGCGGCCGACTCCGGGTCGCGGGAGCCCGCGGCGGCGAGCACCACACCGTGCCCGCGCCGCGGACGCTCGGGCCAGCCGGCCTGGACGAGGCGGGCGTGCAGCGCCTCGGCGAGCAGCGGGTGGGGGCCGAGCGGGGCGGCGACACGGGTGTCGAGGTGGGGCGCGCCCGCGGCGGCCGCGGGCAGGTCGCGCTTGACGTGCTGGCCGCGGCCGAGGAGCAGCGGCACGAGCACGGCGGAGCCGGTCCGCTGCGCGGCGAGGGTCTCGGTGAGCAGCGGCTCGTTCAGCTCGATGTGGCCCAGGCGGACGGCGAGTCCGGGGCGCTGCTCGCGGACCCGCTCGGCGAGGGCCGTGACGGTGGTGAGGGCGCGCGGGTCACGGCTGCCGTGGGCGACGAGGACGAGCGTGGGGCGGGGGTCGGGACGCGGGGTGGGACGCGGGGTGGGACGCGGGGCGTGACGCGGGGCGTGACGGCGGCTGCCGTCGGGCGAGACGAGGCTGAGCTGGGTGCCGAGCTGGCTGGTGATGCGGTCCATGATCTGCGCCGTACTGTCGAGGTGAGTGCTGCCGGACTCGTCGTGAAGAGCGGTCGACGGCGTCATGAACCGAGGATGGCGGGGGGATATTGCGGGCGCGTTGCGCGGCCGTGACGACTGTTTTCAACGGGCTCACGGTGGGCGGCGGGGCGCTGTCAGGGGTGGGTCGGGGTGTTCTCGGGGGTGTTTCAGGGGCACGGGCCACTGACGTCGCCGGTGGGGCGGTCTACGGTTGTGGCATTGATCGGATCGGGGGGATCCGGCGGGCACGGGGGCGGACCAGCGATGGAAAGACATGGGGACGGGGCCAGGAGCGGGGACGGGTCGGCTCGATGGACAGGCCGCCTCCGACCGCGGCTGCGCAAGCCTCAATGGCCGCGGCTGCGGCTGCCACGCTCGCGGCGGGGACAGCGGCGTGCCGTGCAGGCGGTCATGGCCCTGTGCGTGCTCGCGCTGCTGCCCGCGACCTGGCTGTTCGTGACGACGGAGGACAAGGTGGGCTCGGTCGCCGACGCGCCGCGCACCCGGGTCGCGGTGGTCTTCGGCGCCGGGCTGTGGAAGGGCGAGCCGTCGCCGTATCTGGCACACCGGCTCGACGCGGCGGCGGAGTTGTACCGCACGGGGCGAATAGAGGTCGTGCTCGTCACCGGGGACAACAGCCGCGAGGAGTACGACGAGCCGGACGCCATGCGCGCCTATCTGAAGAAGCACGGCGTGCCGGGTCGCCGCATAGTGAGCGACTACGCCGGCTTCGACACGTGGGACTCCTGCGTCCGCGCCAAGAAGATCTTCGGCGTGGACCGGGCGGTGCTGATCAGCCAGGGCTTCCACATACGCAGAGCGGTCGCGCTCTGCGACGCGGCGGGCGTCTCCTCGTACGGGGTGGCGGTGGACGCCAAACACGACACGACCTGGTACTACGGCGGCGCCCGGGAGATATTCGCGGCAGGCAAGGCGGCACTGGACGCAACCTTCCACCCGGCTCCCCGCTTCCTGGGCCCCCAGGAGCCCGGAGTGCCTCAAGCACTGAAGTCCCCCCGCTGAGCCCTTGCGGGGCGCCGAGGACCACCCAAGGGGCGCGGGGAACTGCGCGACCAGCCAAAGACAACCCGCACCCGGCAACCACAAAATCCAGGGGGGACAGGCCTCACCGCAGGGCGCGGGAACGACTGAGGCGGGGTTACCGCACGCGTAACACGAGGACGCAGGACACGTAACAAGCCCAGCGCACGCTGACCCGCATGCACTCCACGGCGACACCCACCCACTGCCCGTACTGCGCACTGCAATGCGGAATGGACCTCATCCGGGGCCCCCAAGGCGTGGAGGTCGTCGAGCGGCCGGGCTTCCCCGTCAATAAAGGAGCACTGTGCGGCAAGGGCCGCACCGCCCCCGCCGTGCTCTCCTCCCGGGTGCGTCTGACAGAGCCGTTCATCCGATCCCACGCCACGGGCAGGCTCACGCCGGCCACCTGGGAGGAGGCCCTGGACCGGATCGCCGACGAGCTCTCCCGCACGCGTGCGGAGCACGGCGCGGACGCGTGCGGGGTGTTCGGCGGGGGCGGCCTGACCAACGAGAAGGCGTACGCGCTGGGCAAGTTCGCGAGGGTGGCGCTCGGCACGTCGCAGATCGACTACAACGGACGGTTCTGCATGTCGTCGGCGGCGGCCGCGGGGCAGCGGGCGTTCGGGCTCGACCGGGGGCTGCCCTTCCCGCTGGAGGACATCCCGCGCACCGGCTGCGTGATCCTCGTCGGGTCGAACCTCGCGGAGACGATGCCGCCCGCCCTGCGGTACCTGACGGAGCTCAAGGCGAACGGCGGCACGCTGATCGTCGTGGACCCCCGCCGGACCAGGACCGCCGACCAGGCCGACCTGCACCTGGCGCCGCGGCCCGGCACGGACCTCGCCCTGGCGCTCGGGCTGCTGCACCTGGTCGTGGCGGAAGGGCGGACGGACGAGGCGTACATCGAGGAGCGGACGAGCGGATGGGAGGAGGCGCGGGCGGCGGCAATGGCGCACTGGCCGGAGCACGTCGAGCGGATCACGGGCGTGGCGGTGCCCGAGCTGCGGGAGGCCGTGCGTCTCTTCTGCGACGCCGACAACGCGATGGTGCTCACCGCGCGCGGGCCCGAGCAGCAGTCCAAGGGCACGGACACGGTGGGGGCGTGGATCAACCTGTGTCTCGCCACGGGCCGTGCCGGGCGGCCGCTGTCCGGGTACGGCTGCCTGACGGGGCAGGGCAACGGCCAGGGTGGGCGCGAACACGGGCAGAAGGCGGACCAGTTGCCCGGCTACCGCAAGCTGACGGACCCGGCGGCGCGGGCCCATGTGGCGGGGGTGTGGGGCGTGGACCCGGACTCTCTGCCGGGGCCCGGCAGGTCGGCTTACGAACTGCTCGACGCGTTGGGCGGGGACATCAAGACGCTGCTCCTGATGGGTTCCAACCCGGTCGTCTCCGCGCCGCGGGCCGCGCACGTGGAGGAGCGGCTGCGGTCCCTCGACTTCCTCGCGGTGGCGGACGTGGTGATGTCGGAGACGGCGCAGCTGGCGGACGTGGTGCTGCCGGTGACGCAGTGGGCCGAGGAGACGGGGACGGTGACGAACCTGGAGGGGAGGGTGCTGCTGCGGCGGCAGGCCGTGTCGGCGCCGGACGGGGTGCGCAGCGACCTGGACGTGCTGCACGGGATCGCGGAGCGGCTGGGCCACGGGAAGGGCTTCCCCACCGAACCGGAGGAGGTCTTCGAGGAGTTGCGCCGGGCGAGCGCGGGCGGGGCCGCGGACTACTCGGGGATCAGTTACGAGCGGTTGCGGGAGAACGACGGGGAGGGAGTGTTCTGGCCGTGCCCGGAGGGCCCGGAGGCCGAGGGGACGCCGCGGCTGTTTCTCGACCGGTTCGCGACCGAGGACGGGCGGGCGCGTTTCGTGCCGGTGGTGCACCGGGATACGGCGGAGGAGCCGGACGCGGAGTATCCGGTGCTGCTGACCACGGGGCGGGTGCTCGCGCAGTACCAGTCCGGGGCCCAGACGCGGCGCGTCGACGAGCTCAACGCGGCAGCTCCGGGGCCCTTCGTGGAGCTGCATCCGAGGCTCGCCGCGCGTCTGGGGGTCGGGGAGGACGATCCGGTCGCCGTCGTCTCGCGGCGTGGCCGCGCGGTGGCTCCGGCGCGGGTCACGACGGCGATCCGCGCCGACACGGTCTTCATGCCGTTCCACTGGCCGGGCGAGGGGCGGGCCAACACCCTGACGAATCCGGCGCTGGATCCCGTGTCGCGGATGCCGGAGTTCAAGGTGTGCGCGGTGCGGCTGGAGCGGGTGGAGCAGGGGTGAGGTCGCGGAGCGGGCCCGGGAACGAGGTCCCGGGCCCGCGGTCGTACGAGGGGGCCGGGATCAGCAGGTGCGTCCGATGTACCAGGCGCCGTCCACGTCACCGGCCTTGCCGATCCAGGTGACGCCCGGGCCCACGCACCTGGTCGTGTTGGGGCCCCAGTCGTCGATCTCGATCAGGATCTTCGAGCCGTCGCTCGTGCAGTGGTTGTAGTAGGCGTCGGTGTGGGTCTCGTAGAACCCGCAGGGGTTCATGACGGCCGCCGGGGAGGCGGAGGCCGAGGACGCCAGGGACATTCCGAGGCCGAGGGCCACGGCGCCGATGAGGGCCGGCAGGGAACGGCGAACTCGCATAGGGCGATTCCTTCTGGGACAGGGTGCTCGCGCACCGCCTCGCGCACCAGGAGGTGCACACGGAGAGCTTGGCGGTGCTCACGGAGCGTAGTCGCGCCAACTCGCTCGCACGAGTGATTCGTATCACCGGTTCGGGTGCATACGCGTTTGAGCTGCGATTTCGCCCTGGTGGGGCCAACGCCGTGCCGTGGGGCGGGAGTTATCGCCCGAGGCGGTGCGCGGCCCAGTCCCCGCCCCCTATCACCGTCCCGGTCGCCCGCAGCCCGAGGGCGATGCGCGGGGCCGCGACGTAGACCCAGGCGCGCACCGGCGACCCGTCGGAACGGAGTACGTCGCGTGCGACGCGCTCGTAGAGGTTGCGGGGGTCGCCGGGGCTGTACTCCTCGAGGGTGTCGAGGAGTACGAGGAGCCGGTCGTAGGCGGTGGGCAGCGCGGTCACCAGCTCGCCGTACACCGGGCCGCCGCTGCCGGGCTCCTCGACGAGATAGGGGTAGCCGGGGCCCTCGTAGAGGACCGCGTCCGGGAGCCGGGCCGGTTCGTGCGCGGCGATGCGGCCGCCGAGGTGGGCGGCGTGGTACCGCTCCCCCGGGAGCAGCGTCCCGTACACGAAGAACGGCAGCCGGGCCGCGACGCGTCGGGTCACTCGGCGGTCTCCCGCTCGACCCACTCCAGGTAGGCCGCGCTGCCCCGCACCACCGGTGTCGCGATGATCTCCGGGGTGTCGTAGTCGTGGGCGGCGTGGAGCCATGCCTCCAGGGCGGCGTAGCGGGCGGCCGTGGTCTTGAACAGCACCTGCCATTCGCGGGCGGTCTCGATGTCGCCCTCCCACCGGTACACGGACGTGACGGGTCCGGTGATCTGCGCGCAGGCCGCGACGCGCGCCCGCACCGCGCCGCCCGCGAGGTCCCGCGCCTTGTCCTCGGCGTCCGTCGTCGTCAGCACGGTCAGCACCCGCACCTTCGGTTCGTCATCCATACGCCGATTGTGCACGGCGGCGTCCAGGAGCGAACGGCTGTATGGAGTACGGCCGTTGGGCGACTACGTGGAGACTACGCTGACCGCATGACCCAGCGCCTCGCACCGATAGCCAAGGAAGCCACCATCGGCGAGCTCGCCCAGCGCAGCGGAGTCGCCCCCTCCGCCCTGCGGTTCTACGAGAGCGAGGGGCTCATCACGTCCCGCCGCACCACGGGCAACCAGCGCCGTTACAGCCGCGACACCCTGCGCCGGGTCGCCTTCATCCGTACGTCGCAGCAGCTCGGCATGCCGCTCGCCACGATCCGCGAGGTGCTCGCCCTGCTCCCCGACGACCGCACCCCGACCCGTGCGGACTGGGCCAGGATCTCCGAGTGCTGGCGCGACGACCTCGACACCCGCATCCGGACTCTCCAGCGGCTGCGCGACAACCTCACCGACTGCATCGGCTGCGGTTGCCTCTCGCTGTCCCGGTGCGCGCTGTCCAACACGTTGGACGCGCTCGGCTCGCGCGGTCCGGGCCCGCGTCGTCTGGTGGAGGAGAAGGTGCCGTGCGCCACCGGGTCCTGCGAGGCCGGGGCCGCCGCGGAGGACCAGGAAGACGTGTCCGCCTGACAGCCCGGCGCACCGCCCCGGCGCACTTCCGTCCCGCACCACCCCGAGCGCTCGGACACCCGTCCGGCGGCCAGGGTCACCCATTCACAGGCGCCGCCCGCGCTCTTCGGGCCCTTTCCGCGGATACGCCGGTGACCTGCTGGAACGTAACCTTCACGGCGTCAGGAACCGCCCCGTCGCGCACTTTCTGATGCTTCATCAGGAGGCGTGCGCCGCCGAGTGCCACTTACCTCGGTAGAGCGGGGTTCGACCGACGCAGCGGCACTTGGGGGTGCCGCGGGCCGTTCTCGCGCGTAGGCCCCTCGGAGGAACGAGCACATGCGCAACGCCCGCCTGCTGACCGTCACCGCCCTCGCCATGGCCACGGGCGCCCTGGCCGCCGCCCCCGTCTCCGCCGCTCCCGGCCCGCCCGCCGGAGGCCTGGAGATCCGGCCGGCCACCGTCACCCCTGGTACCACCGTCGCCGTGCACACCACCGCCTGCGGCCCGGGCGGGACCGCGGCGGGCGACGCGAGCGCGGTGGGGGCGGGCAGGTTCGCGCTGGCGCCCGGCACGCAGAAGGAGGGCGGCGAGGCCGCGGCCGGACGGTTCGAGGTGCCGCCGTCCGCCCAGCCGGGCACGTACGAGATCGTCGCGACCTGCTCCGGGTCCGGCGGCTCCGGCACGAAGGACAAGCGGGTCGCGGGTGACCTCGTCGTCACGATCACCTCCACCGCGGCCGCCGGCGAGCGGCCCCACCAGCCTCCGAAGGGACACGTGAAGACGGGGGTCGGCGGCGCGCTCGGTCCCGACCCCGTGCAGACCGCGGCGGGAGTGGCGGCCCTGGCCGTCGCCGCCGCGGGCGGTACCTGGCTCCTGCACCGCCGCGCGAGAGGCGACAGGATCTGACGGACACCCTCCGCTGTCCACCGGTACCGCCGGCCCTGCCCCTCCCGGCCCGTGCTCCCCCGCGGGCCGGGAGGGGGACGGGGGCCAGGACCGCCCGACCCCGAGGGGGAATGCCGTATGAACACCGGTACGCGACTCCGCACACGACGTCGTACGCGACTTCGTACGAAGCTCGGTGCGCGACTTCGTACGCGGCTCGGTGCGGGCAGGAAGACCGGCAACGCCGTCATAGCCGTTGTCACCGCCGTGGCGCTCTGCGCCGGGGCGTGGCTGCTGAGCGGTGGCGGCGGACCGCAGCCGCCGCCCCAGCCCTCCGCCGCGCAGGCCGCTTCGATCGGCCCCGGCCCCGCCGCCCGCCACCACGAGCCCGCCGCCTCCCGCGCCCCCGGCACCGCACCGCTCCCGCCCTCCCCGCCCGACCGCGTGCGGATCCCCTCGATCGGCGTCGACACCCCCCTCATGGGCCTTGGCCTGACCCGGCAGGGCAGCCTCGACGTACCGCCGCCGGAGCGCAAGAACCTCGCGGGCTGGTACGAGGCGGGCACCACGCCCGGCGAGCGCGGCACCGCCATCGTGGCGGGCCACGTCGACAACCAGGAGGGGCCCGCCGTCTTCTACGAGCTGGGCGCGCTGCAGAAGGGCCGCACGATCGAGGTGGAGCGCAGGGACGGCAGCGTGGCCGTCTTCACGGTCGACGCGAACGAGGTCTACGACGCCAAGGACTTCCCGGACCAGAAGGTGTACGGCGCGGCGGCCCGGCCGGAGCTGCGGGTCATCACCTGCGGCGGCAAGTACTCGAGACAGACCGGCTACCAGGGCAACGTGGTGGTCTTCGCCCACCTGACGTCGGTGCGCTGAGCGCTACGGCACCGGGCCGCCGAGCCCTACGCCACCCACTGCTCGTACGCCATCTTCAGGACGAGTCCGAAGACGGTGGTCAGGAGCACGACCCGGACGAAGCCGCTGCCCTTCTTGAGGGCCGTGCGCGCGCCGAACATGCCGCCCGCGAGGTTGAAGACGGCCATGAGTCCGGCCAGCTGCCACAGGACGGCGCCCTGCCAGGCGAACATCGCGAGGGCGCCCGCGTTGGTGCAGCAGTTGACGATCTTGGCGGTGGCGGAGGCCGAGACGAGGTCGAGGTGGAGCACGGCGGTCAGGGCGAGGACGAGGAACGTGCCGGTGCCGGGCCCGATGAGCCCGTCGTAGAAGCCGATGCCGAGGCCCGCGAGGCCGATCGCGGCGAGGATCCGCTTCGGGGACGCGGGCCCGGCGGCGGGCGCGGTGCCGAACGCGGGCCTGAGGATCACGAAGGCGGCGACGGCGAGCAGCACCACCATGATCACGGGCTTCAGCACCTCGGTGCTCATGCCGGCCGCGAAGAAGGCGCCGCCCATCGACCCGGCGAGCGCGGCGAGACCGATCCGCACGGCGGTCGGCACGTCGACGGGCGTCTTCCTGACGTAGGTCACGGCGGCGCCCGCCGTCCCGACGATGGCGACGGCCTTGTTCGTGCCGAGGGCGTGTGCGGCGGGGGTGCCGCCCGGCAGGCCGAGCAGCAGGGCGGGGAGCAGCAGCAGTCCGCCCCCGCCGACTACGGCGTCGATCCACCCGGCCGCCAGAGCGGCGACACAGAGGACGACGACCGTGGTCAGCGATATGTCAGGCATGATCGCGACCCTATGGACGCGGTCGTGCCGCCGTCCACGGAAATCGGTGTGACGCGGTGAGAGTTGAGCTACTTCTGAGGTCGGTGCTTCTGAGGTCGGTGCTTCTGAGGCCCGCACGTCTGCCGGTACGGCATATCCGGCAGGTACGTCTTCCAGTCCGCCTCGGTCAGGCCGCCCCCGGCGCGTGCGCAGCTCTGCTCGGCGAGCCGGTCCGGGGCCAGCGCGTACTTCTGCAGGGGCATGTGCGCGCTGGACGCGTACAGCGTGCCGCCGTCCGCGCTGAAGGAGAGGGCGCGCAGCGGGCCGCCCGGGGTGAGCAGGGCGGAGCCGAGGGGCCGGTTGGACGGGACGTCCCAGAGCTGGACGGTGCCGGAGGCTCCGCCGACCGCGAGGGTGCGGCCGTCGGCCGAGTAGGCGAGGGCGGCGATCCCGTCGTCGACGACGTCACCGCCCTCGTACGCGGTGAGGTGCGTACCGGACAGCTGGCCGAGCCGGTTGTCGACCGCTCCGTCCCAGAGCGCGACGCGCCCCGAGGCGTCGCCCACGGCCAGCCGGTCGCCGTCCGGGCTGAAGGCCAGCGCCGTGGCCAGGTCGTCGCCGAGCGAGCGCCGGCCGACCCGTCCGGAGGAGAGGTCGGCGACCACGCCGTCCGGAGCCACGGCGGTGTCCGCGTCCGGGCTCAGGACCGGCCGCTGCCCCTGCAACCCGAAACCTCCGCCCTCGGAGCCCATCTCCTGGCCGGGTGCGAGGTTGTCGCGGCGCAGCTTCTCGACGCGTCGGCCGGTGCGCACGTCCCACACGTCGACGGCGTCACCCGTGGCGGTCCGGAACGCCGCCATGACGCTGCCGTCGTGGCTGAGCGCGATGCTCTGGACCGCCTCCTCGTCGCCGCCCGGCAGATCGATGACGGCGTGCTCGCGCCCGGTCCTGACGTCCCGGACGGTGACCCGCTGCCGTGTCGCCGTGCCGCGCTTCGACGCGGACCAGCCCCGTCCGTGGGCGAAGAACCTGCCGTCCCCGCTGAACGCCATGAGATCGACGCAGAGCGCGAGGTCGTCCCTCGGCATGTCGTCCGACGACGGATCGTCCGACGACGGATCCTGCTCCATGCCGTGCTCCGGGCAGGGCTTCTCCCGCGGCTCGTGGCGGACGCGGCCGCTGCGGGTGTCCAGCAGCCGGTATCCCGCCCCCGGGCTCCCCGAGTACCGGAGGACAGCCAGGGTTCTGCCGTCCGGGGCCGGGTATGCCTCGTCGACCACGTGTTCCGTCCAGCGTGCCGTGGCCACAGGGCCCAGGTTCAGCGACCGGACCACCGTCGTGGGCGCGTTGAGGTAGCGCGCCACGCGGGTGTCCGGGTCGAGTTCGAACTCGGCGGTCCGGGTGGACGCCTCGGCGGGCAGCGGCTGCCGGAAGACCGGGTCGGCGGGGTCCGACAGCCGCCACAGCAGGAGTCCGCGGAGGCCGGTCGCCGCGAGGAACCGGCCGTCCGCGCTGAACCGGAGCCCGGTCAGGCCACGCTCGTCGATCTTCGGGAGCTCCTTGCCGGAGCGGAGGTCCACCCGGCGTATGCCGGACCCCGTCAGGAAGGCCAGGGTCCGGTTGTCCGGGCCGAAGGCCAATCCGGCCCTGTCCCCGTCACACCTGTGGCGGCTCACCCCGGCGGGCCGGGGCAGGGGGGACTTCCGCCGGCCGGTGACGTCCCTGATCTCCAGCGGCCGCCGGTCCGTGCACAGCGCCAGCCACCGGCCGTCCGCGCTGAGCGCGGTCCGCACGGTCTCGCCGGCCTTCAGCGGGACGCGCAGCAGGGCCCGGTCGGTCCGCAGGTCCCACACCTGCACGTCCCGCGGGCCGTCGCCCTCCACGGCGCCCCCGGGATCCACGACGAGGGTGCGCCCGCCGGGGCCGAACAGGGCGGTGTCCGCGGGCCCCGTGGGAAGTGTGTCCGTGACCCGCCCGGCCCGGACGTCCCACAGCACGACCCCGTCGTACGTCGCCACCGCGAGCCGACGGCCGTCCGGCCCGACCGCCACCGTGCCCGCGCCGTTCAGACGTCCCAGCCCCGGAGCCGCGTGCGTACGCCGATGGGTGCGCACGTCCCATGTCGTGATCCGGTCGGGCGCGACCGACACCAGGGTCCGGCCGCCGTCGACGAGATGCCGCCCGGTCGTCAGGTCGGTGTCCTGGGACGCGGTCTCGGCGCCCGGCACCGCGAACGTGTCCTCCTCCCGCTGCGTCACCGCGCCCAGCAGCGCCGACCGCGTCTCCGTCGTCTCCGCCAACCGCCACGCCGCCACGCTCAGCCGCATCGCGAGGACCGGATCGGAGTACCGCATGTTCTCCGCGACCGCCGCGATCCGCCGCGCCTCGGCCTCCGCGTGCCGCCGGTCGCTCGTGCGCCCCTGCTGCCAGGCGACGGCCCCGGCGACGAGGGACAGGACGACCAGGAGGCTGAGGGCGCCGATCAGCCCGTGCCGACGCCGCCTCTCACCGGTGCGGGCCGCACGGCTCGCGGCCAGGAAGCTTCGTTCCAGCGAGGTGAGGGCGGCCGCGCGTTCGGGCGCGGCGAACAGTTCGTCGGCCGTGTCGAGTCGGGCTCCCCGGTACACGGCCCCCTGGTCACACCCCAGGTCGTCCCACGTCCGGGCCGCCTCCGTCAACTGCCGGTGGGCCCGCAGCAGCTCACGGTCCTCCTCGACCCACTGCCGGAAGCGCGGCCACGAGGAGATCAGCGACTCGTGGGCGAGGTCGACCCTGTCGTCGTCCAGGGTGACCAGGCGGGCGGCGGCGAGGTCGGCCAGGACGCGGGCGACGCCGTCCGGGTCGCCGAGATCCAGTTCCGCGCGTTCGACGGGACGCCGGGTGTCCGGCGCCCCCTCCCCCGGGGTGATCAGGCGCAGCAGGATGCGCCGGACGAGCAGGCACCGGTCCGGGGACAGCCGCCCGTACAGCTCCTCGGCGGTCTGGGCGACGGCCGCGTGGATGCCGCCGGTCGCCTCGTAGGCCTCCAGGGTCAGCGTGCGGCCTCTGCGGCGGCGCCAGGTCTCCAGCAGAGCGTGTGAGAGCAGCGGCAGACCGCCCGGCTCCCCCGCCGCCTGCTCGGTCAGCCGGGCGGTCAGGGCGCGTTCCACGATCAGCCCGTGCGCCTGGGCCGGTTTGACGATCACCGCGCGCAGCGCGTCGGCGCCCATGGGTCCCACCGGCACCGTGGACTCCCGTACGGCTTCGGCCAGTTCGGGGTGGGCCAGGCAGTGGGCGTAGAAGTCGGCGCGCACGCCGAGGACGACGCGCAGCCGGCTGCCGGGCTCGGCGGCGGCCAGCAGGCGGGCGAGGAAGCCGGCCCGCTCGCCGGTGTCGCGGCAGAGCGTGAAGACCTCCTCGAACTGATCCACGACCAGCCAGGTGTCCCCCTCGCCCGGCGCCGGTACGCACACGGCGTCGTGGGTGCGCAGCGGGTGCTCGCCCGGGGTGAGGATCCGCACCGCCGCCGGCCGCCGCGCTCCGTCGAGGCCGCGCAGGCGGGGAACGAGCCCCGCCCGCAGCAGGGACGACTTGCCGCTGCCGGACGGCCCGAAGACCGCGACGACCCGGTGCTCCGTCACCGTGCGGACCAACGCGTCGGTCAGCTCGTCCCGGCCGAAGAAGAGTTCCGCGTCGCCCACGCCGAACCGGGCCAGGCCACGGTAGGGGGAAGGGACCGTGTCGTCCGCGACGAGGTCGGCCGCGCGGGCCTGTTCGGTGGCTGCCTCACGCCAGCGCCGCTCCCACTCCTCCGCGTCGCCGGCGCACGCCCGCACATAGGCCAGGGCCACCGGAAGTGAGGGCAGTTGCTCCCCCGCGGCCGCTCTCGACAGGGTGGAGACCGAGACCTCCACCTGCCGGGCCATCCGGCGATAGGTGATGCCGCCCGCTTCCTGCCGCAGCTTGCGCAACTCGAACGCGAACCGCTGGACCGGCCCCTGCCCCGGATCGAGTTCGGCCTCCGGACGCCCCATGCCGCTTCCTTCCCCCGTCTTCGCACCGCGTGATCAGCAGCGGCCGCACCGCGTGATCAGCAGCGGCGCCCCATCCCAACACGCACCCGCCGCCGTGACACACCTTCTCGAATAGCTTCTCGAATGCTTCTCGCCGACCCGGAGGCTGTGACCTGCTTTGTTTCACGCCCGGGACACGGCTGTGCAACAACCCCCGGCCCGCTGAACTCGGTACCGAACCGACCGAACGGCACGCCCCGGGGATCCGGAGTGCGTGCCGCCGTGGGCACGAGCCGTGCCCGTGAGGCGAAGGAGAGACATGCGGTACATGAGCAGGTACGCGGTGATGGGTGTCATTGCGGCAGCCCTGGGGGCGGCCACGCTCATCGGGCCGGCGAGCCCGACCATGGCGAGTGCCCGGTCCGGCGACGGATCGGACCGGACGGCCGCGGGAGCTGAGCAGACGGCGCGCGACGGGGTGTGGTACTTCAAGGCCAAGCACAGCGGAAAGTGCCTCACCGTTCACGGGGCCAGCACCGGCAGGGGCGCCGCGGTCGACCAGTACACGTGCCTGAACCGGGCGAACCAGCGCTGGCGGGTGATGTACACCGACCAGTGGGGCATCGCGTACGTCATCAACGAGCACAGCGGCAAGTGCCTGGACGTACAGGGCGGCAGCAAGGCAAGCGGCGCCAAGATCATCCAGTGGGACTGCAACAGCCGGAACAACCAGCGGTTCCACGTCAGGAACCTCTCGGGCCACGTGGCCCTGAAGCCCAAGCACATCGCGACCAAGTGCCTGGACGTCCCCGGCGCCTCGCAGGCCAACAACAAGCAGCTGGTGCTCTGGAAGTGCAAGAACGTCGGCAACCAGCAGTTCAAGATGGTCCGTGCCTGAGACCCCGGGGAGAGACGACACCATGATGAAGACCAAGGCACTTCTCGGAGTCACGCTGGCCGGGGCCGGCCTGCTGAGCATGACGTCACCCGCCGTCTCGGCCGCAGAGGCTCCGGTGCGTACGTCCGCCACATCCGCCACATCCTCTGCGGCGGCCGCACGGGGGATCACCGGTGTCCACTACATCCAGCCGGCCCACGCACCGGGCAAGTGCGTCACCGCGCACGCCTGGGACACCTCCACCCGGGCGAAGATCAACCAGTGGACGTGTCAGGGCCAGCGCAACCAGCGCTGGAACTTCATGGAGAACTCGGTACGGCACTGGATCAAATCCGAGTCCAGCAACAAGTGCCTCGACGGCGCGGACATGAGCAAGGGCGTCAAGGTCCTGCAGTGGCGCTGCAAGAGCAGCCTGAACCAGGCCTGGAGCGTCATCCCGCGCGGCGGCAACACCTTCTCCATCCAGGTGGGCACCCAGTGCCTGGACGTGGAGGGCGGCAGCAGGAGCAACGGCGCCCGGCTCATCCTGTGGAAGTGCAAGAACGTCAAGAACCAGCGCTTCCACCTGCGTTGATGTACGACCTACCAACACGGGGGATCTTCACATGCGCGTCACCCGCAACACCATGAAGACGTACGCCCTGGCAGTGGCCGTCGCGGCGGCCCTGACCACCACGGCCTGCGAGCCGGGCGAGGCCGACGGGAAAGCCGACGGCAGGACGACGAGCCCGTCCGCGAGCGCCCCGGAGCGGCCGGGCGGCTCCGACACCGGTGGTACGGCCACCGGTGGTTCGGCCACCGAGGACGGCACGTACGAGTATGCGGACCGGCAGACCCCGCCCAAGGGGTCGATCTGCGACAACGGCGGGCAGGGTCCGTACGGGGTGATCAAGTCCGTCGACTTCGGCGGCGAGGCCCCCAATACGACGATGGGGCTCGTCCTCGGCCAGTACGAGTGCGGCGCGGAGGGCCCCGTCTTCAAACCGACCAGCGCCACCGGGGCCGCGACGAACGTGCTCCTCGACGACAGTCACCTCGAGGTGGTCGTGGGCGGCACGCTCGCGAGCGAGCTGGGCACCAGGACGCCGGACGCCGACACGTTCGTCGAGCAGCTCGCGGAGATGCAGGACAGCGGCGAGCTCGACGGCCCCAAGGCCCCCGAGTTCTACTTCCGGATCGACGGCGAGTCCGACGACGTGAACGCGATGCCGGACGACGAGTCCCACGTCATCTACCTGTATCAGATCATCGACGGCGACTGAGAGAGCCGAGGGTCTCGCCGACGGATGCGTCAGCGGCGGGACGGTCGGGGGCCGGGGGCGCCGACGGGTCGACGGTGAGAGTGAGGACCGTGGCGACGAGCGCACTCGCCCCGGCCAGGCCCGCGGCGAGCCTGCGGCGGGCCTGGCGGGTGGGGCCCGGGGCGGAGGCGACGGGTCTGCGGTGGCGTCCCATGACCAGCTTTCTTGTGAGTTGGGGAGGTTCGTGAGTTCGTGAGCGGGGCGGTGTGGCGGTTCGGCACTCGGTCAGAACGTGAAGCACTCCGCGTGAATGCGGTCCTCCGGGACTCCCGCGCGTACGAGGGCGGTCGTCGCCGCGGCGGACATGCCCGGCGGCCCGCACAGGTAGACGTCGTGGTCGGCGAGGTCGGGGACGAGGTTGCGCAGGGACTGGGGGGCGAGGGGGTCGAACGCGGCGCCGGAGGGGCCGAGCAGGTAGTGCAGGCCGGCCTGCCGGCTCGCCGCGATGGCCTCCAGTTCGTCCCGCAGGACGAGCTGTTCGGCGCTGCTCGCCCGGTAGAGCAGGGTGAGGTCGCCGGGGCCGCCCGGCAGCGTCTCGAACAGGGCCCGCATCGGCGTGATGCCGACGCCGCCCGCCAGCAGCAGCACCTTGCGGCGCGTGCGCCGGTGCGCGGTGAGCGCGCCGAAGGGGCCGGTGGCCAGGACGCGCGTGCCGGGCCGCAGCCGCCGTATCCGGCGGGTGTGGTCGCCGGCCGCCTTGACGGTGATGCGCAGCGTGTCGTCGCGGACGGGTGCGGAGAGCGAGAAGGGCAGCGCGGTGTGCCAGAGCCCGCGCCGCAGGAAACGCCACCGGAAGAACTGCCCCGGTTCGGCGCGCAGCCGGTCGACGCCGATGCCCTGTACGACCACGGAGACGACGCCGGGTCCCTCACCGCGTACGTCGATGACGCGCAGGCTGTGCCGCAGCGCCTGCCGTACGGGCACGACGAGGCGGTACCAGACGAGGAGGACGGCGACGCCGGCGTGCGCCAGCGACCAGAGCCACAGGGTGACGACGCTGCCCGCGACGTCCGGCCCGGCGAGCTGGTGGACGAAGGCGAGGGCGGCGCCGAGGTAGGTGAGCAGGTGGACGGCGCGCCAGGTCTCGTGCGGGACGCGGTGGCGCACGGCGCGTGCGGAGGTGACGCCGACGGCGGCGAGCAGGGCGGTGCCCGCGGTGGCGGCGGCGAGGCCCGGGTAGCCGAGCAGGTCGAGGGTGGTGCGGAGCAGGTCGGTGCCGGTGTGGACGGCGTAGCCGCAGAGGGCGAGGAGGGCGTGGGCCGCGCAGAGGCTCAGTACGTACCGCCCGCCGGCCGCGTGGCGCCGCGCGAGCCGGTCGGCGCCGACGCCGTGCTCGACGGCGGGGACGCGGGCCATCAGGAACAGCATGACGAGGACCCCGTACCCGGCGAGCAGCCCGGTCAGGTGCGCCCCGGTGGCGAACAGCACGTCGAGCCGCGCGGACGGCTCCAGCTGTACGGCCCACAGCGCGCCGACGGCGACGCCGCCGCCGGTGATGCCGGTGCGGAGGGCTCGGGGGGCGATACGGAGAGGGGGTGCGGCTGCCTCGGGGGTCACGGCGGCACACTAGGCGCCGACGAGCACGGGAAACGGCTGGTCAGCGGCGTATCCGAGATCCTTAAGGCGCTCTTGAGGATCACCTCAAGGGCGGTTAAGCAAGGGGCTCCTGCGGGACGGATGCGGCGCGGGGCAAACGGGCGGGTGGGTGGGAGGAATCCGCCGCGAAGCGGCAGGCCGGGACGACCCCTCACACACGCCGGAGGCTGCCGCTGAGCACACCGTTCCCCCCGGGAAACAACCCGGCCCCGGCCGGGTAACACCCGCCCCGCACGCTCGGCACATGACCTCATCAGCACAACCGCCAGCCACCGCCGTCGTGGTGATCGGCGCGGGCCTGGCCGGCACCCGCGTGGCGCAGCGCCTCGGCGCCGGCACCGTGCTGATCGGCGAGGAGGAGCACGCCCCGTACAACCGCGTGCTGCTCGCCGAGGTCCTCGCGGGCCGGTACGGGCCGGACGTGATCACCCTGCCGAGCCCGCCGGGCCCCGTGCTCCGCACTCGCGTGGTCCGCGTGGACCGCGCCGAGCGGCGGGTGCACTGCGCTGACGGCAGCGTCGTCCCGTACGGCACGCTCGTCCTCGCGACGGGCTCCAACCCGGTCCTGCCGCCGCTGCGCGGACTGTTCGCGCCGGGCGCCCGGGAACTGCCGGGCGGCGTGCACGCCTTCCGGACCATGGACGACTGCCTCGCCCTGTCCGGGGCCGTGACGCCCGGGGTCCGCGTCGTCGTCATCGGCGGCGGCCTGCTCGGCGTCTCGGCGGCCCGGGCGCTCGCCGTGCGCGGCGCCCAGGTCGTCCTGACCCAGCAGGCCGAGCGGCTCATGGAGCGCCACCTCGACCCGGCCTCGTCGGAGCTGGTGCGCCGGCACCTCACGGAGCTCGGCGTGGAGGTGCACACCGAGTGCCGGGTGCGCGGGGTCGGCGTCACCGAAGGCGCCGTACGCCGCGTGGAGCTCGCCGACGGGTTCCTGCTGGACACCGAGCTGACCGTCCTCGCCTGCGGTGTGCGTCCCCGCACGGGTCTGGCGCAGGCCGCCGGTCTCGACGTGCGCCGCGGGATCGTCGTGGACGACCTGCTGCGGACGTCCGACCCGCACATCCGGGCGGTCGGCGACTGCGCGGAGCACGCGGGGCGGGTGTACGGCCTGGCGACGCCCGCCGTGGAGCAGGCCGACGCGCTCGCCGCGGCGCTGGCCCGCGAACCGGCCGGCCGGGACGCCGCCCGCCCCTACACCGGCACCCGCACCCTCACCCGCCTCACTCTGCCGGGCCCGGGCCCGCTGGACCTCGCGGCCTTCGGCGACCCGGAGCCGCGCCCCGACGACGACGTCATCCAGCTGGCCGACGCCACCCGCGGCACGTACCGCAAGGTCGTCGTCCGTGGCGGCCGCCTCGTCGGCGGTGTGCTGCTCGGCGAGCTCGCGGCCGTGGGTGCGCTGGCCCGTGCCTGGGAGGCCGACGACCCGCTGCCCGACGACGACAGCCCCCTGCTCCACCTGCTCACTTCTGACGGAGGCCGCTGAGATGCCCACGCCCGCACAGACCCCGCACCCCCGCCCCACCCTCGTACTCGTCGGGCACGGCATGGTCGGCCAGCGCTTCCTCGAAGCCGCCGCCGAGCAGGGCCTCACGGCGTCCCACCGGATCGTCGTCCTGTGCGAGGAGCCGCGCCCCGCCTACGACCGGGTGCAGCTCACCTCGTACTTCTCGGGCCGCACGCCCGACGAACTCTCCATGACCGACCGGGAGTTCCTCGACGAGCACGGCATCGAGCTGTACGTCGGCGACGCGGCGGAGAGCTTCGACCGCGAGGCCAGGACGGTCACCGCGCGCTCGGGCGCCGTCTTCGCGTACGACACCCTCGTGCTCGCGACCGGCTCCTACCCCTTCGTGCCGCCGGTGCCCGGCAAGGACGCGACGGGCTGTTTCGTCTACCGCACCATCGAGGACCTGCTCGCCATCGAGGAGTACGCGAAGCGACGCGCCACCACCGGCGCGGTCGTCGGCGGCGGGCTGCTCGGCCTGGAGGCGGCGGGCGCCCTGAAGGGCCTCGGACTGGCCACGCACGTCGTGGAGTTCGCGCCGCGGCTGATGCCGGTGCAGGTCGACGAGGGCGGTGGCGCCGCGCTCCTGCGGACCATCACCGGCATGGGTCTGACCGTGCACACCGGCACCGGCACGCAGGAGATCCTGACGGGCGAGGACGGCGCCGTGACCGGCATGAAGCTGTCCGACGGCAGCGAGGTCGCCACGGATCTGGTGGTGTTCTCCGCGGGCGTCCGGCCGCGCGACCAGCTCGCCCGCGAGCACGGTCTGACGGTCGGCGAGCGCGGCGGCATCACGGTCGACGAGCAGTGCCGCACCAGCGACCCGCACGTGTACGCCATCGGCGAGTGCGCGCTCGCGGCCGACGGCCGCGTGTACGGCCTCGTCGCGCCCGGCTACGAGATGGCGCAGACGGCGGCCGCCGCCATCGCCTCCCAGGAGGCGAGCTTCACCGGCGCCGACCTGTCGACCAAGCTGAAGCTGCTCGGTGTCGACGTGGCGTCGTTCGGCGACGCGCACGGCACGGCGGAGGGCTGCCTCGACGTCGTCTACACGGACTCGCGCTCGGGGACGTACAAGAAGCTGGTGATGGCGCCCGGCGGCGAGCTGCTCGGCGGCATCCTGGTCGGTGACGCGGACGCGTACGGGCTGCTGCGGCCGCTCACCGGGTCCGTACCGCCGGTGCCCGCCGAGCAGTTGGTGCTGCCCGCGGGCGCGGGCGCCCCCGTCCAGCTCGGCCCGGAGGCGCTGCCCGGCTCGGCGGTGATCTGCAACTGCCACAACGTCACCAAGGACCAGATCTGTGCCTGCTCCTCGCTGCCCGAGGTGAAGAAGTGCACCAAGGCCGGTACGGGCTGCGGCAGTTGCCTGAAGGTGATCGGGCAGCTCCTGCCGAAGAGCGGTGACGGCGGACTGTGCGGCTGCTTCGGGCAGACCCGCCAGGAGCTGTACGAGATCATCCACGCCCTGCGCATCACCTCCTTCCGCGAACTCCTCGACGCCCACGGCCGCGAAGAGGCGCGCGGCGGCGAGGGCTGCGACGAGTGCAAGCCGGCGGTCGGCTCGATCATCGCGTCGCTGGCCCCGACGATCGGCGCCGGCGGCTACGTCCTCGACGGCGAGCAGGCCGCGCTCCAGGACACCAACGACCACTTCCTCGCCAACCTCCAGAAGAACGGCTCCTATTCGGTGGTGCCCCGCATCCCCGGCGGCGAGATCACCCCCGAGAAGCTGATCGTCATCGGCGAGGTGGCCCGGGACTTCGGCCTCTATACGAAGATCACCGGTGGCCAGCGCATCGATATGTTCGGCGCGCGCGTCGAGCAACTTCCTGTCATCTGGGCGCGCTTGGTGGACGCCGGCTTCGAGTCGGGCCACGCCTACGGCAAGGCGCTGCGCACCGTGAAGTCCTGCGTCGGACAGACCTGGTGCCGGTACGGCGTGCAGGACTCCGTCCGCATGGCCATCGACCTCGAACTGCGCTACCGCGGCCTGCGCGCCCCGCACAAGCTGAAGTCGGCGGTCTCCGGCTGCGCCCGCGAGTGCGCCGAGGCCCAGTCCAAGGACTTCGGCGTGATCGCCACGGCGAGCGGCTGGAACCTGTACGTCGGCGGCAACGGCGGCGCCACCCCGCGCCACGCGGACCTGCTCGCCCAGGACCTGAGCGACGCCGAACTGGTGCGCCTCATCGACCGGTTCCTGATGTTCTACATCCGCACCGCCGACCGCCTGGAGCGCACCGCCGCCTGGCTGGACCGGATCGACGGCGGCCTCGACCACGTGCGCGACGTCGTCGTCCACGACTCGCTGGGCATCTGCGACGAGCTGGAGTCGCTGATGGCCGCCCACGTCACGCACTACCGCGACGAGTGGGCCGAGACCCTCGACGACCCGGAGCGGCTCGCGCGCTTCGTGTCCTTCGTGAACGCGCCGGGCGTGCCGGACCCCACGGTCGGCTTCGTCCCTGAGCGCGACCAGATCAAGCCGGACCTCCCCCTGCTGTCCATCAGCCCCCGCCCCCTGGAAGGAGCCTCACGATGAGCGACTCGACCCCCGCGCGCGTGCAACTGCGCCTGGAAGACGCCTGGTTGCCGGTCTGCGACCGTACGCAGCTGATGCCGGGCCGGGGCCTCGCCGCCCTGCTGCCGGACGGGCGCCAGGCGGCGCTCTTCCTCGACCGCGAGGGCCGTACGTACGCGATCGACAACCGCGACCCGTTCACGGGCGCCGCGGTGCTCTCGCGGGGGCTGCTCGGGACGGAGCGGGGGCGGCCGTTCGTCGCCTCGCCGCTCCTGAAGCAGCGGTTCGACCTGGAGACGGGGCGGTGCCTGGACGACGAGGAGGTGTCGGTCGAGGTGCACCCCGTTCGGGTCGCTTAACCTCTTGACCGGTCGTTCCAGAAAGACATAACGTTCCCCTCGTGGCCAGGACCAAGGAATTCGATCCGGACGCCGCGCTGCAGTCGGCCCTGGAGCTGTTCTGGCGGCGTGGCTACGAGGCGACGTCGATGGCGGACCTCGTCGAGGCGCTCGGCATCGGGCGCGCCAGCATCTACGCGACCTTCGGGAACAAGCACGACCTGTACCTGAAGGCACTGGAGCGGTACGGCGAGATCCAGCAGCCGCTGCTGCTCGGCGAGCTGGCGCAGCCGGGCCCCGCCCTGCCCGCCGTGCGCGGCGTGGTGCGCCGCTTCGGCGCCGAGTCCGTGGCCGAGGACGGCCGCCTGACCGGGTGTTTCATCACCAACACGGCGGCCGAGCTGGCCCCGCACGACCCGGCGGCCGCCCGCTGCGTCGAGCGCAGCTGGGACCACATCGAGACCCTGCTGCACTCCGCGCTCGTCCGCGCGCAGGCGCAGGGCGAGCTGCCGGAGGACCGCGATCCGCTGACCCTCGCCCGCATGCTGCTCGTCCTGATGCAGGGCGTACGGGTGGTCGGCAAGGCGACGAAGGATCCCGCGCGGGTGCGGGACGCGGTGGAGCAGGCACTGTCCCTGCTCGACTGAGGGCCGGCCACCCCCTCTTTTTCATGTACGCCGCGTCCCTTTTTGTTCTGCCCTCATATTGAACCGATCGGTCAAGAAAAGAGTCTGTCATGACTGCTACCGCCACCCGCTCCCGCTTCGCCGGCCGCACCGCGCTCGTCACCGGCGGCGGCTCCGGACTCGGCAGGGCGACGGCCCTCGCGTTCGCCGCCGAGGGCGCCGACGTCGTCGTCGCCGGGCGCTCCGAGGGCCCGCTGAAGGAGACCGTCCGCCTCATCGAGGCCGCGGGCGGCACCGCCCTCGCCGTCACCGCCGACGTCTCCCGCTCCGCCGACCTCGCCGCGCTCGTCGCCGCCACCGTCGACCGCTTCGGCTCCCTGGACGTCGCCGTGAACAACGCGGGCGTCCTGCGCGCGGGACAGCCCGTCGCCGAGCTGCCCGAGGAGGACTGGCGCACGATGCTCGACATCAACGTCACCGGCGTACTGCTCGCCCTCCAGGTCGAGGTGAAGCAGATGCGCACGCAGCCCGGCGGCGGCGCCATCGTGAACATCGGCTCCACCCTCGGCGCGCACACCAGCGCGCCGGGCACGGCCGCCTACGGAGCGACCAAGGCCGCCGTCTCCGCCCTGAGCCGCGCGGCCGCCGCAGAGCACATCCGGGACGGCGTCCGCATCAACACCGTCAGCCCGGGCGCCTCCGAGACCTCCATGTCGCTCCAGCCGGGCGAGACCGAGGCCGGCCGGGCGGCCCGCATGAAGGAGTCGACGCCGCTGGGCCGCGTGTCGACGACCGAGGAGGTCGCCGCGGCCGTCCTCTACCTGGCGTCCGACGAGTCCGGCTCGGTGGTCGGCGCGGACCTGGTGATCGACGGCGGCGCCTCGGCGTGAGCAGCGTAGGTTTCACGCCGCTCTGCGCAGCTCCAGCGTCGCCAGCGGGATGAAGCCGGGTCCGTCACCGGCGATCGACGCGTCCTTGCCGCCGAGGCGCCGCAGCATGGCGAGCGCGATCCGCTCCCCCTGCGCCTTCGCGCGGTCGGCGACCGGACCCCGGTGCAGTCCGTCGACGGAGGCGTGCCACAGCTGGACCCAGCGGCCGAAGTGCTCGGCGGTGAGCGGGCGCGCGGTGTGCAGCGCGGCGTGCGGGCCGAACGCGTCGCGCCGGTACTCGGCGGCGCGGAAGAGCGCCCGCTCCCAGAAGTCGGTGATCCGCGGAAGGTGCGCGTCGAGGTCGGTGCCGGCGATCTCCGTGAAGAAGGGGCCGATCAGCGGGTCGGCGAAAGCCGCCGTGTAGAAGCGGCGGAGGAGCACGTCCAGGTCGGCGCGCGATGCGATGTCCACACCCACGACTGTGCCACGGGGGGTGGGTGGGATGTCCAGCGCCGAAGGTTCCCGCAGGGCCTCAGCTCAGGTCCGACGCCTCGAACACCGCCTTCGCCGCCGCGCCGTCCGCGCGCTCGGTGAGCCGCCGCAGCTCGGCGCAGCCCGTCCTGAGCAGCCCGGCGTCGCGCGCGGCGCGGGCGCCGGTGTCGAGGCGGTGCAGGAGCAGCGGGTTGTCGACGAGGATCCGCGGGTCGAGCTCGACGCGGTTGCCGAGCGAGTCGCACAGGACGAGGCGGGCGGCGACGCCCTCGCTGTGCCGTACGGCGGTGAGCAGGTTGGTGCAGACGTGCTTGCGGCGTCCGAGGCCCCGTACCGCAAGCCAGCCGGGGCCCGCGGTCACCCGTACGGGATGCAGCACCAGGTAGAGCAGTGCGGAGAGCGGGGCCCACAGGCAGGCGCGGACGACGTCGAGCGTGCCGTTGGCCCAGTCGATGAGGAGGACGAGCCCGAAGAGCCCGACCGCGCAGAGGACGGCGCTGCGCACCTCGGCCGCCCAGCCCCGGTCCGCCACGGTCGCGTACGGGGTCCCCGGCCCGTAGGGCTCCCCCGTCGCGCCATGCGCACCCGCCGCCCCGTCCCGCGTCCCGGCCGGCCGCGCGACGCCCCGTCTCGTCCTGTTGTGTCCCATGTTCGGCACGGTACGACGGTACGCCGGCCCGCGTCGTCGCCGTTGACGTGCCGCATACACGCGACGGCCCCGCCTTGACGCCACGCTGACGCGGCACGCCCCATTCCGCACGTGCTGCCGCAGCGTGTCCGAAGGGTGACACTCGGCTGCAACACCCCTGTCGTAATCCCTCTGCATGGTTGATCGTTGGGCCCGGCACACACCTACGTCAGGCAGGGGGACGACCGGCATGGCCATCAGCCGCAGGACACTCCTCGGGACAGGCGCGACAGGCGCGGCGCTCGGGCTGCTCACCGCGTGCGGGTCCAACACAGGGCGCGACGGCGGCGGACCGGGCGGCAAGGGCCCACGGCTCGCGCAGTGGTACCACCAGTACGGCGAGCCGGGCACCGAGCAGGCCGTGAAGCGGTACGCCGCCGCGTACAAGAAGGCGGACGTCAGCGTCCAGTGGCGCCCCGGCAACTACGACGAGCAGACCGCCGCCGCGCTGCTCACGGACTCCGGCCCGGACGTCTTCGAGGTCAACGGCCCGTCCCTGGACCAGATCCGGGGCGGCCAGGTCGTCGACCTCACCGGCCTGTTCGACGGCGTGAAGGACGACTTCAATCCGGCCGTGCTCGCCCCCAAGACGTACGACGGGAAGATCTGGGCGATCCCGCAGGTCGTCGACATGCACCTGCTCTACTACCGCAAGAGCCTGCTCGACGACGCCGGGGTGCGGCCGCCGGAGAGCCTGGACGAGCTGGTCGACGCGGCGAAGGCGCTCACCACGAAGGACGTGAAGGGCCTCTTCCTCGGCAACGACGGCGGCGCGGGCGCCCTCGGCGTCACGCCCCTGTACGCGGCGGGGCTCTCCTCCGTGACCGAGGACGGCGAGGTCGGCTTCGACGACCCGGCGGCCGCCCGCACGCTCGGCAAGCTGCGCCAGCTGTACGCCGACAAGTCGCTGCTGCTCGGCGCGCCCGCGGACTGGTCGGACCCGTCGGCGTTCGTGCAGGAGCTGACCGCCATGCAGTGGTGCGGCCTGTGGGCGCTGCCCGCCGTGAAGAAGGAGCTGGGCGACGACTTCGGCGTCCTCGCGCTGCCCGCCGACGGCTCCGGCGGCAAGGCGGCGCTGCCCGTCGGGTCGTACGGCGCGGCGGTGAGCGCCCGCAGCGACCACAAGGAGGAGGCGAAGGACTTCCTGAAGTGGCTGTGGATCGACAGGACGGAGTACCAGGAGGACTTCGCGCTCTCCTACGGCTTCCACATCCCGGCCAGGCTCTCCCTGGCGAAGAAGGCCGACAAGCTGAAGGAGGGCCCGGCGGCGGACGCCGTGCGCTACTCCACCGAGTACGGCTACTCCGAGCCGCTGCTGTGGACGCCGGCGAGCCGCACCGCGTATCAGGACGCGCTGAGCCGCATCATCAAGTCCGGCGCGAACCCGGAGAGCGAGCTCAAGTCCGTCGTACGGAAGGTGCGGGCGGAGCTGGACCGGGTCAAGAAGAAGTCGTGAGCCGCGCCCCCGTGGACCGCGCCCCCGTCGACCGCGCCCCCGCAAGGAGCCGGCTCCTGGGCACCCAGAACCGCACCCTGTGGTTCTGGGTGTTCGTCGGCCCCTTCACACTCGGCCTGGTCCTCTTCACGTACGTCCCGCTCGCCTGGAGCGTGTATCTCAGCTTCTTCGACGCCCACAACACCGTCTCGCCGGACGACTTCGTCGGCTTCGACAACTACACGTCGATGCTGCGGAACGAGGCGTTCACCGACAGCCTCGTCACCTTCGCGGTCTTCTCGGCGTTCATCGTGCCGACGACCTTCGTGCTGTCGCTCGCGCTCGCCCTGATGGTGAACCGGATACGCCGTGCGCAGGCGTTCTTCCGGTCCGTCTTCTTCCTCCCGGCGGCGTGCAGTTACGTCGTGGCGGCGCTGATCTGGAAGCTGTCGATCTTCAACGGGGTGCGGTTCGGGCTCGCCAACACCGTCCTCGACTGGTTCGGCGCCGAGCAGATCGCCTGGCTGTCGACCACCGATCCGCCCTGGTACTGGCTGGTCATCGTCACCGTGCGGCTCTGGCTGCAGGCGGGTTTCTACATGATCCTGTTCCTCGCGGGCCTGCAACGCATCTCCCCCACCCTCTACGAGGCGGCCGCCGTGGACGGGGCGCGGCCCGGCTGGCAGGTCCTGCGCCACATCACGCTGCCGCAGCTGCGCGCGACGTCGGTCGCCGTCACGCTGCTCCTCGTCATCAACGCCTTCCAGGCCTTCGACGAGTTCTACAACCTGCTCTCGACCTCCAGCGGCTACCCGCCCCACGCCCGCCCGCCGCTCGTCTACCTCTACTACACGGCACTCGGCCGGGAGCAGAACCTCGGCCTCGGCAGCGCGGGCGCGGTGCTTCTCGCGCTGATCATCGCGGTGGTGACGGTCGGCCAGGCACGCTGGTTCGGCCTGGGCGGGAAGGAGGACTGAGGACGGTGACCGCACCCCTGAAGCGCCCCTTGGACGACGCGCTCGTCCGGGTGGGCCGCGCGCTGCGAGCCGTGCTGCTCGTCGCTCTCGCCCTGCTCTTCCTGATCCCCTTCTACCTCCTCGTACGCAACGGTCTCGCGTCCGAGGACGACATCACGTCCCCCGACTGGACGTTCTTCCCCTCGACGCTGCACTGGTCGAACCTCTCCGAGCTCTTCGCCGACCCGGCCGTCCCGATGGCCCGCGCCCTGCTCAACTCCTCGCTGATCGCCGTCGCGACGACCCTCGGCACCCTCGTCCTGGCCTCCCTCGCCGGATACGGTCTGGCCCGCATCCCCTACCGCCACGCCGACAAGGTCTTCTACGCGATCCTCGGCACGATGATGGTCCCGGCCGCCGTCACCTTCGTCCCGAGCTTCGTCCTGGTCTCGTCGCTCGGCTGGGTCTCCACCCTGCGCGGCCTGATCGTCCCGACCCTGTTCTCCGCCTTCGCCTGCTTCGTCTTCCGCCAGTACTTCCTGGGCTTCCCCCGCGAGCTGGAGGACGCGGCACGGGTGGACGGGCTCGGCTACTGGCGCACGTACTGGCGCGTCGTCGTCCCCAACTCCCGCCCCGTCTTCGCGGCCGTCGGCACGATCGTGTTCATCGGCGCGTGGAACTCCTTCCTGTGGCCCCTGGTCATCGGCCAGGACCGCGACGCGTGGACGGTCCAGGTGGCCCTGGCCACCTTCACGACCTCCCAGGTCATCCGCCTCCACGAACTGTTCGTCGCGGCGGCGGTATCGATCGTGCCGCTGCTCGTGGTGTTCCTGTTCTTCCAGCGGTGGATCGTGGCGGGGGTGGAGAGGTCGGGGATCGACGACTAGGGACCGGCCGAACGGGCTGAACACGGCGGAACCGGACGTTCCGGATGGCGTCATATGATCGGCGTATGGGTGTTCACGTGGTCCGCGCGAAGTCTGCCTGGGTGCTGACCGTCCTGGCTCTGATCGGCTTCGGGGTCCTCGCCCTGTCTCCCGTGAAGGCCGGGTGCACACTGTCGTCCGAACCCTACGGATCCCACTACGTCCCGTCCGCTGCCCAGCACACCGGGCAGTCGGGCGGTTGCGGCGAGGAGCGCATGCGGTTCCAGACCTGGATCGGATGATCGACGGCCTCGACGGCACCCGGTGCCAAAACGGGCCGAGGGCACGCGCACGCCACTCGCTCCCGCCGTAGAGATCCCGGAGCGGGCAGTGGAGCGGACCGGACAGGACGCTCAGCCGCGCGTAATCCGCGCCCGCACCCGGACATTCCGACCGAGGCCCAAGATCTGGCGGGAACGCCCCGCCTCCATGTCACTCGCGAGCGCCACCCATGAGCGCCTCCACCTGCGGACCTCCGGCGAATCTCGTCCGCGGAGCGTCCGGATGCTGACATTCGGCCGCCTCAAACGGCGTGATTCTCGCCACGCCTGATAGGTGCGTCGCTCAGATGAGCAGCTCACCGCGCGACTGCACTTCTCCAATGAGTGGCACTCAGTGCCACTGCTCGATCATTCACGAGGTGAACTCACATCTGAGAATGACATGCTCATCTGAGCGTTTTATGGGGTCTACGGGGGTTGAGTGTTCAAGAGTTGAAGGCAGGCGGGACGGCCTTGCTACCGCTGAGTCACTTTCGATCTAGTGGCGGACGGGTGGTTACGGCCGTATGACGCGCAAGTGGACGTACCCAGGTGCCTTCGATCTGGGTATGTTCCTCGCCGTCAGGGCAGCCACCGAGTCCTCGAGGAGCCGAGACCCGTGTCGGAAAACAAAGATCCCCACGTAGCTCACACGAGTGAGGGCGTTAAGTTCGTTTACGACTTCACAGAAGGCAACAAGGACCTCAAGGACCTCCTCGGCGGGAAGGGCGCGAACCTCGCCGAGATGACGAACCTCGGGCTGCCCGTGCCCCCGGGCTTCACCATCACCACCGAGGCCTGCAAGACGTACCTCGACAGCGGCGAGGAGCCGGCCGAGCTGCGTGACGAGGTGAGTGCGCACCTCGACGCCCTCGAGAAGAAGATGGGCAAGAAGCTCGGCCAGGCCGACGACCCGCTGCTCGTCTCGGTGCGCTCGGGCGCCAAGTTCTCGATGCCCGGCATGATGGACACCGTCCTGAACATCGGGCTCTCCGACAAGTCCGTGACGGGCCTCGCCAAGCAGTCCGGCGACGACCGCTTCGCGTGGGACTCGTACCGCCGGCTCATCCAGATGTTCGGCAAGACCGTCCTCGGCGTCGACGGCGACCTCTTCGAGGACGCGCTGGAGGCCGCCAAGAAGGCGAAGAAGGTCGCGGTCGACACGGACCTTGAAGCGGCCGACCTGAAGAAACTCGTCACCAAGTTCAAGAAGATCGTCAAGACGGAGGCCGGGCGGGACTTCCCGCAGGACCCGCGCGAGCAGATGGACCTCGCGATCCGTTCGGTCTTCGAGTCGTGGAACACCGACCGCGCCAAGCTCTACCGCCGCCAGGAGCGCATCCCGCACGACCTCGGCACGGCCGTCAACGTCTGCTCGATGGTCTTCGGCAACCTCGGCCCCGACTCCGGCACGGGCGTCGCGTTCACCCGCGACCCGGCCAGCGGCCACCAGGGCGTGTACGGCGACTACCTGCAGAACGCGCAGGGCGAGGACGTCGTGGCGGGCATCCGCAACACCGTGCCGCTCGCCGATCTGGAGCAGATCGACAAGAAGTCGTACGACCAGCTCATGCAGATCATGGAGACCCTCGAGACGCACTACAAGGACCTGTGCGACATCGAGTTCACCATCGAGCGCGGGCAGCTGTGGATGCTCCAGACCCGCGTCGGCAAGCGCACCGCCGGTGCCGCCTTCCGCATCGCGACGCAGCTTGTCGACCAGGGCCTGATCGACGAGGCCGAGGCGCTCCAGCGCGTCAACGGCGCGCAGCTCGCGCAGCTGATGTTCCCCCGCTTCGACGAGAGCGCCAAGGTCGATCAGCTGGGCCGGGGCATCGCCGCGTCGCCCGGCGCCGCGGTCGGCAAGGCCGTCTTCGACTCGTACACGGCCATCAAGTGGTCGCGTTCGGGCGAGAAGGTCATCCTCATCCGCCGCGAGACCAACCCCGACGACCTCGACGGCATGATCGCCGCCGAGGGCATCCTGACCTCGCGCGGCGGCAAGACCTCCCACGCGGCGGTCGTGGCGCGCGGCATGGGCAAGACCTGTGTCTGCGGCGCCGAGGAACTGGAGGTCGACACCAAGCGGCGCTGCCTCACCGCGCCGGGCGGCGTGGTCGTCGAGGAGGGCGACACCGTCTCCATCGACGGCTCGACGGGCAAGGTCTACCTCGGCGAGGTGCCGGTGGTCCCCTCCCCCGTCGTCGAGTACTTCGAGGGCCGCATGCACGCCGGCGCCGACGACGCGGACGAGCTGGTCGCCGCCGTGCACCGGATCATGGCGTACGCGGACCGGGTGCGCCGCCTCCGCGTCCGTGCCAACGCGGACAACGCCGAGGACGCGCTGCGGGCCCGCCGCTTCGGCGCGCAGGGCATCGGCCTGTGCCGCACCGAGCACATGTTCCTCGGTGAGCGCCGCGAGATGGTCGAGCGGCTGATCCTCGCCGACGCCGACGAGGAGCGCGAGGACGCCCTGAAGGAGCTCCTGCCGCTGCAGAAGCGCGACTTCGTGGAGCTCTTCGAGGCGATGGACGGCCTGCCGGTCACGGTCCGTCTGCTGGACCCGCCCCTGCACGAGTTCCTCCCCGACATCACGGAACTCTCCGTCCGCGTCGCCCTCGCCGAGTCCCGCAAGGACGCCAACGAGAACGACCTGCGCCTCCTCCAGGCCGTGCACCGCCTGCACGAGCAGAACCCGATGCTGGGCCTGCGCGGCGTACGCCTCGGCCTCGTCATCCCGGGCCTGTTCACCATGCAGGTACGGGCGATCGCCGAGGCCGCGGCCGAGCGGAAGACCGCCAAGGGCGACCCGCGCGCGGAGATCATGATTCCGCTCGTCGGCACCGTCCAGGAGCTGGAGATCGTCCGCGAGGAGGCCGAGCAGGTCATCGCGGAGGTGCAGGAGACCACCGGCGTCGAGCTGAAGCTGGCGCTCGGCACGATGATCGAGCTGCCGCGCGCCGCGCTCACCGCGGACCAGATCGCGGAGGCCGCGGAGTTCTTCTCCTTCGGCACGAACGACCTGACGCAGACCGTCTGGGGCTTCTCCCGGGACGACGTGGAGGCGAGCTTCTTCACGGCGTACCTGGAGAAGGGCATCTTCGGGGTCTCGCCCTTCGAGACCATCGACAAGGACGGCGTGGGCAAGCTGGTGAAGGACGCGGTGCAGGCCGGCCGCGCCACCCGCCCCGACCTCAAGCTCGGCGTCTGCGGCGAGCACGGCGGCGACCCGGAGTCCGTGCACTTCTTCCACGAGGTGGGCCTGGACTACGTCTCCTGCTCCCCGTTCCGGATCCCCGTGGCCCGCCTGGAGGCCGGCCGCGCGGCCTCCCACTCGACGGGCAGCGACCACCGGTAGCCCCCTCGGTCACCGGGCTCGAAAAGACCCCGGGACCGCCGCCGCGTCCCCGACCCTCAGTACCGATGCGGCGGCGGTTCCGGTTCGCGATGAAGGGGCGGCACCCTGTGCGGGGGTGCCGCCCCTTCCGGCGTTGCTCGCGGGCCGGTCTTCCGGGAGGGGCTCAGCTGCCGGTGAGGGAGATGGCCAGGTCCGTGATGTTCAGGGGGAACCTGGATCCGAGGGCGTCGGACACGAGCGTGGCCTCGCCGGTGAAGAGGTTGACGCTGTAGAGGGAGGGCCTGGCGGCGCCGGAGGCGGTGAGAGTGGCGTAGGCGGCGTTGCTGACCGTCTTGCCGCCCGACGGGCTGCTGAAGATGTCCAGGCCCGCGTTGGTCTGCGCGTCGATGCCGAGGCTGCCGGTCGGTGCCAGCGTGCCGTTGTTGGCCGGTGACTGGATGACGATCTGGTCGCCGGCCGTGTTCACGTCGAAGAGCGTGGTCCCGGTGGCTCCGTTGAGGTCGTTGTTCGTGTAGGCGGCGGCGGAGACGCCCTTGGTGGTGCCCTCGACCGGCGGGGTGGTGAGGTTCAGGTCCTGGACGGTCGTGTGGTCGTTGAGGTTGTGCCGCAGGTTCTGGCCGTTGTCGCTGACCACGCGCAGCCGGTCGGCGGCCGGGTTGAAGTCGACGCCGAAGTTCGTGCCGTGCAGCGCGTACTGGAGCTGGGACACCTTGGTGATCACGACGTCCGCGGTGGCCGGCGGCGTCTTGATCGTGTAGATGCCGCCCTTGTCGCCGACGCCGTACATCAGGCCGTTCTGCACTCGGAAGTCGATGCCGATCAGGGCCGTGTCGCCGCTGAGGCCGACGATGTCCCTGACCCAGTCGAGCACGTTCGGCCGGTCGGTGGTGAACGTGGCCATCTGGGTGCCGTCACCTGTGATCCCGAACGCGCGGAGGCTGGGAGCGGCGGCGGGAGCGGCCGAGCCGCTGCCCGGCGCACTCAGCATGAGCGCTGTCGACGTGGCCATGACCGCTACCGCCGCCGCGATTCTCTTTCTCATTCCTGCTTTCATCGGTGTTTCCATCGGTGTTTCCCTCCCGATTATTGATCCGAAGTAGCGGCCGGAATGAATGCTGTGGTGTTACCCCGCGGGCTGGTACGCGGTTCCAATTAAGGCTGGCCCGCACTGCCTTCACAAGGAGAACAGGCGACGGGAATGCCCCGATCAAGAAATTTTGCGCACTGTGACAAAGCGCCCCAGACGTGGTCGTCCCAGATGTGCGCGGAGTGATGAATGCCGTCTGGATTTCTCCTGTGCGGTTCTTCGACCGGAATGGCATGCTCGCGCCCATGGGGAGATTTTTCGCCGAGTTGGCCCGGCAGGCGTCGGCCAACGCGCGCCGGGAGGTCGAGGCGTACGCGCGCGAGATCGCGGAGTTCGGGTTCCTGGACACGAACTCCCGGGCACGGGCCGAGACGCTGGAGTACTCGTTGTGGTTGCGCCGCCGTACGGTCGAACTCTCCCCGGACAACTGCGAGTTGAGCGACGACGACCTCGGCTACATCGCGGCGATCGGCGAGTCACGGGCCGCGGCGGGGATGTCGCTGGACACACGGCAGCGGGTCCTGCGACTGCACACCTCGCTCATGCTGCGGGAGATCAACGAAGCGACCGAAGCCCAGCGCGGCGTCGAAGTCGGCGAACTCATGCGGATGATGCACTGGTTCGCCCCACAGGGAGAACGCGGTATACGTGCCTACAGTCAGGGATTCGTGGCGGCGCTGCAACACCGTCTGCCGTACGTCGAGCAGGCTGCCCTGCTGGCCAGGTCGTTGCTGAAAGGAGACCCCATATCGGCGGGGCTCGCCTCGGCTCTGGGCATAGAACTGCCCGAACGCTGCGCGGTGGTGGTGATCCGGGTACCGGACCGTCCCGACGGCGACAGCGACCTGGAAAGCGAGATCGAGGTGCTGGTGAAAACACACCACGCGCCGATCACGTGGTGGCCCGGCAAGGGAAGCAGGAGCGGTGAGCTGATCGCCTTGGTTCCGTTGCGTCCCGCCGCACCCCCGGCGTCTCCGGGGTCCCGTACGGCCGGGACCGTACAGCCGCACACCGTGCCCGACCTTTCCGCCGGCCCCCTGCCCGACGTGGTATCCGATCTCGTACGGGACTTCGCCGAGGCCCTGGGCCGCCCCTGCGCCGCCGGCACCGCCGCCTCATCGCTGTCCGAGGTTGCCGACGCCCTCGACTTGGCGCGGCGGATCAGCAGGGCGGCGCCGCTGCGACGGGCGTCTTCCCGGCCGCGGCCGCACACCGTGTCGGACGTGTTCGTGGAACTCGCCCTTGCCGACGCGCCGTTCGTCGACGCATGGCTCCACGCCGTGGACCGGAGCCTGCGGCCCGGCCCGGACCTCGTTGTCACCCTTGACGCGTACTACCGCCACGACATGCACCGCGGCGCCACGGCGGCAGCCCTCATCATCCACCCGCGCACCCTGGACTATCGCCTCCGCCGGGTGCGGGAGCTCACCGGCATCGATCCCTGCTCGACGCGCGGCGTGCGCATTTTCAGCTCGGTCGTCACGCGGCGCTTGTCGGAAGCGTGGCGGTGATCGCACGCTGGGCACCGTCTTGGACGTCGTCGACGGGTGGACCGTCCCCCGCCCGTCAGGCCACCGGCTCCGGCAGCGTCATGAGGCGGGCGCGGTGGCGGGCTGCCGCGGCGGTTGCCGTCGGGCCGCCCAGCGCGGCCACGCCGATGAGGCGGGTGCCCTGGTAGTAGGCGTAGAGGAGGTCTCCCTCGGAGGCGGTCGGGTCGCCTTCCAGGAGTTCGCAGCGGTCGGCCAGGGCGGGCTGGCCGAAGGACTGGAGGCGAAGGGTGTACTGGTCACTCCAGAAGGAGGGGAGCGGGGCGCAGGGGGCCGGGTCGCGGGGCGTGCCGGTCAGGGCCGCGACCAGCGTGCGGGCCGCGTGGCGGGCCGTGTCGCCGGGGACCGACCAGTGTTCGACGCGGCGCGGCACGGGGCCGTAGCGCGGGTTCGGGAAGCGGGCCACGTCGCCGACCGCCACCGCGTGCGGGAGGCCACCGATACGCAGGTGGGCGTCGCAGAGGATGCCGTCGGTCAGGTCCAGCCCCGGCGTCGCCGCCAGCCATTCCGTGTTGGCGAGCGAACCGATCGCTTCGACGAGCAGGTCCGCCCGTAGTTCCGTACCGTCGTCCAGGACGCAGCCCTCCGGCGTGAGTTCCGTCGCCAGACGCCCCATGAGGAACCGTACTCCCCGCGCCTCGTGGCGCAGGCGCAGCGCCCGCGCCAGATGCGGGCCGAGCGCGAGCACCATCGGTTCCGGCTCCGGCGCCACGACGGTCACCGCGCAGCCCGCCGTCCGCGCGGTGGCCGCCACCTCGCAGCCGATGAAGCCGGAGCCGATCACCAGCACCCGGGCGCCCGCCACCAGCCCGGCGGCCAGAGCCGCCGAGTCCTCCAGCGTGCGGAGGACGTGCCGGGGCGGGCCCCCGGGCATCGGGAGCCTGCGTGGCCGCACCCCCGTCGCGGCCACCAGACCCTCGTACACGTACGCCGAACCATCGGCCAGCGTCAGCCTGCGCGCGACCAGATCGGCGGACGCTACCGCCGCGCCCAGACGCCATTCGACGTCCTCGACGCTGGAGCGGCGGCGCAATCGGGTGGTACCGGCGGGCACCTCGCCCGCGAGGACCTCCTTGGACAACGGCGGCCTGTTGTACGGGAGATGCGGCTCGTCACCGAAGACCGTGATCGCACCCCGCCAGCCCGCGGCCCGCAGCTGCTCCGCCGCGCGTAACCCGCCCAGCGAGGCGCCTACGACGGCGATGCCCACCGCTGTCACCGCCGCAGCCGCTGTCCGCATGGCTCGGCCCTCAACCCTCGACCCGGATGGCCTGCAACGGGCAGACGTCGGCGGCGTCCTCGGCGTCCGCACGCAGCGACTCGTCGGGCGAGCCGACGTACGCGAGGTGCCCTTCGCCGTCCAGCCGGAAGATGTCCGGCGCGGCGAACACGCACTGCCCGTGATCCTGGCAGACGTCCAGGTCGACGATGACTCGGACCATTCCAACTCCTTCGGTTCAATGGATTGTTCAGCGACGCGGCGGACGTACGCCTCGGAACTCCCAGTCACCGCCGAGCGCCGTGGAGAGGACCTCCTCCGACGCGGTGGGCTGGGCTCCGACGTCGGTGCGGACCGCCGTCGGCCCGGTGACGATGTGGTTGGTGAGCCGTCCGAGGCCCTCGGCCTCGACCTCGACGACGTCCCCGGGGCGGACCGGCCGCGACCCCGCGGGTGTTCCGGAGAGCAGTACGTCGCCCGGTTCCAGGGTGATCGTGCGGGCGATGTCGGCGACGAGGTAGTGCATGTCCCACTCCATCTCGTCCGTCGAACCGTCCTGGACGAGCGTGCCGTTGACGTACGTGCGCAGGTACTTGCCGCGGAAGTCCCAGCCCGTGACGAGGCCGGGGCCGAGCGGGCAGAGCGTGTCGGAGCCCTTGACGCGGAGCATCGAACCGGCGTCGGTGTCGCGGAAGTCGTGCAGGCCGAAGTCGTTGGCGACGGTGAAGCCCGCGATGTGGGAAGGGGCGTCCGTGGGGGCGATGTTGCGGCAGGGGCGGCCGATGACGATGCCGATCTCGCCCTCGTAGTTGAGGTACTGGCATCCCTCGGGGCGTACGACCGCGCCGCCGTGGGCGTTGAGGGCGGAGACGGGCTTGTGGAAATAGGTGGGCGCGGACGGCAGCGCGACTCCGAACTCCGCCACCCTGCTGCGGTGGTTGAGGTGCACGGCGATCACTTTGGAAGGCCGTACGGGAGGGAGGTGGTGCGCTTCGGCCGCCTTGACGCGGCGGCCGTCCGGCGCCACGAGCTCGTCGCCCTCGCACACGACCTGGACGGCGGCCCCGTCGAGCAGGACGCGGCGGTACTCGATGGTGCTCGCCGCGCTCATGCGGCTTCCCCCTCACTCGGGTCGGTGCCGGTGCCGGTCCTGGTGCCGGTCCTGGTGCCGGTCCAGCCGTCGGCCGGGCGGTCGAACCAGAGGTGCATCTGTCCGGTGCCGATGGAGTTCTCGTACGCGCTGTAGGCGCGCCCGGGGGCGGTGCAGCGCTCTTCGCCGAGGGCGCCGACCATCATGAGGTAGTGCCCGAACCGTGCTTCCGGCTTGTACGTGAGGAACTCCGGCATGGTGCGCAGGACTTGGGCGTGGTCGCCGCGTTCGAGCCACTCGATGCGTGCGTGGTCGGCGGCGCGGGCTTCGGGCGTACGGATGTGGGACGGGTCGCTGGACTCGTGGGCGCGCAGCTCGCGCAGCGGCCAGAACGTGTGGGAGAGGGCGCCGGACGCGATGAGCAGGACCCTGCGGCCGGGCAGCGCGCCGATGCCGTCGGCGAGCGCACGGCCGAGCCGCAGATGGTCCTCGGCGTCACCGGTCTGACAGACCCCGATCGAGACCCACTTCTTCTCGGGGAGGCCGTGGCCCAGGTACGTCCACAGGTTGATCGTGGCGTAGTACACGGGCAGGAAGGGGTCGTCGATCGGGGTGATCCAGGTGCCGTGCGCGTCCGCGAACCGTGCGATGGAGTGGGCGAGTTCGGGGTCGCCCGGGTAGTCGTACGGCATGCGGCACATGCCGCGCGGCAGTTCTTCGGAGGTGAAGAGACCGGCGCGGCGGGTGTGCGCGGAGACCACGAACTCGACGGTGGTCGCCCAGTGCGAGTCGAGGACGACGACGGTGTCGTAGTCGAGCGCCTCGAAGACGTCGGCGCGCAGCTTGCGCAGGCCGGGCACGAGGCTGATCTCGCGGCCTTCGTTGAGCTCTTTGCGGGTCTGCTCCGGCAGCACGATGGTGGGTACGTGGGCGAGGAGGCCGGCCCCGACGATCTCGCCCCTGGCCTCATCCATGACGGGCCCACCCCTGGCCCTATCCATGACGGGCCCACCCTTTCGGTGCGGTCACGGTGTTCTTGAGGTCGCAGTAGAAGTCGAAGGACCAGTCGCCGCCCTCGCGCCCGACACCGGAACTGCGCGATCCGCCGAAGGGGGCGGAGAGGTCGCGCACGAAGAAGCAGTTGACCCAGACCGTGCCCGCCACGAGCCGCCCGCTGATCCGCGCGGCGCGCTCGCGGTCACCGGCGACGAGGGTGGCGGCGAGGCCGAAGCGGGTGCCGTTGGCGAGGCGCACGGCCTCGTCGTCGTCCCCTTCGGGGAAGGTCTGGAGGGTGAGGACAGGACCGAAGACCTCCTCCTGGACGATCTCGGAGTCCTGGGCGACGTCGGTGAGGAGGGTGGGGAGGTAGTAGTTGCCGCCCAGCTCCGGGTTGCGGCCGCCGCCGGTGACGGCCTTCGCGCCCGCTTCGAGGGCGCGGCGGACGAACCCGTCGACGCGCTCCACGTGCCGGGGATGGATGTTGGGCCCGATGCCGGTGGCCTCGTCGCGCGGGTCCCCCTGGGTCAGCTTCGTCACCCGGTCGAGGAAGTGCCCGAGGAAGGCGTCGCGCACGGGCTCTTCGACGAGGAGGCGGGTGGCGGCGAGACAGACCTGCCCGGCGTTGTCGTACTGCTCCACGGCGAGGTCGGCGGCCAGCTCCAGGTCGGCGTCGGCGAGGACGAGCAGCGGCGACTTGCCGCCGAGCTCGAAGCTGCACGGCACGAGGTGGGCGGCGGCGGCCTCGGCGATGCGGCGGGCGGTGGGCACGGAGCCGGTGAAGCTGATGCGGCGCACGTCGGGGTCGGCGGTGAGGGGCGCCCCGGCCTCGGCGCCGTACCCCTGCACGACGTTGAAGACTCCGGGCGGCAGCCCCGCCTCATGCGTGATGTCGGCGAGGAGCGAGGCGGTCAGCGGGGTCCACTCGGAGGGCTTGAGCACGACGGTGGAGCCCGCCGCGAGCGCCGGCGCGATCTTCCAACTGGCGAGCATCAGCGGGGCGTTCCACGGGGTGATGAGGACGGCGGGCCCCGCCGGGTCCCAGCTGACGTGGTTCGTGTGCCCCCGCGTGTCGAAGTCCTCGTGGCCGAGAGCGAGGAGCCGGTCGGCGAAGTAGCGGAAGTTGTGGGCGACGCGCGGCATGACGCCGCGGCGGTTCGAGCGCAGGAGTGCGCCGTTGTCGGCGGTCTCGACCGCCGCGAGCTCCTCGGCGCGGGCGTCGACGCCGTCGGCGACGGCGCGCAGCAGCCGGGCCCGCTCGGCGGCCGGCGTCGCCGCCCACCCGGCGAACGCGTTACGGGCGGCGACCACGGCGGCGCGTGCCTCGCCGGGGCCGCCACGTGCGATGGCGGCGAGAGGGGTGCCGTCGATGGGTGAGTGGTCGGTGAAGGCGGGGGTGGGGGTGGGGGTGGCGGTGCCCGTGACGGTGGCTGAGCGGGTGCCGTTGATCCAGTGGCGGGTGTCGACGGGTACGCCTTCGACGCTGGCGACCGTTGCGCGCAACGCAGCTGTCGCCGTGAGTGGAGCTTGATCCATAACCATCACCGCCCCGGTTCGTTTGACCCCAAACAACGTACGAGCGGGGGCGGCAGGGGGTCAACCCCTCGCAGGGGTCCGGTACTTCGACTACCGTTCGGGCTCAAACGACGACCCCGCTTCAGCCTGCGTCTGTTGCCGACCGGCCCGGGAGGTTCCGATGCCGAGCCGTCGACCCCTGATCGCCCTCCCCCAGCGGTACGCCGCGACGACCTCCGCCCTCCGCTACGCCGCCGTCGTCACCGCCCGCGCCCTCGCCGAGGCGGTGTTCCGCGCGGGCGGCGAGCCGTTCATGATGCTTCCCGGCCCGCCGGACGAGACCGCCGACCGACTGTCGCGCTGCGCAGGACTGCTGCTGCCTGGAGGCGGGGATCTCGCGCCTTGGCGGTACGGGGTGGGAGCGGGGGCCGACGGGACAGGGGCGGGAGGCGTACACCGCTCCGTGTACGACGTCGACGACGCACAGGACGACTTCGACCTCGCCCTCACGCACTGTGCGCTGTCCACCGGCCTGCCGACCCTGGCGGTGTGCCGCGGACTACAGGCGGTGAACGTCGCACTCGGCGGCACGTTGCGCCAGGACATGGGCGGCCCCGGCACGGATCACCGCCATGTGGTCCACCCCGTACGGCTGGCGACCGGGTCAACGGTGGCGCGGGCGATGGGTGTGGGCGGAGCCCCGAGCGAGGAGGGCACGGAGGAGGTAGCGGTCTCCTGCTACCACCACCAGTGCGTAGACCGCCTCGGACAGGGCCTCACCCCCACCGCCTGGTCGACCGACGGAACGATCGAGGCCCTGGAACTCGCGGACGCGGCCGGCTGGTTCACCGCGGTGCAGTGGCATCCGGAGGACACGGCGGCGACGGACCGGGGCCAGCAGGGTCTGTTCGGGGCGTTGGTTCGGGCGGCCGTTGAGGGGGGTGGGTGAGGGACCCGGGGATGGGTGAGGGGCGCCTTGGGGGGTAGGGGCGCCGGAGGGTGGTTAGGGGCGCGGGGAACTGCGCGACCAGCCCCCACCACCCCGCAGCGAACACCGACCAGAGCGCCCCCTTCCAGGGGCGCGGGGAACTGCGCGGCCAACCCCCACAGGCCCGCAGCGAACCCACACGCGAAACACCCCCAGGGGCGCGGGGAACTGCGCGGCCAACCCCCACCGCCCCGCAGTGCACCCACGAGGCACGCGCCTCGGAAAAGCCCGCTACGCGGACCGCCTGGCCCTCCGCCCACTACGCCTCCGCACCGGCTCCGCCCCATTCAGCAACCGCTGCCGCCGCTCATCCCCCCGCTCCTCCGTCCGCACGACGATCCTCCGCAGCAGATCCGCCAACGTCTCGCACTCCTCATCCGTCAGCCCCCCGGTGACGAACGCCTCCTCCGCGTTGAAGGCGGGAAAGACCTCACCCATCAGCCGCTCCCCCTCATCCGTGAGGCGGAGCAGGACGAGCCGGCCGTCGTCGGGGTGACCGCGGCGCTCGACGAGGCCGCGCCCCATGAGGGTGCGGGCGACCCCGGTGAGCGTGCCCTTGGAGATGCCCGCCTCCTCGGCGACGTACCGCGTCTCCGTCTCGCCCCAGATCCAGATGACGTAGAGAACCACGAAGGACGTCCACGTCAGTTCGGCACCCCGGAGCACGGAGTTCTCGAAGTGCTGCCGTACGGCCGCCGCCGCGCGGTAGATGTTCGAGACGGCGGCCATCTGCTCGTACTGGACACGCGTACCCGTGTCGCCGAGCTTGGCCCGGACCGCCTTCTCGGTCTCGCGGATGGTGCGGTGGCCCGTCACTCAGTGGCTCCTCGTGGTGTGGCTGGCAAGTAATAAGGGGGTGGGGGCGGCCGGGGTCTACAGCTCGCGCTCCAACAGTGTCCCGCCGTTCCAGGTGACGCCCACCTGACGGTAGTACGCACCGATCGGCTCCTCGACGGCGAGCGCGGCCAGTTCCTCCGTGGGCGCCTCGAAAAGGTCGAGCTCGGCCTCGCCCGCCCACGCCTGGCCGCCCTCGAAGGCCGCGGCGCCCGACTCGATCAGCTCGTCCAGGGCGAGGCCCTTGCCGTCGATGGACGGGAGTTGGCGGTGGTGGGCCATGGGGTGGGCGTTGACGAAGCCGTTGGTGGGTGAGGGGGCGCGCAGGGTGACCACCGCCTGGGCGAGGCGGCGGTCGGCGGCGGCGAGGGTGGCGCCGAAGACGGCGCCGGGTTCGATGCGGGGGGCGGGGCCGTAGGGGTGGGGGCGGGTGAGGTGGATGGAGCCGAGCTTCTTCGGGTAGCCCTGGTGGTTGCCGCGGGCGACGGCGAAGTCCTTGTCGACCCAGATGTACACGCAGCGGGAGTACGTACGGTCGCGGTAGGCGCAGCGGACGACCGCGAAGCACTCCTTGTACTGGGCGCGGACGGGGTCGACGAGTTCACTCCCGTCGGCGCCGCAGGACTGCCAGTCGGCCCAGATGAGGGCGACCGCGCCGGGGTCGTCGGGGGCGGGGTCGAGGGGGGCGGGGAGGAGTTCGCGGACGCGGGCCGGGTCGGTGCGGTATTCCACTGTGAGGAGGTCGCCGGAGTAGTGCCAGGGGGGTGGCGGCACGATGGCGGACCGGCCGGTGGCGCTCTTGGGCGGCAAGAATCCCCTGAGTCCTCCGACCATGACCAGCCCCTCCCACGCCTCGTTTGACCCCGTACGGTACGCCGGGGCGGGTGGGGCTGTCACTGGGGCGGGGTCGCTTCGCGGGGTGCGGGTCGCGCGGGCCGCCCGTCTGTGGGGCGGGGGCGCGGGGGTATGTGCGTACTCGCTATCCCTGCGTCGCGCCTCAAGTCCAAAGACGCCACAGTGTGCTCAGTGCTCCGTTCGCACATACCCCCACACCCCCTCGCGAGCGCTTGCGCCTGCGGCCCGGTGAGGCGACTCGCTCCTACTCCCGCTGGGCGTCGCGGGGTGCACGGGCGGGCGGGTGGGATGCATCCGCCGCGAAGCGGCGGGCTCGGTGCTCCTACCCCGGCAGGACGGCGCAGGGCGCACGGGCGGGTGGGTGGGATACATCCGCCGCGAAGCGGCGGGACAGTCCCCCCACCGGGGTGCCACGGAGAACAACGAGGCGCCACCCACCCCACGTTGAGTGGGCCCGCGCCCCCTTGCGGGGGTGCCCCACCGTGCATAACGTTTGAGGTCAAACAAAAAGCCGCCGCACCCCGAAAGGCTGGGCCACGGGTGAGTGAAGCGAGCGCACGGTCCCGGGACCGGGACACCCACGTCACGGAAACCGTCGAAGCGCTGCGCGCCACCGGCACCGACGTCGTCCGCGTCGTCTACCCCGACCTCATAGGAGCCGACCGCGGACGCGACGTCCTGGTCGGACAGTTGCCGAGCGCCTGCGGGCACGGGCTCACCTTCTGCCGGGCCGTCTACCACACCAGCCCCAGGGGCGACGTCGTCCCCGTCGCGGGGGGACTCGACGCGGGGCTCCCCGACATCTGCGTACAACCGGATCTGCGCACGCTCAAACCGCTGCCGTGGGAGCCAGGGGTCGCCTGGTGCCTGGGCGACAGTCTCGATCCGCTCACGGGAGTGCCCGTACCCGAGTCGCCCCGCGCCCTGCTGCGCCGGGTCCTCGACCGGACGGATGAGTACGGGGGCGACCACGGGATCTCCCCCATCATCGGCCCCGAACTGGAGTACTTCCTCTGCGACGCCTCCCCCACCACCGCCTCCGGCTGGGTCCCCTACGGCGGCGCCACCGGAAACGTATACAGCGCCGGCCGGCGCGGCGACCCGGACGGCCATCTACTGCGGACGCTACGGCAGTTGGACGCACTGGGCATCGGCGTCATCGCGGGGAACCACGAGTTCGACGGCGGCCAGTTCGAGATCAACCTCGACCACTCGGGCGCCCTGGACGCCGCCGACCGCGCCTTCTTCTTCAAGGCCGCCGTCAAGGAGGCCGCCCGCCATGAAGGGCGGCTCGCGACCTTCATGGCCAAACCTTTCAACGGCCTCGGCGGTTCCGGATTCCACGCGCACCTGTCACTGGTCGACTGCGACGGGCGCAACGTCTTCGACGATCCGCGGGCCGAGGGCGGAATCTCCGCCACCGCCCGGCACGCCGTCGGCGGCGTACTGCGGCACGCGCCCGCGCTCGCCGCCCTGCTCAACCCGACCGTCAACTCCTACAAGCGTTTCGGACCCGACACCCTCGCCCCCTGGCTGATCGACTGGGGCCTGGACAACCGCAGCGCCATGGTCCGCATACCGCCCGAGCGCGGCGCCGGCACCAGACTGGAGCTGCGTCTCGGTGACGCGTCCGCCAATCCCTATCTCCTCGTCGCGGGCACCGTCGCCGCGGTCCTTCTCGGGCTGCGGGAGAAGACCGAACCGCCCGCCCCGTTGGAGGGTTACGGATACGACGAGACCTCGGCGACCCGGCTGCCCGCCACGCTCACCGAAGCGCTCCACGCGCTGGAAGCCGACGAGGCGCTCGTCGGGCTCCTGGGCGAAGGCTTCGTCCGCGCCTTCCTCACGTACAAGCGCAATGAGGTCGAAAGGTACCAACAGGCCGTGACTGACTGGGAGTTCGGAGAATATGCATTTCTCATCTGACCGACCCCTCCCGTCGGCCCCGCCGGCCCCGCCGGTCCCATCGGCCCCGACGGCAGTCGACGACGTACCGCCTCTCGCCCTCGCCGATGTCGACCTCGCCGACAACGACCGGTTCACCGACCGCGCGCTGCCCTGGCGGATGTTCGACGTACTGCGCCGCGAGGATCCCGTCCACTGGCAGCCCGAGCCCCCGCCCAACGCCGGTTTCTGGGCGGTCACCCGGCACGCCGACATCGTGCGGGTCGACCGTGATCCCGAGACGTTCACCTCCGAGAGGTTCACGAATCTCGAGGAAGTCGACGAGGATTACATTGCCCTGCGCCGTTCATTGCTGGAGACCGACGGTCTGCGGCACCGCGCCATGCGGCTCATCCTGCAGAAGCGGTTCACGCCGCGCGCCGTCGCGACGTACGAGACGTTCCTGCGCGGGCTCACGGCCTGCACGCTCGACGCCGCCCTGCCCAAGGGCACCTTCGACTTCGTGCGGGAGATATCCGCCGACTTCCCCATCAACGTGCTCGCGCGCATGCTCGACGTGCCGGAGGAGGACACGCAGCGGCTCATCGACTGGGGCAACCGCATCATCGGCAACACCGATCCCGACTACGCGGACGTACTGCTGGAGAGCGAGGAGAGCGAGCGGTATCGGAACCTGCCGTTTCGGTCGCCCGCCGCGCTTGAAGTCTTCGCGTACGGGAGGGAGTTGGCCGCCCGGCGGCGGGGCGGCAGCGGGGGTGACCTCGTGAGCGCCCTGGTGAACAGCTCACCCAAGGACGGGGTTCCGCTCTCCCCCACCGACTTCGACAACTACTTTCTGCTGCTCGTCGTCGCCGGGAACGAGACCACCCGGCACGCCATCTCACACTCCATGCTCGCCCTCATCGAGCACCCGGAGGAGCGCGCGCGGCTCGTCCGCGATCCCTCGCTCATACCGAACGCCGTCGAGGAGTGCCTGCGATGGGCCTCGCCCGTCTACCACTTCCGGCGGACGGCGACGTGCGACGTCGAGCTCGGCGGGAAGCTGATCAAGGCGGGCGACAAGGTCGTCATGTGGTTCGCCTCCGGCAACCGCGACGAGGACGTCTTCCCGGATCCGTACCGCTTCGACGTCACCCGCGAGAACAACGACCACGTCACCTTCGGCAAGGGCAGCCCGCACTTCTGCCTCGGCAACTCCCTCGCCCGCCTGGAGATGCGGGTCATGTTCGAGGAGCTGCTGCCGCGGCTCGCGGACATCCGGGTCGCCGGCGAGGTGCGGCGCGTGCGGTCCAACTTCGTCAACGGGATCAAGGAGCTGCCGGTCACGGTGACGCTCGTCTAGGGCGTGTCAGCCGCCCGAGGTGTCCAGTTCCGCTTCCTCGCTGATGCCCGCGCAGTCGTACGGGTCCTTCAGCCAGCCGTCCGGCAGCACCACGCGGTTGTTGCCTGACGTGCGGCCGCGCGGACCGTCCGCGCCCGCCGGCCACTCCTGGTCGAGGTCCAACTCGCCGAGCCCGTCCTCCAGTTCGGCGAGCGACGACGTGACCGCGAGGCGCTTGCGCATCTCGGAGCCGACCGCGAAACCCTTCAGGTACCACGCCACGTGCTTGCGGAAGTCGATGACGCCGCGCGACTCGTCGCCGATCCACTCGCCGAGGAGCGTGGCATGGCGCAGCATGACGGCGGAGACTTCGCGCAGGGTCGGGGCCTTGGGCGCGCCCGTGCCCTCGAAGGCGGCGACCAGGTCGCCGAAGAGCCAGGGGCGGCCGAGGCAGCCGCGGCCCACGACGACGCCGTCGCAGCCGGTCTCGTTCATCATGCGGACCGCGTCGGCGGCCGACCAGATGTCGCCGTTGCCGAGCACGGGGATCTCGGGGACGTACTCCTTGAGGCGGGCGATGGCGTCCCAGTCGGCCGTGCCGCCGTAGTGCTGGGCAGCGGTCCTGCCGTGCAGCGCGATGGCCGTGACGCCCTCCTCGACCGCGATGCGGCCCGCGTCGAGGAAGGTGATGTGGTCGTCGTTGATGCCCTTGCGCATCTTCATGGTGACGGGCAGGTCCCCGGCGCCGCTGACGGCCTCGCGCAGGATGGCGCGGAGCAGCGGGCGCTTGTACGGGAGCGCGGAGCCGCCGCCCTTGCGGGTGACCTTGGGGACGGGGCAGCCGAAGTTCAGGTCGATGTGGTCGGCCAGGTCCTCCTCCGCGATCATGCGGACGGCCTTGCCGACGGTCGCGGGGTCGACGCCGTACAGCTGGATGGAGCGCGGCTTCTCCGTCTCGTCGAAGTGGATCAGCTGCATCGTCTTCTCGTTGCGCTCCACCAGGGCGCGGGTGGTGATCATCTCGCTGACGAAGAGGCCCTTGCCGCCGCTGAACTCCCGGCAGAGCGTCCGGAACGGCGCGTTCGTGATGCCCGCCATGGGGGCGAGCACGACGGGCGGCTGCACGGTGTGCGGGCCGATCGACAGGGGCTGCGGCAGGGACGGCATGGATGATCTCCGGGACGGACGACGGGACCCTCTATTGTCCCTCACTCCTCAGGCGGCCGTCCCCCGCGTCTTTCAGGCCTCCGCGGAGGGCTCCGCAAGGCGCTCCAGGCGTTCCAGGCGCTCTTCCGTCTCGTCGTCGGCGGGGACGTACGCGATGAGGCGGTACGCGTGCGTGAGCGGGGCCATCCACAGCATCCGGTGCTCCAGCCTGAGCAGGCCGACCTGGGGGTGCTGATAGCGCTTGACGTGCGGCGCCATGGTCGCCACCTCGTGCCGCTCCCACAGCTCGCGGAACTCGGCGGACGCCCCGGCCAGCCGGTCGCGCAGCTCCTTCCAGGCGGGTTCGGCGCCGTGCTCGGCCATGGCACCGCGGAACTTCGCGACCAGGTCGCGCAGCATCTCGTCCCGGTCGAGGAAGGTCTCCCGCCAGCTCCGGCTGGTGGCGAGGAGCCACAGGCAGTTGCGGTCGCGCGGCTCCATCGCGTCGAAGTCCCCGAAGACGTGGGTCCAGGAGCGGTTGTACGCGAGGACGTCGTAGCGGCCGTTCTGCACGTTGGCCGGGTAGGGGCCGAGGCGGCGCATCAGCCGTCGTACCTCCGCGGAGAGCGCTGTGCACTCGGCCTCGGGGCGCGGGTCGACGGCGCCCGCGAGCGCGAAGAGGTGGGCGCGCTCGCTGGGGTCCATCAGGAGCGCCCGCGCGATGGCGTCGATGACCTGCGCGGACACCTTGATGGAGCGCGCCTGCTCCAGCCACGTGTACCAGGTGACGCCCACGCAGGCCAGCTGCGCGACCTCCTCGCGGCGCAGGCCCGGCGTGCGGCGGCGGGCGCCGCGGGGCAGGCCGACCTGCTCGGGTGTGACGCGTTCGCGGCGGCTGCGGAGGAAGGCGGCGAGCTCTTGGCGGCGGATGTCGGCGGCGGCGGGTGCGGGTGCGGCGGCGGGTCCGGGTGCGGTAACGGTCACCTGTCCAGGCTGCGCCATCCCGCAGCCTGTTTCCAGGTTCGCCTGGTACCAGGATAAGGACACTCTGGTACCCCTCTGAGGGCCGGAACATCGTCGTATCCGTGACTCTCACGACCAACACCGACAAGTCCCGCGCCAGCGGCGCGGCCGCTTCCCCCGCGCCCTCCCCCTTGACCCCCCTCACCTCCCTCGGCCTCCTCACCGTCCTCCTCGGCGCCTCCCTCTCCAGCATCGACTTCTTCATCGTCAACATCGCCCTGCCCAGCATCGAACGGGACCTGCACGCCTCCCCCGCCACGCTGGAGATGGTCGTCGCCGGTTACGCGGTGGCGTACGCCGTACTGCTCGTCCTGGGCGGCCGGCTCGGCGACACGTACGGGCGCCGGAAGCTCTTCCTGTGGGGCGTGGCCGCCTTCGGCCTGACCTCGCTGGCCTGCGGGCTCGCGCCCGGCGCGTGGTGGCTGGTGGGGGCACGCGTGGCGCAGGGCGCCGCGTCCGCGCTGATGCTGCCGCAGGTACTCGGCACGATCCACGCGACGACGAGCGGCGAGCGGCGGGCCAGGACCGTCGCGCTGTACGGCGCGGTGAGCGGCGTCGCGGGTCTGCTCGGGCAGGCCCTCGGCGGTGCCCTGGTCGCCGCGGACCTGGGCGGCACGGGCTGGCGCGCGGTGTTCCTCGTCAACGTGCCGATCGCGGTGGTGGCCCTGCTCGTCGGAGTACGAGCGGTGCCGGACAGCCGCGCCGAGCGGCCCGTACGGGGTGACGTCCTCGGCACCGTCCTGTTCGCCGGCGCGCTGACCGCGTTCCTGCTGCCCCTGACGGAGGGCCGCGCGACGGGCTGGCCGCTGTGGTCGGTGCTCCTGCTGGTCGCGGCGCCGCTGCTCGGCTGGGCGTTCGGCGCGGTGGAGAGCCGCGCCGAACGCACCGGCGGCAGCCCGCTGCTCCCGCCGTCACTGCTGCGCGAGCCTGCCGTGCGCAGAAGCCTCGTCCTCGGCCTGCCGATCTTCATCGGCTTCAGCGGCTTCATGTTCGGATTCGCGATCATCCTCCAGCAGGGGCTGGGGTACGGAGCGCTGAAGGCGGGCCTGACCGTGATCCCGATGGGCCTCACGCAGATCCCGGCGTCGATGCTCGTACCGCGCCTGGCGCACCGCTGGGGCACTCGCGCGATGACCCGGGCCGCCCTGGTCCACGCCACGGGCCTCGCGGTGCTCGCGGCGACGGTGCTGTGGGCTCCGTGGCCCGGCCTGAACCCGTTGGCCCTCGCTCCGGGACTGCTCCTGTGCGGCGCCGGCCAGGGCGTCCAGCTCGCCCTCTACTACCGCGTCGCGCTCGCGGCCGTACCTGCCGCGCGGGCGGGCGCGGGCAGCGGACTCGCGGCGACGGTCCAGCAGTCGTGCCTGGCGGTGGGCGTGGCGACGATCGGCTCGCTCTTCCTGGCGCTGATCCCCGACATCGGCATACGGAATGCGTTCGTGACGGCGCTCGGGGTGCAGTTGGCGGGGTTGCTCGGGCTGGCGCTGCTCAGCCTGCGGTTGCCGGGGCGGTTGGCCTGACGGTCGGGGCGGTCCGGTGGGTGCCACCTCGCCGTACCGCCGTACCGCCGTGCCACCCTGCCGCCGTACCGTCGAAAGATGCCCGATGAACTCACCCGCGGCCATCGCGACGAACTCCCTCAGAGCCACCGCGACGACCTCCCCCACCGCCGGCGCATGCTCGTCCTGGCGATCTGCTGCACGAGCCTGCTGATCGTCACCCTCGACAACACGGTCCTGAACGTCGCGCTGCCCACCCTGCAGAAGGAGTTCGACGCGAGCGTCTCGGGCATGCAGTGGACGGTCGACGCGTACACGCTCGTCCTCGCCTCGCTCCTCATGCTGGCGGGCTCGACCGCCGACCGGATCGGCCGCCGCAAGGTCTTCGTGACGGGCCTGGTCGTCTTCACCCTCGGCTCGGCGCTCTGCTCACTGGCGCCCAGCCTCGAACTGCTCGTGGTCTTCCGCATGGTGCAGGCGGTCGGCGGCTCCATGCTGAACCCGGTGGCGATGTCGATCATCACCAATACGTTCACCGACCCGCGCGAGCGGGCCCGGGCCATCGGCGTCTGGGGCGGCGTCGCGGGCATCTCCATGGCGGCGGGCCCGCTGGTCGGCGGCGTGCTCGTGGACACGGTCGGCTGGCGCTCGATCTTCCTGGTCAACCTGCCGGTGGGCCTCGCCGCGCTCCTCCTCACCCTGCGGTACGTCCCCGAGTCGCGCGCCCCCAGCCCGCGCCGCCCGGACCCGGTCGGACAGCTCCTGGTGATCGTGCTGCTCGGCGCGCTGACGTTCGCGATCATCGAGGCGCCGCGCGCCGGCTGGACGTCACCGCTGATCCTCGGCTCCGCGGGCGTCGCGGCGGCCGGCCTCGCCGGACTGCTCCGCTACGAGCCGCGCCGCGCCCAGCCCCTCATCGACCTGCGCTTCTTCCGCTCGGCGCCGTTCAGCGGCGCGACGGTGATCGCGGTCTGCGCCTTCGCCTCCCTCAGCGGCTTCCTCTTCCTCTCGACGCTCTACCTCCAGGACGTACTCGGCCTGGACGCGCTGCACGCCGGCCTGTGGATGCTGCCGATCGCGGCCATGGCACTGGTCTGCGGCCCGCTCTCGGGCCGCCTGGTGGGCAGCCGCGGCCCGCGCGTCCCGCTGCTGATCGCGGGGATGACGATGACGGCCTCGGGCATCCTCTTCGCCGCGTTCGAGGCGGAGAACTCCAGCGGTCCTCGCCTGATCGGCTACGTCCTCTTCGGCCTCGGTTTCGGCTTCGTGAACGCGCCGATCACCAACACGGCCGTCTCCGGAATGCCGCGCGCCCAGGCGGGCGTAGCCGCGGCGGTCGCCTCCACGAGCCGCCAGATCGGCACGACGCTCGGCGTAGCGGTGATCGGCGCGGTCCTGGCGTCGGGCGTCGCGTCTTCTTCGTACGCGAAGGACTTCACGGCGGCGAGCCGCCCCGCCTGGTGGATCATCGCGGGCTGCGGCCTGGCGGTGCTGGTGCTGGGGGCGGTGACGAGCGGGCGGCGGGCGCGGGAGTCGGCACGGAGGACGGCGGAACAACTGACAACCGCCAGATGACAGAGCACAGGCACAGGCACGGATGACAGGTAACAGATAACAGATATTGAAATCTGTCATTCGTCATGCCATGGTGGACGCATGCGTACTCTCACTCTCGGCACGACCGGCCCCCAGACCTCCGCCCTCGGCCTCGGCTGCATGGGCATGTCCGCGCTCTACGGGGAGGCGGACCGCACGGAGTCCATCGCGACGATCCACGCCGCCCTGGAAGCGGGCATCACGCTCCTCGACACCGGCGACTTCTACGCGATGGGCCACAACGAACTACTGATCGGCGAGGCCCTGCGCACCGCGCCCCCCGCGCACCGCGAACAGGCCCTCACCAGCGTCAAGTTCGGCGCCCTGCGGGACCCGGACGGCGGCTGGTCGGGTTACGACGGCCGCCCGTCAGCGGTCAAGAACTTCGCCGCGTACTCGCTCCAGCGCCTGGGCGTCGACCACATCGACGTCTACCGCATCGCCCGCGTCGACCCCGACGTCCCGGTCGAGGAGACGGTGGGCGCCATCGCAGAGCTGGTCGAGAAGGGGTACGTGCGGCACATCGGCCTCTCCGAGGTCGGCGCCGCGACGATCCGCCGGGCGGCGGCGACGGCCCCCATCTCGGACCTCCAGATCGAGTACTCGCTGATCTCGCGCGGTATCGAGTCCGAAATCCTGCCGACGGTCGCCGAACTGGGCATCGGCGTGACGGCGTACGGGGTCCTGTCCCGCGGCCTGATCTCCGGCCACTTCACCCGCGACCGCAAGCTGGCCGCGAACGACTTCCGCGCGATGAGCCCCCGCTTCCAGGGCGAGAACCTCGACCGCAACCTCGACCTGGTGGACGCCCTGCGGAAGATCGCCGACCAGAAGGGCGTGAGCGTCGCGCAGACCGCGATCGCGTGGGTACTCGCACAGGGCCCGCGGCACGGGGCGTCGATCGTCCCGCTGGTGGGCGCCCGTACGCGCACCCGCCTGGACGAGGCGCTCACGGCCCTGGACGTAACACTCAACGCCACCGACCTGGCCGCGATCGAGGAGGCCATCCCTGCGGACGCGGCGGCGGGAGCCCGCTACCCGGACTCCCAGATGGCACACCTCGACAGCGAGCACTGATCCGTCCCCGGGTACGGTCTAGCCATGGCAGCAACCGCGGCTCCCCTGACCCCCGAGCGCATCCTCGAAGCGACCGAGGAGGTGCTGCGCAGGCACGGCGCGGCCAGGGCCACGGTCGTCGACGTGGCCCGCGCGCTGGGGGTGAGCCACGGCACGGTGTACCGCCACTTCCGTACGAAGACGGAGCTGCGCGGCGCGGTGACGCGACGCTGGCTGGACCGTACGTCGCAGACCCTCTCCACGATCGTCACCGGCACCGAAGCCCCCGAGGCGAAACTCCGCCACTGGCTGGCGGCCCTCTTCGAGGCGAAGCAGCACAAGGCCGGCGACGACCCGGAACTCTTCGCCACGTACTCGGTACTGGTGGACGAGAACAGCGACGTCGTCGACGACCACATCGCCGACCTGACGTCCCAACTCACCACGATCATCCAAGAGGGCGTGGACCGAGGCGACTTCACGTCCCCCGACCCCACCCTGTCGGCCCGCGCCGTCTTCGACGCAACGGCCCGCTTCCACGACCCGGCGTACGCGACGCACTGGTCCCGCCCGGGCATCGAGACCGCATTCACGGCGGTCCTGGACCTCACGCTACGAGGTTTGCGCGCCTGACCGCCCAGCAGGGCTCATCGGCCAGACCCAAGTAGGGACGAGACGGGCTCGATCCCCCTCGAAGGCAGCGACTTCGGCGGGTACGCGAAGAGCCGAACCATCACGGTGCGTTTACGGCCCCCCTTGCCCTGCGCTGACACACAGAGGCCTCCACAGCCCCCTTCTCTGCCCAAGTGACCCACTTTGCAGGCAGGTTGAGGTGAAGCGTTTGATTGTCCGCTTTGGGAGCCCTTGGGCTGGAACACTACGGTCAGCGATCATAAGTCACAATCTGGTTTCTGTAGCTTCACATAGGGAACCTCAGCGTCTCCGCATTCCTCTTAGCGGTATTTGCGCAGCTGCTTTCTGGCGCCCCGGTCTCCGAAAGTGAATTTGTAGGAGGTGGGTAAGGTCTGTTTATGATCATGAGGTCGGGCCACGGAAGGCCCGTGAACAACAACATGAACAACAGGGGGGCCTGTTCGTTTGCCATCCACGCCATAAACCGTGGATGGCAACGACTTTCGCCTCCCTTATATTCGAGGGATGAATAAATGCGCTCCACCCTGACCAAGGCCCTGGCTGTCCCTGCGGCATGTCTCGCGCTCTGGGGCACCGCAGGTCCTGCCCAGGCCGACGCGGAGCCGACGGCCGATGAAACGACCGTGGCGGTGAACATCGAGGACGGTTCCGTCACGCCGGAGGCTGCCGCGGATGGTCCCGTGATGCTTCGTTCGGCAGGTTGCCCCGGTGACGGCTACAGCGGTAGCGCGAACTCCCGCTGCACCTCGCTCACCAGCGGGGCCCTGTTCCACTCCAAGTACCACCCGAACGCCAACAACGGCGCCATCAGGACCTGGTACAAGAAGACCGGGGGCAGCGCGATCACGGTCAAGCTCGGTTACAACAAGGGTGGCACCACTCATTATGGCGCTGCGGTGAGGCAGACCTCGGGCACCACCAAGAGCAAGACGTGGACGACCAGCTACGACGGTATCTGCTCCTCGACCGTCGGCATCATGTCCGTCTCAGGACAGGGCACCTTCCAGACGCCGTCCGCACACTGCTGATCCGCAGTACCAGCGAGGGAAGCTCCTGCCCGCCCCCTCGGACGGGCCGGGCAGGGGCTTGTCCTCAGTGAAGGTAACGACGTGTTTCAAGCGATATTCCAGGGCAAGGGACAGTGGGTCGCCCTTCTGGCCATTACTGCCGCAGTGCTTTCCCTTGGCACTTTCACCTGGCTGAAGCAGCGGCGACGGCCCGCATTGATGCCCAGCGCATTTGTCGCTTGCCTCGTAGTGGTCGTAGGGGTGACCCTATTTCTTCCGGGTAGCGGATCGGCCAGTCATGAGTGCACGGTAAACCGTCAGATCGCGGAGCCGTTCCGTACCACCCAGGGCCTGCTCAACGGCCTGATGACGGTCCCCCTCGGATTTCTTGGCTTGATGGCCTCACGGCGTCGCCTGCTCACCCTCGCGGGAGTCATCCTCGGCCCCTGTCTGATCGAGCTGTCGCAGGCTACGGTCAATGCGTTCTCTCGGATATGTGACAGCTCCGACGCGGAGATGAACATCCTCGGCGGCTTGGTCGGCATGGGATGCGCCTGGCTGGTCGCACGCAGATCGGGCATTGAGTTCCGGTCGTACACCGACGAACGCATCCCGGCCGTGGCGACAGCGGCAGTCGGCGTCATCGGAATCGGGATGACAGTTCCGGGAATCGCGTTCACAGCCGTCGACGCGACCAGCATTCAGGCGGGCTCAAGCCAACAGGCGAACGCCATGCGCGCCGCGCTCGACGAGGCGTTCGGAGACGGCTACACATCCGTCTCCGATGGCAAACTCCAGTACACACCCATGGAGGGCACAGGCGGACGGGGCACAGTGCACTTCTCGAACGACAAGGTCGACGCCGAAATATCCTGGCCGTCGAAGCTGTCGTTCACAGCCTCACTGGAGTACAGCGACACGCCCACGAACCGCTCCTTCCCCATCGACGGGCGGGAGCATCCGAATCTCACGCGCGGCGAAGCGAAGAAGCTGGCGACCCGGTACGCGGTGGCCCACTACCCATGGGTGAAGAATGCGACCAATGTGACGGCGGTTCCTGTCGCGGGCGGGCGACTCGGGTGGCTCGTTTCATGGCGGACCGTCGAGCACAAGGTGCTCATGCCGGCCATGCTGGATGTGCAGATCAACACGGTGGGGGGCGTCAGTCAACTGAACGCGTCCCGGGGGCCGTCACACTTCGACGACTTGCCGTCGGTCGAGGTCAGTCGTGGCCGGGCGATGGATACGGTCAGGAAGTCCGTGAGCCACCCGGAGGCCTTCGAGTTCCACGCGAACGTCATCAAGGCGACTCGCCGCGACGGCCGGTGGAACCCTGAGTACATCGTCCAAGCCATGGTGAAGGGTGCGGAGGACGACGGCTCGAAGGACTACACCGACTACTTCGTGGACGCACACACCGGACAACTGCACGAGGACCCCCCGCAGTGAGAGCTGCTGATGGAGGTGCCGGCCTCCCCCAGCACAACCGGCGAAGGGCCGGGCGGCCGCTGAGGAGCGGCTGCCCGGCCCTTCGCCATGCGCCTCAAGCTTCTTTGCGCATCAACAAGCACCCTCGCCGGAACCGCTCCCCCTCCCCCGGCTCCCGCAGCATGCGGCCCACTTCGGTGAAGCCGGCCTTGCGGGCGAGGTCGGCGAGGGCGTCGATCGGCCAGCGGTACGCCGTTGTCACCTTGTGGTCGAAGGGGGTCAGCGGGGCGCCCTCCGACTCGAAGAAGGCGAGGAGGAGGTGGCCGCCCCGGGCGAGGACTCGGTGGAACTCCGCCAGGTACGTGGCCACATCCTGCTCGGGGGCGTGGATCAGTGAGTACCAGGACACCACTCCGCGCAGCTCGCCGTCGGGCAGGGTGAGCGCGTCCATGGAGCCGACCTCGAACCGTATGTCCGGGTAGGCCTCACGGGCCAGGTCGATCATCACCGGGGACAGGTCGATGCCGAAGGCGTCCAGGCCCAGGTCACGGAGGAGGGCGGCGACCGGGCCGGGGCCGCAGCCCAACTCCGCGACCGGACCCACGCCTTCGGTCCGCACCTGGCCGGCGAACGCCGTGAGCATCGCGTGGTCCAGGGAGGGGCTACGGAGGTCGTCGCGGGTCAGCCCCGCGTACACGGTGGCGATGGCGTCGTAGGCGTCCGCCGTCGTACTGAGGTGGGTGGAGGATTCAGTCACGAGGGAGGACCTTAGGGCCTCCCTCTGACATTCAGCGCAGGCGGCACGGAGGGGACTAGGCGTGGAACGCCGTGGTCGTATCTAGAGCGGCTCGCTCCGTCGTGACTCGGTTCACCGGCGCGCTCTCGTCCCCGTAGCCGAAGGAGACGCCCACCAGCAACCGCCCCTCAGCGACGTCGAGTTCGGCCCGCACCGTGTCGGCGTAGAAGCTGAGCAAGCCCTGCGGGCAGCTGTCCACCCCGTATGCCGCCATGGCCAGGAGCAGCGTCTGCAGGTAGGCGCCGACGTCGGCGGCCAGTCGCGGGCCGCCGACGCCGGTGACGAACAGGAACGCGGCATGTGGTGCCCCGTAGAAGCGCAGGCTCTCCGCGTCGTAGGCCGCGCGTGCCGCGTGGTCGTCGGGGCCGATGCCCAGGGCGCCGTACAGGCCCGCGCCGAACGCCGCCCGCCTCTCCTGGTGGACGGGGGCGTACATGCCCTCCGAGTACGGGAAGTCTGTCGAGGTGCGCTGTTCGGCGTGGGCCGCCCGCAACGCGTCCGCCAGGCGTTCACGCTTCGCGCCGCTGACCACCTCGACCCGCCACGGCTGCGCGTTGGAGTTGGACGGCGCCGTGCCGGCGAGAGAGAAGATCGCGCGCATCGTGTCGTCCGGCACGGCTTCGGGGCGGAACGCGCGGGTCGCGTGACGGCCCCGTATCAGCTTCTCCGCGTAGTCGCTCAACTCGGTGGGAACCACCAGCCCGCTCATAGAACTCTCCTCACGACGCTAATTAAGTAAACGTATGCGTTTACTTGCGGCGCCACTGTAGCCATCGCTCCCCTCCGAAGTAAACGGGAACGTATACTTCCCTCATGAGTACGGTGACGACGGCCGCTCGGCGGCAGGGACGCGGCGGACGCGAGCGCATCCTCGCCGCCGCCGCCCAGCTGTTCGCGGCCCAAGGGATCAACGCGACCGGCATGGAGCAGGTCGCGGAGCAGGCGCCCGTGTCCAAGCGGACCCTCTACGCGCACTTCCGGACCAAGAGCGACCTGGTCATCGCCCACCTCCAGGACCTTGCCTCGTCCGGCGGCACCCTGGAGAGCGCGCTGACGCGCGAGGACATCCCGGCGAGAGAGCGGATCCTCGCGCTGTTCGTCCTGCCCGCGGCGGACGCGGTCGCCCCAGTACGCGGGTGCCCGTTCATCGACGCCGCGGCCGAGTTCCCCGATCCGCAGAGCGCGGTCCACTCCTACGCCCGCGAACAGAAGCTGCTGATGGTGCGGCTGGTGACCGCACTGGTGACGGAGTTGGGCTGCCGCGAGCCCGCCGCGCTGGCCGAACAGCTCGTCACTCTCGCGGACGGGGCCGCCAGCCGCGCCATGGTGCTGGGTGACGCGGACTACGGGCGGCACGCGCGGGCGGCGGCTGAGGTCCTTCTGGACAACGCCCTTACAGCCCCTCCTCCGTCGGCCTGTGCTCCACGTATTCGATGACCGTGCCGTCCCGGTGGCGGGCCGTGAAACCCGAGCCCGTGGGGACCTTGGTCAGGGGGGCCGTGATCTCCGCGCCCTCCGCCGCCAGGCGGGTCAGGTACGCCTGGGCCGAGTCCACGAGCAGTGTGCCGTCAACGGCGCGGAAGGGGGCCAGAGTTTCCGCCGTGCCCTCGATCAGGAGGAAGGCGCCGACCACCGCCAGGTTCAGCCCCTTCTCGGGGTACGCGAACCACATGTCCCGTTCCGTGCCGAGCAGGCGCTCGTAGGACGACGCGAGCGCGTCCAGCGTGCCGGGGGCCGTATAGACGCGGATGAAGGGGCGGGGTGCGGTCAGGTCGGAGGAGTCGTTGCGGTGGCGCCACATGGTGGGGGTCGTCTTCGTCATGGGTTCAGGTTCGGGCCCGCTCGGCACCGCAGCCAGACAGGCGTTCATGGGGGTGACTTCAGGTCATACGCTGGGCGTATGGCGACCACCACGGCAACCATGCGCCTCAGCAAGGAACTTGGGGGGTTTCTGCGTGCCCACCGCGAGCGGCTCTCCCCCGGTGACGTCGGGCTGCCGCACACCGCGCGCCGCCGCACCCCGGGGCTCCGACGCGAGGAGGTCGCCGCGCTGTCCGGCGTCTCCGTCGCCTGGTACACCTGGCTGGAGCAGGGGCGCGTGGACGCCTCCCGGCAGGTGCTCGACGCCGTCGCCCGCGCCCTGCGCCTCGACGACGCCTCCCACCGGCATGCGCTCGCCCTCGCCGGGTTCGCCCCCAGGGCAGCGGGCCCGTACACCTCGTACGATCCGAACCTCCGCGCCCTGCTCGACAGTTGGCCCGACAGTCCGGCTCTGCTCCTCGGTCCCGCCCTCGACATCCTCGCCCGGAACCGCGCGTACGCCGACGTATGGCCCGATCCCGCCGAACTCCCCGATGAGCGGCGGAATTTGCTGCTCCTGCTCGTCGGCGACGAGCGGCACCAGCGGGTGCTGCCCGGCTGGGAGTCCGTCGCCATGGATCTCTATCGGCACCTGCGCACCCGCGCGGACCGCCGCCCCGAGGACGAGGGCTTCCGGCGGCTCACCGGCCGGCTGCGGTCGGCGCGGCCTGACCTGGACGACTGGTGGGCCTGCCGCTCCGTCGGGGACTTCGCCCCAAGGACCGTGACCGTGACCGCGACCGCGACCGCGACCGTCGAGATCACGCGGCAAAACGGCCCCACGCCCCGCCCCTACGCCATGAACCTGCTGCTCACCCCGCAGCCCCAGGACACCACCATCCTCGTGATGACCCCCAAGGCCCCCAAGACCCCTACGACGCCGGAGCCGACGGATCCACCGTCGCCTGATGCTCCCGCGTCAGGTGTTCCTCGGCCTTGAGCCACGGCAGGAACTGCGCCTTCGTGCGCCATCCGCAGGTCACGCAGCTCAACTGCCGCTGCATGCCCGCCTTCTGGACCTCGACGACGTGCTCTCGCCCGTGTTGGTCCCATCGTCGTACGCGGCTCGTGGTCGTGGGGGTAGGCATGCGCCTCAGTGTGCACGGAAGCCCCCGGTTCCATAACCCGGAACCGGGGGCTTCCCACAGCCGATGTCAGCCGATCAATGTCAGTCGGTGCGTCAGCAGCCCACGAGACGCGTCGCGAGGTAGCCCTCGATCTGGTCGAGGGACACCCGCTCCTGCTTCATCGTGTCGCGCTCCCGCACCGTCACCGCGTTGTCGTCGAGCGTGTCGAAGTCGACCGTCACGCAGTACGGCGTGCCGATCTCGTCCTGGCGGCGGTAGCGGCGGCCGATGGCGCCCGCGTCGTCGAACTCGATGTTCCAGTTCTGGCGGAGGGCGGTGGCCAGGCCCTTGGCCTTCGGGGAGAGCTCCGGGTTACGGGAAAGGGGGAGCACCGCGACCTTGACCGGCGCGATGCGGTGGTCGAAGCGCATGACCGTCCGCTTCTCCAGCTTGCCCTTGGCGTTCGGCGCCTCGTCCTCGATGTAGGAGTCGAGGAGGAACGCCAGCATCGTGCGGCCGACGCCCGCCGCGGGCTCGATGACGTACGGAGTCCAGCGCTCGCCGGCCTCCTGGTCGAAGTAGGAGAGGTCCTGGCCGGAGGCCTTGGAGTGCGCGGTCAGGTCGTAGTCGGTGCGGTTGGCGACGCCCTCGAGCTCGCCCCACTCGCTGCCGCCGAACTGGAAGCGGTACTCGATGTCAGCGGTGCGCTTGGAGTAGTGGGAGAGCTTCTCCTTCGGGTGCTCGTACCACCGCATGTTCTCCTCGCGCAGGCCCAGGCCGGTGTACCAGTTCCAGCGCTGCTCCATCCAGTACTCCTGCCACTTCTCGTCCTCGCCCGGCTTGACGAAGAACTCCATCTCCATCTGCTCGAACTCGCGGGTGCGGAAGATGAAGTTGCCGGGCGTGATCTCGTTGCGGAAGGACTTGCCCATCTGCGCGATGCCGAAGGGCGGCTTCCGGCGCGAGGTCTGCTGGACCTGGCCGAAGTTGGTGAAGATGCCCTGCGCGGTCTCGGGGCGCAGGTAGGCGACGGAGCCGCTGTCCTGGGTCGGGCCGAGGTGCGTGGCGAGCATGCCGGAGAACTGCTTGGGCTCGGTGAACTGGCCCTTGGTGCCGCAGTTGGGGCAGTTGATGTCCGCGAGGCCGTTGGCCGGCGGGCGGTTGTGCTTGGCCTCGTAAGCCTCTTCCAGGTGGTCGGCGCGGTGGCGCTTGTGACAGGAGAGGCACTCGGTGAGCGGGTCGGAGAAGGTCGCGACGTGGCCGGAGGCCTGCCAGACCTCGCTCGCCAGGATCACCGACGAGTCGATGCCGACGACGTCCTCGCGCGAGGTGACCATGTAGCGCCACCACTGGCGCTTGAGGTTCTCCTTCAGCTCGACGCCGAGCGGGCCGTAGTCCCAGGCGGCGCGCTGTCCGCCGTAGATCTCACTGCAGGGGAAAACGAAGCCACGGCGCTTGCTGAGGCTGACGATGGTGTCGATCTTGTCGGCGGCCACGGTGCTCTCTTCATTACGACGGCGGACGAAGCGATGACTGCCGGAGCAGCGGCTTCGGGAGCGAATGCTTCAGGTTACCGGCGGCCTTACCCCCCTAATCAAATCGGTTCCCCATACCCGTCCCCACAGGGGCCTTGTTGACAATCGTTTCCACATTTGTTGAAAATGAGTGTCATGAACGTACGACGACGTCTGATACCCACCGCCGCCCTCGCCTCCGCCACGGTCCTCGGCCTCACGGCGCTGACCGCCTGCTCCACCTCCGCCGCGGACGACAAGGACGGCAAGCTGGACGTCGTGGCGTCGTTCTACCCCATGCAGTACCTCGCGGAGCAGATAGGCGGCGACCACGTCTCCGTCACCACCCTCACCGAGCCCGGCCAGGAGCCGCACGACCTCGACGTCTCCGCCAAGCAGCGCGGTGAGCTCGAAGAGTCCGACGTCGCCCTGTACCTCAAGGGCCTCCAGCCCGCCGTCGACGACGCGATCGACCAGTCCGGGATCAAGACCAAGGTCGACGCCGCCTCCCTGACCAGCACGGAGAAGCACGGCAACGAGGTCGGCGGGCATGAGGAAAAGGGTCACGAGGAAGAGGGCCACGAAGGGCACGGCCACGAGCACTCCCACGAAGGCGCCGACCCCCACATCTGGCTCGACCCCGTGAAGTACGCCGAGGTCGCCGAGGGCGTCGGCAAGGCCCTGCGGAAGGCCGACCCGGACAACGCAGCGACGTACGAGAAGAACACCGCGAAGCTCGTGAAGAAGCTCGGTGGCCTGGACAAGTCCTTCGAGGAAGGCCTGAAGAACACCGACAACAAGGTGTTCATCACCACCCACGCCGCCTTCGGCTACCTCGCGGAGCGGTACGGCCTCACCGAGGAGGCCATCAGCGGCCTCGACCCCGAGGGCGAGCCCAGCGCCAAGCGCGTCAAGGACCTCCAGAAGATGGCGAAGGACGACGGGGTCACCACGGTCTTCTACGAGACGCTCGTCAGCGACGAGACGGCGAAGACCCTCGCCAAGGACACCGGTCTGAAGACGGACGTGCTCGACCCCGTCGAGGGCATCACCGGCAAGTCCAGGGGCGACGACTACATCCAGGTCATGGAGTCCAACCTCAAGGCCCTGCAGAAGGCTCTGGGCGCCAAGTGACACCCCCTGTGGTTACGGAGGCACGAGCCATGAGCACCCACGACGACACTGGCGAAGCCGTCATATCCCTGCGCAAGGTGACGGCCGAGCTCGGCTCGCGCCCCGTGCTGCGCGGCATCGACCTCACCGTGCGCCGCGGCGAGGTCGTCGCCCTGCTCGGCGCCAACGGCTCGGGCAAGTCCACCGCCGTCCGCACGGTCATCGGGCAGGTCCCCGTCACCGGCGGTGACGTCGAGATCTTCGGCACCCCGCGCCGCCGCTTCCGCGACTGGGCCCGCGTCGGGTACGTGCCGCAGCGCACCACCGCCGCGGGCGGCGTGCCCGCCACGATCACCGAGGTCGTCGCCTCCGGGCGGCTCTCCCGCGCCCGCTTCGGCGTCCTGCGCAAGGCCGACCGCGCGGCCGTCGCCCGCGCCATCGACCTCGTGGGCCTCACCGACCGCGCCAAGGACTCCGTCAACGCGCTCTCCGGCGGCCAGCACCAGCGGGTCCTCATCGCCCGCGCGCTGGCCTCCGAGCCCGAGCTGCTGATCATGGACGAGCCGATGGCGGGCGTCGACCTCGCCAGCCAGGACGTCCTCGCGGCGACCCTGCGCCGGCAGGTCGCGGCCGGCACCTCCGTCCTCCTCGTCCTGCACGAGCTCGGCCCCCTGGAGCCGCTGATCGACCGCGCCGTGGTGCTGCGCGACGGCTGCGTGATGCACGACGGACCGCCCCCGCGCGCCGTCGGCCAGCACGCGCTGCCCGGCCACGACCACGTCCACCCGCACACCGCCGACGCGGAGCCGGTCCGTACCGGCCTGCTCACCTGAGGACGCAAGAGCCATGGAACTCCTCGATTACGCCTTCATGCAGCGGGCCCTGCTCGCCGCGGTCCTCGTCGGCATCACCGCACCCGCCGTCGGCATCTACCTCGTCCAGCGCCGCCAGGCCCTGATGGGCGACGGCATCGGGCACGTCGCGATGACCGGCGTCGGCCTCGGCTTCCTGCTGTCGACCTCTCCCGTGTGGATGGCGACGGCGGTCGCGATCGTCGGCGCCGTCGTCATGGAGCTGATCCGCTGGTACGGCAAGACGCGCGGCGACATCGCCCTCGCGATGCTGTTCTACGGCGGCATGGCGGGCGGCGTCATGTTCATCAACCTCGCCCCCGGCGGCTCGAACGCGAACCTCCAGTCGTACCTCTTCGGCTCCCTCTCGACGGTGTCCGAGGAGGACGTCTCGGCGATCTGCCTGCTCGCCGGTTTTGTGGTTCTCGTCACGGTCGGGCTGCGCCGGCAGCTCTTCGCGGTCAGCCAGGACGAGGAGTTCGCACGCGTCACGGGTCTGCCGGTGCGGGCGCTGAACCTGCTCACCGCCGTCACCGCGGCGGTCACCGTCACCGTCGCCATGCGCGTCGTGGGCCTGCTCCTGGTCTCCGCGCTGATGGTGGTGCCGGTGGCGGCCGCACAGCAGCTGACCAAGAGTTTCGCGGTGACCTTCGTGGTCGCGGTGGCCATCGGCGTCGCGGTGACGCTCGGCGGCACCGTCACCTCGTACTACCAGGACGTGCCGCCCGGCGCGACGATCGTGCTCCTCACCATCGGGGCCTTCGTCGTCCTGACGGTGCTCGCGACGCCGCTGGCCAGGCGCAGAGCGCGGGCCGCGGCCGCCGCGGAGGCGGCCGGCGATCCCGCGGAGTGCTCGGTAATGGGTGAGCCGGTGGCCAAGGCCTGACTGCGGTCCGGGCCGACCTGGCACAATGGCCCGGCAAGGCCCAGACCAGAGCGTGACGCGAGGAGGCAACCGTGGGAGCCCCGGTTCGAGGCAGGTCGACCCGCCAGCGTGCGGCGGTGGCCGCGGCGCTCGACGACGTGGACGAGTTCCGCAGCGCCCAGGAGCTGCACGACATGCTCAAGCACAAGGGCGACTCGGTCGGTCTGACCACGGTCTACCGCACCCTCCAGTCCCTCGCCGACGCCGGTGAGGTCGACGCCCTGCGCACCAACGAGGGCGAGACGGTCTACCGCCGCTGCTCGACCGGCGACCACCACCACCATCTCGTCTGCCGCGTCTGCGGCAAGGCCGTCGAGGTCGAGGGCCCCGCGGTCGAGAAGTGGGCCGAGGCGATCGCCTCGGAGCACGGCTTCGTGAACGTGGCGCACACGGTGGAGATCTTCGGCACGTGCCGGGAGTGCGCGAGCGCGTAGCGGTACGTACGCGGCGAAGGGGCCCGTACCGTCGGTGATCCGACGGTGCGGGCCCCTTCGCCGTTCGCGGGCCGACTGTTGCGCCATCCGCGGGCTAGCTGTTGGCGATCTGCTCCTCGTTCGGGATCGCGCCGCCGAAGCGGCGGTCGCGGGAGGCGTATTCGAGGCAGGCGCGCCACAGGTCGCGGCGGTCGAAGTCCGGCCACAGGACGTCCTGGAAGACCATCTCGGCGTAGGCGCTCTGCCAGAGAAGGTAGTTGGAGGTGCGCTGCTCGCCGCTGGGGCGGAGGAAGAGGTCGACGTCCGGCATGTCCGGGTAGTACAGGTACTTCGCGAACGTCTTCTCGTTGATCTTGGACGGGTTGAGCCGGCCCGCCTTCACGTCCTCCGCGATGGCCTGGGCCGCGTCCGCGATCTCGGCGCGGCCGCCGTAGTTCATGCAGAAGTACAGGGTCAGCTTGTCGTTGTCCTTGGTCTGCTCCTGGGAGATCTCCAGCTCCCTGGCGACCGACTTCCACAGCTTGGGCATCCGGCCCACCCAGCGCACCCGCACCCCGAGGTCGTCCAGCTGGTCACGGGTCTTGCGGATGAAGTCGCGGTTGAAGTTCATCAGGAACTTCACCTCGTCCGGGGACCGCTTCCAGTTCTCCGTGGAGAAGGCGTAGAGCGAGATCGCGCCGACGCCCTGCTCGATGGCGCCCTGCAGCACGTCGAGGACGCGCTCGGCGCCGACCTTGTGCCCCTCGGTGCGCGGCAGGCCGCGGTCCTTCGCCCAGCGTCCGTTGCCGTCCATGACGATCGCCACGTGCTGCGGGACCAGCTCGCCGGGGATCTTCGGCGGTCGCGCGCCCGAGGGGTGCGGCTCGGGCGGCTGGTACTCACGGCGGGACCGTCCGAGGATTCCGCGTCGTGCCATGGGGGCTCTCTCTCCTACCTAGCTGTCCTGCACGTGACTGCTCACGTGCCTTTCTCTACGTACCGCAAGGAGCGCAGTCCGCGCTCCAGATGCCAGTGCAGATAGGCGGAAACAAGCCCGCTGCCCTCCCTGGCGTGCCGCGCCTCGCACGCGTCCGCCGTCTCCCAGTCGCCGGTGAGCAGCGCGCCGAGCAGCGTGAGCGTCTCCGCCGACGGTACGACGCTGCCGGGCACCCGGCAGTCGACGCAAATCGATCCGCCCGCCGCGACCGAGAAGAAGCGATTCGGCCCCGGCATGCCGCACTTGGCGCAGTCGGTGAAGCTCGGCGCGTAGCCGTTCACGGCGAGCGAGCGCAGCAGGAAGGCGTCGAGCACCAGGTGGGGCTCGTGCTCGCCGCGCGACAGGACGCGCAGCGCGCCGACGAGCAGCAGATACTGCTGCACCGCGGGCTCACCCTCATGATCCGTGAACCGCTCGGCGGTCTCCAGCATGGCCGTCCCGGCGGTGTACCGGGCGTAGTCCGTGACGATCCCGCTACCGTACGGGGCGATGGTCTCGCTCTGCGTGCACAGCGGCAGCCCGCGCCCGACGAGCTCGCTCCCGCGCGCGAAGAACTGCACGTCGACGTGGGAGAAGGGCTCAAGCCGGGCCCCGAACTTCGACTTGGTCCGCCGCACACCGCGGGCGACGGCGCGTACGCGTCCGTGACCGCGCGTGAGCAGCGTAATGATCCTGTCCGCCTCACCCAGCTTCTGGGTGCGCAGCACGATGCCGTCGTCGCGGAACAGACTCATGGGGTCCATTCTCGCGTACGCCAGGGGGTCGCCGGGCCCGGGTGGCCGACCGGGGCCGGTTCGCCGCGTACGCCCTCTGCGTCCCGCGCCGGAGAGGTAGCGTACGAAGAGCTGTCTCATCCGCACCGGAGGCCCCCGTGAGCGCACAGCCCGACGAGCCCTACGGGCCGCTGATCCCGATGCCCGAGCTGACGCCCGACGCGCTGCGCGCCGCGGTGTCCCGGATCGCGCCCAGCCGGGTCCCCGCGCTCACCCAGCACCTGTTCGAGGCGACGACGAACGCCCAGCAGACGCAGAGCCTGGCTCCCCTTCGCGCCTTCGTCCACTCGTGGGCCGTCTTCGTCGCGATCGAGCGCCGTCCTCAGCGCGCGGCCCGCCTGCGCGAACTGGAACGACTGGTGAACGCGGCGGAGCAGGACCCGACGGACGCCATCGCCGAGATTCGCCGCATCCGGGACGCCGCGGAAGCGGAGGCCGGTCTGTGACCGACTGACTCGGTCGTCGTCGGCAGGCCCACAGACCGGGAAGGCGGTCTGCGTACGGCTGATCGTCAAGGCACCTCGCCCCGGCTCCGGGCGTTCGCGTACGCCGTCGCCGCGCGCAGCCGTTCCGCCGTCGTCGCCGTACGGAGCGTCTCCGGGGCGCAGTCCCACTCGCGGCCCCCTCCGTAGGGGCGCAGCTGGACGTACGGGCCCTCGTGGCCCATCACCCTCCCCACGCGGCCACTGCTCGTGTCGACGACGTACGCGCCCACCGGGAGGTTCGCCGGGAAGTTCATGGCGCACTCCTCAGCACCGCCGCGAGGCGCGCCGCCACGTCCGCCGAGCAGCCACCCAATTCGACCCGCGGACACGGGGCTTCCCGCGCGATGGACGCGGGGTCGATCCTCAATGACGGCAAGGTAATTCCCACTCGTGCGAGTACGGCGCGCAATTCCTGCACGGTTTCCTCCGCCTGTTCGATACATGCCATCGCGTGCTGCTTTCCGTCCACCTTCACGTGGCTCCCCTTTGCCTTCGGATTTCACTCTTCTCACCCCCACAGTGACGCACCCCGCCTACACTCGGCAGCAGTCTGTCTCCTACAACTGCGGGGCAGTGGAAGGCGGTTGGCCATGGCCAATGGTTCGCGGCAAGCGGCCTGGGAGTTCTTCGGCGCGGAGCTGAAGCGGCGCCGCGAGGACGCGGGGCTCAGCCAGTCGGCACTAGGGGTACGGGTATTCGTATCCGGGGGATACATCGGCCAGTTCGAGCAGGCCATTCGAAAACCTCAGCTGGATGTGGCGCAGCGTATTGATGAGGTGCTGCAAACCGGCGGCTTTTTCGAGCGGATGTGCCGGAAGCTGATCAAAGAGACCCGCTACGCGGAGTATTTCGCGCACGTGGCCGAGCTGGAGCAGCTCGCCACGGAGATCTGCGACTTCGCCCCGGCGGTGGTTCCGGGGCTGCTGCAAACCGGGGACTACGCCCGCGCCGTGTTTTTGGCGACTCATCCGTTCGCGACGGACGAGTACGTCGAGGAGAGGGTAAGGGCTCGTATGGACCGGGCGCCGATCCTCAAGGACGCCACCCGCCCCACGTACTGGGCGATCCTGCATGAGGGCGTGCTGTGCACCCCGGTCGGCAGCCCGGACGTGATGGCTCAGCAACTGGACCACGTCACCGCCATGATGCGTGAGCGCACGGCGATGGTGCAGGTACTGCCGTTCTCCGCTGGGGCGTACCCGAACATGGGCAAGATGCTGAAGCTCATGGAGTTCGAAGACGCACCACCAACTGCCTATACAGAAGGCGTGCTTTCGGGAAACTTGCTGGACGACCCGGCAATGGTGAAGCAGATGCAGGCGACATACGATCTGCTCAGGGCCGCCGCGCTGTCACCGGAGGCGTCCCTGGCCTTGATCGAGTCGGCGGTGGAGGACTACAGACAATGCGCGAGTACGACCTGAGCACCGCCCGCTGGCGCAAGAGCACGTACAGCGGCGGCGACAGCGGCGAATGCGTCGAGGTCGCCCACGACTTCGTGGGCGCCGCCCGCTGGCGCAAGAGCAGCTACAGCAACGGCGAAGGCGGCAACTGCGTCGAGGTCGCCGACGGAGTCGCCGGCGTCGTCCCCGTACGGGACAGCAAGGTCCCCCAGGGCCCCGCCCTGGTGATCGGCGCCGGTGCCTGGACCGCGTTCGTGGCGATGGTCGCCCCTACTGACGACTGATCGCCCTCGTGACGCCCGCCGCGATCGTCGTCGCCAGGGTCCAGCCCAGGACCACCAGGGCGTACCCGAACCACTGGTACGCCCCCTCCGCCGCATACGCCCGCTCCTGGCCGAAGTCGACGATCGGCAGCAGCAGGTCCAGCGTGTAGAAGAGCGCGTTGAAGTCCGGCGACTCGTCCCGCTTCAGTGCGCGCGGCTCGCGCAGCGCGAACGTGACGGAACCGGCGAGCAGCAGCGACAGCAGCCAGGCCGCCGCCCGCGTGGGCCGAAACCCGTAGCCGACGGTCACGTCCTGGAGGTGGCCCCAGGCCCGCGCGGGCCGCGCGAGGGTGGCCCGGTGACGGCGCTCCTTCGCCAGCTGCACGGTGCGCGCGGCCGCGTCGTCCCCGCTGCGGCGGTACGCGGCGGTCAACTGCTCGTAGGCGTAGGGGACGTAGCCCTCGGTGTCCCGTTCCAGGACGCGCAGCCACCGCTCGGCCGGCTCGCGCGGGCCGATTCTCGTGTACGTGAGACCGTCGAGGCGGACCCGGTCCGGCCAGCTGCCCGGGGGGACGTGCAGGAGTTCGAGCTGACAGCTGCGCAGCGTGACGTCGCCCTCGATGGGCGCGGACCTGTCCAGGTAGAGCGCGGTCGCGACGAGACCGCTGGCGCGCAGGGCCATGCCGCCGGGGTTGGAGAGCCGGGCGCCGTCCAGGTTGAGCCGCCCGCCCAGGCGGGCGCCGGGCAGGTTCAGCCGCCCGTACGCCCTGAGCCGCATCGCGTGCAGATCCGTCCCGCCGCTCAGGTTCGCGGCGTGCAGCGCCGTACCGCCCGGATTGCTGAGCACCGCGTCGTCGAAGGAGATGTTCCCGGCGATGACCGCGCCCGCGAGGCGGACCAGGCCGTCCGCCCGGAAGCCGCCGTCGGCCTGGAAGTCGTCGTCCACGGTCACGCGGTTGAGCGCGAGGACGGGCTCGTCGTACGCGATGCCCTCCTCCCCCACGTGCGCCCCGTTGAGGAAGACCGCCCCCGATATCCGCGCGCCACCGAGCCGGACGGGGCCGCGCACCCGGCTCTTGGACATGCGCAGTGAGCCGTCGACGCGGAGCGCGATGGCGTGCAGGCCGGGCAGGACGGAGCGGCTCAGGTTGAGCTGGCGAAGCTGCGCCCCGTACAGGTCGGGTACGTCGTCGAAGTAGCAGGCCCAGATGTGGACGGGCCACGCGACGTCCGCGTACTGGAGGTCCAGCCTTCCGCTGATCCGGGCCCCGGTGACCCGGAGCACCGGGGTCTCCCCGTCGCGCCGGGGCCCTTCCAGGAGCAGCGCCCGCAGCACCTCGGCGCGGACGGTGCGCTCGGGGCCCCAGCCCGCGCCGGCCTCCGGGCCCTCGTCGCCCGCCGTGCGGAAGTTCACGGTCCGCCCGAGCGGAAACGCCTCCCACACCAGCCTTTCGGCATCGGTCAGTTCACTGATCTCCACTGGCGGGACTTTAGGCGAACGCCTCGGACAGCGTCTGCGTCTCGGCGTACGAGGGGACGTCGCCGCTCACCGACAGGTCCCGCGCCGCCGCCACCGCCGCGCCCAGCGCCGCGCGGAACAGGAGCGAGCCGCAGCTGACCCGGCGTACGCCCGCCTCGGCGAGTTCCGGGAGGGCGGGGCCGCCGGGAGTGTGGAGGATGTTGAGCGGGGTGCCTTCGAGGCCCGAGGTCAGCTCGGAGATGACGCTCAGGTCGCGCAGGCCGGGCACGAACACCCCGTCCGCGCCCGCCCGGCGGTACGCGTCCAGTCGCTCCCCGGTCTCCGGGGCCTGCCCCGCGCCCGGCAACCAGTACGTGTCCGTGCGGGCATTGACGAAGACACGGCCGTGCACGGACTCCCGTACGGCATGGATGATCTCGCACTGGTGCGTGAGGTCCCGCAGCGTGCCGTCCGCGCGGCCGTCCTCGATGTTGACGCCGGCGATCCCGGCCTCGGCCAACTGCCGGACGAGATCAGCGACTTCATCGGGCCGGTCGCTGAAGCCGCCCTCGATGTCGACGCTGACCGGCACGTCGAGGCGGGCCAGGCCGTGGGCCAGGCGGACGGTCTCCTCGCGCGTGGCGCCCGTCCCGTCGGGCAGGCCCGCCGAGGCCGCCACGCCCAGGCTGGTCGTGCCGACGGCCCGGAATCCGGCGGCGGCGAACGCGGCGGCCGACGCGTGGTCCCAGGCGTTGGGCAGCAGCAGGGGCTCACCGGCGCGGTGCAGGTCGCGGAACTTTTCGTAGTGGAGTGTCATACCTCGACGGTAGGGGGTGACGTTTCGCACCTCGCGTAGCTCAAAATGTGCCTATGAAGAGTGACTTGTTCTCCAGCGACCACATGGCCCAGCCGGCCCACGCCCCCGGCATGACGCTCCAGAACGCCAAATCCATCAAGTACGCGGTGAGCGGTGAGATGTTCGCCCGGCAGGGCGCCATGATCGCCTACCGGGGCGACCTGCAGTTCGAACGCAAGGGGCAGGGCGTCGGCGGCATGCTCAAGCGCGCCATGACCGGTGAGGGGCTGCCGCTGATGGCGGTGCGCGGGCAGGGCGAGGCGTGGTTCGCGCACGAGGCGCAGAACTGCTTCGTCGTCGACCTCGAGCCCGGCGACGTCCTCACGGTCAACGGCCGCAACGTCCTCTGCTTCGACGCGACCCTCTCGTACGAGATCAAGACCGTGAAGGGGTCGGGGATCGCCGGGGGCGGGCTCTTCAACAGCGTCTTCACCGGCAGCGGGCGGCTCGGCCTGGTCTGCGACGGGAATCCGCTGGTGATCCCCGTGTCGCCACAGCAGCCCGTGTACGTCGACACGGACGCGGTGGTCGGCTGGACCGCCGCTCTCGGCACGTCCCTGCACCGGTCGCAGTCCATCGGCTCGATGATCCGCGGCGGTTCGGGCGAGGCCGTGCAGCTGAAGCTGGAGGGCGAGGGGCACGTCATCGTGCGGCCGAGCGAGGTGACGCCGCAGAAGGCGCAGCAGCACTGACCCGTGGTCGATATCCGGCCCGGTGCGGCTACAGGCGGCGAGCCGGATGCTTGAGAAAGCAAGTACCTTTCGGCTCATGGTTGTTGACCGAGGAGACGACAGGGCGGGCGTGCGGCTGCGGCCGCCGCGCCACCCCCTGGACCGCCGCGCCGTCGCCTGGTGGCGTACGCAACTGCTGCTGGCGACGGCCGCCCCGGTGGGCGTCCTGGTCCTGCTCGCCGCACTCGTCGCGCCGGCCCGCTCCTGGCTCCTGCTGCCCGCCGCGGTCATCGCGGTGCCGGGGGTGCTCGCCGGGGTGCTGCTGCCGCTGTGGTGGTACGAGGTCCACCGCTGGGAGGTCACGGACGACGCGGTGTACGTGCGGACGGGGTTCTTCTGGATGGAGGGCCGGATCGCGCCGATGTCGCGGCTCCAGACCGTCGACACGATGCGTGGGCCCGTCCAGCGGATCTTCGGGCTCACCACGGTGACCGTCACCACGGCGTCCGCCAAGGGCGCCCTGAAGGTCAAGGGCCTCGACCACGCGACCGCCGCCGAGCTGGCGGAGCGGCTCGCCCTTGTCACCCAGGCGACGCCCGGGGACGCGACGTGAGCGAACTCGCGGAGGCCTCCGAGGACTCCGGACCGCGGCAGGACTCCGGACCACGGCAGGACTCCGGCTGGCTGCCGCTCGACCGGCGTTCGCTGCTCGTCACCGTGCAGATGACCGGTGGTGTGGTGACCGCCGCCGGGCTGCCGGTCACCCTCAGCTTCCAGGGCTGGGTGGACATGGGGCCCGTGATCGCGTGGGCGGTGGGGCTGGGTCTGCTGGTGATCGCGGGCGGCGTCGGGCTCGACGCGCTGCGGCTGCGGCACAGCCGCTACCGCGTCGGGCCCGAGCGGGCCGAGCTGCGCAGCGGCATCCTCTTCGCCAAGCACCGCCACCTGAGCCGGGAGCGCATACGCTCCGTCGACCTCGTCGCCCACCCGCTCCTGCGCCTCCTCGGCCTGGTCGAGGTCCGGATCGGCACCGGTGAGCAGAGCTCGGCCCAGGAGGCCACGCTCGAACTCCGCCCCGTCCGCAGGGCGGAGGGCGAACGGCTGCGGCGCGAACTGCTCGGCCGGGCGGGCCCCGACGCCGCGTCCGACGCGGAGGGCACGATCGCCGCCCTCGACCTCCGCTGGATCCGGTACGCCCCGCTCTCCTTCGTCACCTCCGCGCTCGCCGCCGCGACGGGCGGTGCGGTGATGCAGGTCAGCGAGTGGTTCGGGGTGCAGGAAGAGGTCATCGAGCGGGTGGGCGACGCGTTCCGCGGGATGTCCGTGCCGGGTATCGTGCTCGCCCTCGTCGCGGGGGCGCTGGCCGCCGGGTCGGTGGGGGCGCTCGGGCTGTGGACCGCGATGTGGTGGAACTACCGGCTCGACCGGGAGCCCGGCGGAACGCTGCGGGTGCGGCGCGGGCTCCTCACGACGCGCTCGGTCTCCCTGGAGGAGGCGAGGCTGCGCGGTGTCGACGTCGTCGAGCCGCTGGGCCTGCGGCTGTCGGGCGCGGCCCGCGTGGACGCGGTCGCCACGGGGCTCTCCCGCCGGGACGAGGAGGACCACGCGGGCCCGAGCACCCTGCTGCCCGCCGCGCCGCGCCGGCTCGCCGACGACGTGGCGGCGCGCGTCCTGCGGGAGCCGGTGACGCCCACCGCCGCGAAGCTCACGGCGCACCCGCGGGCGGCGCGGGCCCGACGGATCCGGTGGGCGGTGTCGGCGGCGCTGGCCCCGGCACTGGTCCTGCTGCTGCTCGGGGCTCTCCTGGAGGTGCCGGTCCTGGCGTACGCCGGGGCGGGCGTCGCTGTGGTGCTTGTGCCGGTCGCGGTGGCGCTCGCCCGCGACGCGTACCGCAGCCTGGGGCACGCCCTCACCGCCGACTACCTGGTCGTACGCTCCGGAACCCTGCGACGCTCCACGGTGGCGCTGCGCCGCGGCGGCGTCATCGGCTGGAGCGTCAAGCAGTCCGTGCTCCAGCGCCGGGCGGGCCTGGTCACCCTGAGCGCGACGACGGCGGCGGGCGCGCAGGCGTACGCGGCGTACGACGTGGACGAAGCGGAGGGGCTGGCGTTCGCGGAGGAGACGGTGCCGGGGCTGCTGGGACCGTTCCTGGAACGCCAGGCCCCCTGAGGCTCAGCCGGCCGTCCGGGCCCGCTGCTCGTAACCCACGAGACGCACACACACCGCCAGCCCCTCGATCGCCTGCTCCAGCTCCGCGAGGCCCGGGTAGCTGGGCGCCACGCGGATGGTCGCGTCGCGCGGGTCGTCCCCGTACGGGTGCGTCGCCCCGGCCGGGGTCAGGACGATCCCCGCCTCGGCGGCCCGCCGCACGACCTCCTTGGCGCAGCCGTCCGGGACTTCGAGGGTCACGAAGTAGCCGCCCTTGGGCGACGTCCACGTGGCGAGGCCCGTACCGCCGAGCTCCGCGTCCAGGATCCGGGCGACCGTCTCGAACTTGGGCTGCAGCAGGGCGCGCTGGCGCTCCATGTGGGCGCGTACGCCGTCCGCGTCCTTCAGGAACATCACGTGCCGCAGCTGGTTGACCTTGTCGGGGCCGATGGACCGCTTCTGGTTGTTGGCGAGCAGCCACTTCACGTTGGCGGGCGACGAGCCGAAGAAGGCGACGCCCGCGCCCGCCGCGGTGATCTTCGAGGTGGAGCCGAAGACGAAGGCGCGGTCCTCGTGCCCGGCCGCGGCGCAGGCGGCGAGCAGGTCGGCGATCTCGGCGGGCTCGTCGGTGAGGTGGTGGGCGGCGTACGCGTTGTCCCAGAAGATCCGGAAGTCCGGGGCGGCGGTGGGCATCGCGGCGAGGCGGGCCACGGTCTCGTCGCTGTAGACGACGCCGTCGGGGTTGCTGTACTTCGGCACGCACCAGATGCCCTTGACCGCCGGGTCCCCGGCGACGAGCCGCTCGACCTCGTCCATGTCGGGTCCTGCGGCCGTCATCGGCACGGGGATCATGTCGATGCCGAACCGCTCGCAGAGCGCGAAGTGCCGGTCGTAGCCGGGCACCGGGCAGAGGAACGCGATGCGCTCCTGGTCCACCCAGCGCGACTCGGCGCCGGGCAGCACGCCGAGGAGGGCGTGCACGAGGCAGTCGTGCATCAGCTCCAGGCTGGAGTTGCCGAGCGCGAGCAGCTGCCCGGCGGGCACCTGGAGCAGCTCGGCGAAGATTTCCCGCAGCTCGGGCAGGCCCTGGAGCCCGCCGTAGTTGCGCACGTCGGTCCCGTCGGCGGCGGTGTGCCGCCCGCCGGGCAGGCTCAGCAGGTCCTCGGCGAGATCGAGCTGCTCCGGCGCGGGCTTGCCCCGCGTCAGGTCGAGGGAGAGCCCGCGCCCGGCGAGTTCCTCGTACTCCCGCCGCGCCCGCGCGAGCAGCCCGGCGAGGTCCGGGACGTCGGGGGCCGGGGCGTCGGGGCTGAGCTCGGTGGTCATGGTGTTGCCTCTCGCAGGTGCCGCCTCGACGGTTCGACGGGCGGGCGGACGGTGGACTGAGCGTGCCGAGGATACAAACCGGCGCGCGGTGACCACCGGAACGCCCGCACCGCGAGACCGGGCGCCTAGGGCGTGTCTTCTGGATCGGTCCGGACAGCCCGCGGCGTCTGGTGCGGTGCACTGGGTGTCCGTGGGTGATGCGACAACGCCGCGAGGCGCCGTGCCAGGCGTCGCGGGCCCGGGCTGATCCGAAAGACTCGCCCTAGCTCCTTTCGCGGGCGTGGAGGGCGGTCAGGAGGGCGCAGGAGAGGGCCGCGAGGGCGGCGGCCCCGGTGAGGAGGGCCGGTGGGCGCACCACGCCGGACAGGAGCGTGACGGCGTACGGCGCGAGCATCCCGACGTACGCCGCCGTCCAGAAGTACGCGGTGAGGCGGGCGAGCCGGTGGGGCGGGGCCATGGCGGTGACCTCGGTGAGGGCGTACGTCAGCACGAAGCCGTAGCCGGCGCCGAGGATCGCGGCGGCGACGAGGGCGAGGACGAGGCCGCCGCTCCCGGTGCCGAGCGAGGCGGCGAACGCGGCGGCGCCGAAGCCGACGGTCACCGTGAGCAGCCCGGCGACGGCGGTCGCGAGCCGGTGCCGGGGCGCCACGCGGCGGGCGAGCGGCTGCACGAGCAGGCCCGAGCCGGGTACGACGGCGGTGGCGACTCCCGCGTAGACGAGGCCTCCGTGCACGAGGCCGGGCAGCGTCACGAACCCCACGCTGGGGGCGGCGAAGACCCAGGGCGCCACGGGCAGCACCCGGCGCCGGAACAGCCTGCCCGCACCGCGCCCGCCCGCGCCCGGCACCGTGAGCGCGCCGGAGCCGGCCCGGTCGCCCTCAGTGGGAGGCGTCACCGTCTCGGGGGCCTTCAGCGCCAGTAGCCCCGCCCCCACCGCCAGCAGTGCGTGCGGGATGTACGCCGTGACCATCGGCGCCGGTGCCCACCGGGCGATCAGCGCCGCCACGAGGCCGCCCGAGGCGAAGCCCGCCGAGACGAACAGGCCCGCCCGCCGCGACGCCGTCGAGGCCGTCCCGCTTCCGGCGGGAACATGCGGAGCCGACGACAGCTCCTTGATCCACGCGCTGCCCGCCGCGAGCAGCGCCCCCGCGCTGAACCCCGTCACGAACCTCCCCGGCCACAGCCACCCCGTGGCCCCCGCCCCCAGCATCAGCACCCCGGTCGAGACCAGGTTCAGCGCGAGGGCCGTCAGCGCGACCGGGCGGCGTCCGACGCGGTCGGCGAGGGGGCCGCCCACCAGGAGGCCGGGTATGAGCCCGATGACGTACAGGGCGAAGAGGCCGGTGACGGCGGACTCGGAGAGGCCGAGCTCGGAGCGGTAGGCGCCGAGGAGCGCGGAGAACTGATTGGCGCTCCAGCCGGAGGCCATCATGATCCAGGCGGCTCGCACCCCGTGCCGGCGGGGCGGGACGGGAGCGGTGTCGGGAACAGGGCCGGGAGAGCCGGAAACGGGGCCGGGAACGGGTTCCGCGGACGTGGGTGTGGTGGTGCTCATGACGCCCAGTTCTAGACGCGCCGCAACCGGTCCCGCCGCCCGCGTTCACGATTCGTGAAGACGGCGCGCACCTCGCTGACCTCCGGGTCTACGCTGGTACGCATGTCTTCCGCACCGCTCGATCTGCGACTTCTGTCGTCGTTCCTCGCGGTGGTGGAAGAGGGTCACTTCGGGCGGGCCGCGGCCCGGCTCTTCCTGTCGCCGCCCGCCGTCACGCAGCACGTGCGCCGCCTGGAGACGGAGCTGGGCACGCTCCTCCTCGACCGGCGCGCGAACCCGGTGGTGCCCACCCCGGCGGGGGTGCGGCTGGCCGGTCACGCGCGCGTGCTGCTCGCCGCGTCGAACGCCGCCCTGGACGACATGGCCGACGCCGCCCGCCCGGGCGCCGCCCCGGCGGGCCGCCCGCTGCGGGTCGGCATCATGGGCCACGGCTCGGCGGAGCTCACTCCCGCCACGATCAACGCCTACCGGCGCGCCCGCCCCGAAGTGCGCGTGGAGATCCGCCAGTTGGACTTCACCGAGCATGTGACGGCGCTGACGGAGGACCGCGTGGACGTGGCCTTCGTGCGGCCGGGCCCCGACGACGAGCGGGTGGCCGCCGACGTCCTGACGACGGAGCAGCGCATCGTCGTCGTCCCGGACCGCTCCCCGCTGGCGGAGGCCCGGCTGACGGGCGCGACGGTCGCGGACATCGCGGGCCTGCCGTTCTTCCGCGTCCCCGGCCACACCCCGCGCACCTTCACCGACTACCTCTACTTCGGCGAGGAGGCCCGGCACCGCAGCACGGACTGCGCGGTGACCCCGCAGGAGGTGCTCACCGGTGTGGTCACCGGCCGGACCGCGGGTTCGGGCCTGAAGTCCTTCGCCCGCTACTACGCCTGGCCGGGCGCGGCCTTCGTCCCGATCCTCGACGCCCCGTGGGAGAGCAGCTACCTCGCGGTGCGCGCGGACGAGGAGAACCCCGAGGTGCGCATCTTCCGCGCCCTCGCGCTGACCCTGGCCCGCGAGCTGGGCCCCACCATCAATGGCTGCCCCGCACCCCCTGACCACCGAACCCCCTGACCACCGGCCGTGTCACCCGCCCTGCCCAACGACGCGGGGCCGCGTTGCCGGAGACCTTGACCGGCCCCCTCGCCCCTCCTATCGTCGCCACGCCACCCATGACGTAGGACGTGGGACCTCTTAGGTAGGCAAGGGAGACACAGTGACCGATCTGCCCTCTCCGACCACGCGCCGCGCCGTCCTGCCGGACCGCCGGGCCTTCCTCAAGTACTCGGGTGCGCTGAGCGCGGCCGCCGCCGTCACGACCACGCTCTCCGCCTGCTCGGGGCCCGAGTCCACCAACGAGACCGGGGGCGGCGGGCAGGGCGGCGACTCGACGCTCACGGCCGTCATCGGGTACGGGAACGACGGGAGCTGGGACCCGACCCAGACCGCGTCCGCCTTCGCGATGGCCGGCAATGAGCACATTTACGAGGGGCTGCTCGGGACCGATCCGATCAGCCGTGAACCGTATGCCGCGCTCGCCACGGAGATCCCGAACGATCTCGAGGCGACGACGTGGAAGTTCACCCTGCGGCCGGGCGCGAAGTGGCACGACGGGAAGCCCGTCACCGCCGACGACGTCGTGTTCGTCTTCGACCGGATCCTCGACCCGAAGACCCAGACCCTCGCCAAGGGCTTCTTCGCGAGCTGGCTGAAGGAGGTCAGGAAGGTCGACGCGACCTCCGTCGAGCTGATCCTGAAGTTCCCGTTCCCCGACGGTGCCGCCCGGCTCTCCCTCGCCAAGATCATGCCGAAGCACGTGTTCGGCAAGCCGGGCGCGTGGGACGACGCGACCAAGGGGAAGGCGGTGGGGTCGGGACCGTACAAGCAGGCCTCGCACCACCCCAAGTCGAACACGACCTTCGAGGCCTTCGGCGACTACAACGGGCCGCGCAAGGCCGCCTTCAAGAAGATGAACTGGCTGACCATCGTGGACGCCGCGCCGCGCGTCGCGAAGATCTCCGGCGGCAGCGCGGACGCGGAGATCGCCGACAACATCCCGTACGCCAACATCGGGCAGCTGAAGAAGGGCGGGATGACCGTCGAGGGCGGGGCCGGGATGAACAACCTCTTCCTGCTCTTCAACACCGCCCACAAGCCGTTCGACGACGTCCGCGTCCGGCAGGCCCTGCACTACGCCATCGACCGCGACAAGATGATCGAGGCCGCCCTCAAGGGCCACGGCAAGGCGTCGACGTCCTTCCTCAACGAGGCCAACCCCTCCTACCGGCCCGCCAAGACGGTCTACGGATACGACCTCGCGAAGGCGAAGAAGCTGCTGAAGGAGGCGGGGGTCGGCTCGCTGAAGGTCAACCTCATGGCCGTCAACGTGAGCTGGATCGTGGACTGCCTGCCGACCATCCAGGACGGCTGGGAGAAGCTCGGCGTCGAGGTCACCCTCGACCCGCAGGAGACCACCGCCGTCTTCACCAAGCTGGACCAGAAGAAGGACTTCCAGGTCGTCGCGGCCGCCTCGAACCCCAACCAGTTCGGGCTCGACGCCGACCTGATCATGCACTACAACTACGGCCCCGAGAACCTGTGGATGGGGTACGCGCGCTGGGCCGACGACGCCGTCGCCAAGAAGCTCTTCAAGGACATGGCCGCCGCCACCCGCGAACCCGAGGCCGGGCGGAAGAAGACCATGATCCAGGCGTACATCGACACCGTGGCCGAACAGGCCGTCCTCTACCCGGTCGTCCACAACGAACTCATGACCGCCTGGGACCCGAAGAAGGTCACCGGTGTCCAGGCGCAGCCATACCCCGGGATCAATCTGCTCCAGGCCAAGTGGGTGTGACCCAGGCCCAGTCGAGGAGTCGTACGCCGTGACCGCAGTCCTCAGAATCCTGGCCCGCCGCGTCGCCCTGCTCGTCCCGCTGCTGCTCGGCATCGTGCTCTTCGTGTTCCTCGTGATGCGCTTCTCGGACGTCGACCCGGCGTCCGCGTTCTTCCAGGGCGCCAACCCGACACCCGAGCAACTGCACCAGTTCCGCGAGGAGAACGGGCTCCTCGACCCGCTGCCCGTCCGCTACGTCGCGTTCGTCGGCGACCTGCTCCACGGCGACATGGGCATCAGCGTCCTCAACCGCTCCCCCGTCCTCGACCAGGTCACCACCGCCCTGCCGCTCACCGTGCAGCTCACCTTCCTCGGGCTCGGCATCGCGGTCGTCCTCTCCCTCACCCTCGGCGTCACCGCCGCGATCTACCGCGACCGGCTGCCCGACCAGATCATCCGCGTCATCTCCCTGACCGGTGTCGCGGCTCCCGGCTTCTGGCTGGCGCTGCTGATGATCCAGTACCTGGCCGTGGACCTCGGCTGGTTCCCGACCGGCGGCTACATCAACCCCGCCGACTCCCTCACCGGCTGGCTGAAGACCATGACGCTGCCCGCCCTCGCACTCTCCCTGCCGGTCGCCGCGGGCCTCACCCGCATCATCCGCACCGCCGTGGTCGAGGAGCTCGACAAGGACTACGTACGGACGGCCATCGGCAACGGCCTGCCCCCGGTGGTCGTCGTCGGCCGCAACGTCCTGCGCAACGCCCTCATCAACCCGCTCACCGTCCTCGGCCTGCGCGTCGGCTACCTGCTCGGCGGCGCGGTCGTCATCGAGACGATCTTCTCGCTGCCCGGCATGGGGAAGCTGATGATCGACGCCGTGAAGAACGGCGACCCCGCCGTCGTCCAGGGCGTCGTCATCACCACCGCCGTCGGCTTCGTGATCGTCAACCTCGTCATCGACGTCCTCCACCTACTGGTCAACCCGCGGCTGAGGGGGTCGAGTTGATGTTCACCTCGCGTGCGGCGCTGGCCGAGCGCCTCTCCGTGCCCGGTCTACGGATCCGCTCCTTCCGCAAACTCCCCGTCCTGTCCCGCATCGCGGTCGGCGTCGTAGGACTCGTCGTCCTGGTGGCGGCCTTCGCCCCGCTCATCGCCCCGCACGACCCGCTCGACCAGCAGCCCCAGACCGACGGCACCGGACACCCCTCCGCCGACCACTGGATGGGCCAGGACAGCCTGGGCCGCGACATCCTCAGCAGGCTCATGTACGGGGCGCGCTGGTCGCTGGCCATCGGGCTCGGCGCCACCCTGCTCGCCCTCGTCGCCGGCGCCCTCATCGGCGCGGTCGCGGCGACCTCCCGCAAGGCCGTCGACGAGACCCTGATGCGCTGCCTGGACGTCGTCATGGCGTTCCCGGGGATCGCGCTCGCCGCCGTGCTCGTCGCGGTGTTCGGCGGTGGCATCCTCGTCCTGATCTGCGCCATCGCGTTCCTCTTCACCCCGCCCATCGCCCGCGTCGTACGGGCCAACGTCCTCGACCAGTACGGCGAGGACTACGTCGTCGCCGAACGCGTCCTGGGCGCCCGCACCCCGCACATCCTGATCCGCCACGTCGCCGTGAACTGCGCGGCGCCCGTCCTGGTCTTCTGCACCGTGCAGGTCGCCGAAGCCATCGTCTTCGAGGCCTCGCTCTCCTTCATCGGCGCCGGGGTGCGGCCGCCCGACCCGTCCTGGGGCAGCGTCATCGCCGACGGCAAGAACATGGTCCTGATCGGCGGCTGGTGGGCGACGGTCTTCCCCGGACTCCTGATGCTGCTCACCGTCCTCGCCCTCAACATCCTCTCCGAGGGCGTGTCGGACGCCTGGGCGGCCCCTTCAGGACGGGACGTCGCGGGCCCGGCCCGCACCCAGGACCGCCTGGAGACCCCCGAGCCCGGCAGCGGCCGCGTCCTCGAACTCCCCGGCCTCACCGAAGCCGCCCACCGCCTACGCTCCCGCGCCCGCCCCCTCCCCACGGGCGAGCCGGTCCTCTCCGTGACCGACCTGACCATCTCCTTCCCCGAGCGCCACGCGGGCGTGGACATCGTCGACGGCATCAGCTTCGACGTACGCCCCGGTGAAGTGCTCGGCCTGGTCGGCGAGTCGGGCTGCGGCAAGTCGCTGACCGCGCTGACGGTGATGGGCCTGGAACCGAAGGGCGCCCGGGTCGGCGGCCGCGTCACCTTCGCCGGGCAGGAGCTGACGGGCCTGCCCATGCGGGCCCGGCGCCGGCTGCTCGGCCACGACATGGCGATGATCTACCAGGACGCCCTGTCCTCCCTGAACCCGGCGATGACGGTCCGCTCCCAGCTCAAACAGGTCGTACGGAGGGGTGGCCGCCGGACGGCCGTCGAACTCCTCGAACTCGTCGGCCTCGACCCCGACCGCACCCTGCGCAGCTACCCGCACGAACTCTCCGGCGGCCAGCGCCAGCGCGTCCTGATCGCCATGGCCCTCTCCCGCGACCCGAAACTGATCGTCGCCGACGAACCGACGACCGCCCTCGACGTCACCGTGCAGGCCCAGATCATCCAGCTCCTCCTGCGGCTGCGCGAGGAGCTGGGCTTCGCGCTGATCCTCGTCTCCCACGACCTGGCGCTCGTCGCGGACGTCACCGACCGGGTGGTGGTGATGTACGGCGGACAGATCGTCGAGACGGGCGTGACCGCCGACCTCGTCGAGTCGCCCGCCCACCACTACACGCGCGGCCTGCTCGGCTCGGTCCTCTCCCTCGAGTCGGCGGCCCAGCGCCTCACCCAGATCAAGGGCGTGGTGCCGTCCCCGGCGGACTTCCCGCCGGGGTGCAGGTTCGCGGACAGATGCCCGCTGGCGAGCGAGGTGTGCCGTACGACGACACCGGAGCTGGCGGGCACACCGGCCCACTCGACGGCCTGCCACCACCCGGCGGACGCGCCCTGCGGGGAGCGCCCCGCAGGGGCGCCTCCCAGGGGCGCGGGGAACTGCGCGACCAGCCACGACGGAGCGTGACCCGAAATGACAACCCCCCTCGTCGAGTTGGACGACGTCCACGTCGTGCACAAGGCCAGGTCCGGCGGCCTGTTCTCCCGGGACAGGGTCTACGCCCTGACCGCCGCCACCCTCACCGTCGCCCCCGGCGAAACCGTCGGCATCGTAGGAGAGTCGGGCTGCGGCAAATCAACCCTCGCCAAGGTCCTCGTCGGCGCCCAACGCCCCACCACCGGCACAGTCTCATTCCGCGCCCACGACCTGTGGAAGATGACACCCGCCGAAAGGCGGAGTTCCATCGGCTCCCACACGGGCATGATCTTCCAGGACCCCTCGACCGCCCTGAACCGCAGGCTCCCGGTCGGCCGGATACTCCGTGACCCTCTCGACGTGCACAAGCGAGGAACGCCGAAGGAACGGGAGGAACGCGTACGGGAGTTGATGGCCCTCGTCGGTCTGCCAACGGCCCTCGCGGACGGGCTGCCCGGACAGCTCTCCGGCGGCCAGCGACAGCGCGTGGCGATCGCCCGCGCCCTCGCGCTCGAACCCGACCTCCTCGTCGCCGACGAGCCGACGAGCGCCCTCGACGTGTCCGTCCGCGCGCAGATCCTCAATCTGCTCCTCGACCTGAAGGAGCGCCTGGGCCTCGCCCTCGTGTTCGTGTCGCACGACATCCAGACGGTACGGAGGATGAGCGACCGCGTCGTCACGATGTACCTCGGCCGGATCGTCGAGGAGGCTCCGGCCGCGGAAATCCTGGACCGCGCCCGGCACCCGTACACCCGTGCCCTGTTCTCCGCGACGCCCGGGCTGCTCGACCCCATCGACCCGATCCCGCTGGCGGGCCCCGTGCCGTCGGCGACGCGGCCGCCGAGCGGCTGTCCGTTCCGCACCCGCTGCTGGAAGGCCGACGAGGTGTGCGCGACCGCCATGCCGGACACCCGTTCGGCGGGCGCGGGGCACGGGTTCCGCTGTTTCCATCCCGTCGACGAGGGACAGCCAACACACGAACTCGTCGTCCAGGCCGCCGCCACGGCCTCCGCCACCCCCAGGGAGCAGCCATGACCCTTCCCACTCCGCTGACCGGTGTCGTCCCGCCCGTCTGCACCCCCCTGACACCGGACCGCGAGGTGGACGTCCCCTCCCTCACCCGGCTCGTCGACCATCTGGTCGCCGGTGGTGTCGACGGCCTGTTCGTGCTCGGCTCGACCTCGGAGGTCGCGTATCTGACCGACCCGCAGCGCGCGCTCGTCGTCGACACCGTCGTCCGGCACGTGGCGGGCCGGCTGCCCGTCCTGGCCGGGGCGATCGACATGACCACGCCCCGCGTCCTGGACCACGCGCGGGCCGTCGCCCGGGCGGGCGCGGACGCGGTCGTGGTGACCGCGCCCTTCTACACGCGGACCCATCCGGCGGAGATCGCCCGCCACTTCCGGCTTGTCGCGGAGGGCTGCGGGGCGCCGGTCTTCGCGTACGACCTGCCGATGGCGGTGCACTCCAAGCTGGGCCCGGGGCTGGTCCTCGAGCTGGCCAAGGAGGGTGTGCTGGCGGGCCTGAAGGACTCCAGCGGTGACGAGGGGGCGTTCCGGAGCGTCGTCCTGGGCAAGCGGGCCGAGCCGGGGCTCGCCGGGTTCAGCGTCCTCACCGGGTCGGAGGTGACGGTCGACTCGGCGCTCGCGATGGGCGCGGACGGTGTGGTGCCGGGCCTCGGGAACGTGGACCCCGACGGGTACGCGCGCCTGTACCGCGCCTGCCGGGAGGGCGACTGGGCGTGGGCGCGGGGCGAGCAGGAGCGGCTGTGCGGTCTCTTCGGGATGGTGACGGCCGGGGATCCGGTGCGGATGGGCGGCAGTTCGTCGGCGCTCGGCGCGTTCAAGGCGGCGCTGCGGCTGCGCGGGGTGATCGACTGCGCGGCGACGGCGGAGCCGCAGATCCCGCTGTCGGCGGCGGAGACGGAACGGGTCGGCAAGTACGTGGCAACGGCCGGGCTGCTGTGACCCGGCCGGGGTCAGGGTGAGCCCACCGCCCCCACCGCCCCCGGCGCGACCAGGCCCGACTCGTAGGCCATGATCACCAGTTGGGCCCTGTCGCGGGCGCTGACCTTGCCCATGATGCGGCTGACGTGGGTCTTCGCGGTGAGCGGGCTCAGGCCCAGCGTGTCGGCGATCTCCTGGTTGTTGAGGCCGCGCGCGACGAGCCGGAGGACCTGCCGCTCCCGCTCGGAGAGGCCCTCGGGCCCGCCGGTGACGGGCAGTGCGGTGTCCGGCGCCCGCAGCACGCGGGCGATGAGGCGGGCCGTGGGTCCTGGTGAGAGGAGGGAGTCGCCGGCCGCCACCGTGCGGATGGCGTCGAGGAGTTCGGCGGGCTTGGTGTCCTTGACCAGGAAGCCGGACGCGCCCGCGCGGAGCGCGTCGACGACGTGCTCGTCCGTGTCGTACGTCGTCAGCATCAGGACCTTCACGCCCGCCAGGTCCTCGTCGGCCGCGAGCAGCCGCGTCGCGCCGATGCCGTCGAGGTCGGGCATGCGGATGTCCATCACGACGAGGTCGGCGCGCTCGGAGCGGGCCAGGTCGACCGCCGAACGACCGGTGCCCGCCTGCCCCACGACCTCCATGTCGGGCGCCGAGTCGACGAGCATCGCGAACGCGGCACGCACCAGCGTCTGGTCGTCGGCGAGCAGTACGCGGATGGGTACCGTCATGACAGACCTCCCAGGGAGACGGGTGCGAGGGGCAGCACCGCGGACACCATGAAACCCCCCTCCGGACGCGGGCCCGCGTCCAGGGTGCCGCCGACCGTGCGGGCCCGCTCCCGCATCCCGACGAGCCCGAACCCCGGCGCGTGGCCGGCCTCGAGGTCCCGGCCGCCGGTGCCGTCGTCCGCGACGCGTACGCACAGCGCCGCGTCCTGCGTGCGCACCGACACCCGGACGGTGATGCCGGGTCCGGCGTGCCGCACCACGTTGGTGAGCGCCTCCTGCACGATGCGGTAGGCCGCGGCGCCCACGGCGGCCGGTGCCCGGCACTCCGCCACCGCCAGCTCGACGCGGGCGCCCGCGGTGCGGGCCGCGTCGGCGAGGCCGGGCAGGCCGTCGAGGCCGGGCAGCGGCTCCCGTGCCTCGTCGGCGTCGTCCTCGGTGCCGGACCTCAACACCTGCAAGGTGGCGCGGAGTTCACCGCGTGCGGCGCGGCAGGTGTCGGCGACGTCGTCGAGGGCCTTGGCGACGGCCGCGCGGTCGAGGCGGTCCGGGTCGGCGGCGAGCACGTGCGCGGCGACGGACGTCTGGACGCCGACGAGCGTGATGCTGTGCGCGAGCAGGTCGTGCAGGTCGCGGGCGACCCGCAGCCGCTCCTCGGCGACCCGGCGGCGCGCCTCCTCCTCGCGGGTGCGCTCGGCGCGCTCGGCCCGCTCCACCACGGAGGCGACGTACTGGCGGTGGATGCGCACGTACACGCCGAGCAGCAGGAAGGCGACGATCCAGCCGGAGATGCGGAGCGACTGGGCGCCCTCGGCCATGCCCTGGTGGAACTTCACGCCCAGCATGGCGCCCATGCCCGCGACGCCGACGAGGACGGTGTGCCGGGGCCGGGACCGGGAGGCCACGGTGAAGAGGGAGGCCATCGACGCCGCCATGGGCGCGGTGTGGTTGTTGTCCAGGGAGTGGTAGGTCAGCAGGATCGCCATCATGGCGACCATGACGCGCATGGGGGCGCGCCGCCGCCACACGATGACGACGTGCGCGGCGGCCAGCAGCAGCCAGCCGAGGGCGTCGGGAGGCTGGCCGTTGTCCCGCACGACCCGCACGATGACGACGGCGCTCGCCGCCATGGCGAGCGCGAACAGGGCGTCGGTGCGCAGGCGTTCACCGGGAGCGGCCGGTCCGAGCACCCGCTCGATGAGGTTGTTGCGGGCGGTGCCCCGCGCCACCGTGCCCGCCCCCGTGTGTGATTCCACCGCCCCATCCTCCGGCACGCGGGCGCCCCTCCGGGAGGGGAGGGGCGCCCGGAAGTTCCGGCTCAAGGCGAGGGGACCCGGGCGGGCTCGGCCTCGCGGGCCGGCGGGGCGCCCACGGCAGGTGCCTTGGAGAGCGGTCCCGGCCACCACACCTTCCTGCCGAGCGCCACGCTCGCGCTCGTCACCAGGTACGTACGGACGAGGAAGGTGTCGAGGAGTACGCCGACGGCGATGACGAAGCCCAGTTCGACGAGTTGGACCAGCGGCATGTTGGTCAGCACGGCGAACGTCGCGGCGAGGACGAGCCCCGCGGAGGCGATGACGCCGCCGGTGGTGCGCAGCGCGGTGAGGGCGGCCGCCCCCGGTTCGGCGCCGTTCAGGCACTCCTCGCGCATGCGGTGCATCAGGAAGATGCCGTAGTCCACGCCGAGTGCGACGAGGAAGACGAAGGAGAGCAGCCCGAGCCCCGGGTCGGTGCCCTCGAACCCGAAGAGCGGTTCGAAGACGAGGCCCGCGATGCCGAGCGAGGCGCCCCACACGGCGACGACCGCGGCGAGCAGCAGCAGCGGCGCGACGAGGCTGCGCAGCAGGGCGACGAGGACCAGCAGGACGGCGCCGAGGACGAGCGGCACGACGATGTTGCGGTCGCGGGCGTTGGTGTCCTTCAGGTCGAGTTGCTGCGCGCTCGCACCGCCCACGTAGGAGGCTTCGAGGCCGTCGCGGAGCGCCTCGATGGTCGCGGTCTCCCCCGCCGACTCGGGTGCGGCCGTCGCGGTGACGGAGATCTCGGTCCAGCCTTCGGCGGTACGTCCCCGCTCGGCGCCGCCGACGCCCTTCGTGTCGCGGATCTCGGCCAGGGAGGCGTCGGCGCGGCCGGCGGGGGTCATGACGGTGATGGGCTGGGTGCCGCGTTCGGGGTAGGCGGTGGCGAGGGTCTCCATGGCGGACACGGATTCCGGTGTCTTGGTGAAGGAGTCCTCCTGCTTAAGGGCGCCGGGCAGGTTGAGCGCGCCCAGGGCGAGCGCGCCGAGCAGCACGGCCCCGCTCGCGAGGACGGTGAGCGGCCTGCGCTCCGCCGAACCGCCCATCGCGGCGAAAAGGCTCCGCCGCTGCTTCGGGGTGCTCCCGAACGCGGGCACGAGCGGCCAGAACACGCGCCGCCCCAGCAGCACGAGCACGGCGGGCAGCAGCGTCAGCATCGTCACGAGGGCGCAGAGCACGCCGACGGTGCCGAGCGGTCCCATGCCGCGGCTGCTGTTGAGGTCGGCGGCGAGCAGGCAGAGCAGTCCGGCGGCGACGGTCCCGGAGGAGGCGAGGACGGCGGGCCCGCAGCCGCGCAGGGCGGCGACCATGGCGTCGTAGGGCTGCTCGATCCTCCTCAGCTCCTCCCGGTACCGGGCGACGAGCAGCAGCGCGTAGTCCGTCCCGGCGCCGAACACGAGGATGGTCATGATGCCGGAGCTCTGCCCGGTGACGGAGGTGTCGAAGGCCTGGTTCAGCCCGTACGCGACGCCCATCGCGAGGTAGTCGGCGACGCCCGCGACGGCGAGCGGCACGAGCCACAGGAAGGGGCTGCGGTAGATGAGGATGAGCAGCAGGGCGACGACGCCTGCGGTGGTGTAGAGCAGAGGACCGCCGAGCGAGTTGTAGACCTCGCTCGCGTCGGTGTCGAGGGCCCCCGCCCCGCCGACGTCCACGCTCAGCCCGCCCTCGCCGCGTGCGGTCTCCCTGACGTCCTCGACGAGGGCGTCCCGCTTCTCCTCGTCCTGCCCCGGCTCGGTGGTGGCGATCGGGTACATGAGCGCGGTGCCGTCCTCGGAGGGCACGGCTTCGGGCTTCGCGACGAGCCGGTGGGCCGCCGCGACCTCGGCGACCTGTTCCCCGGCGGCCGCCCGGTCGGCGGCGGTGAGCCCGCCGTCGCGGTGGTAGACGAGCACCAGCTCGGTGGCCTCGCCGCCCGGCAACCGCTCCTGGATCTTCGCGACTTCGGTGGACCCGGCGCTCGCCGGCAGGTAGTCGACGGCCCGGTCCTTCTGCACGTCGGCGAGCTTGGCCGCGAACGGCGAGGCCAGCGCGATCACGACGACCCAGAGCCCCAGGAACACCCAGGGCACGGCGCGCCGTCGCCGTCGCGGCGCGGCAGTGGTCTGTGCGGCCCCCATGACGGGCCTCCTTCGGCAGGGGTGACATGTTCGGGGACAACCCTGCCGGGGCGCGCCCGGCAAACCGTCGGGCTGAGGGGCGAGTTGGCGGGTACGGCGCGGGGAGGCGGGGGGCCGGGACTACTCCCCGCGGAGTACGCGCAGAATCTCCGGGAGGCGGTGCCAGCGGCCGATGCCCAGGCAGAGGAGGGCGTGACGCCTCCCGATGGCCCGGACCTGGCGGCTGCGGGGGCCGAAGGTCCGGGCGGCGTCCCGGAGGAGCGTGTCGTAACGGGCGGCCGAGCGGTACGGGTGGAGGGCCCACAGCAGGGCGTACGCGTGGCCGACGCGGGCCAGCCACGTCCAGGCGTGGTCGGGCCCGTGCAGCCGCTCGTGGTCGGCGGCGAGGGCGGCGAACTCCCGCACGGCGGTCCGGCCGCGGCCGGTGCGGCGGGCGAGCCTGCCCGCTTCCAGGCGGGCGTCGAGGGTCCAGGGGTGATCGGGGCCGTGCAGCCGCTCGCAGTCGGCGGCGAGCTCCCGCAGCACCGTGAGCGCCTCGCGCCAGCGGCCGCAGTAGCGCAGGGCGCTGGTCGCCCACCAGTTCCGCTGCGTCAGGGTCCAGCGGTGGTCGGGGCCGAACGCCTCGGTGAGGTCGTGGAGCAGGCGCCGCTGGACGGCCACGTTCTTCCACACCAGGCCGACGGAGACATAGGCGGCGCCGAGTCGGCGCCGGGCATCGACCGTCTCCTCGCTCAGGGGGCCCGTGCGGCGTTCGGTCTCGGCGAGGACCCGTTTGCGGATGCCGAGCGCCTTGATCCGGCGCTGCCGTCTGCGCAGGGGGTACGCCGTCCTGCTCAGCGCGTTGACGGTGTACAGGTGGCCGGGGCCGAGGAGCCGGCGGTAGTCCGCGTACAACTGCGACTCGACGCGCCGCACTCGACGCCAGCGGGCCATGCGCCCGAGGGCCACCGCGTACTCGCTCCGGACGGCGAGCGTCACCGGGTGGACGGGGCCGTACACGCGGACGCACTCGGCGAGCGACTGCTCGGAGAGCTCCAGCTGTTCGCGGTAGCGGTGCAGTGTGCCGTGGGTCCACGCCAGTACGCGCCGCGCGGTGAGGGTGTCGGCGTGGTCGGTGCCGTGCAGCCGGGTCATGTCGTCCAGCGCCCGCCTGCGGAGCGCCAGGGCCTCTTCGTACCGTCCGCACATGCCGCAGGAGACGGCCAGGGTCCCGCGCGCGCGGACCGTCTCGATGTGGCGCTCGCCGTACAGCCGCGCGAACTCGGCGACGTTCTGCTCCTGCAGTACGCAGGCCTCGTCCCAGCGGCCCAGCGCGCTCAGGGTCCTGGCGAGGTTCTCGCGCACCCGCAGCGTCCGCGGGTGACCGGCCCCGAGAGTCACCGTGGTGTCCTCCAGGGCCCGCGCCGACAGTTCGGCGGCCTCCTCGGCCCGCCCCTGCTCCAGGAGCACCATGGCGAGGTCGATGCGGATCGCCAGGGCGCGGCGGTGGGTGGGTCCGTAGACCGCTTCCGCGTCGGCGAGCACCTCCCGCGCCGTGTCGGCCGCCTCCTCCAGGCGCCCCGCCGACGCGCAGCAGCCGATGTACTGCGCCCGCGCATTCAGCGTGTCCGGGTGGTCGGGCCCCAACAGGCGGGCGTAGTCGGCGAGTACGTCACGGTGGACCTCGTAGGCCTCGCTCTCCCGCAGTCCCTTCTCCAGGGCCCGTGCGAGATTGACCCGGGCGGAGAGGGTGCCCGGATGGTCCGGGCCGTGCAGTTCGGTCAGGTCGGCCACGATCCGCCGGTGCAGGCCGATCGACTCGTCGTCGTGGTCCATCCGCAGCAGACAGAGCGCCACGGCGTCCCGGATGTCCGCCGTGTCCTCGGCGATGTCGCCGAAGACCCGGGCGGCGTCCGCCTCGGCCCGCCGGGCGGCCGCGAGGGCCTCGTCGTACAGGCCGGCGGAGAGACAGTTCAGGGCGAGGGCGTGCCGGGCGTGGATCGCCTCGGGTGCGTCCTCCCCCGCGGCCCGCACCCGCTCGGCGAGGAACTGCCGCAGCAGCGCGACACCTTCCTCCGCCCTGCCCGCCGACCCGTAGGCGTCCGCGAGCGTCCGCCAGGGCCACAGCTCCTGAGCGCTGTCGGGCGCGGCTCCCGGCGTCGCACCGGCGCGCACCCGTTCCGTGAGCTCGGTGCGCATGCGTTCCGAGAGGGCGACGGCCTCGTCGAGGCGGCCCGCGGTGGCGTAGGAGCTCGCGAGACGGCCGCGGGACGCGAGGGTGCCGGCGTGCTGGGCCCCGTGCAGCCGCTCGGCGTCGCGCACCACGGTCTCGTACAGGGGCAGCGACAGATCGAACCTGCCGGCCGCCTGGCAGGCGTCGGCCAGGTCCTCACGCGCCAGGTGGACGGCGTGCTCGGCGGCTTCGTCCAGGGCTTCGTCCGCGCCCTCCCGCGCACCCTCCAGCAGTTCCAGGCGCCGGCGGCGGACGGTGACGGCCTCCGTGACCCGGCCCGCCCGCATGCAGATGTCGCCCAGGGAACCCAGGGCGGAGACGAGGACCGGTCCGGCGCCGTCCGGCGCGGCGTCGCACACGGCCACGATCTCCCTGGCCACGCCCAGTGCCCGCGTCAGGTCCCCCGTCTCGACGAGGTGCCCCGCGGCCGCCCGGCGCCGCAGATCCAGCAGTGGTTCCATGGCCCGCGCGCCCCGCTCCTCGACCTCGGGGCGCAGCGCGCTCCACAACGCCTCGATCTGGTCGACCAGTTGGCGGCCTCGCTCGCGCAGGGACCACGCGTCCTCCAACGGCACCAACAGGTCGCCGAGGTGCCGCACGAGCAGGTCCGCCACCGCGTCAAGCGCCCCCTCCTGCCGCGCCCTCTCCCGCAGCACCCGCTGCACGAGCCGGTGCACGGCCACCGCGTCGTCGCCGACGCGTGTGATGAGCGATGCGTCAACGAGAGCGCCGAGTGCACTGTCGGCCGGTGTCCCGGCGCGCACGGCCTCCAGCTCCACGGCCCCGGTCAGCAGTTCGCGCGGCACACCGTCGGGCGAGAGCACGGCCAGCATGTCCAGGAGCGGCCGTACGAGCGCGCCCTCCTCGCCGGGCCGCCCCTCCACCTCCTCCACCGCCAGCAGGATCGCCTCCGCCACCCGGTGCGGGTACCGCTCCCCCGGCACCTTCGCCAGCACCTCGTGCACGGGGTAGGCCCGCAGCCGCTCCAGGTAGCCCCGGTAGCCGCCGCCCCGCCCCCGGATGACCTCGGCGGCCTGGGCGAGGGCGAGCGGCAGGTGGCCGAGTTCGGCGGCGACTTCGGCGGCCCCGTCGGCCTCCGTCCCGCACCCCGACCGCTTGGCCAGGAAGTCCAGCGCCTCCTCCTGGGTGAACACGTCGACGTCGACCTGAGCGCCCGCGATGTTCCCGAACGAGCGCACCGTCGTCGTCACGACGACCTGCGCCCGCCCGGCCACCGGCAGCCAGGCGGCGACCTCGTCAGGGTCGGTGGCGTTGTCGACGACGATCAGGCACGGCACGTCGGGGTTGCGGCCGATCCAGCCGAGGGCGGCCCGTGCCGCGTCGGCGACGTCGTCCTCGGGACCGCGCACGCCGAGCTCGTCGGCGAGTCCGGCGAGGCCCGCGGCGAGGCGGCCGCCGCTCTCGGCGGCGATCCAGGCGACGACGGGCCAGCCGTCGACGATGCGCTGGCGCGCGTAGGCCGCGGCGAGCTGTGTCTTGCCGACGCCGCGCGCGCCGGTGACGGCGTGCACGACGGTGAGTCCGGGCTCGTCCGCGGCGCGTACGAGACCTGCGAGCAGATCCGTGCGGGGCTGGAACCCCTTGGGTCGCAGGGGCAGTTCCCCCGTCCGCACGAGCACGTCGGTGCCCCGGTCCGGGGCGGGCCCGTCCGGGGCGGGCTCGTCCGGCACCACCGGTACCGGCGTCCGTGTCCGTACGCCCGGCCGCGTCACCCACGACGCCCCCGCCGTCCCCCCGATCGTCGCCACGACGGTCGCCGCGGCGACCCCGACGGCGACCCGGCCCTCCTCGGCCGAGGGCAGCAGCGGCGCCTCGACGGCGTAGAAGAGGATGAACACCCCGGCGTACGCGAGGATGTTGAAGGCGATCACCGTCGCCCAGCGCACACCGTCCCTCATACCCGCACATTGTCCCGGACGACGCCTCTCGGGGGACCCCGCCCGGAGATACCCGCCCCGTGAGGACGAGTTCACTCCGTCAGGACGGCGTTCGCGCCGTCGCCAGGAGCCGCGTCACGTCCTCCGAGCAGATCGTGAGCGCGCAGCCCGCCGTGGTCAGCACGTCACGCTCGGCGGGGGTGTACGGGCCGTCGGCGAGGGCGATGCGGGCGCCCTGGAGGAGGAGTGCGTCGCGGCCCGCGGGGGCCAGGTGGGGGGCCAGCGGGCCGAGCGCCTCGTGGAGTTCGATGGCGAGGCCGGGGAGGCCGGGCCGGCAGTCGGAGTCGGAGTCGGAGTCGGTGGCGTGTCCGGCGTCGAGGGCGAGGGTGTCGACGAGGGTGACGAGCTGTTCCTCGGAGCAGTCGTCGCACCCGGCGCCGTTCAGCGCGCAGACGGCCGTTTCGAGGACCGTGCGGGAGCCGGTGCCGCCCGTGGAGAGGACCGCGAGGACGATCGCGCGCACGGCGTCGCGGAGCATCGCGGAGAGGCGGTTGGTGGTGGGGTGGTCCAGGACGTCCGGGTCGAACAGGTCCTGGCAGGCGGCGCACTGGATGACGGGGCCGCGGGTGCCGCGCGGCACGACGGGCAGGCCGAGCAGGACGAAGCGGCGCCGTCCGGTGAGCCGCTGGTAGTTGCGGTCGCCGCCGCAGGCCGGACAGAAGAACTCGCCGTCGCCGACAGTGTCCCAGGCGGTGTGCATGCCGACCACGCGCCGGCACAGCGCTCGCCCACGTGAGACCGGCGTGGCGGGGATGCGGGAATTCCGGCCGTTTCGTCCCCGATCTGGCAGCATCACGCACCTCCGTAACTCCCCGGCTGCATTGCCGTGTTGGCGTGATGTTAGCCACATCGATGATGCGGCGTCAGCATCTCGTACAGGAGAGCGATCCCGACATGGCCGGGAGATGACGCGGCCCCGCCCGCCGGAGGGGCGGACGGGGCCGGGCGGAAACAGCTCGGGGGACTAGCGCGCCGCGCGGTTGACGGCGGAGACGGCGGCCTTCAGGGAGGCGCGCGTCGTGTTGGCGTCGATGCCGATGCCCCACAGCACCTTGTCGCCGATCGCGCACTCGATGTACGAGGCGGCCTGCGCGGACGCGCCCTCGCTCATCGTGTGCTCCTGGTAGTCCAGCAGGCGTACGTCGATGCCGATGCGCTGCAGCGCGTCGAAGAACGCGGAGATCGGACCGTTGCCGGAGCCGGTCAGGACGGTGTCCGCGCCGTCCAGGGTGGCCTCGACGGTGAGGGTGTCGACGCCGTCGGTGTCGGTCGTCGTCTGGCCGTTCTTGACCTGAATCCGACCCCAGGGGTTCTCGGGGTTCGGCAGGTACTCGTCGCGGAAGACGCTCCAGATCGCGTCGGGCGTGACCTCGCCGCCCTCGGCGTCCGTCTTCGCCTGGATGATCTTCGAGAACTCGACCTGCATGCGGCGCGGCAGGTCCAGCTTGTGGTCGTTCTGCAGGACGTACGCGATGCCGCCCTTGCCGGACTGCGAGTTGACGCGGATGACGGCCTCGTAGGAGCGGCCGACGTCCTTGGGGTCGATGGGCAGGTACGGCACGGCCCACTCGATGTCGTCGACCGTCTTGCCCTGTGCCGCCGCCCGGGTCTCCATCGCGTCGAAGCCCTTCTTGATGGCGTCCTGGTGGGAGCCGGAGAAGGCGGTGTAGACGAGGTCGCCCGCGTACGGGTGGCGGGGGTGGACCTCCATCTGGTTGCAGTACTCGTACACGCGGCGGATCTCGTCGATGTCCGAGAAGTCGATCTGCGGGTCGACGCCCTGCGAGAAGAGGTTCATGCCCAGGGTGACCAGGTCGACGTTGCCGGTGCGCTCGCCCTGGCCGAACAGGCAGCCCTCGACGCGGTCGCCGCCGGCCATGACGGCCAGCTCGGCGGCGGCGACGGCGGTGCCGCGGTCGTTGTGCGGGTGGATGGAGAGGCAGACGAACTCGCGCCGGGACAGGTTGCGGGACATCCACTCGAAGCGGTCCGCGTGCGTGGAGGGCGTCGAACGCTCCACGGTGGCGGGCAGGTTGAGGATGATCTCGCGCTCGGCGTCGGGCTGCCAGACGTCCATGACGCCCTCGCAGACCTCCAGGGCGAAGTCCAGCTCGGTGTCGGTGAAGATCTCGGGGCTGTACTGGTATCCGAACGTCGTACGGTCGTCCAGCAGCTTGTCGGCGTACTCCATGACCAGGCGCGTGCCGTCCACGGCGATCTGCTTCACGGCGTCGCGCGAGCCGCGGAAGACCACATCGCGCCAGACGGGAGCAGTCGCGTTGTACAGGTGGACCGTCGCGCGCCGGGCGCCCTTCAGGGATTCGACCGTGCGCTCGATGAGCTCCTCGCGCGCCTGGGTCAGGACGGAGATCGTCACGTCCTCGGGGATCGCGTCCTCGTCCTCGATGATCGACCGTACGAAATCGAAGTCGGTCTGGCCCGAGGAGGGGAAGCCGACCTCGATCTCCTTGTAGCCCATGCGCACCAGCAGGTCGAACATGGCGCGCTTGCGGGCCGGCGACATCGGGTCGATCAGCGCCTGGTTGCCGTCGCGCAGGTCCGTGGAGAGCCAGCGGGGAGCGACCGTGATCCGCTTGTCCGGCCACGTGCGGTCGGGGATGTCGACCTGCTCGTACTGCCCGTACTTGTGGACCGGCATGGAAGTGGGGCGCTGGAAGTTCGGCATGTGCGGGGCTCCTCGGAAGTGTCCTGAAGGACGGCCGACGGTCTTAGCGCAACGCCGAACTCCGCGGGGAGGGGGTCGGCCTCGACTACAGGCCCTCGCCGCGGCAGCTAAGGAGAAGCAGCCCGAATCGCATGATGTGCCGCAGCCTAGCCGAGCCGCGCTCAGCGCGCGGGCCCGTATCAGTATGCGGGACCGTGGCCGGATAAACCCTCAGTGGTGATCTATCCCTCTATTTCAGCAATCATGGTCGCAGGTAGTGACAGTGGCATGACCCAGTGCCACATTGCCGCCATGACCGCCAACCCGACGGGCTTCGAGCCCGTCTTCTGCACCATCGTGCCGCCCCACGTCCTGGACACCCTCGCCCAGAGCCAGGACCCCGCGCTCGCCGCACCCGCCCGCCGCACCCTGGAGCGGGACTCCATCGAGCGCACCCACCGCCGGCTGACGACCGTCATCGGCGCGCCCTCGGTCGCCACGCCCAAGGAAGCCGCGGCCGGCAAGCCGCACCGCACGATCTACGACGCCAAGCACCGCACCGAGCTGCCGGGCCGCAAGGTGCGCGGCGAGGGCGACAAGCCGGGCAAGGACGCCACGGTCAACCGGGCGTACGCGGGCCTCGGCGCGACCTTCGAGCTCTTCCAGAAGTCCTACGAGCGCAACTCCATCGACGGCAACGGCCTGCCGCTGAACGCGACGGTCCACTACGGCGAGGACTACGGGAACGCGTTCTGGAACGGCGAACAGATGGTGTTCGGCGACGGGGACAACGAGATCTTCCTCGACTTCACCATCCCCGTGGACGTCATCGGCCACGAGCTCACCCACGGCGTCGTCCAGTACACGGCGAACCTGACGTACTTCGGCCAGCCGGGCGCCCTGAACGAGTCGATGGCGGACGTCTTCGGCTCGATGATCAAGCAGTACACACTGGGCCAGACCGCCGCCGAGGCCGACTGGCTGATCGGCGCGGGCCTGCTCGCCCCGCGCGTCACCGGCAAGGCCCTGCGCTCCATGAAGGAGCCCGGCACGGCGTACGACGACGACGTGCTCGGCAAGGACCCGCAGCCCGCGGACATGGAGCACTACGTCCGCACGGGCCGTGACAACGGCGGCGTGCACATCAACTCCGGCATCCCCAACCGCGCGTTCTACCTGGTCGCCGACGCCCTCGGCGGGCACTCGTGGGAGCGGGCCGGACAGATCTGGTACACCGTCCTGACCGGCGGCGAGCTGGCGCAGGACGCGTCCTTCACCGACTTCGCCAAGCTGACGGTGGCCGCCGCGCGCCAGAAGTTCGGCGACGGCGACGAGCTCAAGGCCGTCGTCGACGCATGGTCGACGGTGAAGGTGCCGACGAGCGAGTGACGGCCTGACGGCGCGCTACCGGCCGCCCGCCCGGTGGAGTAGACAGGACCCATGCGTATCCAGGTGAAGCGGACCGGAGGATTCGCGGGCATCGACCGGCATGCCGAGGTGGACACCTCGCAGCTGGCCGATGCCCCGGAATGGCACGCCCTGGCCGAACAGGCCGTGGCCGAGGGACGGGACACCCCGCCGATAGGGGTGCCGGACGGCTTCAGTTACCAGCTGACGGTAGACGGGCGGACGGTGTACTGCGCGGACCCGCGGCTGACGGAGCCGCAGCGGAAGCTGATCTCGCGGGTGCTGAAGGAGGGTTCGTAGCGGAACCCGGGAAAAGCTGAGCCTTGTTCACCTTTTCCGTGCACGCCCATTGACTTCCGTACTCGCCGGTACGGAAGATCCCGCCCATGGCAGCGAGCGCGGCACCGGCGAGACCACCGTTCCCTGAGTTCCCCCGCGACTTCCTGTGGGGCGTCTCCACATCGGCCCACCAGATCGAGGGCGCCGCCGACGAGCGCGGCGCCTCCGTCTGGGACGCGTTCACGGCCGTGCCGGGGAACGTGAAGGACGGCACGACCGCCGCGGTCGCCTGCGACCACTACCACCGCTACCGCGAGGACGTGGCGCTCGTCCGCGACCTCGGCGTGGACGCCTACCGCTTCTCGGTCTCCTGGCCGCGCGTGCTGCCCACCGGCGCGGGCGCGGTCAACCCGGCGGGCCTCGACTTCTACGACCGGCTCGTCGACGAGCTGTGCGCGGCGGGCGTACGCCCCGTCCCCACCCTGTTCCACTGGGACACCCCACTGGTCGTACAGGAGGCGGGCGGCTGGCTGAACCGGCGCACCGCCGAGCGGTTCGCCGACTACGCGGCCGTGGTCGCGGCCCGCATCGGCGACCGCGTCACGAAGTGGATCACCCTCAACGAACCGGCGGAACACACCCTCCTCGGCCACGCCCTCGGCCAGCACGCCCCCGGTGAACGGCTCCTCTTCGACGCGCTGCCCGTCGCCCACCACCAGCTCCTCGCCCACGGCCTGGCCGTCCGTGCGCTGCGCGCGGCGGGCGCCGACGACATCGGCATCGCCAACTCGCACGGCCCGACCTGGCCCGCCTCCGCCACCGCGGAGGACACGGCCGCCGCGGACTTCTACGACGTGCTCCTCAACCGCCTCTTCGCGGACCCGCTGCTCCTCGGCCGCTACCCGGAGGGCATCGGCGAACTGATGCCCTCGGAGGATCTCGCGGCGGACCTGAAAGTGATCTCCGAGCCCCTCGACTGGTACGGAATCAACTTCTACCAGCCGACGAAGGTGGGCGCCCCGCTCCCCGACGGCACGGCCGCCGAGTTCTCCGGCGTCACGCTCCCGCCCGAACTCCCCTTCTCTCCCCGGGAGATCGAGGGCTACCCGCGCACAGACTTCGGCTGGCCCGTCGCCCCCGACGCCCTCACCGAACTCCTCACCGCCTTCCACGACCGCTACGGCGACCGTCTCCCGCCCCTCGTCATCACGGAGAACGGCTGCTCGTACGACGGACTGGACGACCAGGACCGCATCACCTACCTCGACGGTCATCTGCGCGCCCTGCACCGCGCGTTGGAGGCGGGCGTCGACGTGCGCGGCTACTTCGTCTGGTCCCTGATCGACAACTTCGAGTGGGCGGAGGGCTACCGGCAGCGCTTCGGCCTCGTCCACGTCGACCACGCCACGCAGAAGCGCACCCCGAAGGCGTCGTACCACTGGCTGCGCGAGGCGCTGCGGGCGCGCCGCCCGTGACCGCCACCGCGCTGCGGGAGCCGACCGAGCGGGTCGGCCGCGGTTGGACGGCTTCCCTGTCGCTCGCCAACGGCGCGATCTGGGTGGGCTGGTACGGCCCGCTGCAGATCCTGCTGGCCGTCCAGGCGGAGGACCTCGCCCCGGCGGGCACGTCCAAGGAGACGGTCCTGGCCTGGGTCACGGGCATCGGCGCGGTCGTCTCCCTCGCCGCGAACCCGCTCTTCGGCGCGCTCTCGGACCGCACGACGTCCCGCCGGGGCCGGCGCACGCCGTGGATCGTGGCGGGCACGGCGGGCGGCGCCGCCGCGCTCCTCCTGCTCTCCGCTGCGGGCTCGGTGTGGTGGATGGCGGCGGGCTGGTGCCTGGTGCAACTCGCCCTGAACGCCGCGTTCGCCGCGGTGACGGCGGCGGTGCCGGACCGCGTGCCGCGCCTCCAGCGCGGCTGGGTGGGCGGCTGGCTGGGCGCGGCCCAGCTGCTCGGCGTGGTCGTCGGAACCGGCCTCGCGACGGTGGCGGGCGGGACGGTCGCGGGGTACGCGGCGTGCGCGGTCTTCACCGTGGCGGGCGTGCTCCCCTACGTCGTACGCCACCGTGACCTGCGCCTGTCACCGGCCGACCGCCCACCGTGGAACCGGCGCGACTTCCTCGCCGGCTTCCGGCTGAGCCCGCGCCGCCACCCCGACCTGGCCTGGGCCTGGCTGACCCGCTTCCTGATCAACGTCAGCAACGCGCTGGTGCTGCTCTACCTTCTCTACTTCCTGCGGGACCGGCTGGAGTACGCCGACCCGGAGCGGGGCGTACTGATCCTGACGGCCGTGAACGGCGCGACGATGCTCGCCACGGTCGTGGTGGGCGGCGCCTGGTCGGACCGGGTGGGCCGCCGCAAACCGTTCGTGCTCTGGTCGGGGGCGCTGATGGCGGTGGCGACGGGACTGCTCGCCCTCTGGCAGACGTGGCCGGGCGCGATCGTCGCGGCGGCGGTCCTCGGCATCGGCTTCGGCGTCTTCACCTCGGTGGACTTCGCCCTGATGACGGACGTCCTGCCCACGACCGCGGACCGCGGCAAGGACCTCGGCATCATCAACATCGCCAATTCGCTCCCCCAGGTGGCGGCCCCGGCCCTGGCGGCCCCGATAGTCACCCATCTGGGCGGCTACCGGGTGCTGTACCTGACGGCGGCCGTGGTCGGGCTTGCGGGGGCGATGCTGGTGACGCGGATCAGAGGGGTGCGCTGACCGCGCCCCACCCTAGAACCCCAGCTTGCGCAGCTGACGCGGATCCCGCTGCCAGTCCTTGGCGACCTTGACGTGCAGGTCGAGGAAGACCGGCGTACCCAGGAGCGCCTCGATCTGCTTGCGGGACTTCACGCCGACTTCCTTCAGCCGCTTGCCCTTGGGGCCGATGATGATCCCCTTCTGGCTGGGCCGCTCGATGTAGACGAACGCGTGGATGTCGAGGAGCGGCTTGTCGGCGGGCCGGTCCTCGCGCGGCAGCATCTCCTCCACCACGACCGCGATGGAGTGCGGCAGCTCGTCGCGCACGCCCTCCAGCGCCGCCTCGCGGATCAGCTCGGCGACCATGACCTGCTCGGGCTCGTCGGTGAGGTCGCCCTCGGGGTAGAGCGGAGGGCCCTCGGGCAGCATCGGCACGATGAGGTCGGCGAGCAGCCCGACCTGCTGGTCGGCGACGGCCGACACCGGCACGATCTCCGCCCACTCGAAGCCGAGCTCCTTGCCGAGCTGGTCGATGGCGATGAGCTGCTCGGCGAGCGTCTTGCTGTCGACCAGGTCCGTCTTCGTGACGATCGCGATCTTCGGCGTCTTCTTGATGGAGGCGAGTTCCTTGGCGATGAACCGGTCGCCGGGGCCGAGCTTCTCGTTCGCGGGCAGGCAGAAGCCGATCACGTCGACCTCGGCCCACGTCGTGCGCACGACGTCGTTGAGCCGCTCGCCGAGCAGCGTGCGCGGCTTGTGCAGCCCCGGCGTGTCCACCAGGATCATCTGCGCGTCGGGCCGGTGCACGATGCCGCGCACCGTGTGCCGCGTCGTCTGCGGCTGGTTGGCGGTGATCGCCACCTTCTTGCCGACCAGAGCGTTCGTGAGGGTGGACTTGCCCGCGTTGGGGCGGCCGACGAAGCAGGCGAAGCCGGCGCGGTGGACGGCCTCGGACGGCTCGGCTGATGACGGGGTACGAACGCTCATGGCGCCCATTGTCCCTGATCCCCGGAGCCCCGCCGCACCGCCCGGCCCGGAGGAGGGAAAGCCGGCGGCCTCAGCCCGCTTCGGCCCGCTCCCGGACCTCGCCGTCGGGCCCCGCCAGGAACACCGGCGTCCCGGCCCCGCCCAGGTCCCGCACCGCGGCCAGGTCCTCGTCGGAGACCTTCTCCGCCCCGGAGACGACCGCCGCCGCCTCGAGGGACTCCGCGCCGGACGCGACCGCCATGGCGACCGCCGTCCGCAGCGCGGACAGCTGGAGCGAGTCGAGAGCCACCGTCCCGGCGACGTACGTCCGACCGGTCTCGTCCCGCACGGCCGCCCCCTCGGGCACACCGTTGCGGGCCCGGGCCGAGCGGGCCAGGGTGACGATCTTGCGGTCCTCGGGGTCAAGCGCGGCGCTCTCAGTCATGCCCCGAGCATACGGAGCACGCCCCGCCGCACCGCCACCGGCCGGACCGGTCACATCGCCACCGGATGGATCGATCCCCGGCGCCCCTCGGGCGAGGCGAGCCACGCCAGCTTGCCCGCCGTGTCCACCTCGGCGTGCGGCATCGGCGTGTGCAGCACGATGGTGAGGTCGGGCCTGGCCGGCACCTTCAGCTGCGTCGACTCCAGGAAGAGCGCGCCCACCACCGGGTGCTGGATCTCCTTGGCGACCTGCCCGCCGGGCAGGATGTCCCGCCGCTCCCACAGCTCCGCGAACTCGGGGCTCACCGACTTCGCCTCGGCGATCACCGCGGCGAAGCCGTCGTCGTCGGGGTGCTCCGAGCACGCGGCCCGGTACATCGCCACGACCTGCGGGGCGTTCCGCTCCCAGCTCCGCGCCCGGGCCCGGTAGATGGGGTCGGTGAAGAAGGTGAGCAGGCAGTTCTCGGCGGTCTCCGAGCGCATGCCGAGCACCGACGCGGCCGCGTCGTTGTACATGACGCAGTTCCAGTACGCGTCCATGATGTGCGCGGGCTGCGGCATCCACGTGTCGATGAGCCGGTGCAGCCCCTCGCACATGTCCGCGTCGTCCCTGGCGACCTCGGGGCGCGGCGGGTTGAGCCCGGCGAGGACGTACAGATGCCGCCGCTCGGCGCCGGTCAGCTTCAGGACGCGCGCCACGGAGTCCAGGACCTGCGGCGACACGGAGATGTCGCGGCCCTGCTCCAGCCACTGGTACCAGGACGCCCCGACCCCGGCGAGGACGGCGACCTCCTCGCGGCGCAGGCCGGGCGTGCGCCTGCGGGCCCCGCCGTCCGGGAGTCCGGCCTCCGTGGGGCTGATCCGCGCGCGGCGGCTCATCAGGAACTCCCGCAGCTCCCCGAGGCGGCGTGCCTTCGACGCGTCCGTGCCCGACTCCGCGACCGACGGTGTTGCCATGTGGCGCTCCCCCAAGCCCTGACTGGTGTTCCGACCACCAGCATAAGTTCCCGCTCCCCACGTCTATTCCGGCCGCCGCAAGCTCGTGACCATGGCGATCGACACCACCACTGCCCCGTCTCCCCAGACCGCGCCACCGGCGCCGGTCCCGGAGAACCCCAAGCTCTCCGCCCGCGACAAACTCGTCCTCTTCGTGCTCTGCGCCGCGCAGTTCATGGTCGCGCTCGACTTCTCCGTGCTGAACGTGGCGCTGCCCGTGCTCGGCGCCGACCTCGGCATGAGCCACTCCGCGCTGCAGTGGGCGGTGACCGCCTTCGCACTGCCCTCGGGAGGTTTCCTGCTCCTCTTCGGCAGGACCGGTGACCTCTTCGGGCGCCGCAAGCTGTTCCTCTCGGGCCTCGCGCTCTTCGGCCTCGCCTCGCTGCTCGCCACGTTCGCGTGGGACCCGGCGTCGTTCCTGACGGCCCGTGCCCTGCAGGGCATCGGCGCGGCGGCCATCGTGCCGACCGGCATGTCGCTGCTGACGACGACGTTCCCCGAGGGCCCGCAGCGCGACCGGGCGCTCGGCATCTCCGGCACGCTGCTCTCGCTCGGCTTCACGGTCGGCATGGTGCTCGGCGGCGTACTGACCGACACGCTCGGCTGGCGCTCCACCATGGGCCTGCTGACGCTCTTCGCGCTGATCGTGCTGCCGCTGGCCCCCGGACTGCTGCCGGAGTCCCGCACCCCGGACCGCCCCCGCCTGGACATCCCGGGCGCCGTGACGGTCACCGGCGGTCTGCTCTCCCTGATCTACGCCCTCTCCACGGCGGCCGAGCGCGGCTTCGGCGGCACGGACGTCATCGTCACTCTGGTCGCGGGCGTCGCCCTGCTGGCGGCCTTCGGGTACGTCGAGTCGCGCGCCGCCTCACCGCTCGTCTCGCTGCCGATGCTGCGCCGCCGCACGGTGGCATGGGGCAATGTCGGCGGCCTGGTCACGTTCTCGATGATGTCGACGGTCGTCTTCGTGCTGACCCTCTACCTCCAGGAAGTGCTGCGCCTCTCCGCCTTCGAGACCGGGCTCGTCTTCGGCGTACAGGGGGTCGCCTCGGTGGTCGCCGGCGTGTACGCGCCGAAGGTCATCGGCCGGTTCGGCGCCCGCCGCGTCCTGGTGGGCTCGCTGGCCGGTCAGGGCGTGCTGGGCGCGGCGCTGCTCGGCATCGGTGCGGGCGGCTGGTCGGTCTGGCTCGCCACGGCCGCGGTGTCGCTGGCGAGCATGTGCCACCTGGGCGCGATCATCTCGTACGGCCTGACGGTCACGTCGGGCGTTCCGGACGAGGAGCAGGGCCTGGCGACGGGCCTGGTCACCTCCACGCAGCAGGTCGGCATCACCATCGGCATCCCGCTGCTCGGGGTCCTCGCGACGACCGCCCCCGACCTGCTCACGGGTACGCGGACGGTCCTCGCGATCGACGCGGCGGTGGTCCTGGCGACGGCGGCACTGGTCGCCCTGGGCCTGCGCCGCCGCGCCGCCGTCCACGCCTGACGCGCGGCGACGGCCCGGCCTCCCTCAGAGACGGGCCGTCGGTGCGTTCCGCGGCAGGACGAGGAAGGCCGACCAGGCGTACGGCCGGAAGACGAGCACGGCCCCCTGAGGACGGGTGGAGTCACGCACAAGGACCGACTCGCCGGTCCAGGCAGTCTCGACGCACGACTCGTCCTGGGTATCGCTCGCACTGCTCTTGCGCCACGTCCATGAGCTGCCCACGCTTCTCCTCCACCCCGGGTGCGGAAGACCGAATCGCTCCCCCGTGCGGCTGGCGCAGGGACACGCAGCACCTCTTCCAGAATAACGGGGGCCCTTTCGAATATGAACAACCCGTTTCTCGCCAAGGTCCCGCGCCCCAGGCGGAGTTGGCTCACGGAGCCGACGCCGTCACTCCGGCGCGACGCCCCCCTCAGGGGCCCGGAGCAGCACCTCCAAGTCGTCGCTGCCCTCCTCCACCCGGGCGGCGAGCGCCCTCAGCAGATCGGCGACGTCATCCTTGATGGCGAGGTCCTCCAGCTCCCAGAACCTCTCCAGGTAGCGGACTGTCTCCTCCGCGGCATTGGTGGTGTAGGAGTCACCGCGCGGGTTCTCCAGATAGAGCGAGTCCGGCATTTCGTCCGCATCGAACTCGAAGTGACTGAAGGGCCCTTGGATGCCCGCATGGGCGCCGATACTGAAGGGCAGGATCTGGATGGTGACGCCGGGCCTGGTCGACAGTTCGGCGAGCCGCTCCAGCTGGGCCCGCATCACACCGCGCCCGCCGACGTGGCGGCGCACGACGGCCTCATCCAGTACGTAGAAGAGTTCCCGACCGCCCGATGTCAGCAAATCCTGCCGGGCGAGCCGGACTTCGACACCGCGCTCGAGGCGCTCGTCGGAGATGCTCTTGTTGTAGGAGAGCATGATGGCGCGCGCGTACTCCTCCGTCTGCAGCGGCCCCGGCACCACCAGAGCCCCGTAGTGCCGGATGATCGACGCCGAGGACTCCAGGGAGAGGAACTCCAGGAACTCCTTGCGATAGAGGTCGCGGTACTCGCTGTAGGGCATCCTCCGGCTGCCGCGGGCCAGATCGAGCAGCTCGTCGATCTTGCGCCGGTCGCGGATCCCGTACGTATCCAGCAGAGGCCGCAAGTCGTTGACGGAGATGCCGACTTCACCGGCCTCGATGCGGATCAGCTTGGAGGGGCTCCACTCCATCTTGGCCGCGACCTGACGCTGCGTCAGCTCGGCGGCGGTCCGCGCCTTTCGGAGCTCGGTGCGCAGCCGCAGCCGCTGAAGTGCCGCATTTGGCACGTTCATGATGGCTCCACCCCCAACCGGACCGTGCGAGGTGCAACATAGCAGACTAGCAGCTTACTCATCGAGACCTTCCGGGACGACAGTTCACGCCACTGTCAGGAGACCTGAGATTCCCCGCAGCGGCAACCGCAGAGGGCTGTCCGGTCGACAGCTCCCGGAAAGCTATATCGCATTCAGCGAGCTGTGTAATCGCACTCGTACCTCCGCCAGGTACCCGTATGGCACTACCCACGTGGCGATGTCCGGGCTACGCTGGTGCGGAGGGGTAGCTTGCTTCAACCGCCCGACAGGGGAAGGAGGTTGGACATCAAGAAGACCAGCGGGGAACTCACTCCAACGAGTGTGGCCGGCCGCCCGGTTCGCTGGTCCGCCGACTGATCCGATTCCCCCTTCCTGCCGCCACCCGTTCGTGGAGCGCCGCGGTATCCACGACAGAGATGTGGGACCAGGAAGGAGAACAAGCCCCATGGCTGACAAGCCTGAGGGGCGTCGCGCCGGCACGTGGACCGACTGGGCCGCACACGCGGCTCCGTGGGCCAGCCTTCTCCTCGCACTCGCCGAGTGCCTGGAGAGGTGGGTACTGCCCCACGTGTGACACAGAGCCGGCCCCGACCCGAGAGGGCCGAGGCCAGACACGGCGGACGCCATCGCACTGACGTTTCCACTCCGAGTTCCCTTGGCCGGCAGCCCGGAGTGGGAGCGTTTCGGATCCGGCCGTCACTCCATTCTGCCTGCCCCACCACCCCGATGGCGAGGGGCTGTCGGGACACTCTGCGCGGAGCGCCCCGGGTCGCGTACGCCCCTCAGGGGCGGTCGAGCCGCAGCCGCTCCGCCCGCGGCAGACCCGCCACCACCAAGTCGTACGAGTCCTCGACGAGCTCCCTGACCTGCCGGTCGTCGAGCCCGCCGTCGACCGTCACCGTGTTCCAGTGGCGCTTGTTCATGTGCCAGCCCGGCACGATCTCCGGGTGCTCGGCGCGCAGCCGGACGGCGATGTCCGGCTCACACTTGAGGTTGACGGTGAGCGGGCTCCCGTCGAGCGCCGTGAGCGCGAACATCTTCCCCGCCACCTTGAAGACCGAGATCTCCGGCGAGAAGGGGAAGTCCTCCACCGCCCCGTTGAAGGACAGACAGAACGCGCGCAGGCCCTCGGGCGTCATCCGGACTCCCCCGCCCGCACCGCGCCGCCTCCGTCGTCGGCCGTGGCGGGCTCCACGAGGACCGTCATGATCCGGTTCCGGCGGCCCGCCGCGGACTCCGCGGTGAGCTTCAGACCCCGCCCGTCCGGCAGCGGCACCACCGCCGAGGCGCCCGCGATCGGGACCCGGCCCAGCCGCTTGGCGAGCAGGCCGCCGACGGTCTCCACGTCCTCGTCGTCGAACTCGTCGAAGCCGAAGAGCTCCCCCAGGTCACCGATGTCGAGCCGCGCCGTCACGCGGTAGCAGCCGTCGGCCAGCTCCTCCACCGGCGGCAGCTCGCGGTCGTACTCGTCGGTGATCTCGCCGACGATCTCCTCGAGGATGTCCTCGATGGTGACGATGCCGGCCGTCCCGCCGTACTCGTCGATGACCACCGCCACGTGGTTGCGCTCCTGCTGCATCTCGCGCAGCAGATCGCCCGCGTTCTTCGTGTCGGGGACGAAGGTGGCCGGGCGCATCGCCGTCGACACCAGCTCGGACTCGCTGTCGCGGTTGATGTGCGTCTTCCGCGCCAGGTCCTTCAGGTACACCATGCCGACGACGTCGTCCTCGCTCTCACCCGTCACGGGTATGCGCGAGAACCCTGAGCGCAGCGCGAGCGTGAGGGCCTGGCGGATCGTCTTGAACCTTTCGATGGCGACCAGGTCGGTGCGCGGCACCATCACCTCGCGCACCAGGGTGTCGCCCAACTCGAAGACGGAGTGCACCATGCGGCGCTCCTCGTCCTCGATCAGGGACTCCTTCTCGGCGAGGTCGACCATCGCGCGCAGTTCGGCCTCGGAGGCGAACGGGCCGCGCCGGAAGCCCTTGCCGGGCGTGAGCGCGTTGCCGATGAGGATGAGCAGCGGCGGGATCGGGCCCATGACACGGGCCAGCGGCAGCAGGACGTACGCCGACGCGGTCGCCGTGTTCAGCGGGTGCTGGCGGCCGATGGTGCGCGGGGAGACGCCCACGGCGACGTAGCTGACGAGGACCATCACGCCGATGGCGACCGCGAGGGCCTGCCAGGTCTCGGCGAACTCCTGCAGACAGGCGTACGTCACCAGGGCCGCCGCGGCCATCTCGCACACCACCCGCACGAGCAGCGCCACATTGAGATAGCGGGTCGGGTCGGCGGCGACCTGCGCGAGCTTCGCGCTGCCGCGCCGCCCCGAGCGGACCGCTTCGTCCGCGCGGAAACTGGAGACCCGGGCGATGCCGGCTTCCGCGCACGCCGCGAGCCAGGCCACGACGACGAGCGCGACGGCTCCGACGATCAGCTGGAGACTCATGGCGCTACGAGACGGTGGGCGCCGGAGACGGGCCGGTGAGGCCCTTCTCGGCACGCCAGCCGTCGACGATCGCGGCCTGCAGACCGAACATCTCGGCCTTCTCGTCGGGCTCCTCGTGGTCGTACCCGAGCAGGTGAAGCACCCCGTGGACGGTGAGGAGCTGGAGCTCCTCGTCCATGGAGTGCTGCGTCGGGGCGTCCTTGCCCTGCTGCGTGGCGACCTCGGGGCAGAGCACGATGTCGCCGAGGAGGCCCTGCGGGAGCTCGCCGTCGTCCTTCATGGGCGGCCGCAGCTCGTCCATCGGGAAGGACATGACGTCCGTCGGCCCCGGCAGGTCCATCCACTGCATGTGCAGCTGCTCCATGGCGTCGGCGTCCACGACGATCACCGAGAGCTCGGAGAGCGGGTGGATGCGCATCCGCGCGAGGGCATAGCGGGCGATGTCGAGGATCGCCTGCTCGTCGACCTCGGTTCCGGACTCGTTGTTGACGTCGATCGACATGGTGGTGCTGGTCTACTTCCCGTTTCGGCTGTCGTGCTGCTCGTACGCGTCGACGATACGGCCGACCAGCTTGTGCCGGACCACGTCGTGGGACGTGAGCCGCGAGAAGTGGATGTCCTCCACCCCGTCGAGGATCTGCTGCACCTCGCGCAGCCCGCTCTTGGTGCCGCCCGGCAGGTCGACCTGGGTGATGTCACCGGTGATGACGATCTTCGAGTCGAAGCCGAGGCGGGTGAGGAACATCTTCATCTGCTCGGCGCTGGTGTTCTGCGCCTCGTCGAGGATGATGAACGCGTCATTCAACGTGCGCCCACGCATGTACGCCAGCGGCGCCACCTCGATGGTCCCCGCTGCCATCAGCCGCGGAATGGAATCCGGGTCGAGCATGTCGTGCAGGGCGTCGTAGAGGGGGCGCAGGTACGGGTCGATCTTCTCGTACAGGGTGCCGGGCAGGAAGCCGAGCCGCTCGCCCGCCTCGACCGCGGGGCGGGTCAGGATGATGCGGTTGACCTGCTTGGACTGGAGCGCCTGCACGGCCTTGGCCATGGCGAGGTACGTCTTGCCCGTACCGGCCGGGCCGATGCCGAAGACGATGGTGTGCTTGTCGATCGCGTCGACGTACCGCTTCTGGTTCAGCGTCTTGGGGCGGATGGTGCGGCCGCGGGACGAGAGGATGTTCTGCGTGAGGACCTCGGCGGGGGTCTCCTCCGCGCCGTCGCCGTTCTCGTCCGCCCTCAGCATGGCGATCGAGCGTTCCACTGCGTCCTCCGTCATCGGCTGACCGGTGCGGAGCACCAGCATCATCTGGTCGAACAAACGCTGGATGAGGGCGACTTCGGGGGCCGCGCCCACGGCGCTGATCTCGTTGCCCCGGACGTGGATGTCGGCCGCCGGGAAGGCCTTCTCGATCACCCGCAGCAGGGCGTCGCCGGAACCGAGGACGGTCACCATCGGATGGCTCGCCGGAACGGTGAAGTGCGCTCGGGACTGGCCCTGGGCATCGGTGTGAGTCGTGGGTGTCTGAGTCATGGGCCGGCTCTGAAGGCCTGCTCATCCTCCTCATGCGGGGCTCGGTGGCCGCTCGACAGCCTTGCACTGCCAAGAGTACGACGCGCCACGCCCAAGGCCGTAGGCCTTTTCCCCCGTCCGCCACACCTCTCTCCGTGACCCCTGCTACGCCGACCTGAACCCGATCGTCGGCACCGCCCGCCGCAGGGGCCACGGGCGCGTCGCCGCCGGCAGCAGGCCCTCCAGGAACGCGTACCGGCGCAGCGCCACCGGGTCCTGGCCGTCCAGCTCGCGGACCCGGCTCCACCACGCGCCGACCTCCGCCCAGCCCGGCGCGGAGAGGGAGCCGCCGAACTCCTGGACGGAGAGCGCTGCCGTCAGGCCCGCGAAGGCGAGCCGGTCGGCGAGGGGCCAGTCCGCGAGTGTGCCGGTGACGAAACCGGCGACGAAGACGTCCCCCGCCCCGGTGGGGTCGAGCGCCTCGACCTCGATGGCGGGGACCTCCGCCGTCTCGCCGGTCCGCCCGTCCACCGCGTACGCGCCCTCCGCGCCCAGCGTCACCACCGCGAGCGGCACGTACTTGGTGAGTGCCCGGGCCGCGGCGCGGGGGCACGACGTGCGGGTGTACCGCATCGCCTCTTCCGCGTTCGGCAGGAACGCCTCACAGTGCTCCAGGTCGGGAAGGCCCGCGAGGTCCCAGCGCCCGGTGTCGTCCCAGCCGACGTCGGCGAAGATGCGGGTGCCGCTGCGGGCGGCCTGGGCGATCCAGGGGGCGTGGGTGCCGGGGGTGAGGGAGGCGACGGCGGCACGCGCGCGGGGCGGGCAGGACGGGGCGCCTCCGTCGGGGGCGTCGGCGTCCGGGGGTGGCTCGTGGCCGTGGCTCACCATGGTGCGTTCGCCCTCGTACGCCATGGAGACCGTCACCGGCGAGTGCCAGCCGGGCACGGTGCGTGACGTGGTGAGGTCGATGCCCTCGCCCTGTTCGAGGGCGTCCCAGCAGTACTCCCCGTAGTGGTCGTCCCCGAAGGCGGCGGCCAGTGAGGTGTGCAGGCCGAGCCGGGCGAGCGCGGTCGCCATGTTGGCGACGCCGCCGGGGCTCGACCCCATGCCGCGCGCCCAGGACTCGGTGCCGCGCACGGGCGCGGAGTCGAGGCCGGTGAAGATGATGTCGAGGAAGACCGTGCCGGTGAGGTAGACGTCGCAGTCCGGATCCCCGGCTCTGCGGGCCGCCTTCAGCGGGTCGACGGTGGGCTCTACGGGTACGACCATGCAGGCAACGTAACGGACGGAGGGCTACCAGCGCGGCACGGCCGGGGTCGTCCACGCCGGGTCGGCCACCCGCATCGCCGCCGCGTCGTCCCGTTCCCGCATCTCCCGGAAGCCGTCGTCGAGCCAGCGCGCGTGCAGGGCGGCGAGCCTGTCCCGGTCGAGCTCGACGCCGAGGCCGGGGGTGTCGGTGACGGCGACCTTCCCGCCGGTGAACCGCAGCCGCGAGGTGAGCACGTCCTCGGCCTGCCACGGGTAGTGCGAGTCGCAGGCGTGGTCGAGGCCGGGCACGGTCGCCGCCACGTGCGTCATCGCGGCGAGGCTGATGCCGAGGTGCGTGTTGGAGTGCATGGACACGCTGACGCCGAAGGTCCGGCAGACGGCGGCCAGTTCACGGGTCCGCCGCAGCCCGCCCCAGTAGTGGTGGTCGGAGAGGACCACTTGCACGGCCTTCTTCGCGAAGGCCTCCGGTATCTCCTCGAAGGTCGTCACGCACATGTTCGTGGCGAGCGGCACCGGTGTGCGCGCGGCGACCTCCGCCATGGCGGGCGTGCCGAGCGCGGGGTCCTCCAGGTATTCGAGTACGTCTCCGAGTTCGGCCGCCACCTTGAGCGCGGTCTCCACGGACCACGCCCCGTTCGGGTCGAGCCGGAGCGGGCGGCCGGGGAACGCCTCGGCCAGCGCGCGGATCGCGGCGGCCTCCTCGTCCGGCGGGAAGACACCGCCCTTGAGCTTGAAGGAGGAGAAGCCGTACCGCTCGGTGAAGAGGCGGGCCTGGGCGACGATCCCGGCCGGGTCGAGCGCGGCGCCCCATCCCTCGTCCCGCTCGCTCGCGATCCCCGCCGGGTGCTCGGCCCACTTGTAGAAGAGGTACGCGCTGTACTCGACGGCGTCGCGCACCTTGCCGCCGAGCAGCGCGTGCACGGGAAGCCCGAGCGTCTTGCCGAGCGCGTCCAGGCACGCCACCTCGAACCCGGAGACGACGGAGAGCCGCAGCTTGTCGGCGGTCTGCACGCCGCGCAGCCCGCCGACGTCCACGGAGCCGTCGACGCGGGCGGCGCCGACGGCCACGTCGTCCGCGAGTGTGAACAGCCCGTTCAGATCGGACACGTCCCGCCCGACGAGCCGCCCGGCGAACGGCCGCGCGATCTCCAGATACTTCGCATCCCCGTAGGTCTCCCCTATGCCGGTCACTCCGCCCGTGGTGACCACCTCGATGATCAGGCGGGGCGTGTAGGGCTGGTGCACGCCCTGAGTGTTGAGCAGCGGCGGGTCGGCGACGAGGACGGGAGTGAGGCGGACGTCCGTGATGACGAGACTGCCGGAACGGTGTCCATACATGAGAACGGAGACTAGATATGGGAACAGCGGCCGTCAATGGGGCAGTTCCCCGAGCCCCGACAAGGGGCTCGGGGAACTGCGAAAGGGGCGCGAGGCAGTGACATATGCGGCTCCGCCGCGCGGGCGCGACCAGCCACGACGGACCCGCAGCATCAGATCCGCCGCCTACCAGCGGAGCGCTAGAGATCCGCCTCGATCAGGTCGGCCGCCCGCGCGGCACCCCCCTCGGCGCGGACCTCTTCCCGCAACTCCGCGCACCTGCGCGCGACTTCGGGGTCGGAGGTCAGCTCCAGCAGCGCGGCTCGCAGCGCTCCAGCGGTCGCCTCCGACGTGTCCAGGCGCCGCGCGACACCGATCTCCACGAGCCGGTCCGCGTTCATCGGCTGCTCCGCCCCCTGCGGAACAGCGATCATCGGCACCCCGCAGTGGAGCCCTTCCCCGCTGCTCCCCATCCCCGCATGGGTGACGAACGCGTCGGCCTGCTCCAGGACGGCCAACTGCGGTACCCAGGAACGGACTTCGACGTTGCCGGGAACGTCACCGCCCAGCTCCGCGGGGTCCACGTGCTTGCCGATCTGGAGGACGACATGCCACCCCGGCAGGTCCCCGAACGCGGCCACGCACTGCCGGTAGAACTCCGGCTGCACGGTGTACGCCGAGCCGAGCGAGACCAGGAGCACCTTCTCCGCGCCCGCGGGCCGCGTCCAGCTCTCCCGCTCGGCGCGGTCGCCGAGGCAGGGCCCGACGAAGTCGATCCGCCCGGGGTCGACGGTGTCGGCGTGCGGCTGCATGGCGCGCGGGATCGTGGCGATGCCCCGCGGCGGCACTCCGGAGAACTCGGCGACGTCCAGCGTGGTGGCCCCGCACCCGGCGAGCCACTCCTTGAAGCGGGCCTCCAGGACGTCGGCGCCGGGGAGCCGGGCGAGGTGGGCGCCGACCTCCTCCTGGTAGCTGCCCCAGGCCACGAAGGTCGGCGACAGCTGCACGAGCGGCCGCCCCTGCGCCTCGGCGAGCGCACGGGCGACGTACGCGCCTATGTCGTACAGGTACAGGTCGGCGGGGTCGTCGTCGTACGCCGCGTGGAGCTGCGGGAGCACCGCCATCGCGTCGTCGAGGAAGAGCGAGCTCGCCTCGATCGGGTCGTCGGGCCAGATGTTGTCGCGGTGCGGGAGCGTCGACTCGTAGGCGACAAGCTCGGCGCCGGTGGGCTCGATGAGGCCCGCGGCGGCCGGGTCGTTGGCGTACGTCACGCGGTGGCCGCGGGCCACCAGCTCACGGATGATCTCCAGGCCCGGCAGCACGTGGCTGACCATCGGGACGCCGATCATGGCGATGTGGGCAGGGCGACGGGAGAGTCGTCGGGGTGACATGGGATTCCTTCGCGTACGGAGAACTGCGGATCGGACGGGGACACGGCGGCCCTCCGCCTCGGCCCCTCAGGGGGCGGGCGGAGGGCCGGAAGGGCCGTGTCAGCCGTAGATCTGCGCGATGGAGTCCATGCCGATGACCGTAGCCCGGCGCCGGCGGTCAGTCGAACGAATAAGCCTCGACCTCGGCGAGGTACCGCGCGCGCAGCGCCTCGTCCGCCGCGTCGCGGTCCAGGAAGGCCGCCTCGAAGGAGTTCCGCGCGAGCGTGCGCAACCGCTCCTGGTCGAGTCCGAGCGCCTCGCGCACGGCGTGGAAGGTGTCGTCGACGTACCCGCCGAAGTAGGCGGGGTCGTCGGAGTTGACCGTGCACATCAGCCCGGCGTCCAGCATCCGCGGCAGCGGGTGGTCCTCCAGGACGTCGATGGCGCGCAGCCGGACGTTGGAGAGCGGGCAGAGCGTGAGCGGCACGCGGTCGCGGACCAGGCGCTCCACGAGCTGCGGGTCCTCCATGCAGCGCAGCCCGTGGTCGACGCGCTCGACGCGCAGCACGTCGAGGGCCTCCGTGATGTACGCGGGCGGGCCCTCCTCGCCCGCGTGGGCGACGAGCCGCAGTCCGCGGGCGGCGGCGGCCTCGTACACCTCCTTGAACTTGGCCGGCGGGTGGCCGACCTCGGCCGAGTCGAGGCCGATGCCGATGATCCGGTCGAGGTGGGGCTCGGCGGCCGTCAGGGTCTCGAGGGCGGAGTCGGCGGGCTGGTCGCGCAGGAAGCACATGATGAGCCGCGTGGAGACGCCGTGCCGCTCCTCGCTGCGGTCCAGGGCGCGGGACAGGCCTTCGATGACGGTGCCGATGGGGACGCCGCGCGCCGTGTGCGCCTGCGGGTCGAAGAAGATCTCCGCGTGCCGGACGCCCTGTTCGGCGGCGCGGGCGAGGTAGGCGTCCGCGAGCTCCTCGAAGTCGGCCTCGGTGCGCAGGACGGCCATGAGGCTGTAGTAGAGGTCCAGGAACGACTGGAGGTCGTCGAAGAGGTAGGCCTTGCGGAGCTCTTCGGTGTCGGCGTAGGGCAGTTCGACGCCGTTGCGCGCGGCGAGGGCGAAGGCGAGCTCGGGTTCGAGGGTGCCTTCGATGTGGAGGTGGAGTTCGGCCTTGGGGATCGGCATGGTGCGGTCTCGCTCAGTTCGGGGGTGGTTCAGGTTCGTTTGGGGAGGGGTACGCGCAGCAGGTCGCGGGCGATGGTGAGTTCGCCTTCGTACCCGGCGGCGCGGGCCTGCTGTTCATAGACGTTCGGGTCGGGGTAGCGCTGGCTGAAGTGGGTCAGGACGAGGTGGCGCACGCCCGCCTCGACCGCCACCCGCGCCGCCTGCCCCGCGGTCAGATGGCCGTGGTCGGTGGCCAGCATCTCGTCCTCGTCGAGGAACGTCGACTCGATGACGAGCATGTCGCAGCCCTCCGCGAGCGCGTGCACGCCGTCGCAGAGGCGGGTGTCCATCACGAAGGCGAACCGCTGCCCGCGCCGCACCTCGCTGACCTCGTCGAGGGTCACACCGCCGAGGCTGCCCTCCTTCTGCAGCCGCCCGACGTCGGGCCCCTTGATGCCGCGCTCGGCGAGCAGCGCGGGCAGCATCCGGCGCCCGTCGGGCTCGGTGAGGCGGTAGCCGTACGACTCGACGGGGTGGGAGAGCTTGATCGCGTCGAGGGTGTACGAGGGGGTGACGGCCAGCGGCCCGTCGGCGGCGACCGGCTCCTCGCCGAGCTGCACCGTCTCGCGGTAGGCCGTCGCGTACCGCAGGCGGTCGAAGAAGCGCTGCCCCGACGCCGGGTAGTGGGCGGTGACGGGATGCGGGACCCGGTCGAGGTTGATGCGCTGGATGACCCCGGCGAGGCCGAGGGAGTGGTCGCCGTGGAAGTGCGTGACGCAGATCCGGTGCAGGTCGTGGGCGGCGACCCCGGCGCGCAGCATTTGCCGCTGCGTGCCCTCGCCGGGGTCGAACATGATGCCCTGGCCGTCCCAGAGCAGGACGTAGCCGTTGTGGTTGCGGTGCCGGGTGGGAACTTGGCTGGCGGTGCCGAGCACCACCAGTTCACGTACGGACAAGGAGCGGGGCCCCCGTTATCCGGGAGGCCACTGGAGGCCTCGGCCGCCCAGGACGTGCGCGTGCGTGTGGAAGACGGTCTGGCCCGCGCCCGCCCCGGTGTTGAAGACGATGCGGTAGCTCTCCGCCTTCTCCTGCGCGGCGACCTCGCCCGCCTCGCGCAGGACGTCCGCGGCCATCTGCGGCTCGGCTGCGGCGAGCGAGGCGGCGTCCGGGTAGTGCGCCTTGGGGATCACCAGGACGTGGGTGGGCGCCTGCGGGTTGATGTCGCGGAAGGCCACGGTCGTCTCGGTCTCCCGGACGACGGTCGCGGGCACCTCACCCGCGACGATCTTGCAGAACAAGCAGTCGTCTTGCGCTTCGCCCGCCATGGGCCGCCTCCTGGAACGGAATGATCAGTACGTTCGGCATGCTATCGGCCACCTGCCCGGGGACCGGGGCAAGGTCATTCCCCGCCGGGCAGCGGCGGCGGGGTCTTCGCCGGGTTCTCCGCCAGCGCGGCCAGCGCGATGCGGACCGCCTCGTCCAACTGCGGGTCGCGGCCCGCGACATGGTCGTCCGGGGCGGTGACGACCTCCACGTCCGGGTCGACGCCGTGGTTCTCGACGCCCCACTCGTGGCCCTCCAGCCAGAACGCGTACTTCGGCTGTGTCACCAGCGTCCCGTCGACCAGGTGGTAGCGGCTGTCGATGCCGACGACGCCGCCCCACGTGCGCGTGCCCACCACGGGGCCGATGCCGAGCGCCCTGATCGCGGCGTTGACGATGTCCCCGTCCGAGCCGGAGAACTCGTTGGCGACGGCGACGACGGGGCCGCGCGGCGCGTCCATGGGGTAGCTGAACGGGCGGGACCCGCGGGGCAGGTCCCAGCCGACGACCCGGCGCGCCAGCTTCTCCACGACGAGCTGCGAGGTGTGCCCGCCGCGGTTCTCCCGCACGTCCACGACCAGGCCCTCACGGGTGACCTCGACGCGCAGGTCACGGTGGATCTGCGCCCAGCCGGGCGCCTGCATGTCGGGCACGTGGAGGTAGCCGAGCCGGCCGCCCGAGCGCTCGTGGACGTACGCCCGCCGGTCGGTGACCCAGGCGTGGTAGCGCAGCGGCTCCTCGTCGTCGACGGGGATCACCACGGCGTGCCGCGGGTCGCCGCCGCCGGACGGCGAGACGGTCAGCTCGACCGGCTTGCCCGCGGTGCCGACGAGCAGCGGTCCGGGGCCCGCGACCGGGTCGACGGGCCGGCCGTTGATCTCGATGAGCGCGTCACCGGGGCGGGCCGCGACGCCGGGCGCGGCGAGCGGGGAGCGGGCGGCCGGGTCGGAGGTCTCGGACGGCAGGATCCGGTCGATGCGCCACAGGCCGTCCTCGCCGCGCGAGAGGTCGGCGCCGAGGAGCCCCTGCCGGGGCGTGCCGCCCGAGCCGCCCGGGACGACGTACGCGTGGGAGGTGCCGAGCTCGCCGTGGACCTCCCACAGCAGGTCGACGAGGTCGTCGTGGGTGGCGAGGCGGGCGAGGACGGGGCGGTAGCGGTCCAGTACGGCGTCCCAGTCGACGCCGCCCATGTCGGGCCGCCAGAAGTTGTCCCGCATGAGGCGGCCCGTCTCCTCGTACATCTGGCGCCACTCGGCGGCCGGGTCGACGGTGTGGCGGACCCGGGACAGGTCGACGGTGATGTTCGAGTCGCTGTCCTCGTCGCCGGAGGCACGGCGGTCGCTGGGCACCACCTTCAGCTTGCCGTCGGTCCACAGCAGGACCCGCTTGCCGTCACCGGTGACCGCGAAGTGGTCGGCGTCCGCGGCCAGTTCCTCGACGCGGTGCTGTGCGAGGTCGTACCGCTCCAGCTCCGTCTTGGGGTCCGGGTCCCGCGGGGTGGCGCGGGAGGCGCCGAGCACGCCGCGCACCGGGTGGCGCAGCCAGAGCAGGCCGTCCTTGGCGGCCCGCAGCGTGGTGTAGCGGGCGGCCTCGACGGGGAACGGCACGATGCGGTCGGCGAGCCCGTCGAAGTCGATGCGGGTGACGGGGGCGCCCTCGCTGTCGGGTGTCTCGGTGCCGTCCTGCGCCTCGAAGGGCCTGCCGTGCCGCTGCGGCCCGAAGGGGGACGGCGTGGTCGCGGCGAGCGTGAGCAGGTGCGGGCGGGAGCCGCCGACGAAGGCGAGGTCGAAGACGTGCTCGTCGTAGACCGGGTCGAAGGCGCGCGCGGAGAGGAACGCGAGGTGCTTGCCGTCGAGGGTGAACGCGGGCGCGTAGTCGCGGAAGCGCAGCGGGGTCGCCTCGGCGACCGACAGGTCCGCGGTGTTGGCGAGCTTCAGCTGCCGCAGCGGGCTCGGGCCGGGGTGCGACCAGGCGAGCCAGGACGAGTCGGGCGAGAAGACGAGCCCGGTGACCTCGCCGTCCTCGCTGCGGTCGACCTCGCGGACCTCGCCGCTCTCCCGCTCGACGAGCAGCACCCGGCCGTCGTGCGAGGCGACGGCGGCCCGGGAGCCGTCCGGCGCCATGGCGAGCCCGAGGACCCGGCCGAGCTGTCCGGCGGCGAGCCTGCGCGGGGTGGTGCCGGGGGCGGGGCCGGTGGCCGGCGCGAATTCGAGCGCCTCGTCGCCCTCCGCGTCCGTCACCCACACCACGTGCTCCTCGCCCTGGACGCGGAAGGTGCGGGGCAGCCTGGCGCGCACCCCGTGCTCGGCGGCGAGCGCGCGGGCGGGGCCCTCGCGGTGCGTGACCCAGTGCACGGAGCCGCGCACGGAGACGGCGCTGCCGCGTCCGGTGTGGTCGGGCGCGGCGGCCCCGAACCAGCGGGCGGCGGAGACGGGGTGCGGCTGCAGGTCGGTGCGCTGCCCGCCGAGACGGAGGCCGACGCGGCGCGGCTCGGCGTCCGACAGGTCGTCCAGGACCCAGAGTTCGCCGGCGGACATGTAGATGACGCGGGCGCCGTCGGTGGCGGCGTGCCGTGCGTAGAAGCCGCCTTCGAGCGGGGTGTGGCGGCGCAGGTCGGAGCCGTCGGGCAGCGAGGAGTAGAGCGCCCCCACACCTTCGTGGTCGGAGAGGAAGGCGATGCGGTCGCCGACCCAGAGCGGGTACTCGATGTTCCCGTCGAGCTCTTCGTGTACGCGTACGAAGGGGTCACCGCTGTCACCGCTGTCCGCGTCGCTGCCCTCGGCGGGCCGCCGGATCCACAGCTTGCCCGCCGTACCGCCCCGGTACCGCTTCCACCAGGCGGCCTCGCGGCCCATCGGGGCGGAGAGCAGCAGGACCTGCCCGTCGGGGCCGTGCGCGACGTCGCCGACGATGCCGTACGGCAGGGTGGCCGCAGGCCCGCCGTCGAGCGGCACGGCCCGCGCCCAGCTGCGCCGCAGCGAGGCCTGCCCGGCCGCGCTGACCGCGAGGACCCGCCCGTCGGGGGTCCAGCCGCGCACGGAGGTCTTCCCGCTCCCCCAGTACGTAAGGCGCTTGGACGGCCCGCCGTCGAGGGGCGCGATGTGCACCTCGGGGGCCCCGTCGCGGGTGGAGGTCCAGGCGACGGTCGTGCCGTCCGGAGAGATCCGGGGGTGGTTCACGGGCATGTTGTCGGCGCTGACCCGCCAGGCGCGGCCCCCGTCGAGGGGCGCGACCCAGACGTCGTCCTCAGCCGTGCAGGTGATCAACTCGCCGTGGATGTGCGGGAACCGGAGATACGCGGACTGCGCTGCCTCTGTCACACCGACCAGCCTAGGCAGCCTCCCGGCGGGCCGACAGGGGTATGGATCACTTGCCGGGGACGCAGTTGCAGGTCGGACGGGGCGGCGGGTCCGGGGTGACGGTCACGGTGACGGTGGTGGTGGGCGCGGGGTCGGGCGGGTCGTGGGAGGGCGGCGGCTGGTGGGAGTCGGGCGGATCGGAGGGTTGGTCGGAGGGCTGCTCGGAAGGCTGACCGCCCCCATCCCCATCCCCTTCGCCGTCGCCCGCCTCGCAGTTGCCCAGCACGTCGACGCGGAACCACTGCTTGCCGTCGACCTCGGCGGTGAGGTCGCCGCGTACGCAGCCGCCGTCGACGACGGAGCGCACCTTGCCCTTGATGGTGATGTCCTTGCCGTCGTCGGTCTCGCCCTGGCAGTCCACGTTGACCACCGCGTCCGCCGACGCGGACCTGCCGCGCGGGGTGACCCTGTCGTCGAAGCCGGCGGTGCAGCTGAGCCACGCCACGTCGGCCTTCTGCCGCTCCAGCTCCTTGGTGCCCATCTCGTCGGTGGTGAGCGCGACCGCGGAGGTGTTCAGCTCTCCGTCCACGGGGTCGCACGCGGTGACCCCCAGCGCGGCGGCACCGGCGAGCCCGACGGCGTACAGAATCGTCGGACGCCGCTTCCGCTTGCCCAGCACTCGATCACGTAACCGTCTCAATGCCCCCATAGGCGGCAGAGTGCCACCGCGCACGCCGGTGCGGTAGACCGCTTGCGGCCATCTGTCCAGCCGCGGTCAGGACCAGCGCCCCGTGCGCCCCAGCAGCAGCGCCGTCGCCGCGGTCCCGGCGGTCGACGTGCGCAGCACGCTGCGCCCCAGCCGGTACGGCCGCGCGCCCGCCTCGGCGAACGCCGTCAGCTCGGCCGGGGAGACGCCGCCCTCGGGCCCGACCACCAGCACGATGTGCCCGGCCGCCGGGAGCTCCGCGGTGGCCAGCGGCTCGCTGCCCTCCTCGTGGAGGACGGCCGCGAAGTCGGCGTCCGCGAGGAGCGCCGCGACCTGCTTGGTCGACGCGGCGTCGGCGATCTCGGGGAAGCGGACCCGCCGCGACTGCTTGCCCGCCTCGCGCGCGGTGGCCCGCCACTTGGCGAGGGCCTTGAGGCCGCGGTCGCCCTTCCACTGCGTGATGCAGCGCGCGGCGGTCCACGGCACGACGGCGTCGACGCCGGTCTCCGTCATGGTCTCGACGGCGAGTTCACCGCGGTCGCCCTTGGGCAGCGCCTGTACGACGGTGATCCGCGGCGACTCCGCGGGCTCCTCGGCCACGGCCCCCAACGTCACGACGAGCCGGTCCTTGCCCTCGGTGTCGAGGACCACGCACTGCGCCCACCGTCCGGCGCCGTCGGTCAGGACGACGTCCTCACCGGCGTGCAGCCGCTTCACGGAGACGGCGTGCCGTCCTTCGGGCCCGTCCAGTACGTACCGTCCGTCGGCGCCCGCGGTGAAGTCATCGACGACGAACACGGGGGCGGTCACGCGGCGCCCTCCGACGTCAACGAGGCCTTGGCCTCGGCGAGTTCGGCGGCCAGGACCTCCACGAGCTGCCCGGCGGGCAGCTCCCGGGCGAGCCGGTGGCCCTGCCCGGCCCAGAGCGCCATGGCCTGCGCGTCACCGGCCTTCGCCGCGGCCTTGCGCAGACCGCTGGTGAGGTGGTGGACCTGGGGGTAGGCGGCGGGGGCGTACGGCCCGTGCTCGCGCATGAAGCGGTTGACGAGGCCGCGGGCGGGCCGCCCGGAGAACGCCCGGGTCAGCTCCGTCCGTACGAACAGCGGGTTGGTCATGGCCTGCTTGTGCAGGGGGTTGGCGCCCGACTCGGGGGTGACGAGGAACGCCGTGCCGAGCTGCGCCGCGTCCGCGCCCGCCGCGAGCACCGCGGCGATCTGCGCGCCGCGCATCAGGCCGCCGGCCGCGACGATCGGGATCTGCACGGTCTCGCGGACCTGGGTGATGAGGGAGAGCAGCCCGATCCCGCAGCCGTCCGTCTCGGGGTTGTCCTTGTGCGTGCCCTGGTGTCCTCCCGCCTCGACGCCCTGCACGCACACGGCGTCGGCGCCGGCCCACTGGGCGGCCTGGGCCTCCTCCGCCGTGGTGACGGTGACGACGGTCACGGTGCCGACGCGCGCGAAGGCGTCCAGGACGTCGCGGGTGGGGCAGCCGAAGGTGAAGGAGACGACCGGCACCGGGTCGTCGAGGAGGATCGCGAGCTTGGCGTCGTACCCGTCGTCACGCCCGCTGTCCGGGTCGCCGAGCTCCGTCTCGTACCAGGTGGCCTCGCCGGCGAGCTGGCTGCGGTAGACCTCGACGGCCGCGGCGTCCGCGGTGTCGGGCTGCGGCATGAAGAGGTTGACGCCGAAGGGCCGCGAGGTCAGCCCCCGCAGCTGTTTGATCTCCTGGTACATCCCGTCGGCCGTCTTGTACCCGGCGGCGAGGAACCCGAGCCCGCCCGCCTCGGCGACGGCCGCGGCCAGCTGCGGCCCCGAGGCGCCGCCCGCCATGGGGGCCTGCACGATCGGACAGCGACGGAGATCGGTCAGCACGGAGGACATGCACGCATCGTGCCACGCTCTCTGAGCCGCACCGAATCGCACCCCGCACCCGGCGTACGCGCCCCCGTCTGCCCACGGCGCCCCGCCGGCGGCTACCGGCCGTCTCGGGTTGCTCGCGCAGTTCCCCGCGCCCCTGAAGGGGCGCGGGACGGTTGTTTTTAGGGGCGCGGGGAACTGCGCGACCAGCCCCCACGACCCGCAGACGACGAACAACGCGCACCGCTCCAGGCGCTACCGCCCGTTGAACGCATCCTTGAGGCGGGAGAACAACCCCTGCTGCCCCGGCTGAAACTGCCCCGTGGGCCGCTCCTCCCCGCGCAGCTGGGCCAGCTCCCGCAGCAGCCGCTCCTGCTCGGGGTCGAGCTTCGTCGGCGTGAGGACCTCGACGTGGACGATGAGGTCGCCGCGCCCGCCGCCGCGCAGGTGCGTGATGCCGCGCCCGTGCAGCGGGACGGACTGCCCCGACTGCGTGCCGGGCCGGATGTCGATCTCCTCGAGGCCGTCCAGCGTCTCCAGCGGCACCTTCGTGCCGAGCGACGCCGCCGTCATCGGGATCGTCACCGTGCAGTGCAGGTCGTCGCCGCGCCGCTGGAAGACGGCGTGCGGCAGCTCGTGGATCTCGACGTAGAGGTCACCGGCGGGACCGCCGCCGGGCCCGACCTCGCCCTCGCCCGCGAGCTGGATCCGGGTTCCGTTGTCGACACCGGCGGGAATCTTCACGGTCAGCGTCCGGCGCGACCGGATGCGGCCGTCACCGGCGCACTCCGGGCACGGCGTCGGCACGACGGTGCCGAAGCCCTGACACTGCGGGCACGGCCGCGAGGTCATGACCTGCCCGAGGAAGGACCGCGTGACCTGGGACACCTCACCGCGACCGCGGCACATGTCACACGTCTGCGCCGACGTCCCCGGCGCGGCACCTTCACCACTACAGGTCGTACACACCACAGCGGTGTCGACCTGGATGTCCTTGGTGGTCCCGAAGGCGGCCTCTTCGAGGTCGATCTCGAGCCGGATCATGGCGTCCTGGCCGCGGCGCGTGCGCGACCGGGGGCCGCGCTGCGACGCCGTCCCGAAGAACGCGTCCATGATGTCGGAGAAGTTGCCGAAGCCACCGGCGCCGAAGCCGCCCGCGCCTCCGCCGCCGCCCGCCTGGGAGAGCGGGTCTCCGCCGAGGTCGTAGACCTGCTTCTTCTGCGGGTCCGACAACACCTCGTACGCGGCGTTGATCTCCTTGAAGCGCTCCTGAGTCTTCGGGTCCGGATTCACATCCGGGTGAAGCTCACGAGCCAGCCTCCGGAAGGCCTTCTTGATCTCGTCCTGGGAAGCGTCGCGGCGCACGCCGAGTACGGCGTAGTAGTCCGTGGCCACTTACGACTCCGCCAGGATCTGTCCGACGTAACGTGCCACTGCGCGTACTGCTCCCATCGTTCCCGGATAGTCCATGCGGGTCGGTCCGACCACGCCGAGCTTGGCGACTGCCTCGCTTCCCGAACCGTAGCCGACCGAGACCACGGACGTGGAGCTGAGCCCCTCATGGGCGTTCTCGTGACCGATCCGTACGGCCATGCCCGAATCCTGCACCTCACCAAGCAACTTGAGGAGCACGACCTGCTCCTCGAGGGCTTCGAGAACGGGCCGGATGGTGAGGGGAAAGTCATGTCCGAATCGGGTGAGATTGGCGGTGCCGCCGATCATCAGCCGTTCTTCGGTCTCCTCCACGAGCGTTTCGAGGAGGGTGGAGAGGACGGTCGCGACGGTGCCGCGGTCCTCGGTCTCGAAGGCCTCGGGCAGGTCCTGCACCAACTGTGGCACATCCGCGAACCGCCGCCCCGCGACCCGGCTGTTCAGCCGGGCCCGCAGATCCGCGAGCGCGCTCTCGCCGAACGGCGCCGGGCAGTCGATCATGCGCTGCTCGACGCGTCCCGTGTCGGTGATCAGTACGAGCATGAGCCGGGCCGGAGCCAGCGAGAGCAGCTCCACGTGCCGCACCGTCGACCTGGTGAGCGACGGGTACTGCACGACGGCGACCTGCCGGGTCAGCTGCGCGAGCAGCCGCACCGTACGCCCCACGACATCGTCGAGGTCCACGGCACCGTCGAGGAAGTTCTGGATGGCCCGCCGCTCGGGAGCGGTCATCGGCTTGACGCCGGCGAGCTTGTCGACGAAGAGGCGGTAACCCTTGTCGGTCGGGATGCGCCCCGCGCTGGTGTGCGGCTGGGCGATGAACCCTTCCTCCTCCAGCGCCGCCATGTCGTTGCGGACGGTGGCCGGGGAGACCCCCAGACGGTGCCGCTCGGTGAGCGCCTTGGAGCCGACGGGCTCCTCCGTCCCCACATAGTCATGGACGATGGCGCGCAGCACTTCGAGCCTGCGTTCATTGAGCATCGCGCACACCTCCAGCTGTCTCCGTGAGCCCCGACTGGCACTCACCGCGGGCGAGTGCCAGCCTTTCAAAGGGTCAGTGTACGGCCGTCGGGTACGGGCCGGGCAAGACAGCGGCTGCCGAACACCGCGCGTGCGGATAGCGTCACCGTATGAACGTGACGCCGGCATGGGAAGCGGTGGGCTGGGAGCGGCTCGCGCCGCGCGTGGGGCGGTGCCGTCTGCCCGTCTGGGACTGCACGGCGGGGCTCGTCGTCGGGGACGACGCGGCCCTCATGGTCGACTCCGGTTCGAGCCTGGCCGAGGGCGCGGCCCTGCGGACCCGGGCCCAGCGCATCCTCGGCGGCGGCCGCAGAGTGACCCACCTCGCACTCACCCACCCCCACTTCGACCACGTCTTCGGGGCGGCCGCCTTCTCCGGTGTGGAGGTGTACGGGGCGGTGGGCATCGACACGGTCTTCGCCAAGGGCCGCGAAGAGCTGCGTGCGGACGCGGTACGCCACGGCCTGGACCCGGACGCGGCGGCGGAGGCGGCCGACCTCCTGGTCCACCCGCACCACCTGGTGTGCGGGGAGTGGACGCTCGACCTGGGCGGCGTCCAGGTGCTGCTCGCCAACATCGGCCCCGGCCACTCGGGCCACGACCTCGCGGTCCTCGTGCCCGGCACCGACGGCGGCCCGGAGATCGTGTTCTGCGGCGACCTCGTCGAGGAGTCGGGCGAACCGCAGGCGGGCCCGGACGCGGTACCGGCCCGCTGGCCGGCCGCGCTGGACCGCCTCCTGGAGCTGGGCGGCGAGGACGCGCTGTACGTCCCCGGCCACGGCGCGACGGTCAATGCGGCATTTGTCCACGCCCAACGCGCCACACTGGCAGCCCGCCACGGCGTGTCGTAACCCCAACGGGCGCCGCTCTTCCTATCGTCAGCAGAATGCGCCAGTACTCCGCCGACCTCACGCCCCCGTGGAAGAAGCCGAAGCCCGTACCCGAGGTGGCGGCGGACGCCGGCCTCGTGGTCGAGGAGCTGAGCACCGGGTTCTGCGGGGCGGTGATCCGCTGCGAGAAGACGGCGCAGGGTCCGACGGTGACGCTGGAGGACCGCTTCGGCAAGCACCGCGTGTTCCCGATGGAACCCCGCGGCTTCCTCCTGGAAGGCCGCCCGGTGACCCTGGTCCGCCCCACCCAGGCCTCTGCTCCCGTACGTCCCTCCCGCACCGCCTCCGGTTCGGTGGCCGTCCCCGGGGCGCGGGCCCGGGTCGCCCGGGCGGGACGCATCTACGTAGAGGGCCGGCACGACGCCGAACTGGTCGAGCGTGTCTGGGGTGACGACCTCCGCATCGAGGGCGTCGTCGTCGAGTACCTGGAGGGCATCGACGACCTCCCCTCGATCGTCGCCGAGTTCGCCCCCGGTCCCGACGCGCGCCTGGGCGTCCTCGTGGACCACCTGGTCCCCGGCTCCAAGGAGTCCCGCATCGCGGCGGAGGTCACCAGCGCGCACGCCCTCGTCGTCGGCCACCCCTACATCGACGTCTGGGAGGCGGTGAAGCCCTCCTCGGTCGGCATCCCCGGCTGGCCCCGCGTCCCCCGCGGCCAGGACTGGAAGACGGGCGTCTGCCGGGCGCTCGGCTGGCCCGAGAACACGGGGGCGGCCTGGCAGCGCATCCTGAACTCGGTCCACTCCTACAAGGACCTGGAGCCCCCGCTCCTGGGCCGAGTAGAAGAACTGATCGACTTCGTCACACTCCCCTGAGCGCCCCCGCGCCGCCCATCGGGGTAGGAGCACCGAGCCCGCCGCTTCGCGGCGGACGCATCCCACCCACCCGCCCGTTCGCCCCGCGACGCCCAGTGGGAGTAGGAGCGAGTCGCCCCACCGGGGCGCAGGCGCACACGCGCCCGAGGGGGTGTGGGGGTATGTGCGAACGGAGCACCGAGCACACTCTGGCGCCTTTGGACTTGAGGCGCGACGCAGGGATAGCGAGTACGCACATACCCCCGCGCCCCCGCCCCACAACCGAAGAACAGGCGCAGACCCCAGCCCTAATCCACCAGGTCCCGCACCACCGCATCAGCCAACAACCGCCCCCGAAGAGTAAGCACAGCCCGCCCCTCCTCATAGGGGGCGACCTCGAGCAGCCCTTCGTCCCGTGCACGCGCGGACGCCGCGAGCCCGGCCGACCGCAGCAGCGACAACGGACACCCCTCCCGCAACCTCAGCTCCAACAGAATCCGCTCCACCCGCCGATCCTCGGCAGAGAGCACCTCCCGCCCGGCCCCGGGCGACCCACCCCCCGCCAGCGCCCCCGCATACGCCCCGGGATGCTTGACGTTCCACCACCGCACGCCCCCCACGTGGCTGTGCGCGCCGGGCCCGGCGCCCCACCAGTCGGCGCCCCGCCAGTACAGCTCGTTGTGGAGGCACCGCCCGGCCTCGGACGTGGCCCAGTTGGACACCTCGTACCAGTCGAAGCCCGCACTTCCCAGCACCTCGTCGGCGATGAGGTACCGGTCCGCGTGCACGTCGTCGTCGGTCATCGGCACCTCCCCGCGCCGGATCCGCCGCGCGAGCTGCGTGCCCTCCTCGACGATCAGCGCGTAGGCGCTGACGTGGTCGGGCCCGGCGCCGATCGCCGCGTCGAGGGTGGCCCGCCAGTCGTCGTCGGTCTCGCCCGGCGTGCCGTAGATCAGGTCCAGGTTCACGTGGTCGAACCCCGCCGCCCGCGCCTCGGCGACGCACGCCTCGGGCCGCCCGGGCGTATGCGTACGGTCGAGCACCTTCAGGACGTGCTGCTTGGCGCTCTGCATGCCGAAGGAGACCCGGTTGAACCCGCCCTCCCGCAGCTCGCTCAGATACGCCGCGTCGACGGACTCCGGATTGGCCTCGGTCGTGATCTCGGCGTCGTCCGCGAGCCCGAACTCGTCCCGCACGGCGCCCAGCATCCGCACGAGATCCCCGGCGGCGAGCAGTGTCGGCGTACCGCCTCCGACGAATACGGTCCGTACGGGCCGCGGGTCGTCCCCGAGGACCTTCCTGGCGAGCCGTACCTCGTCGGCGAGGGTGTCCGCGTAGTTGTCCCGGGAGGCGAGCACGCCACCGGAGCCGCGCAGCTCGGTGGCGGTGTACGTGTTGAAGTCGCAGTAGCCGCAGCGCGTGGCGCAGTACGGGACGTGCAGGTAGAAGCCGAGCGGGCGGGAGGCCGCGCCGTCCAGGGCGGACGCGGGCAGCGCCCCGTCCTCGGGCATGGGCTCACCATCGGGCAGTGCGGAAGGCATACCTACCAGTGTCCCGCACCCTGGCACTCACCCTGCTCACCCTGCTCACCCCAGCCACCCACCCCTCACCCCACCCGCCCCTCACACCGCCCACCCCTCACCCCGCCCGCAACACCAGCAACGCCAGATCATCATCCGGCGGCCGCTCGGAGAACTCGTGCACGAGTCGTCGGATCCGCTCCGCCACGAGCGCCGCGTCGAGCCCCGCGCAGCCGGCCAGCGCCTTCGCGAGTCCGTCGCCGTCGTCGAACTGGTGGCGTCCCGCGCGGCGCTCGGTCACGCCGTCCGTGACGCACAGCAGCGTCTCGCCGGTGCGCAGCTCGAAGGTCTCGCTGGTGTAGGTCTCGTCGTCGACGACACCCAGCAGCACCTGCGGGGTGGCCGCCTCCCGCACCTCCCCCTCCGGGGAGAGGAGGAGCGGCAGCGGATGCCCGGCGCACGCGATGGTGCAGCGCACGCCCCCTTCGTACGGGACGAGCTCGCCGTACAGGAGGGAGAGGAAGCGGGAGGTGGGGCCGTCGGGCGGCACGCCCTGGCCGCCGGCGACCGCGACGACGGCGGCCGCCGCGTCCGCCGCCTCGGTCGCGTCGTCGAGGAGCAGCTGGTTGAGGCGGTCCATGACCTCCGCGACCTGGTACCCCTCGCGGGCGAGGAGCCGCAGCCAGGGCCGGGCCAGGCCGATGACGACGGCCGCCTCCGGCCCCTTGCCCTGGACGTCGCCGAGCGCGAAGCACCAGCGGCCCTCGCCCGCCTGGAACACGTCGTAGAAGTCGCCGCCGGGGCCGCCCTTGTCCCGCGGCTCGTAGACGAGGCCGCTCTCCACGCCGGGGATCTGCGCGACCGTGCTGGGGAGCAGCCCGCGCTGGAGGACCTGGCTGATGTTGGCCTGGCGCTGGTAGCGGCGGGCGGTGCTGATCGCCAGCGCGACCCGGCGGCTGAAGTCCTCGACGAGCCCTGTGACCTCGTCGGGGAACCGGACGAGACCGGCCCGGCCGATGACGAGCGTGCCCAGCGCGCGCCCGCCCGCGGTCAGCCGGTACGCCAGTGCCGCGCCGGATCCGCTCGACCCGACGACCCCGACGGACGTCCCGGACACCCCGCCGGCCAGCGCCTCGCCGGGCCAGGGGACGGGGAAGGCGCCCGATCCTGCGACTTCGGGCAGCCGGGGCGGCTCCTTCTCCAGGACGCGGCGCAGCTCCTCTATGCGGTGCTCGCTGGTGTGCCACACGCGGGCGAGGCGCGCCCCCGGCGCTCCCATGCCGCCGCGTGAGGACGCTTCCGAGGCGTCCTCCAGCCACACGGCGCACCAGTCGGCGAGGCGCGGCACGAGCAGCTGTCCGGCGAGGGCGGCGACCAGGTCCTCGTCGAACTGTCCGGCCAGCAGGTCGGACGCCTCGGCGAGGAAGGTGAGGGCGCCCCTGTTGACCCATTCCGTGTCGTGCGAGGTCCGCTTGGGCAGCGGCGCGAGGATCTCCGCGGCGCGCAGGCCGCGTTGCAGCGCCTGGCCGTGCGCGTACGTCTCGGTGTCCTGGGCGGCCTGGACGCCTTCGAAGGGCAGCCGGGCCCAGACCGTCTTGGTGCCCGTGCGGTAGGTGATGCCCCACGACTCGGAGAGGGTCGCGACGAGTTGCAGGCCACGGCCGTACTCCGGGGTGCCGCAGGACGGTGGCGGGCCCGGCTCGCTGCGGACGGAGCGGGAGGGGTGGTGGTCGGAGACCTCGATGACGAGGGCCTCGTCCGTGCTCTCCTCGGGCAGCGCCTCGTCGAGCCGGCACATCAGCTCGACGGCGGTGCCCGCGTGCACGACGGCGTTGGTCACCAGTTCGCTGACGAGCAGCACGGAGTCGTCGGCCAGCCGGTCGGTGATTCCCGCGGCGGCGGGCACGCCGAGCTCGGTCCAGTCGGCGAGCGCCGCACGCACGAACCTGCGCGCGGCGGCGGGCGCCAGCGGGTTTCCGGGCAGTGATGTGCGCACCACCGCCGGCGGCCCGGGGAGGTCCGGGTCCGTGGCGGAGGCACGGAAATGGTTCTTCCGTTGCATCGGAATGGACCCCACGGTGCGGCTCCTGAGCAGTTCGGGCAAATGCGCCTCAGGCGACACCGACAGAGTGACAGACTGGCTACGCCCATAAGCGCCGAGTCACTGAAGTGGGCCGTTATGAGTGAGAACAGTGCTATGCCTGCGCTCGGTCGGGACCTGGTCACGGTCCCCGCGCAGAAGTCCGACGCCGGCACGGAATCGGTCGCCTGTCAGCTGCGCCCGCTTCTCGCCGCCATGCGCGCCGCGCGGGACGGGGACTTCAACAAGGTCGCACCGGTCGGCGAGGGCATCACCGCCGAGCTGTACACGGTCTTCAACGAGATGCTCGACCGGTCGCTGCACTTCGACGGCGAACTGGTCCGCGTGCGCCGCGAGATCATACGGCACGGCCGCCTGGACGAGCGGTTCGGCGCGAGCCCGGGGCAGGGCCGCTGGGCGGCGCGCGTCTCGGAGGTCAACACGCTGCTGGACGCGCTGGTCGCGCCGGCGGCGAACGCCACCCGGGTGCTGAACGCGGTGGCCGGCGGCGACCTGACGCAGCGCGTCGACCTGCACGACGGCACGCGTGAGCTGCGGGGTGATTTACGCCGTCTGGGGCGTGCCGTCAACACGATGGTCGATCAGCTGTCCCTCTTCACGGGTGAAGTCACGCGTGTCGCCCGTGAGGTCGGCACGGAGGGGCGGCTGGGCGGGCGTGCCAAGGTGCGCGGGCTCTCGGGCAGCTGGCGGGACGTGACGGAGGCCGTCAACACGATGGCGTCCCGGCTCACCGCGCAGGTGCGGGACATCGCCCTCGTCACCACGGCGGTGGCGCAGGGCGATCTGACCCGCACGGTGACCGTGGAGGCCACGGGCGAGCTGCTCGAACTGAAGCTGACCGTGAACACGATGGTGGAGCAGCTCTCCGCGTTCGCCGCCGAGGTGACGCGGGTGGCGCGCGAGGTCGGTACGGAGGGCCAGTTGGGCGGCCGCGCGCAGGCGCGCGGGGTGTCCGGCGTGTGGAAGGACCTCACCGACAACGTCAACTTCATGGCGTCGAACCTCACCTCCCAGGTCCGCAACATCGCCCAGGTGACCACCGCCGTCGCCAACGGCGACCTGAGCCAGAAGATCACCGTCGACGCCCGGGGCGAGATCCTGGAGCTGAAGTCGACGGTGAACACGATGGTGGATCAGCTCTCCGCCTTCGCCGACGAGGTGACGCGTGTGGCCCGCGAGGTCGGCACCGAGGGCAACCTCGGCGGGCGGGCCCAGGTGCGGGGCGTATCCGGCGTATGGAAGGACCTCACCGACAACGTCAACTTCATGGCCGACAACCTCACCTCCCAGGTGCGGAACATCGCGCTCGTGTCGACGGCCGTGGCCCAGGGCGACCTCGGGAAGAAGATCACGGTCGAGGCGAAGGGCGAGATCCTGGAGCTGAAGTCGACGATCAACACGATGGTCGACCAGCTGTCCGCCTTCGCCGACGAGGTCACCCGTGTCGCCCGCGAGGTCGGCACCGAGGGCAACCTCGGCGGTCAGGCGCAGGTGCGGGGCGTCTCGGGCGTGTGGAAGGACCTCACGGACAACGTCAACTTCATGGCGTCGAACCTCACCTCCCAGGTCCGCAACATCGCCCAGGTCACCACCGCCGTCGCCAACGGCGACCTCTCCAAGATGATCACGGTCACGGCGCGCGGCGAGATCCTGGAGCTGAAGGACACCGTCAACACGATGGTGGAGCAGCTGCGTGCCTTCGCCGACGAGGTGACCCGCGTCGCCCGCGAGGTCGGCACGGACGGCAGGCTTGGGGGCCGCGCGCAGGTCCTCGGTGTGTCCGGGGTGTGGAAGGACCTCACCGACAACGTCAACTACATGGCGGACAACCTCACCGGGCAGGTCCGCAACATCGCGCAGGTCGCGACGGCCGTGGCGCAGGGCGACCTGTCCAAGAAGATCGACGTGGACGCGCGCGGCGAGATCCTGGAGCTGAAGACCACCATCAACACCATGGTGGACACGCTGTCCTCGTTCTCCTCCGAGGTCACCCGCGTGGCCCGCGAGGTCGGCTCCGAGGGTCAGCTCGGCGGGCAGGCCCGGGTCGAGGGCGTGTACGGCACCTGGAAGCGCCTGACGACGAACGTGAACGAGCTGGCGCTGAACCTGACCACCCAGGTCCGCGCCATCGCCGAGGTCGCCTCCGCCGTGGCCCAGGGCGACATGACCCGCGCCATCACCGTGGAGACGCGCGGCGAGGTCACCGACCTCAAGGACAACATCAACCTCATGGTGTCCAACCTCCGCGAGACCACCCGCGCGAAGGACTGGCTGGAGTCCAACCTGGCCCGCCTGGCGGGCCTGATGCAGGGCCACCGCGACCTGATGGAGGTCGCCGACCTGATCCTGCGCGAGCTGACGCCACTGGTGAACGCGCAGTACGGCGCGTTCTTCCTCGCCGACCCGGACACCGCCGAGAGCCCGGCGCCCACCCAGGTCACCGCGAAGGGCCTCGCGTTCATCGCGGGGTACGGCGCGGCGCAGGGCTCGGTCGTCGACACCGGCGGGATGCCCGCGCAGGGCCTGGTGCGCCAGGCCGCGCTGGAGAAGAAGCGCATCCTGGTCGAGGAGGTCCCGCCGGACTACATCAAGATCCATTCGGGGCTCGGCGACGCGGCCCCCGCCACCGTCGTGATCATCCCGATCCTCTTCGAGGACAAGCTGCTCGGCGTCATCGAGCTCGCCACGTTCTCCCGCTTCTCCGATGTCCACCTGGCCTTCTTCGACCAGTTCGTGAACACCATCGGCGTCGCGATCAACACCATCATCGCCAACTCCCGCACCGAGTCGCTGCTCGGCGAGTCGCAGCGCCTTGCCACCCAGCTCCAGGAGCGCTCGGACGAACTCCAGCGCCAACAGGGCGAGTTGCGCCGCTCGAACGCCGCGCTCGAGGAGAAGGCGGCCCTGCTCGCCACGAGCTCCCAGTACAAGTCGGAGTTCCTGGCGAACATGTCGCACGAGCTGCGCACCCCGCTCAACTCGCTGCTGATCCTGGCCCGGCTGCTCTCCGACAACCCCGACGACCACCTCTCCGACCAGGAGGTGCAGTTCGCGACGACCATCCACCGCTCGGGCTCCGACCTCCTCCAGCTCATCAACGACATCCTGGACCTGTCGAAGATCGAGGCAGGCCGGATGGACGTACGCCCGAAGAAGCTGCCGCTGATCAAGGTCCTCGACTACGTCCACGCGACGTTCCGCCCGCTCACCCTCGACCGCGGCCTCGCCTTCGACGTGTCGGTGGGCGAGGACGTGCCGCGCGAGATGTTCTCGGACGAGCAGCGCCTCCAGCAGATCCTGCGCAACCTCCTGTCGAACGCGGTGAAGTTCACCTCGGCCGGCAGCGTCGAGCTGCGGGTCAGCCGCGTCAAGGAGACCGCCCACGACCGGCTGGTCCACGACAACGACGACCTGCTCTGCTTCGAGGTCAAGGACACCGGCATCGGCATCCCGCCCGAGCAACTCCCGGTGATCTTCGAGGCGTTCCAGCAGGCCGACGGCACCACCAACCGCAAATACGGCGGCACCGGCCTCGGCCTCTCCATCAGCCGCGAGATCGCGGGCCTGCTCGGCGGCCGCATCACCGCGGAGAGCACACCCGGCGAGGGTTCGACCTTCTCGCTGTACGTTCCCGTGGTGCACCCGGGCCACGGCGCTGCGGCGATCGCGTACGCCGCGACCCACACGCAGCACATGCCGGAGCCCATCGAACAGGCCGCCCTGCGGCCGCACACCGCCCTCGAACCCGACGACAGCTGGCCCACGCCCACCAAGCTGGAGGAGTGGAAGGAAGGGCACGCGGGCCGCATACTGCCGGGCCGCAGGGTGCTCATCGTCGACGACGACATCCGCAACGTCTTCGCGCTCACCCATGTACTGAGCCGCGTCGGCATGCCCGTCCTGTACGCGGAGAACGGCCGCGAGGGCATCGAGACGCTGGAACGCAATCCGGACGTCGACATCGTCCTGATGGACATCATGATGCCGGAGATGGACGGCTACGAAACCATGGCCGCGATCCGTCGCAGCCCGCGCTGGCGGGGCCTGCCCATCGTCGCCCTCACCGCCAAGGCCATGCCCGGGGACCGCGAGAAGGCCATCGCCCGGGGCGCCACCGACTACGTACCGAAACCAGTGGACGTGGACCAGCTGCTCGGCGTCGTCTGTGCCCTCCTGGACCCCGCAGGAGCGGCAGCCGCCGAGCAGTCCGCCTCCCCCCGACCAGAGACCGTCGCTCCGGAGCAGCACAGCGCTCAGGGAGATAGCGCTGCTCCGCCGGCAACCGAGTGAGGCACCGTGATCATGAGTGCAGAGGCCGCTACCGACAACCGCGCGAGCATCCTCCTGGTCGACGACATGGAGGACAACCTGATGGCGCTCGAAGCCGTCCTCGGGTCACTGAACGAGCCGCTGGTGCGGGCCCGTTCGGGCGAGGAGGCCATGAAGGCGATTCTGAGACAACGATTCGCCGTGATCCTCCTGGACGTCCGCATGCCCGGCATGGACGGCTTCGAGACCGCGTCGAACATCAAACGGCTCGACCAGACCAAGGACGTGCCCATCATCTTCCTGACGGGCACCGACAACGACGCGGGCTACGCCTTCCGTGGCTACGCGACGGGTGCGGCGGACTACCTGACCAAGCCGTTCGACCCGTGGGTCCTGCGCTCCAAAGTCACCGTCTTCCTGGAACTGCACCGGAAGAACCGGCAGTTGGAGCGGATACTGGCTCGTGAGCAGCGCCAGTTCGACGAGCTGGCCGCGCGGCTGACGGCGATCGAGACCCATATGGCCGCGAGCAGCCTCAAGGACGTGCTCGAACTGCGCCGCCATGTGACGCACATGGAAGAGCTCGTGCAGGAGATGCGGCGCGGCCGGAGCGTCTGAGGGACACTCCGGCCGCGTACGAGCAGCCCCCCGGACCCCGGGGCCGATGGCCTGCGCTCAGGCCTCGCGCGAACCCGCGTACATCTCCTCGATCAGGTGCTTGTACTCCCGCTCGACCACCGGGCGCTTCAGCTTGAGGCTGGGCGTCAGCTCGCCGTGCTCGACGTCCAGGTCGCGCGGCAGGAGCCGGAACTTCTTGATGGTCTGCCAGCGCTGCAGGCCTTCGTTGAGCTCCCGCACATAGCCGTCGACGAGCTCGACCGTGGCGGGCGCGGCGACCACCTCGGCGTAGGACTTGCCGCCCAGGCCGTTCTCCTCGGCCCAGCCCAGGATGGCGGGCTCGTCGAGGGAGATCAGCGCGGTGCAGAAGTTCCGGTCGGCGCCGTGCACCAGGATGTTCGAGACGTACGGACACACGGCCTTGAACTGGCCCTCGACCTCGGCGGGCGCGATGTACTTGCCGCCGGAGGTTTTGATCAGGTCCTTCTTGCGGTCGGTGATCCGCAGATAGCCGTCGACGGACAGCTCACCGATGTCCCCGGTGTGGAACCACCCGTCGGACTCCAGGACCTCCGCGGTCTTGTCGGGGAGGCCGTGGTAGCCCTCCATGATGCCGGGGCCGCGCAGCAGGATCTCGCCGTCGTCCGCGATGCGCACCTCGGTGCCGGGCAGCGGCTTGCCGACGGTGCCGGTGCGGTAGGCCTCGCCGGGGTTCACGAAGGAGGCGGCGGAGGACTCGGTCAGGCCGTACCCCTCCAGGATGTGGATGCCGGCGCCCGCGAAGAAGTAGCCGATGTCGGGCGCGAGCGCGGCGGAGCCGGAGACGGCGGCGCGCAGCCGCCCGCCGAAGGCCTCGCGCAGCTTGGAGTAGACGAGGGTGTCGGCGGCCTTGTGCTTGGCGCGCAGCCCGAAGGGCACGGAGGCGGTGCCGGTCCTGCGGAAGTTGTCCTGGCTGACCTTCGCGTACTCGCGGGCGACCTCGGCGGCCCACAGGAAGATCTTGTACTTGGCGCCGCCGCCGGCCCGCGCCTTGGCCGCGACGCCGTTGTAGACCTTCTCGAAGATGCGGGGCACGGCCGCCATGTAGGTGGGCTGCACCACCGGCAGATTCTCGATGATCTTGTCGACGCGGCCGTCGACGGCGGTGACGTGCCCGAGCTCGATCTGCCCGGAGGTCAGCACCTTGCCGAAGACGTGCGCGAGCGGCAGCCACAGGTACTGCACGTCGTCCGGGCCGAGCAGGCCGGTCGCCGCGATGGCCTTGGCCATGTACGACCAGTTGTCCTGCGGCAGGCGCACGCCCTTGGGGCGGCCCGTGGTGCCGGAGGTGTAGATGATCGTGGCGAGCTGGTCGGCGGTGATCGCCGCGATCCGCTCCTTGATGAGTCCCGGGTTCTTCTCCAGGTGCGCGGCGCCGCGGGCCTCCAGGTCGGCGAGCGTGAGCACCCAGCCCTCGGGGTCGTCCGCGGCTGGCTCCACGCCGTCCGCGTCGAGCACCACGACGTGCCGCAGCTCGGGCAGGTCGGCGCGCTTCTCACGTGCCTTGGCGAGCTGCGCGGCGTCCTCGGCGATCAGCACCCGGCTGTCGGAGTCGGCCAGGATGTACGCCGACTCCTCGGCGTTGGTCTGCGGGTAGACGGTCGTGGTGGCCGCGCCCGCGCACATGATGCCGAGGTCGCAGAGGATCCACTCGACACGCGTGGACGAGGCGAGGGCGACGCGGTCCTCCGACCGCAGACCGAGCTCGATCAGGCCCGCCGCGATGGCGTCGACGCGGTCGGCGGCCTGCGCCCAGCTGAGCGTCTTCCACTCGTCGGGGCCCTCGCCGGAGGCCGCCGGAACCGGATAGCGGTAGGCCTCGGCATCCGGCGTGGCCGCCACGCGCTCCAGGAAGAGATGCGCCACGGAGGGCGGACGGTTCTCGATCAAGGTCTGTGTGTCGCTCACGACATCCTCCGGGCCCACGTCAGTGCGGCGAACTGGCTGGTTGGCTGCTTCTTACGTCCCTGCCGGCTACTTGTTTAACTTGCGAGTAACCTACGAGTGGTGATCAGAGTAGAGCGCCGACGCCCGGTGCGTAAGGGGCAGCTGCCTGTCACTTCCTACAGACACCCAACCGGAACGGGCAGGCCCGCCGCAACGCGCCGCGGGCCCCGTGCGTGTGCGCACGGGGCCCGCGTGGCAGCCGCCCGGCCGCGACCGGTGTGACTACTTCTTGGCCTTGCCGGGGCCGCTGTCGTCGCTGGAGAGCACGGCGATGAAGGCTTCCTGCGGCACCTCGACGGAGCCGACCATCTTCATGCGCTTCTTGCCCTCCTTCTGCTTCTCGAGCAGCTTCCGCTTACGGGAGATGTCACCGCCGTAGCACTTGGCGAGGACGTCCTTGCGGATGGCGCGGATGGTCTCGCGGGCGATGACCCGGGAGCCGATCGCCGCCTGCACGGGCACCTCGAACGCCTGGCGCGGGATGAGCTCGCGCAGCTTGGCGACGAGCCGCACGCCGTACGCGTACGCCGCGTCCTTGTGCGTGACGGCGGAGAACGCGTCGACCTTGTCGCCGTGCAGCAGGATGTCGACCTTGACGAGCTGCGCGGACTGCTCGCCCGTGGGCTCGTAGTCCAGCGAGGCGTAACCGCGCGTCTTGGACTTCAGCTGGTCGAAGAAGTCGAAGACGATCTCGGCGAGGGGCAGCGTGTAGCGGATCTCGACGCGGTCCTCGGAGAGGTAGTCCATGCCGAGCATGACGCCGCGCCGGTTCTGGCACAGCTCCATGATCGAGCCGATGAACTCGCTGGGCGCGAGGATCGTGGCGCGTACGACGGGCTCGTACACCTCGTCGATCTTGCCCTCGGGGAATTCACTCGGGTTGGTGACCGTGTGCTCGGTGCCGTCCTCCATGATCACGCGGTAGACCACGTTCGGAGCGGTGGCGATCAGGTCGAGCCCGAACTCGCGCTCGAGCCGCTCACGGATCACATCGAGGTGCAGCAGCCCCAGGAACCCGACACGGAAGCCGAACCCGAGAGCGGCCGAGGTCTCCGGCTCGTACACCAGCGCGGCGTCGTTGAGCTGCAGCTTGTCGAGGGCCTCGCGCAGGTCCGGGTACTCGGACCCGTCCAGCGGATACAGACCCGAGAAGACCATCGGCTTCGGGTCCTTGTAGCCGCCGAGCGCCTCGGTCGCGCCCTTGTGCAGCGAGGTGATCGTGTCACCGACCTTGGACTGACGGACGTCCTTCACGCCGGTGATGATGTAGCCCACCTCACCGACGCCGATGCCGTCGGCCGAGGTCATCTCCGGCGACGAGACGCCGATCTCGAGGAGCTCGTGCGTGGCACCGGTGGACATCATCCGGATCCGCTCACGCTTGTTGAGCTGACCGTCGACGACTCGTACGTACGTCACGACGCCGCGGTAGGAGTCGTAGACCGAGTCGAAGATCATCGCGCGGGCGGGCGCGTCCGCGACGCCGACCGGCGGCGGGATCTCGGCGACGACCTTGTCGAGCAGCGCCTCGACGCCCATGCCGGTCTTGGCGGAGACCTTCAGCACGTCCGCGGGGTCGCAGCCGATGAGATTGGCGAGCTCCTCGGAGAACTTCTCCGGCTGGGCGGCCGGCAGATCGATCTTATTGAGAACCGGGATGATCTTGAGGTCGTTCTCCATCGCCAGGTAGAGGTTGGCGAGAGTCTGCGCCTCGATGCCCTGGGCCGCGTCGACGAGGAGGATCGTGCCCTCACACGCCGCGAGCGAACGCGAGACCTCATACGTGAAGTCGACGTGGCCCGGGGTGTCGATCATGTTGAGGATGTGCGTACTGCCCTGGTCCGGGCCCTCGTTCGGGGCCCAGGGCAGACGCACCGCCTGGGACTTGATCGTGATGCCGCGCTCGCGCTCGATGTCCATCCGGTCGAGGTACTGAGCACGCATCTGCCGCTGCTCCACCACCCCGGTGAGCTGGAGCATGCGGTCGGCGAGCGTGGACTTGCCGTGGTCGATGTGCGCGATGATGCAGAAATTGCGGATCAGAGCCGGGTCGGTACGGCTCGGCTCGGGCACATTGTTAGGGGTCGCGGGCACGCAGGGTCCTGTCTCTTGAGGCGCCTGTAGCCTCGGGTCGGATCTATACGTAGCTTCCATCGTCCCATGGGTGGCGCACTGCGCTCGGTTTGGGCCGGTCGGAGGGCGCCTGGTACCGTGGACAGCTGTGTCTCGTAGCCCTCTCAAGCATCGAGGCGCGTGTCATACAACTCATCTGCAGTACCTCTGCAGTACCTGAACCTGAAAAGGCTCTTTCGTGGCGAACATCAAGTCCCAGATCAAGCGGATCAAGACCAACGAGAAGGCGCGTCAGCGCAACAAGGCGGTCAAGTCTTCGCTGAAGACCGCGATCCGCAAGGCCCGCGAGGCCGTTGCCGCCGGTGACGCCCAGAAGGCCGCCGAGCTCACGCGTGAGGCCACGCGCCAGCTCGACAAGGCCGTCTCCAAGGGTGTCATCCACAAGAACCAGGCCGCCAACAAGAAGTCGGCGCTTGCGACGAAGGCCGCGGCTCTCAAGGGCTGAAGCCTCTTCCCCGGCTAATCCGCCGGGGTGATGATCAATCCTCCCGCGAGGGTAATTCGAGCCCTCTACCTCGAATCGCGGACAGACCACGCAGTACGCCACGCTGCGACAGTGCCCCCGGACCCACTTCGGGGGCATTGCTGTGTCCAGGGGTGTTCGGGTTCTGGGGGCGCTGGGTGGTCTTTTTCAGGGGCGCGCGGGCGCCAGGGCGTCTCTTCAGGGGCGCCGGGGGTCTTTTCAGGGGCGCGGGGAACTGCGCGACCAGCCAAGAGCTACCCGCAGAGACCAGACCACAGCAGGACCCCGACAGGGGCGCGGGGAACTGCGCGACCAGCCAAGAGCTACCCGCAGAGAGCCCGCTCCCCGGCCGGCAAGGCCTCAGCGGCGCCCCGACCGAGCCGCCCGGGCGACAGCCACCACGGCCTTCTCCAGCGCGTACTCCGGATCGTCACCGCCACCCTTGACCCCCGCGTCGGCCGCCGCGACAGCGGCGATCGCGACGGCCACCCCGTCCGGGGTCCACCCCCGCATCTGCTGCCGCACGCGATCGATCTTCCAGGGCGGCATGCCCAGCTCACGGGCGAGCTCCGCGGGACGGCCACCGCGCGCGGAGGAGAGCTTGCCGATCGCCCGGACCCCCTGCGCGAGGGCACTGGTGATCATGACGGGGGCGACACCGGTCGCGAGCGACCAGCGCAACGCTTCGAGCGCCTCGGCGGCCCGGCCCTCGACGGCCCGGTCGGCCACCGTGAAGCTGGAGGCCTCCGCGCGCCCCGTGTAGTACCGCCCGACGACCGCCTCGTCGATCGTGCCCTCGACGTCCGCCGCCAGCTGCGAGACCGCGGAGGCGAGCTCCCGCAGATCGCTGCCGATCGAGTCCACGAGCGCCTGGCACGCCTCCGACGTCGCCGAACGCCCCAGGGTCCGGAACTCGCTCCGCACGAACGACAGCCGGTCCGCGGGCCTGGTCATCTTGGGGCAGGCGACCTCGCGCGCGCCCACCTTGCGCGCGGCGTCGAGCAGACCCTTGCCCTTCGCGCCGCCCGCGTGCAGCAGGACGAGGGTGATCTCCTCGGCGGGCGACGAGAGATACGCCTTGACGTCCTTGATCGTGTCCGCCGACAGATCCTGCGCGTTCCGCACGACGACGACCTTGCGCTCGGCGAAGAGCGACGGGCTGGTCAGCTCGGCGAGCGTGCCGGGCTGCAGCTGGTCGGGGGTGAGGTCGCGCACGTCCGTGTCCGCGTCGGCCGCGCGGGCGGCCGCGACCACCTGCTGCACGGCACGGTCGAGGAGCAGGTCCTCCTGCCCCACGGCGAGCGTGAGAGGGGCGAGCGGATCTGACATGTCGGCGGTATCTGTCTTCCTGGCCATCGCGGTCAAGCATCCCACGCGGCACTGACACCCGGCTCCGAGCCGCCCGGCCCTTGTCGGAGAATGGGCTGGTGACCGACGTACGACATGTCCTGGTGCTGCCCGACCGCGATGCCGCGGAGACGGTGGCCGAAGAGCTCCCCGACCGTTTCGGCGTGACCGAGGAACCCCAGCTCGTCCGTGACGCCCTGGCCGGCGAGGACGACGCCGAGGACGCCCAGTGGCTGGTGGTCGTCGAGGACCCCGCGGCCCGGCTCGACCCCGCGGCACTCGACGAACTGGCCGCCGAGCACGAGGGCTGGCTGGAGGCCCCGTAGCGCCGGGGAAGTCAGCCGATCGGGCCGGTCAGCCGGTCTTGGGGACGACCTGGATGTCGAGGTCGATCGTGATGCTGTGCCCGACGGCGGCGATACCGCGCGCGAGCATCGTCTGCCAGGTGATCGTGAAGTCGTCGCGGTGCAGCTCGGTGGTGGCGCGGCAGGCGGCACGGGTCTCGCCCTCGAGGCCCTTGCCGATCCCGAGGTACTCCGTGTCGAGCGTGACCGTGCGCGTCACGCCGTGCAGCGTGAGGCCGCCGGATATCGCCCAGCGGCTGCCGCCCTTGTGCACGAAACGGTCGCTGTAGAACTCCATCGTCGGGAAACGCCCCACGTCGAGGAAGTCGCCCGAACGCAGATGGTCGTCCCGCATCTGCACCCCGGTGTCGATGGACGCCGCGTCGATGACGACGTGCATCGCGGACTCCTCCATCCGCTCGCCCATCCGGATCGCACCCGCGAAGCTGTTGAACCGCCCGTGAATGCGGGCGAGACCGATGTGCCGCGCGGTGAAGCCGACCGAGGAGTGCAGCGGGTCGACCTCCCAGTCCCCGGGCTCGGGCAGCGCGGGCGGCTGGGCGACCTGGAGCGTGACATCACCGATCGAGGCGTGCGCGTCCTCCGCCACGGTGGCGCTCGCCCGGTACGGAGTGAACCCCTCCGCCGAGACCGCGAGGCGGTAGTCCCCGGCCGGAACAGCCGTGACGAACGAACCGAACGGGTCCGTGCCCCCACTGACGACCTTGCGCCCCATCGCGTCACTGACAGCGAACTCCGCGTTCCGCACGGGTTCGTTGACCGGGTCGAGCACCCGGCAGCTGAGCACCCCCGCGCTCGGCGGAACCCTGAGCGCCGACAAGGGTCCCGTCCGTCCAGCCAGATTCGTACGGTTTCCCAGCCAACGGCCGAACACGCGCGACACACCCCCGCCTTCCTTGACAACACCACAACACCTGCAAACTGCAGCGAAGAGGCATTCGATCACCGTTGCGGCTTTCGATGCAACACGGACCCAGATCACGGGAATGCTGCCGATGCGCCGCGAAGTGTCGCGACCGCCCGAATTGGCCCTCCGTTCTCCATGTCTTGCCAGCTCACGACGGGGTTCCCGGCGGTAGCCCGTCGGGGACGGCGGGCGCAGGTGCCGGTTGCCGGTCTCCGTGCCGGTCGCGGTCAAGGAGGCCGGGTGGCCACCGCGAGCCGGGGCGCCGACCGGGGCGCCGACCCGGACCCCGACTCCGCTCCCGGGCCCGACCCCACCACCGCGATCGCCCCATCCGTGTCCGTGCGCAGCACCTGCGCTCCCCCGGCCCGCAGCGCCGCCAGGGTGACGGGCGACGGATGCCCGTACGAGTTGTCGGCGCCGCAGGAGATCAGGGCCAGCCGCGGCGCCGCCCTGCGCAGCAGCTCCGGATCTTGCTGGGCCGACCCATGATGGGCGACCTTGAGCACGTCCACGGAGCCGAGCGACGCGGCGGCCGGGGTGCGCAGCAGGGCCCGCTGGGCCGGCGGTTCCAGGTCCCCGAGGAGCAACAGGGTCAGACCTCCCGTCCGCACGAGCAGGGTGACGCTCGCGTCGTTCGGTCCGTCGGGGCGTGGCACCGGCCCCGCCGTGGGCCACAGCACCTGCCAGTCCAGCGGCCCCGCGCGACGCCGCTCCCCCGCCACGGCCGGGACCACCGCGACGCGCGCCGCCGCGGCCTGCTCCCGCACGAACGCGGCCTGCTCCGGCGGCTCCTCGAACCCCGTCGTCTGGATCTCCCCCACCTCACGCCCCCGCAGCACCCCCGGCAGCCCCGCGACGTGGTCCGCGTGGAAGTGCGTGAGCAGGACGAGCGGCACACGCGTGATCCCGAGCGAACGCAGACAGCGGTCGACCGCCACCGGGTCGGGCCCCGCGTCGACCACCACCCCCGCGCCGTCCCCCGCCGCGAGCACCGTGGCATCGCCCTGCCCGACATCGCACATCACCAGGCGCCACCCCGGCGGCGGCCAACCCGCGATGACCCGGGTGACGGGCGGCGGCTGGACGATCACGAGGAAGAGGAGCGCGGCGCAGGCCGCGGCCGGCCACGGGTGCCGCACGATCCTGCGCCCCACCAGAACGAGGACGACGGTGGCCACCGCGAGGAGGAGTCCGCCGCGCCAGCCACCCGGCCAATCGACCCCGCTCCCTGGGAGCGCCGCCCCGGTGCGGGCGATGCCCGCGATCCACTCGGTCGGCCAACTCGCGCCCCACGCCGCCGCCTCGGCGACGGGCATCGCCACCGGCGCCGCGGCGAGCGCCGCGAAGCCGAGCACGGTGGCGGGCGCGACCGCGAACTCCGCGAGGAGATTGCACGGCACCGCGACCAGGCTCACCCGCGCCGCGAGGACGGCGACGACGGGCGCACACACCGCCTGCGCCGCGGCCGCGGCGGCCAGCGCGTCCGCCAGCCGCGCCGGAACGCCTCGGTCGCGCAGTGCGGCTCCCCAGCGCGGCGCGAGCGTGAGCAGGGCGCCGGTGGCCAGAACGGAGAGCAGGAACCCGTAACTCCGGGCCAGCCACGGGTCATACAGGACCAGCAACAGGACCGCCGCGGCCAGCGCCGGGACGAGGGACCTGCGCCGCCCGGTGGCGATCGCGAGGAGCGCGATCAGCCCGCAGGCCGCGGCCCGCAGCACGCTCGGGTCCGGTCGGCAGACGATGACGAATCCGAGGGTGAGCGCCCCGCCGAGCACCGCCGTCGCCCGCAACGGAATGCCCAACTTCGGCGCAAGGCCGCGCCGCTCGACCCGCTGGGCCGTGCCCTGCGGCCCGATGAGCAGGACCAGAACGATCGTGAGGTTCGCACCGCTCACGGCAAGCAGGTGCGTGAGGTCGGTCGCCCGGAATGCCTGGTCCAGCTCGGCCGGCACGCGCGAGGTGTCCCCGATGACAAGCCCGGGAAGCAGCGCCCGGGCGTCGGCAGGCAGCCCGTCCGTGGCCTCACGCAGTCCACCCCGCAGCCTCCCCGCCAACCGCTGCGCCCCGGATGGCGCCCCGACCACCCGCGGCGCCCGCTCCCCCGACACCCGCAGCACCGCCGCGACCCGGTCCCCCTCCGGCAGCGGCGGAGCGAGCCGGGCCTGCACGCGCACCCGAGTCGACGGCAACAACCCGAGCCAGGCGTCACCGGGCCCGGGCCCCTCGGTGGCATCCGCGTCCGCGCCCTCCGTCCGCACGACCACCAGGACCGGCGTGCGCGTCACGGTCGACGTGCCGTCCGCCTCCCTGACGCGTACGACATCGGCGTCCAGGACGACCGCGGGCGGCATCGTCTGCGCACGGGCGACACGCGGCCTGGAGCGGCGCGGGTCGGACGTCACCTCCAGCTCCGCCTCCACTTCCGCGTACTCACTCGCCAGCGCGGGAACGGGGCCGCGGTGCAGATCCGCGCCGTGCAGGGCCGCGGACGCCGTCGAACCGGCGGTGCAGAGCAGGACGGCGGCCACCGAGAGCCTTCGCCACTGCCACCGGCCCGCCGGCTGCCCGAGCCTGCCGGCGCCCCGTCCCTGTCCGCCGCGCCCCCGTCTCCCCCGGGCCGTCCACGTCACCATCAGCGCTCCGGCCACCAGCACGCAGACCGCCACCGTGGCGATCGCCCACCGGGGCGGGGCGTCCAGCATCAGTGCCGCCGACGCCCATGCCGCGAGCGCGGGCGGCACCAGCCGGAGGTCGGCCGGGCCCTCCTGCCGGGGGTTCGAGGCACCGAGCCGGTGTCCCGACGCGAGGTGAACTGCCGCGCGGGTCATGGCCGTACGAGATCCTGGAGATCGGCGAAGCGCCGGTCCCCGATGCCGTTGACCTCACGGAGCTCTTCGACGGAGCGGAAACCGCCGTGCTCCGCGCGGTAGTCGATGATGTGCTGCGCCAACACGGGGCCGACGCCCGGAAGTTGGTCGAGCTGCTCCGCCGTCGCCGTGTTCAGCCCGACCGGACCGGCGGCAACCGCGCCTCCCGCCCCTCCGATGCCTGCACCGCCTCCGACACCGGCACCGACTCCACCGGCCCCGGCGGCCGCCGCAGCCCCGCCCACCACCACCTGTTCGCCGTCCACGAGGAACCGTGCCCGGTTGAGGCCGTCCGTCTCCGTGCCGGGCCGCACCCCACCGGCCGCCCGCAACGCGTCGGCCACCCGGGATCCGGCGGGCAGCCGGTGCACCCCGGGGCGGCGGACCTTCCCGCTGACGTCCACGACGATCGCGCCCCCGGCGGCCGCCGCACCGCCCGGGCCGCCCGCAACCCCTCCGCTCTCCGCCGCCCGCCCCGCCTGCGCCGGAGGCCCCGGCGACGGAGCAGGCTCCGGACCCCGGTCAGGGACGGCACCCGCGGCACGCACCACTTCGGGTGGCCGCACGGGCTGGGTCCGGCCCGACCAGAAGTGCTGCGCCGCGAACACCGCGGCGACGGCGAGGACCACGACGAGCGCGACCACGCCGCGCCGTTCGAGACCGCACCGCGACTGCAGCCACACAGGCAGCCGCTCCCGCAGGGCCAGCCCCATGCGCTCGCGTCGCGAGGGGCCCGGCCGCGCCTCCACGTCCTTGGCAGGTGGCTCCTCCCCCTCCATCCCCACCTCCGCTTCCCGCGCCCACCCGGGCACGGGCACACGAGGCGGGGGCGGCTGCGGCTCGGCGAAAAGGCTCTCCGCCCGCACCCGCACCGCCTCCGCCGAGACGTCGGCACGGGCACCGGCACGTCTGCGCCGGGCCTGCCCGCGTGCGTGGCGGCTGCTCGCGCGGCCGTCGGATGCGGGGGCGCGACCGGGCCCGCTCGTCGCGGAAGCTGTCCTGGAAAGTGATCGAAGTGCCATGCCGACGACGCTAGGCATCGCGGCGGAAAGTTGTTGATCTTGATCAATTTCCGTGGATTACTCGGCGGTTGTGGATATCTCCGTCACCCACACGCGGTAACCCGGGCCCCGAGGCGGAACCTCAGCGCGGCGAGACCACAGCCCCCAGCAGCCCCGGCCCGGTGTGCGCCCCGATCACCGCGCCGACCTCGCTGACGTGCAAGTCGGCGAGGCCCGGCACCCGGTCCCTGAGCCGGTCGGCGAGGACCGACGCCCGCTCCGGCGCCGCCAGGTGGTGCACCGCGATGTCGACCCGGCCGCTGCCGGCGCGCTCGACCACGATCTCCTCGAGCCGGGCGATCGCCTTCGACGCCGTCCGTACCTTCTCCAGCATGTCGATGCGGCCGCCGTCCAGCTTCAGCAGCGGCTTGACGGCGAGCGCGGAGCCCAGCAGCGCCTGTGCGGCGCCGATGCGGCCGCCCCTGCGCAGATAGTCGAGGGTGTCGACGTAGAAGTACGCGGACGTGCCGGCGGCCCGCTTCTCCGCGGCCGCCACCGCCTCCTCCACCGAGTCGCCCGCCTCCGCGGCCTGGGCCGCCGAGAGGGCGCAGAAGCCGAGGGCCATCGCGACCATGCCGGTGTCCACCACCCGCACGGGCACCGGCGCTTCCTGCGCGGCGAGGACCGCGGCGTCGTACGTGCCGGAGAACTCGGCGCCCAGATGCAGCGAGACGATGGCCGTGGCGCCCGCCTCGGCGAGCTTCCGGTACGTCTCCGCGAAGAGCTGGGGGCTGGGCCGGGAGGTCGTCACCGACTTCCGCTTCTGCAGCGCCAGGGCGAGCGAGCGGGACGAGATCTCGGTGCCTTCCTCCAGTGCCTGGTCACCCAGGACCACGGTCAGGGGCACCGCCGTGATGCCGTGCCGGTCCATCATCGGCTGCGGCAGGTAGGCCGTTGAATCCGTGACGATCGCGACATGGCGGGACATGAGCTGGAGATTACCTGTCTGCGCCGTCGGGTGGCAGCCCGGCCCCTGCCGGCCCGGTTCCGCGGAAGTTCCCTCGGCCACCGGGTGGATCAGGTCGTGCTCTCGGGCTTGGTCTTCTTCTCCCAGGGATACGTCGGCCTGGCGGTGGGCGGGGTGATCGCCTGTCGCGTCGTCCGCTCGGCGTCGTCCGTCGCGGGCTCGGGCCACGCGGCGGGAGTCTGGGCGGGCGACGGCTCCGTCGTCCAGTGCCGCAGGGCGCCCGCCTCCATGTCGATCTGCGTGCTCAGCGAGTCCAGGTCGTCGTCGGCGAACCGGCGGGCCCGGTCGCGCGCCGACCAGCGCAGGGAATCGGCCGCCTTCGTGATCTGCTCCGTGCGCTCCCGCAGCCCCGGGAGCCGCTCGGCCAGCGCGGCCTTGTCGGGGTCGCGCTCCAGGCGGCGCAGCTCGTCGTCCAGCTCGTGCCCGTGGACGCTGAGCCGGTCGAAGAGCTGCAAAGTCTCCTTCAGCGAGGCGTCGTCGGCGGCACCCGCTTGCAGGACGTCCTGGGTGGCCCGCATGGACGTGCGCAAGGAGAGGCGCAGCTGCGCCAGTTCGGCCGCGGTGCCGACCTGGGCGAAGCTCTTCGCCCGGAGCGTGGTGTCCTCGACCGTCCGGCGGGCCTCCAGGATGGTGCGGTCCACGCCCCGCTTGGCCGCCCGGACCGCCTTCACCGTCAGATAGACGCCCAGCACCATGAACAGCACGACAAGCAGCGCCACGATCGCGCCCACGGATCCCATGACGCTCCTCTCCGCGTTCAGACAGCTCCAGCGACTCCTCCACGGTAAACGGAGAAGGCAGGCCGGAGGTTCCAACGGAACCCCCAACCTGCCCGTAGGGGAAGACCCCTATGCCGCTACGCGGGAACGATGTTCACCAGCTTCGGCGCCCGCACGATCACCTTGCGGATGCCCGCGCCGGCCAGCGCGGCCACGACCTTCTCGTCGGCCAGCGCCACCTTCTCCAGCTCCGCGTCGGAGATCGACGGGGAGACCTCCAGGCGCGCCTTGACCTTGCCCTTGATCTGCACGACGCAGGTCACTGACTCGTCCACGACGTACGCCGGGTCGGCGACAGGGAAGTCCTGGTGGACGACCGAGTCGGTGTGGCCCAGCTTGCGCCACAGCTCTTCGGCGACGTGCGGGGCCAGCGGCGCGATCAGCAGCACCAGGCGCTCCGCGACGGACCTCGGCACCGTGCCGCCCACCTTCGTCAGGTGGTTGTTCAGCTCGGTGATCTTGGCGATGGCGGTGTTGAACCGCATGCCGTCCAGGTCCTGGCGCACGCCGTCGATCGCCTTGTGCAGGGCGCGCAGGGTGCCCTCGTCGATGTCGGCCTCGGCGACGTCCGCGACGGTGACCTCACCGGTCGACTCGTCGACGATCAGGCGCCACAGCCGCTGCAGCAGGCGGTACTGGCCGACGACCGCGCGCGTGTCCCAGGGACGCGACACGTCCAGGGGGCCCATCGCCATCTCGTACAGGCGCAGGGTGTCCGCGCCGTACTCGTCGCAGATCTCGTCCGGCGTGACCGCGTTCTTCAGGGACTTGCCCATCTTGCCCAGCTCGCGCTTGACCGGCTCGCCCTCGAAGAAGAACTTGCCGTCGCGCTCCTCGACCTCGGCGGCCGGCACCGGGAAGCCGCGGCTGTCCCGGTAGACGTAGGCCTGGATCATGCCCTGGTTGTACAGCTTGTGGAACGGCTCGGAGGACGAGATGTGGCCCAGGTCGAACAGGACCTTCGACCAGAAGCGCGCGTACAGCAGGTGCAGCACGGCGTGCTCGGCGCCGCCCACGTACAGGTCGACGCCCCCCGTCGGCTGCCCCTCGCGCGGCCCCATCCAGTACTGCTCGACGGCGGGGTCGACCAGCTGCTGGTCGTTGCGCGGGTCCAGGTAGCGCAGCTCGTACCAGCAGGAGCCCGCCCAGTTGGGCATGGTGTTGGTCTCACGGCGGTACCGCTTGGGTCCTTCGCCCAGGTCCAGGGTGACGTTGACCCAGTCCTCGTTGCGGGACAGCGGCGTCTCCGGAGAGGTGTCCGCGTCGTCCGGGTCGAAGGTGCGCGGGGAGTAGTCGTCGACCTCCGGCAGCTCCAGGGGCAGCATCGACTCGGGCAGCGCGTGGGCGATGCCGTCCTCGTCGTAGACGATGGGGAAAGGCTCGCCCCAGTACCGCTGGCGGCTGAACAGCCAGTCGCGCAGGCGGAAGTTGACGGTGCCCTCGCCGATGCCGCGGGTGGCCAGCCAGCCGGTGATGCGGGCCTTGGCGCCGACGACGTCCAGGCCGTCCAGGGTGATTTCCTCGTTCGAGGAGTTGATCAGCTTCGCCTCGTACGAGACGAAGGCGTCGTCCCACGTACGGGTGTCGGTGCCCCGGCCGTCGGACGGTTCGACCACGCAGCGCATCGGCAGGTGGAAGGCGCGCGCGAAGGCGAAGTCGCGGTTGTCGTGCGCCGGGACGGCCATGATGGCGCCGGTGCCGTAGCCCATCAGTACGTAGTCGGCGATGAAGACGGGGACCTGCTCGCCGCTGACCGGGTTGGTGGCGTAGACGCCGGTGAAGACGCCGGTCTTCTCCTTGGCGTCGGCCTGGCGCTCCACGTCGGACTTGGACGCGGCGAAGGCGCGGTACTTGGCGACGGCCTCGGCCGGTGTGGCGTGTCCGCCGGTCCACACCTCGTGGGTGCCCTCGGGCCAGGCCGCGGGCACGACCTTGTCGACCAGGTCGTGCTCGGGCGCCAGCACCATGTAGGTGGAGCCGAACAGGGTGTCCTGGCGGGTGGTGAAGACGGTGATCGCGTCGCCCTCGGTGCCCACGGGGAATTTCACGCGGGCGCCTTCGGAGCGGCCGATCCAGTTGCGCTGCTGCAGCTTGATGGCGTCGGGCCAGTCCAGCGCGTCCAGGTCGTCCAGCAGGCGGTCGGCGTACGCCGTGATGCGCATGTTCCACTGGCGCAGCTTGGCCTTGAAGACGGGGAAGTTGCCGCGCTCGGAGCGGCCGTCGGCGGTGACTTCCTCGTTGGCCAGGACGGTGCCCAGGCCGGGGCACCAGTTGACGGGCGCGTCGGAGGCGTAGGCCAGGCGGTACTGGCTCAGTACGTCGGCGCGCTCGGCGGCGTCCAGCTCGCTCCACGCGCGCGTGGAGCCCGGTACGGCGCGGTCACCGCTCTCGAACTGCGCGACCAGGTCGGCGATCGGGCGGGCCTTCTTGGCGTCGGTGTCGTACCAGGAGTTGAAGATCTGGACGAAGATCCACTGGGTCCACTTGTAGTACTCGGGGTCGATCGTCGCGAACGAGCGTCGCTTGTCGTGCCCCAGGCCCAGCGCGCGCAGCTGCGCCTTCATGTTCTCGATGTTGGCCTCGGTGGAGACCCGCGGGTGGGTGCCCGTCTGCACGGCGTACTGCTCGGCGGGCAGGCCGAAGGCGTCGAAACCCAGGGTGTGCAGGACGTTGTGTCCGGTCATGCGCTGGTAGCGCGCGTAGACGTCCGTGGCGATGTAGCCCAGGGGGTGGCCGACGTGCAGGCCCGCTCCGGAGGGGTACGGGAACATGTCCATGATGAACTTCTTGGGCCTGCCGACCAGGGCGGCCTCGGCTTCGTCCCGCGCGGCCATGTCGCCGCTCGGGTTCGGCGCCTCGTAGGTGCCGTCGGCGTCCCAGAAGTCCTGCCAGCGTGCCTCGATCTCGGCGGCCAGAGCGGCCGTATAGCGGTGCGGCGCGGCCACCTCGGAGGCGGCAGCAGAATTCGTCTCGCTCATGATCCTCAAAGCTCCATCGATCGTCTCTGCCTACGGAATTGGCCTGCTGGCCAAATGAAAAAGCCCCTCGCACAGGAGGGGACGCCGCGCCGATTCCGACCGCGATTCACCGGCGGTCGGGACTGATCAGCGCGGCCCGCTAAGCAGAAGGCGTACGGCACGCATGGCGTCAGGGTACCGCAGCCCTCCCGGGGCCCGCGACGAGCTTGTGCCCATGCCGCCCGGGCGTCCGGGAACCCGGCCGGTTCCCGACCCTTGGCCATGGGTTACTCCGCGTACCGCCCACTATCGGGGCAACACCAAGATCGTGTCGCACTTTGATAACAACGCAATAACTCAAATCCCGTACCCACCGGTATGGAGCGACTTAGCATGCGGCGGGACCGAACCATTTCGGAGCCGCCCCCATGAACTCTCCGCACCTCCACCGCAAGAGTGCTCTGCTCGGTACCGGAGCCCTGCTGCTGATACCCCTGCTCGTCTTCGCGGGCAGCGACGGCCTGCGGGCCGCCATCGACTTCACCGCCGGCGTCCTGTCCCTGGTCTGTCTGACCGCCGCCGTCGTCTGGGGTCTGGTCGCCACCGACCGGCTGTTCCTCCATCCGCGCCAGCGCCTGCTCGCCCAGGCCGTGCACCGCACCACCGCGGCCGCCTCCGTCGGCTTCCTGCTGCTGCACGGCACCGCCAAGGTCGCGCTCGACCACGTGTCGCTGTTCGGCGCCCTCATGCCGTTCGGGCTCGGCGTCGCAGGCAGCGCCGGACTCATCGGCCTCGGCTCGCTCGCGGGCCTCCTCATGATCGCCACAGCCGTCACCGGCGCCCTGCGCAGCGCCTTCGCTTCCCCGGCGCGGGTCGCCTCCCGCTGGCGGGCGCTGCACATGCTCGCCTATCCCGCCTGGTGCGCGGGGCTGATCCACGGCCTGTACGCGGGCCGCCCACCCGCCTCCTGGGTGATCGCGCTGTACGCGCTGTGCCTGGTCGGGGTCGCCGGTGCCGTGGCGCTGCGCGCGGCGCCACGTCCGGTCAAGCGGAAGGTCGCCGCCCGGATCCTCGCCCTGCTCGAACCGGAACGGGACGCCTCACCCCGGGAGCGGCCACCCGCGCGGGACACCGCCTCCGCCCCGCTGCCCGGCACGACCGCCCCCACCCCCTCTCCGGAGCCGGTCGTCGGCATCTCCGCGGCCTACCGGGCACTGACCCCCACCGTGCCCCCGCCCCGCACCGACCCCACCGGCCGCTGGCCCGCGCCCTCCCCGCCACCACCCGCCGAATCGCCCTACATCGCGCCCCCGCCCACGTACGACACCATCCCCCAGCCCGTCTACGACCCTTCGTACGACGCGCCCCTCGACCCCGCGTACGACAGCGGCCCCGCCACCGAACCGCTGCCCCGGCCCTTTCATGCCCCCAGCTCGGGCGAGCCCTGGAACGCCGCCACCGGAGGCCATCCGTGAACGCCTCACTGCCCGACGTCCCGGAAGTCCGCGTCGTCGGCCTGCCCCTGCTCACCTCCGGCTTCGACCTCGTCGAACGCCTCGACCTCGCCATGCACCTGAAGGTCCACGGTCCGCTGGAACCGATGGCGGGCGAACCCCTCGCCCGCCTCGCCGAGCACATCGCGCTGCGCGGCCGGGGCGGCGCGGGCTTCCCCTTCGCCCGGAAGCTGCGGGCCGTCGCGGACGCGGCGATACGTCGCGGCGTACGCCCCGTGGTCGTCGTCAACGGCAGCGAGGACGAGCCCGCCTGCCGCAAGGACACCGTCCTGATCAACCGTGCCCCGCACCTCATCCTGGACGGCGCCCTGCTCGCCGCCGAGGCCCTCGGAGCCCGCACCCTGGTCGTCGGCGTGACCCGCGACTCCACCGAGGCCTCGATGCGCACCGCGCTGGCCGAGCGTGGCCTCGGCAACCGGCGCGGTCCGGCCCTCCGCGCGCGCGTGCAGCGCAATCCGGTGCGCATGGTCACCGGAGAGTCCTCCGCCCTCGTCCGCTCGGCGGACGGCGGCCCGCCCCTGCCACCGGGCCGCAAGGTGCGGACGTCCGACTCCGGAGTGGGCGGCGCCCCGACCCTGCTCTCCAACGCGGAGACGTTCGCCCAGCTCGCCGTCGCCGCCCGGGCCGGCGCCGACCGCTACTGCCGCACCGGCCTGCGCGACGAGCCGGGCACCGTCCTGCTGACCCTCTCCGGAGCGGTCGCGCGGCCGATGGTCGTCGAGGTTCCCACCGGAGTGCCCCTGCGGTACGTCCTCCAGCTCGCCGGCGCGCCCGCGCTCCCGCAGGGCGTGCTGACGGGCGGCTATCACGGCAAGTGGCTCGACGGCGTGACGGCACACGACGCGGTCGTCTCGCGCGCCTCCCTGGACGCCTGCGGGGGCGCGCTCGGCGCGGGCGCGATCCTGCCGATCGGCGAGGGCACCTGCCCGCTGGGAGAGTCGCTGCGGGTCGCGCACTGGCTGGCCGCCGAGAGCTCGGGGCAGTGCGGCCCCTGCTACCTCGGCCTTCCCGCGGCGGCCCGCGGCCTCGCCGACGTCCTGGAGGGCGGCGGGCCGACCGCTCTGGAAGCGCTGCGCGAGGTGACCCGGGCCGTGAAGCGGCGCGGCGCGTGCAAGCACCCGGACGGCTCGGCGGCGTTCCTGGAGTCGTCGATCTCGGCGTTCACGGACGACCTCGCCGCACACGTCCTGGGCGGCGGCTGCGGCCGTCCCGTCGAGGGAGTCCTGCCGCTACAGGAAGACGTGCCCCAGGCGGAGGCGCCCACCGGCCGCACGCTGGCCGTCGACTGGACGCTCTGCCAGGGCCACGGCCTGTGCGCGGACATCGTCCCGGAGCTCATCCAACTGGGCCCGGACGGCTTCCCCTCGGTGGCGGAAGCGTCCGTACCGCGCTACTCCGAAGCGCGTGCCACCCGCGCCGTGCGCCGCTGTCCGGCGCTCGCGCTGCGCATCGAGGAGGCCCCGCAGGCGGCGCTTCCGGCCCGCCGGACGCTACCGGCCGCGCTCCCACCGGGCCGGGGACGCCGGGCGCTCGGCAGCGGAAGGCAGTAGGCAACGAAAGAGCGGGCCACCCGATCCGGGTGGCCCGCTCATATTCTGTGGAGCTAAGGAGAATTGAACTCCTGACCTCCTGCATGCCATGCAGGCGCTCTACCAACTGAGCTATAGCCCCTTGCTTGTCCGCCCGGTTTCCCCGGCGGCTCCGCCAACATTACACGGTCATACCCGTGCTCCACCAAATCGTTTCCGGTCTGGCCCGATACCAGCCGATACGCCCGGTACTGTCAGCCTTCGTGACCGTGATCGCGCTCGCCGCCGCCCGCCGCCGTGTGCCCCTGGCCGCCGGTGGCTGCCTGCTCTCCTTCACGGCCTTCTGGCTCGCGCAGCGCGCCGCCGACGTCTCGATGATCGACCTGATGGTCTACCGGGCCGAGGGCGCGACCGTGCGCGCGGGCGGCGACCTCTACGCGTCGCTCTTCACCGAGGCCCATCTGCCCACGACGTACCCGCCGTTCGCCACGCTGCTCTTCACGCCGCTGACGCTGCTGGACACGGCGGACATGCGCGCACTCGCGGCGCCGGCCAACCTGCTGCTCCTGATCGCCTTCGTGCACCTCTCCCTGCGGCTGGTCCACGGCGAGCGGCACGCGCGCGTGGAGAGCGTCCTGTGGGCGGCCGCCCTCGCCGTCTGGTGCGAGCCGGTGTGGACGACGCTGCGCTACGGACAGATCAACCTGCTGCTCGCCGTCCTCGTCCTGTGGGACCTGACCCGGCGCCCCGGTCACCGCTGGGCGGGCGTGGGCATCGGTGTGGCGGCGGCGATCAAGCTCACGCCCGCGCTCTTCGCGACGTTCCTGTTGCTGACGGGGGCCGTCGAGGCCCTGCGGCGCGGGCCGTGGCGCCCGGCCGTGCGGCACGCGTGCGTGGCGGCCGTCTCCTTCACCGGCGCGACGGCCCTCGCGGCCGCCGTCCTGCCGTACGACTCGTGGCGCTTCTGGACCCGGATGGTCTTCGAGGCGGGGCGGGTCGGGTTCGCCGAGGAGACCGCGAACCAGTCGCTGCGCGGCGTCGTGGCCCGGCTCCTGCACACCGGGGAGCCCGGCGCCGCCTGGGCCCTGGCCGCCGCCGTCGCCGGGGCGCTGGGCCTCGCGGTCGCGGTGGCCGCCGCACTGGGCGGCGAACGCGCGTGGGCCGCCCTCGCCTGCGCGGCGACCGCGCTCCTGGTGAGCCCCGTGTCGTGGTCGCACCACTGGGTCTGGTGCGTGCCGATGGTGCTGCTCCTGGGAGCGGAGGCGAGGCGCCGGGGCGGCCGACGGCTGTGGGCGGTCACCGGTGCCGCCGCCCTGGTCTTCTGCTCGTACGCCCTGTGGTGGGTGCCGCACGGAGCAGGGCGGCCGGAACTCGCCCAGGATTATGGCCAGATGACGCTGTCGGCCCTCTACGTAGTGACCGCTTTCGCGTTTCTCCTGGTGGCAGCGGTGGCCGTCACGCCGTCGCGAACGAGTAGAACCGTTTGAGCGTGCAGTGTTCGTCCAGCAGCCGACCGTAGATCGGCTCCCCTTCGAGTTCGCGGTACGTCTCGATGGGGTCGCCTTTTATGATCAGCGCCCGTGCACATTCCTCGCACCAGTACTGATACTCCTGGTTGACCGGTTCCATGTCGCGGACGATCGGCGTGCCACTGCCGCACCAGTCGCATTTCCGCCTGTGTGCACCCATCGATCAGCTCCAGCTGTGGCCGCAGGCGGTGCACACGTACGAGATTCCGCCGTTGTCACCGAGCACTTGAGCGACGTGGGACGAGCCGCAGGAAGGGCAGTCGAGGAGTGTACGGGGCACGGACCGTTCCCGTACGGCCGCCGCTTCGGAGAGGCGGTCGACCTCTCCGAGGATGCTCGCAGGCATCGCGCTCTCCCTCCCGTCGGGCTGCGTCCCCTTCCGGCCGTTTGATTCTGCCACGGCGCGAGCGACCCGGTCAGCGACGCCTTCGTACCAGTCCGGACACGGCCCCCAGTGCGGCCACCGCGGCCAGCGCGCAGGCGCACGTCAAGAACGCGTCCGCCGAGGAGTACGCACCCGGGGCCCCACCCGACTCAAGCCGGTTCAGGAAAAGCGCGCCGAAGCCGGCGACACCGGTCAGCTGACCGAGCTGGGTGACCGTCGCGAGCAGCCCGCTGGCGTCCGCCGCGTCCTCGGCGCGCACCGTGGCGAGCGCCCGGGTCAGTGTCGGACTGAAACCGAGGGAGAGCCCCGTGCCCACGCCTGCGAAGGCCGCGTAGAGCCAGAGACCACCGTCACCGCCGTCGCGCAGCAGCAGCCCCACGGCGGCCGTCGACACCGCGGTCAGCGCGAAGCCGACGGGAATCAGCGGCCGTTGAACCGCCTGCGGCCAGCGCCGCCACACCAGCCCGACCAGGCCGAAGACCACGGCGGTCGGCGCGAAGGTCAGGCCGGCCCGCAGCGCGCTGTAGCCCATGCCGCCCTGGACGTGCAGGGTGAGCGCGAACAGGAAGCCTCCGTTGAGGGCCATCACGGCGGCGATCCGGAAGATCGCGAGGGCCATGCCCGGGGTGCGCAGGACCCGGGGCGCGATCAGCGGCGCCCCGCCCCGCCGGGCCAGCCTCGACTCGTACACGCAGAAGAGCGCGAAGCAGATTCCGGCGGCGGCCAACGAGAGCCAGGACCACAGCGGCCAGCCCTCCTCCTGCCCGAGCACCAGCGGCACGGTGAACAGCGAGACGGCCGCGCCGAGCAGCACGAGTCCGGGCAGGTCGAGCTCACGCGCCCGCCCCGCCCCCGGCTCCGTGTCGTCGTCGCGCGGCAGCACGCGGACCGCCAGCGCCAGCAAGACCGCCCCGACCGGCACGTTGACCAGGAACACCGGACGCCAGCCGGTGCCGAACAGATCGGCGCCGACGAGCACCCCGCCGAGCACCTGCCCGGCCGCGGCGCCGGTCGCGAGGACCGCCGCGTACGCCCCGAGCGCCTTCACCCGCGCCTCACCCGCGAAGTTGCGCTGGATGAGGCCGAGCACCTGCGGGATGAGGACGGCGGAGCCCGCGCCCTGCACCAGCCGGAAGGCGACCAACCCGGCGGTCCCCTGGGCGAGTCCGCAGGCCAGCGAGGCCGCGGTGAAGACGGCGAGCCCCGCGAGGTAGACCCGGCGTTGACCGAAGCGGTCGCCGAGCCGCGCGCCGGTGATCAGGAGCACGGCGTACGTGAGGGTGTAGCCGGCGATCACCAGCTGCAACCCGCCACCGGACGCGTGCAGTTCGGCCCGGATCGTGGGGGCCGCGACATTGACGATGAAGACGTCGAGCAGCGCCATGAACTGGGCGGCCAGCACGACCGCGAGCAGCCGACGGGAGCGTTTGTCAGTGCCGGGCGCTTTACTGGGTGCGGGAGTTGAACCTGCCGGAACAGGTGGGGTGGTCGTCGTCATGCCATGAGCGTGGGGGCGGTCCGGTACGGGTAACGAGAGTCCGCTGATGCTGGTACTGACAGCACCTGTCAGCACCCTCGGCGGACGCGCAGGATGGGGGCGTGACGACGATGACGACGGCACGGGGGCAGACCCCGACGCAGCGCCGCAGACCGGAGCTCGCCGCCTTCCTGCGCGGCCGCAGGGCCCGGGTGACCCCGGCCGACGTGGGCATGGCCCCGGGCCTGCGCCGCCGCACCCCGGGCCTGCGCCGCGAGGAGGTGGCCCAGCTCTCCGGCGTCGGCGTCACCTGGTACACGTGGCTGGAGCAGGGCCGGCCGATCAACGCGTCACCCCAGGTCCTGGACGCCGTGGCGCGCACCCTGCGCCTCGACCAGCCGGAGCGCGAGCATCTGTACCACCTGGCCGAGGTGCCGTACGCCCCGGACCGCGAGGCCTCGGCGGAGGCGGTCGGCCCGGAGATCCAGGGCATCATCGACGCCATGGACCCGCGCCCGGCGGTGGTCTACAACACGCGGTACGACATCCTCGCCACCAACCCCGCCTACCGCGACCTCTTCCTCCTCCCCCAGGCCCCCGGCACCGGCGTCCCGAACGCGCTGTGGTCGCTGTTCACGGTGCCCGCGGACGACTGCCCGCTGGTCTTCCGCGACTCCGAGCTGCCGGTGATGGTCGCGACCCTGCGCAGCGCGTACGGCCGCCATGTGGGCGAGCCGGCCTGGGAGGGCTTCGTCAGCCGGCTGTCGGCCGCCAGCCCGCACTTCGCGCGACTCTGGGAGAGCGGCGACGTGATACCGCCGGGGCCCCGCGTGAAGACGTTCCGGCACCGGGCCATCGGTGAGCTGCGCATGACGTCGGTCTCGCTGAGCGTCAACGGCATGCCGGAATGCCGGATCGTCGTCTACACCCCGGACGACGAGGAGAGCAGCCGGCACACCGCGGAGCTGCACCGGCTGAGAAAGGCGACGGGAACGGCGGCGGGAACAGCGGCGGAAATGTCGGCGACAGCAGAAAATCCCGCCCCCTGACGGGGACGGGATTTCCGGGACTGTGGAGCTAAGGAGAATTGAACTCCTGACCTCCTGCATGCCATGCAGGCGCTCTACCAACTGAGCTATAGCCCCTTGCGTTCTTCCCGCTCGGCGGGCGAACAAGAAGAACTTTAGCCTGCGACCAGCCCGAATGTGAAATCCGGGTCGGACGGCCCGCCGGAGCGCTCAGTCGTCGTCGCCGAGCACCGGTTCCGGCAGCGTGCCGGCGTTGTGCTCGAGCAGGCGCCAGCCTCGCGCGCCCTGGCCGAGGACCGACCAGCAGCAGTTGGTGAGGCCGCCGAGCCCCTCCCAGTGGTGGGGCTCCAGGCCCAGGAGGCGGCCGATGGTGGTGCGGATCGTGCCGCCGTGGCTGACCACGACCAGCGTGCCATTCTCGGGCAGCTTCTCGGCATGGCGCAGGACGACCGGCGCGGCCCGGTCGGCCACCTCGGTCTCCAGCTCGCCGCCGCCCCTGCGCACCGCCTCGCCGCGCTTCCACGCGGTGTACTGCTCGCCGAAGCGGGCGATGATCTCGTCGTGCGTCAGGCCCTGCCAGTCACCGGCGTACGTCTCCCGGAGGGACTCCTCGTGCGTGACGGTGAGGCCGGTGATCGCGGAGAGCTCGGCGGCCGTGGCCGCCGCGCGCCTGAGGTCGGAGGCGACGATGGCGTCCGGCTTCAGGGAGGCGAGCAGCCGGGCGGCGCGCTTGGCCTGGGCGACGCCCGTCTCGGTCAGCTCGATGTCCGTGGAGCCCTGGAAGCGGCGCTCCAGGTTCCAGGCCGTCTGGCCGTGCCGCCACAGGATGATCCGGCAACCGCGGTTGCTCACCGCAGTTCCCCGTCCAGGTCGGCCTCCTCCGCGGCCCGCTGCTCGGCGTGCTCGGCGGCCTTGCCGCGGGTGGCCTTGGCGTCCTCGGGCAGGCCCATCTCGGGGCAGTCCTTCCACAGGCGCTCGAGGGCGTAGAAGACACGCTCCTCGCTGTGCTGGACGTGCACCACGATGTCCACGTAGTCGAGGAGGATCCAGCGGGCGTCGCGGTCCCCCTCGCGGCGGACCGGCTTGGCGCCGAGCTGCTTGTTCAGCTGCTCCTCGATCTCGTCGACGATCGACTTGACCTGGCGGTCGTTGGGAGCGGAGGCGAGCAGGAACGCGTCCGTGATCGACAGCACGTCGCTGACGTCGTACGCGATGATGTCGTGCGCGAGCTTGTCGGCAGCCGCCTGGGCGGCGACGTTGATGAGCTCGGTGGAGCGGTCCGTGGCGGTCACTAGAGAGCTTTCCTTCGGCTGGTGGATACACCCCAAGGGTCTCACGGACCGCCGACAGCGCCCCAGACGATTACGTCACCGCCTCGGGGCGCTGCCTGTCCAGCCGGTCAGCGCTGTCTGTCCAGCCGCTTCCTAGCCGGTCCGGTAGTCCTGTCCGAGCACTACGGAGACGTCGGCGTTGGACGCCGTCTTGCCCTTGCGGACCGCGCTCGCGGGCAGGCCGAGGGTCTTGGCGACCTCGGTGGCCTGCGCCTTCTTGCCCGCGTCGGCGTAGGTGACCTGCGAGGTGGGCCGGGCCGCGGCGCCCGTGCCGCCGTCGATGAAGGTGTAGCCGCCGTTGACCAGGGAGACCCGGGCGTCCTGCCCCGCGGCCTTCTTCCCCGAGGCGTTCTGCACGCCGACCCGCACGGCCGCGCCCTTCTCCGGGCTCCGCACCGCGCCGCCGAGCACGTCCTTGACCACGGTGTCGCCGGCCTGCTCGGACAGCGTGCCGTCCGCCCGAACCGGCAGCAGCGACGTCTTGTAGTCGCCGCCCTTGGCACGGTCGGCGAGCTTGGCGAGGAAGGCGCCGAGGTCCTTGTCCTCCAGCGAGGGGTCGAGGATCTGCGCGAGGGACTGCACGGTGGTCGTCGCCGCCTGCGGGTCCGAGGAGAGCTTGCGCAGGATGCCCTGCATGACCGCGCCGAAGCGGTTCAGCTGGTCGGTCTCCGTCTCGCCGGACGCGCGGTAGGTGGCGTACGCGACGGCCATCGGCCCGCTCAGCGTCTGCTGCTCGCCCTTCTTCACGAGGGGCGCCTCGCCCTTCTTCGCCTCGGGGTCGGGCACATCGGTGTCGGTGTCGATGTCGATGTTGCCGACGAGCTCGACGAGGTTCTCCAGGTACGGCGTGTCAAGGCGCCAGGTGCCCTCGACCTCGGTGCCGAGCACCGTGTCGATCGACTCGCGGGTGCCGGTCGAGCCGTCGTCGTCGACGGACTTGCCGAGCGTCGTCGCCGTGCCGTTGTCGTCCGTCACGGCGAGCGAGTTGGGCAGCAGGACGGTGGCGCCCTGCTTGGTCGTGGTGTTGTTCACGAGGAGCGCGGTGGAGGTGTTCTTGCTCTTGGTGTTGTGCAGGTGCAGGACGATCACGTCGCGCTTCTGCGGTCCCGCGGCCGCGGCCGCGCCGTCCTCGCCGCCCGACCGGCCCGGCAGCATGTCCGCGTACCACAGGTAGCCGACGCCGCCCGCGATCACCAGCGCGAGGGCCACGACGAGCGCGACGACCCGGGAGCGGCCGCGCCGCTTGGCCTCCTCGCGCCGCTCGGTGCGGCTCTCGGTGAACTTCAGCCAGTCGATGACGTCTTCGGAGTCCTCGTCCGGCTCCTCGATGAAGGAGAACTGCTCGGTCTTGTACTCGGGCTGCGGCGTGCCCGGCTCGGGCTCCGGCGCGCGCGGCCCCGGTACGGGTTCCGCCACACGGGGCCGGGGGCGCTGCTCAGGCTGCGGTTGCTGCTGCTGAGGGACCCAGGCGGTGTCGTACGAAGTCGCGGCGGCGCCCTGAGCGTCGTATCCCTGCGCCTCGTACCCCTGCGCGCCGTACCCCTGCTGCTGCCCACCGGCATACGGGTCGTACCCGTACCCCTGGTACTGCTGAGGCACCTGCGGCTGGGCGGGCTGCTGCTGCTGCACCAGCTGGTACACCGGCTGCCCGTACTCGTCGTACCCGACGACCTGGTACTGGTCGGCCGTGTACTCACCCGCGTACTCGCCCGCATACGGATCGCTGCCCGCATAAGGGTCGTACTGTCGGTCGTTCACCGGTGCCCCTCTCGGCTCATTCGCCGCGGTACAGCTCACGCTTGTCGATATAACGCACCACACCGTCGGGCACCAGATACCAGACCGGGTCTCCCTTGGCGACCCGGGCGCGGCAGTCCGTGGACGAGATGGCCAGGGCCGGCACCTCCACCAGGGAGACACCGCCCTTGGGCAGCCCGGGGTCGGCCAGCGTGTGGCCGGGCCGGGTGACCCCGATGAAGTGCGCGAGGGAGAACAGCTCTTCCGTGTCCCGCCAGGTGAGGATCTGGCCGAGAGCGTCGGCGCCCGTGATGAAGAAGAGGTCCGTGTCGGGGTTGAGGGCACGCAGATCGCGCAGCGTGTCCGTGGTGTACGTCGCTCCGCCGCGGTCGATGTCGATGCGGCTGACCGAGAACTGCGGGTTCTCCGCGGTCGCGATGACCGTCATCAGATAGCGGTCCTCGGCAGGTGACACCTGCTTGTCGCTCTTCTGCCACGGCTGGCCGGTCGGCACGAACACCACCTCGTCGAGGTGGAACTGCGCGGCGACCTCACTGGCCGCCACGAGGTGTCCGTGGTGGATCGGATCAAACGTTCCGCCCATGACGCCCAGGCGGCGCTTGCCGTTGCTCACCGGACCGGTAGGCATGTCCTGCTCTCCCATGCGTGCAGACCCTACCGGCCCGGTCGAGGGGCCCTGCTCCGGTCCTGGGCCCTGTCCTAGCGGTCCCGGTTGAAGAGGGTGGTGATCCACAGGAGGAGCATGAGGGCGACGAAGGCGCCGCCACCGGTGAGGAGAGGGCTGAGGCTTTCGTGGTTGCCGCCGTGCTCGCCGCCCTCGGAGGCGAGAGTGACCAGCTGGGCGGCGTTGCTGTGGAGGCTCATCTCAGGCAGGACCTATCCGGAGGTGGGATGGACATAAAGATTTCCGGCCCATCGTAAGCGGGGGCCTCGCTCCGGCTCACGCCGACTCAGCCGTTGCGGTCGTCGGCGCCCTTGTCGGTCGTACCTCTGGTGCTTTCTTCGGTGCTTTCTTCGGTGCTCTCTGGAGGGGTACGTTCCGCGCCCTGGCGGTATCCGCGCAACAGGAACCAGCCGACCAGTACGCATCCGACGACCATGACGATCAGCACGATCCGCAGCAGATTGCCCGGCCCCTGCTGCTCCGCGGCCTTGGCCGCCTCCGTGAGCCAGGCGACCCCGGGCGTGTGCTGACTGTGCTCCATGACGGAAGACTCCTTCTGTGTGCTGCCCTGTCACGGTATCTCCGCCTAGGCTGGACCCCACCTCGGGGGCACGTGAGGACGAGACATGGGGGATGCGGCATGACCGACGACAACCACCACGGCGGGGGCGGCGAGGGCCACGAGCGGGTGCCGAGCCGGCAGCGCAGGCGCTTTCCCGGCATCTCGTCGCGGGCCTACGAGCACCCGGCGGACCGCTCGGCCCTGGTGGCCCTGCGCAAGCTGACCGGCTTCGACACGGTCTTCAAGGCGCTCAGCGGCCTGCTGCCCGAGCGGAGCCTCAGGCTCCTGTTCCTCTCGGACTCCGTGCGCGTGTCCGACGCGCAGTTCGCGCACCTCAACACCATGCTGCGGGACGCCTGTTACATCCTGGACCTGGAGAAGGTCCCGCCGATGTACGTGAACCAGGACCCGAATCCGAACGCGATGTGCATCGGCCTGGACGAGCCGATCATCGTCGTGACGACGGGCCTCGTCGAGCTGCTCGACGAGGAGGAGATGCGGGCGGTCGTCGGCCACGAGGTGGGCCACGCCCTCTCCGGCCACTCGGTCTACCGCACGATCCTGCTGTTCCTCACCAACCTCGCGCTGAAGGTCGCGTGGATCCCGCTCGGCAATGTCGCGATCATGGCGATCGTGACGGCGCTGCGCGAGTGGTTCCGCAAGTCCGAGCTGTCGGCGGACCGTGCGGGCCTGCTGGTCGGCCAGGACCTGAAGGCGTCGATGCGCGGCCTGATGAAGCTCGCGGGTGGCAACCACCTGCACGAGATGAACGTGGACGCGTTCCTGGAGCAGGCCGAGGAGTACGAGGCCGGGGGCGACCTGCGCGACTCCGTCCTGAAGATCCTGAACGTCCTGCCGCGCACGCACCCCTTCGCCACGGTCCGCGCCGCCGAGCTGAAGAAGTGGGCCGAATCCCGCGACTACCAGCGGATCATGGACGGCCACTACCCCCGCCGCGACGAGGACAGGGACACCTCGGTCTCCGACTCGTTCCGCCAGTCGGCCTCCGCCTACGCCGACGACGTGCGCAACAGCAAGGACCCGCTGATGAAGCTGGTCAACGACATCGCGGGCGGCGCGGGCGACCTGGGCGGCAAGCTGCGCGGGAAGTTCACCGGCCAGAGCGGACAGGGTGGACAGAGCGGCGGCTCCGGCACCGGCTCCCCGGGCGACGACAAGCAGCCGTAACAGCCAAGGTCACGACGGGGAGAGCGAGGGCTGGGCCGAGGCCGCCAGCGATCCGCAGAGCGCCGTCGCGCCCCCCGTCGCGTACGGATCGGTGCCCGCGGGCCCCGCCGCCTTCGCCTTCTGCCCGGCGAGCAGCGGCCGCAGGTGGTTCGCCGACTCGCCGCCGCACGCGAGGGGCCCTGCCTGGGTGACGGAGGTGACCAGCTCGGCCCGGTGCATCCGCAGGTCGTCGCGGTCGAAGCGGAAACGCAGCTCGCGGCGGACGGTGAACAGGGACGCCTCGGCCCGGCCTCCGTCGGCGGCTTTGCCGACGGGCCGCAGCGCGTACACGAACGTGTGGTCCGAGGTCACCTCGAGGGCGTTCTTGCCGGCCTCCTCGACGCGCAGCGTGCCCTCGGTCCTGACCCGCTCGTCGGCGAGCGCGGTCCTCGCCGGGTCGAACCGCACGAGCCAGCCGGTGGCCGCGTGCCGCCCGTCGGCCGCCGGGTGGGCGAAGCTCCGGTCGAACTGGGCCAGTTGGTGGGGGTCGAGCAGGATCCGCACGGAGCGCGCGGAGCCGCCGGTGAGGACGGCCGGGGCGAGCGAGGACGTGACGAGGTAGTCCTTGGCGGTGACCAGCGCGGCCATCACCTGGCTGTCCGAGAAGTGTGAAGTGCGGCGCACGGCGGGCAGGTTGATGCCGGCGGCGCCCGTCCGGAGCTGTGCGGCCGGGCTGCGCGCGTACAGGTCGGCGACGCTCGTCGAGCCGGGCACGCGGCCGGCCGGGGCGAGCGGAATCACCGTCATGCGCAGCGGCTCGGGGCGCTTGGCCGCCGAGGGCTGGTTCGGGTGTCGTACGCCCATGTAGATCGCCGTGCCGAAGGCGACCGCGATCAGTACGGCGAGGACCACGAGCTGGCGGGAGAGGGACCGGTGGGGTCCGGGGCGGCGGCGCACGGCGCGCGTGTGGTCGCCCAGGCGCTCCTGTGCGGAGAACTCCTGGAGGCGGGCAGCCCGCACGAAGGATTCGTCGAAGACAACCGACCGGTACTCGTCGTCGCCACCGCCGGGAGCGCCCTCGGGTGTCCCTGCGGGTGGGTCTCCTGGCCCGCCCATACCTTCAGAGTAGGTCTCCGGGACCCCAGGTAAACGCCCTGGTACACGACAAGTTCGGTCAACTCTTCAAGGGGTGCGCGGGACCGCGGGCGCCGCCGACCGGCTGAACTCGGCCGAGACGGAGGGGCTGGGCGACGCGCCTTTCTCGGCGCTCTGTCCGACCTCGGTGGAGGCGGGCGCGGGCACCTGGTCCTGGCGGCCGGACGACGCTCCGCGGTAGACGGCGGTGAAGGCGAGGGCGACCATGCCGACGCCCATCAGGAGGGCGAGCATCCAGGCGATGGGGCGGTGCCAGCGGACCTGGCCGGGGTGGCGGCCCGGGCGGCCGTACCGCTCGCCGAGGGCGTCGCGTTCGTAGGCGTCGTCGAAGTCGTCGTCGCGGCCGAAGTCGCTGCCGTCGTCGGGGCCGAAGCCGTCGTCCGGAAACTCGTCGTCCGCCGCGTCGTGGGCGCGGCCCCGGGTGCGGGCCCTGCGGGCCTCGGCCTCGGAGGCCTCGGCGCGCGCCTGGGCGGCCGCCAACAGCCGCTCCACGGCGGTCGGTTCGTGTATCTCCGCGGCCCGCACGAAGTCCTCGTCGAAGACCACGGAGGCGAACTCTTCGTCCGCACCCCCGCGGTCGCGGTCGTCGTCGGGCTCCCAGCCGTCAGGGAACGACGGCGTGCCCCCCACGTCCTCCGGCACCCCTCCAGCGTAGCCCCGGAAAGGGCAATTTGGGCAGCCGGTAAGGGAATTCAGCGGATGTGGCCGTCGCCCGTCACGATGTACTTGGTCGAGGTCAGCTCGGGCAGGCCCATCGGGCCGCGCGCGTGCAGCTTCTGCGTGGAGATGCCGATCTCGGCGCCGAAGCCGAACTGGCCGCCGTCGGTGAAGCGCGTCGACGCGTTCACGGCGACCGTCGTGGAGTCGACGAGCTGGGTGAAGCGGCGCGCGGCCTGCTGCGAGGTGGTGACGATGGCCTCGGTGTGCCCGGAGGTCCACAGCCGGATGTGCTCGACGGCCTGCTCCAGCGTGTCGACGACGGCGGCCGCGATGTCGTACGAGAGGTACTCGGTCTCCCAGTCCTCGGTGGTCGCGGGCACGACGGTGGCCTTGGAGCCCGCCGCGTAGGTGAGGGCGCGCTCGTCGGCGTGCACGGTCACGCCGGCCTCCGCGAGGGCGTCGAGGGCGCGGGGCAGGAACGCGTCGGCGATGTCGCGGTGCACGAGCAGCGTCTCGGCGGCGTTGCAGACGCTGGGGCGCTGGGCCTTGGAGTTGATGAGGATGTCGACGGCCATGTCGATGTCGGCGGCGGCGTCCACGTAGACGTGGCAGTTGCCGGTGCCGGTCTCGATGACGGGGACCGTGGACTCCTCGACGACCGTCTTGATCAGTGCGGCGCCGCCGCGCGGGATGAGCACGTCGACGAGGCCGCGGGCGCACATCAGCTCGCGCACGGAGTCGCGGTTCTCGCCCGGGACGAGCTGGACGGCGTCGGCGGGCAGTCCCGCGCCGTGCACGGCGTCGCGCAGGACGCGCACAAGGGCGGTGTTGGAGGCGTACGCCGATGACGAGCCGCGGAGCAGTACGGCGTTGCCGGACTTCAGGCAGAGGGCCGCCGCGTCCACGGTGACGTTCGGGCGGGCTTCGTAGATGATCCCGACGACGCCGAGGGGGACGCGGACCTGGCGCAGGTCGATGCCGTTGGGCAGGGTGGAGCCGCGGACGACCTCGCCGACCGGGTCGGGCAGGGCGGCCACGTCGCGCACGTCGGCGGCGATGGCGCGGACCCGCTCCGGGGTGAGGGTGAGGCGGTCGACGATGGACTCGCTGGTCCCGGCCTCGCGGGCGCGCTCGGTGTCCTTGCCGTTGGCCTCGACGATCTCGGCGGTCCGCACTTCGAGGGCGTCGGCGATCGCGAGCAGCGCGTCGTCCTTGGCGGAGCGCGGCAGCGGGGCGAGCGTGGCGGCCGCGCCGCGGGCGCGGTAGGCGGCCTGGGCGACCGGCGAGAGGTTGTCGTAGGGCGAGACGGGAGAGAGCGACGTCATGACCGCAGGGTAATCCCCGCGCGCGGCGAATCCACCCGCTGTTCCAGTCCCCGAGACCGGCGGCGGCGCGCTGCCCCCGTGGAACGACGGCTCAAAAGGGGTGCACGCCGACGGGCGTGGCCGGTAACGGTCCGTAACCCTCCGCGATCCGTTGGTGATACGTGTCGCGGTCGATCACTTCGAGCCCCACGATCTCCCACTGCGGCAGCTGTGCGCTCTGCCGGTGCTCGCCCCACAGCCGCAGCGCGACGGCGGCCGCGTCGTGCAGATCGCGGGCCTCTTCCCAGTAGCGGATCTCGGCGTGGTCCGGCGCGTACCTGCTGGTGAGCAGAAAGGGGTGGTCGTGGGCGAGCTGCTCGAGTCCGCGGCGGAGCTCGTCGAGCGGGGCCTCGGCGCCGGAGACGCTCAGCGTGACGTGCCAGAGGCGGGGCGCCTCGGCGCTCTCGCCGTCCCGGCTCCGGCTCGCGTCGCTCTCCCGCGCGCCGTGCTGCTCGCTCTCGTACGCCGTCCCCGCGGCGACGCTCGTCAGCGTCCGCTCAGCCGAGCCGCGGGACGCCGCCCCTGGGCGCACTCGTCTCACGACGGCCTCCTTTACGCAATGGTGGTGCCGATACGCAACGGTCGTGCAGAACTGTCTTCAACAAAGTTGAGCAGGCCAAGCAGTCCCGCGGGGCGGTTTTGGGGAGTTTCACCTTCCACGGACCGGTCGGCCGGGGCCGCCCGCGACGGTTTTCGGCCGGGGCACGTGAGGAGGGCGGGACGGACCGTCCGACGCGACCTGGGGCTTTCCGAGAGCTATCCGGGCAGCAGGACGAGGTCGTCCCGGTGCACGACCTCCCGCTCGTACGCAGGTCCGAGTTCGCGCGCCAGATCCCGGGTGGAGCGGCCGATGAGCATCGGGATCTCCTTGGCGTCGAAGTTCACCAGGCCGCGCGCCACCGCCCGGCCCGCGGCGTCCCGCAGCTCGACCGGATCGCCCGCCGTGAAGTCGCCCTCCACGGCCGCGATACCGGCCGGCAGCAGCGACTTGCGGCCCTCGACGACCGCGCGCACCGCGCCCTCGTCGAGGGTGAGCGCGCCGCGCGGCTCGGAGGCGTGCTGCAGCCACAGGAGGCGGTCGGCGGAGCGGCGTCCCGTGCGGTGGAAGTACGTGCCGGTGGCGCGGCCCGCGAGGGCGTCGCCTGCCTGGCTCGCGGAGGTCAGCACGACGGGGATGCCGGCGGCCGCGGCGATCCGCGCCGCCTCGACCTTGGTGACCATGCCGCCGGTGCCGACGCCCGCCTTGCCCGCGCTGCCGATCTCGACGTGCGCCATGTCGGCGGGTCCTGTGACCTCGTCGAGGCGGGAGGTGCCCGGCTTCGCGGGGTCGCCGTCGTAGAGGCCGTCGACGTCCGAGAGGAGGACGAGGAGGTCGGCGCGGACGAGGTGGGCGACGAGGGCGGCGAGCCGGTCGTTGTCGCCGAAGCGGATCTCGTCGGTCGCCACGGTGTCGTTCTCGTTCACGACGGGCAGCGCGCCCATCGCGAGCAGCTGGTCGAGGGTGCGCGAGGCGTTGCGGTGGTGGGCCCTGCGGGCCATGTCGTCGGAGGTGAGGAGCACCTGTCCGACCCGTACGCCGTAGCGCGCGAAGGACGCCGTGTAGCGGGCCACGAGGAGGCCCTGGCCCACGCTGGCGGCGGCCTGCTGGCGGGCGAGGTCCTTGGGGCGCCGGGCCAGCCCCAGCGGGGCGAGTCCGGCGGCGATGGCGCCGGACGAGACGAGGACGATCTCGCGCTCGCCGCTGCTCCTGCTCTTCGCCAGCGAGTCGACGAGGGCGTCGACACGGTCGGCGTCCAGGCCTCCCGCCGCGGTGGTCAGGGACGACGACCCGACCTTGACGACGACCCGCCGGGCCTCTGCCACTGACTGCCTTGCCGCTGCCACGCTCTTCCCCAACCCGATGAACCGGTGCTCCGGAACTACGATCTCCGGACCTGCAATCTACGTGGCGCGGGGAAGGGTATTCGAGTCAGAGGCGAAAAACAGGCTCGGGGTTCAGTCTTCTTTGCCCCTTTATCCGGTGATTGATGTCACGGAAGATTGCTAGGGGGCCACTGCGCGTCATACGGTCAGTGGTCGACTTCCCCCCAGTTTCCCTTCATCCCCCTTCATCCCCGCCAGGAGCCAAAGCCCGTGCCCTCTGCCGGACTCGCCCCCCGACGCATCGTGCAGCTGTCAGCGCTGTTCGCGATGTTCGCGCTTTTCGCGACACAGCTCGCGACCGCGCTGATCCCCATCGTCCCGGTGTTCATCGCCGCGGCCGCCGCGAATCTCGCGCTCGACATCTATCTGCAGTACAAGCAGCCGGGCCTCCTCTCCCTCCTTGGCAAGATCCGCTTCGACGTCACGGTGCGCCAGCTCCTGCGCGACATGCTGATCCTCGTCGGGCTGCTGCGCATCGACGGCATAGAGCCGCTGGCCGAGCAGTCGCCGCTGACCATCGCGCTGCTCTCCTTCTACGCGCTGCACTTCGGCTGCCAGGCCGTCGCCGTGCTCGTGCGCCGTACCCGCTCGCTGCCGATCGTCACCCGCAACATCGACGCGTCGGACCTGCACCTGACCGCGGCGCCGCCGCGGCTCCTCTACCGCCGCCAGGCCCACCGCCTGCTGACCTTCTCCGTCCCGACGACGGTCGGTCTGCTGCTCACCGCGGGCACCACCGACGCGTACTGGGGTGGCATCGGGCTCGCCGTCTCCATCGCGCTGATCGGCGTCGGCGCGCTCTACCTCGCCACCTGGCTGCTGCCGAAGAAGCGGGCGAAGAACGACCAGAAGGTCATCGAGTGGCTCGACGCGTGGCTGGCGGAGTACAAGCCGACCGTCGCCATGTACTTCTCCGGCGGCACCACGTCCGCGTACCAGGCGAACATGTGGCTCTCCACGCTCGCCGCGCTCGACGGCAAGCCGCTGATCGTGCTGCGCGAGCGGTTCATGGTGCAGAAGATCGACGCGACCGACGTCCCGATCATCTGCTTCCCGAAGGTCGCCACGATGTTCTCCCTGGAGACGTCGACGCTGAAGATGATGCTGCACCCGGCGAACGCCGCGAAGACCTCCCAGGTCCTGCGCATCCCCACGATCAAGCACGCCTTCATCAACCACGGCGAGAGCGACAAGCTCTCCTCCTGCAACCCCTACGCGAAGGCGTACGACGAGGTGTGGGTGGCGGGACCCGCGGCCCGCGACCGCTACCAGCTCGCGGACATCGGCGTGGACGACAAGGACGTGGTCGAGGTCGGCCGTCCGCAGCTGTCCCCGATCCGCCCGTTCTCCGGCGCGCCCACCGGTCCGTACACGACCGTTCTGTACGCCCCCACCTGGGAGGGCTGGGACGGCAACCCCGGCAACACCTCGGTGGTCCTGGCCGGCGAGAACATCGTCCGTGAGCTCCTCGCGGACCCGGGCGTACGCCTCCTCTACAAGCCGCACCCGATGACGGGCTCGCAGGACCCGCGCGCGGGCGCCGCCAACGAGCGCATCAAGGCGATGATCCTCGCGGCGAACGCGAAGCGCTCCGGCGCCCGGCCCGGCCCGGAGGCCGCGGCCGAGCTGGCCCGGCGCACCGAGGAGCTGGACCGGCTCACCGCGCGGCGCTTCCGCAAGAGCGCGGACGAACAGGAGCGGATGATGCTCCAGGGCGCTCCGGACGGCGACGCGCAGGCCGCCGTGGCCGCGGCGACGGCCGCGTGGGAGACCGCGTTCTGGGCGTCCTTCCCCGAGTGGGAGCACCAGATCATCACCTCGGCCCGCCCGGCGATCTTCGCCTGCTTCAACCAGGCCGACCTGCTGATCAGCGATGTCTCCTCGGTCGTCTCGGACTGGCTGAGCAGCGAGAAGCCGTACGCCGTCGCCAACACGGCGGGCATGGCCGAGGCGGAGTTCCGCGCGAGCTTCCCGACGGCGTCCGCGGCGACGATCCTCACGCCCGAGGCGGACGGCGTGGCGGGCCTCCTGAAGGCCGTGCGCGCCCCGGAGCTCGACCCGCACGCCGAGGCGCGCGCGGAGCTCAAGGAGCACCTCCTGGGCCCCTCGGACCCGCCTTCCCTGGTCCGCTTCAACGCCGCGGCCCTCGCCCTGAGCGCCAAGGCCGACGCCCGCCGCGCCCGCATGTCGTCCCGCATCGACGCGGACATCCCGGGCCAGCGCGTCGCGGAGGAAGCGGCGGAGGAGACGGAGCAGGACCCGAACGAGTCGAACGAGCCGAACGGCGCGGAGGACTCGGTCACGGCGTGACCGCCTGAGCGACAACGAGAAGGGCCCCGGAGCTTTCCAGCTCCGGGGCCCTTCTCGTTGTCGTACGCGCCCTGCCCCCAAGTGCTAGAAGGGCTTGAAGTCGTCGTACTCCTTCTGCGCCTCGTCCCGCTCCGCGTCACGGTCCCTGCGGCGCTGGGCGGCCGGCCGGGGCGCTTCCAGACGGTGGTCCTCGCCACGGCGGCCGAGCATCTCCGCGCCCGCCATCATCGTCGGCTCCCAGTCGAAGACGACCGCGTTGTCCTCGGGGCCGATGGCGACGCCGTCGCCGTTGCGCGCGCCCGCCTTCATCAGGGCCTCCTCGACGCCGAGGCGGCTGAGGCGGTCCGCGAGATAGCCGACGGCCTCGTCGTTCTGGAAGTCGGTCTGGCGCACCCAGCGCTCCGGCTTCTCGCCGCGCACGCGGTACAGCGGCTCGCCGCCGACCTCCTCGCGGGTGACCGTGAAGCCGGTGTCGTCGACGGCCTTGGGACGGATGACGATGCGGGTCGCCTCCTCCTTCGGCTTCGCGGCACGCGCCTCACCGACCAGCTCGGCCAGGGCGAAGGAGAGCTCCTTGAGGCCCTTGTGGGCGACGGCCGACACCTCGAAGACGCGGTAGCCGCGCTCCTCCAGGTCGGGCCTGACCAGCTCGGCGAGGTCCTGTCCGTCCGGTACGTCGATCTTGTTCAGGACGACGATGCGCGGCCGGTTCTCCAGGCCCGCGCCGTACTCCCGCAGCTCGGCCTCGATGACGTCGAGGTCGGAGACGGGGTCGCGGTCGGACTCCAGGGTCGCCGTGTCCAGTACGTGGACGAGCACGCTGCACCGCTCGACGTGGCGCAGGAACTCCAGGCCGAGGCCGCGGCCCTGGCTGGCGCCGGGGATGAGGCCGGGCACGTCCGCGACGGTGTAGACGGTCGAGCCGGCCGTCACCACGCCGAGGTTGGGGACGAGCGTCGTGAACGGGTAGTCCGCGATCTTCGGCTTCGCGGCGCTCAGCACGGAGATCAGCGAGGACTTGCCCGCGCTCGGGTATCCCACGAGGGCGACGTCGGCGACGGTCTTGAGCTCCAGGACGACGTCCCGGGACTCGCCGGGCTCGCCGAGCAGCGCGAAGCCGGGGGCCTTGCGGCGGGCGGAGGCCAGCGCCGCGTTACCGAGGCCGCCGCGGCCGCCCTGGCCGGCGACGAAGGTGGTGCCCTGGCCGACCATGTCCGCCAGGACGTTGCCCTGCTTGTCGAGGACGACCGTGCCGTCCGGGACGGGCAGGACCAGGTCCTGGCCGTCCTTGCCGGAGCGGTGGTCGCCGGCGCCGGGCTGGCCGTTGGTGGCCTTGCGGTGCGGGCTGTGGTGGTAGTCGAGGAGCGTCGTGACGTCCTGGTCGACGACCAGGATCACGTCGCCGCCACGGCCGCCGTTGCCGCCGTCCGGGCCGCCGAGCGGCTTGAACTTCTCACGGTGGACGGAGGCACAGCCGTGGCCTCCGCTACCCGCGGCGGCGTACAGCTCGACGCGGTCCACGAAGGTGGTCATGGTGGGTGCCTCCAGAAACGTACGGAAATGTCTTACGTCTAACACGCGAAAGGCGGACCTGCTTCCCGAAACCGGGAAGAGAGGTCCGCCCTCGCGAAGAACGTGTTCTACGGGAGCCTGGGTCAGGCGACCGGAACGACGTTGACGACCTTGCGGCCGCGGTGGGTACCGAACTCCACCGCACCGGGGGCCAGCGCGAACAGGGTGTCGTCCTTACCGCGGCCGACGCTCGCGCCCGGGTGGAAGTGCGTGCCGCGCTGGCGGACCAGGATCTCACCGGCGTTGACGACCTGACCGCCGAAGCGCTTCACGCCGAGCCGCTGAGCATTGGAGTCGCGACCGTTCCGAGTGGACGATGCGCCCTTCTTGTGTGCCATCTTGTCTCAGTCCCTTACTTCGCAGCCGTGGGGATACCGGTGATCTTGATCGCCGTGTACTGCTGACGGTGACCCTGACGACGGCGGTAACCGGTCTTGTTCTTGTAGCGAAGGATGTCGATCTTCGCGCCCTTGTGGTGGTCCACGACCTCGGCCTGGACCTTGATGCCGGCGAGGACCCACGGGTCGCTCGTCACGGCGTCGCCGTCGACCACGAGCAGGGTCGAGAGCTCGACCGTGTCGCCAACCTTGGCAGTGGAAATCTTGTCAACCTCAACGATGTCGTCGACAGCAACCTTGTGCTGGCGACCACCGCTGCGCACGATGGCGTACACGCGGATCTCTCTCTCGCTCGGAACGGTGCCCCCGCAGTCCAGCCGCCCGCAGGCGGACGGCCTCTCCCGGCCCGGAACAGTGCCCACGAAACGGGAGGAAAAAGGTTTACAGGGGGTGGCGGTGCATAGGAACACGCCGACGGTCAAGGTTACGGGGCCGGTCCGGAAGGGTCAAACCGGCCCCGCATCCCCGCTCACGTGACCGGCTTCTCACCGTCCGGCGGCAGCGGCTTGACGCCCTTGCACAGGTCCGTCTTGTCGGCGCTGCCCGGCCAGGCCACCGCGCGCGTGCGGTCGAAGTGCGAGCGGTAGGTGTCGTGCACCGAGTCGTCGTCTATCTTGACGATCGCCTCGTCGTTCTCGCGCAGCGCGGGCGCCGTGTAGTTCTGCGAGCCCGTGAAGGACACCTTGTTCCGCCGGCCGTCGTACATGCCGTCGATCAGCAGGTACTTCGAGTGGATGATGTACGGCGTGGTGAGGCGGGAGCCGGGGTGCAGCGGGTCTCGGTCGTCGTTGTAGCAGCGCACGGAGGGGCCGCCCGACGTGTGCAGCTGCTCCCAGGTGCCGGGGGTGCCGCCCTGGCTCTTGGCGCTGTCCGTCTCCGCGTACAGGATGCTCACCGAGCAGCCGGCCTTCTTCAGCGAGACGAGCTTGTCGGCGATCTGCTTGCGCGTGATCTTGAATATGGCGGCGCGGACCTTCGTGTGCTGCGTCACACCCGCCGAGTCCTTGTACGTGCACTTCACGTTGTTCAGGACCGAGTACATGGTGTCGGTCTCGTTGACCGTGCCGTTGCGCGGGAAGAAGTACGCCTTGTAGCGGCCGCTGCTGACCGTGCGGTAGTCCCAGTCGGCCCAGCGTTTGCCGAGCATGTCGGTGAAGTAGTCCGCGTACGCGTCGTACATGGCCGGGTTGTTCGGCAGCAGCAGCGCGTCGTTGAAGAACTTCGTGTGCGCCGACGGCGTCGAGTTCGACGTGGTCTGCACGACCACGTCCCTGGCGCCCTCGACCTCCGAGAACAGCCAGAACTTGTTGTGCATGATCGACTTGCCGTACTGGGGGTTGCCCAGGCAGGACTTCCCGGTCGGGCAGAGGGCCACGAACGACGACTTGGTCTTGTCCGTGCCGAGCGCCGACTTCAGCGTGTTGTACGAGGTGTTCGTCGGGCGGTCGCTCCTGCTGGTCTCGTCGAGCAGGACCTGGACGCGCACGCCGCGCCTCTTGGCGGCCACGAGCGCGTCGACGACCGGGGCCTCCCAGACGTGGTAGACCGCGACCTTGATCGTCGAGCCGCGCACGGCGGAGTTCGTCAGCTCGATCAGCCGGGTCCTGATGGCGTGCTGCTGGTCGACGGAGCCCTTGGGATCGTTGAAGATCGGCCCCTCGGTCCAGGTGGGCAGCGGGTCCGCCGACGCGGTCCCCACGGAACCCGCGGCCTGGATCCCCGCCGCCGACAGGACCGTGGCCAGCGCCACCGCCTGGCGGCCGCCCTTGACCGGTTTCACCGCACGGTGCCGTCCCGTGCCTCGCAGGCGCCCGTGCGCCATGTGTCATCCCTCCCCTGACGAAGGCGCGCAGTCTCCCCAAAAGCGCGCACACGTCCCTGTTCGTTCATCAGACCGCATGAGTTTTACAGGTATCCCCCCGGAGCTCCAAGAACGGCCGTCCCACTTCACGCTTTCGGGCTGAGTGACGCCGTTTCCCTGACACAGCGGTGCCCCCCGCCCGGCGTTCTCGCCGTGCGGGGGGCACCGGGGTGCGAAGAGGTCAGTCCTCGCTGGTGGCGCTCGCGGAGACACCGGACGGCGTCTGCTCAGCCGCCGCGGCCTTCTTCGCCGTCGCCTTCGACGCCTTCTTGGCCGTCGTCTTCTTTGCGGCCGTCTTCTTGGCCGCGGTCTTCTTGGCGGCGGTCTTGGTGGCCGCCGTCTTCTTGGCGGGCGCCTTCTTGGCCGCCTTGCGCGCCGTCTTCTTGGCCGGAGCGGCTTCCTCGGCGGGGGCCGCCTCGGCCTCCGTCACAGGCTTCTCCGCAGGCGCCTCAGCGGGCTTCTCCGCCGCCGGGACGACCATGACGGCCGCCTCGGGGGACGTGGTCGGCGCGGTGGCCCTGCGCACCGCACGACGGCGCGGACGCGGCGGCGCGGCGTCGGCGACGGGCGCCTCCGCTGCGGGCTCCGCCACGGGCTCGGCGACCGGCTCGGCCTTGGGCGCCTCGGCCTTGGGGGCCTCGACGACGACCTCGGCGGGCTCGGCGCCCTCCGCGGTCTTCGGCGAACCGGCGGGCGACGTCGCCTTGCGGACCGCACGACGGCGCGTACGTCCCTTCGGCGCGGCGTCGTCCACGGCGGCCGCGGGAGCCTCGGCAGGGGCCTCCGTGGCCTCCGCGTGGGCCTCCTGCGCCGCCTCGACGGCCTCGGGGCTGCCCACGATCGGGTCCTCGACGGCCGGCGCCACCGTGCGCGCCGCCTCGGCCTGTGCGGCCCGCTCGGCCCGCTCAGCACGCTCGGCGGCCTTGGCCGCCCGCTTGCCGGACTTCTTGGCGGCCTTGGGAGCATCGGCCTGCACGGCGTCCGCCTGCGGGGCCTCCTCCTCCGGAGCGGCCTCCGCGCGGGGAGCGCCCGCCGGGGCCGAAGCACGCCGCGTGGCACGGCGCCGCGAACGGCCGCGCGAAGCGGCAGCCTCGGCCTCGGCCGCGCTGCTGTACAGCTCCTCGTCCGCGACGAACTCGGGCTCGGGCAGCGCCACCGGAACGGCCACCTCGGCCGCGACCTCGGCCTCGGTCTCCGCGCTCTCCGGAGCGTCGGCCTCGTGCTCGTGGGTGTGCTCGTGACCGTGGTCCTGCTGGTCCGCACCACCGCGGCCGCGCTTCTTGCGCTTGCCGCCGCCGCCCACGGAGGTCGGCTGCTCCATGTGCACGATGACGCCGCGGCCGTTGCAGTGCACACAGGTCTCGGAGAAGGACTCCAGGAGGCCCTGGCCGACGCGCTTGCGGGTCATCTGGACCAGGCCCAGCGAGGTGACCTCGGCGACCTGGTGCTTCGTGCGGTCCCGCCCGAGGCATTCGAGCAGGCGCCGCAGGACCAGGTCCCGGTTGGACTCCAGGACCATGTCGATGAAGTCGATGACGACGATGCCGCCCAGGTCGCGCAGCCGGAGCTGGCGCACGATCTCCTCGGCCGCTTCGAGGTTGTTCCTCGTCACGGTCTCTTCGAGGTTGCCGCCCTGGCCGGTGAACTTGCCGGTGTTGACGTCGACGACGATCATCGCCTCGGTCTTGTCGATCACCAGCGAGCCGCCGCTGGGCAGCCAGACCTTGCGGTCCAGGGCCTTCGCGAGCTGCTCGTCGATGCGGTACGTCGCGAAGACGTCGACCTCGGACGTCCACCGGGAGAGGCGGTCCGCCAGGTCGGGCGCCACGTGCGACACGTAGCCGTGGATGGTCTCCCACGCCTCGTCGCCGCTGACGATGACCTTGGAGAAGTCCTCGTTGAAGATGTCGCGGACGACGCGGACGGTCATGTCCGGCTCGCCGTACAGCAGGCTCGGCGAGCTCGTGGAGATCGCCTTCGCCTTCTTCTGGATCTCCTCCCACTGACCCTGGAGCCGCTCGACGTCGCGGCGCAGCTCGTCCTCGCTCGCGCCCTCGGCTGCGGTGCGCACGATGACGCCCGCGTCCTCGGGGACGATCTTCTTGAGGATGGTCTTCAGGCGCGCGCGCTCGGTGTCGGGCAGCTTGCGGCTGATGCCGGTCATCGAGCCCTCGGGCACGTAGACCAGGTAGCGGCCGGGCAGCGAGACCTGGCTGGTCAGGCGGGCACCCTTGTGGCCGATCGGGTCCTTCGTGACCTGCACGAGGACCGACTGGCCGGACTTCAGGGCGGACTCGATGCGGCGCGGCCCGTTGGCCATGCCGAGCGCCTCGAAGTTGACCTCACCGGCGTACAGGACCGCGTTGCGGCCCTTGCCGATGTCGATGAACGCGGCCTCCATGGACGGCAGTACGTTCTGGACCTTGCCCAGGTAGACGTTGCCGACGTACGAGGTGGCCTGCTCCTTGTTGACGTAGTGCTCGACGAGCACGTTGTCCTCGAGGACGCCGATCTGGGTGCGCTCGCCGTTCTGGCGGACGACCATGACGCGCTCGACGGCCTCGCGGCGCGCCAGGAACTCGGCCTCGGTGATGATCGGCACGCGGCGGCGGCCCTGCTCGCGGCCTTCGCGGCGGCGCTGCTTCTTGGCCTCCAGGCGCGTCGAGCCCTTGATGGACTGGACCTCGTCGGCGCCGGTGCCCAGCTCGCGCTCGGTGTCCTTCGCGCGCCGCTCACGCGGCTCGCGGACCTTCACGACGGTGCGCTCGGGGTCACCGTCGGCCGGCTCGCCCTCGGCGGAGTCCCCGGCGCGACGACGGCGCCGGCGACGGCGACGGCTGCTGCTGGAGCCCGAACCGTTGGACTCCGACTCCTCGGCGTCCTCCGCCTCCTGCTCCGCGCTGTCCTCGGCGTCCTGCTCCGCCTGCTCGGCGGCGGCGGTGTCGTCGACGTCGTGGGAGTCGTCGGGGTCCTGGGCGTGGCGCGCGGACTCGTGCTGCTCGATGTCCTGGTCGGCGGAGTCACCGCGGCGACGGCGGCGGCCACCGCGACGGCGCCGGCGGCCCTGGCGCTCGCCGGACTCCTCCGTGTCGTCGTCGGAGTCGGCCTGGTCGACCTGCTCGGCGGCGTCCTCGGGCTCGTCGGCGGGCTGCTCGGCGGCGGGCTCGCGCTCCTCGACGGCGGGCTGCTCGTCGGCGGCCCGACGGCGGCGGCGCCGGCGCGGCGTCGGCTCCTCCTCCGCCACGGGGGCGGGCTCGGCGGTCTCCTCCGCGGCCTCGGCGGCGGCCGCCGCGGCGGCGCGCTCCGGGGTCTGGAACATCGGCTCGGCGAACACCGGCGCCTGGAAGACGGCGACGGCCGGGCGGGGCTTGCGCCCGCCGTCCTCGCCGGACTCCTCGGCACGCTGGGCCCTGCGGGCCTTGTGACCGGACGGCGCGGAGAATCCGGTGGCCGCGGTCTTACGGGTGGCGCGGCGGCGGCGCCCACGGGGCGCGTCGTCGTCGGCGGTGTCGGCGGCTTCCTCGACCGGAGCCGGAGCCTTCTCGGCGGCGGCCGGCTGCTCGGCGAGCTTGGCGGCCACCTCCTTCTCGGCTGCCTGCGGTGCTCCGGCGGGCGCGGAAGCGGTGCGGGTGGCGCGGCGGCGCGTACGGCCCTTCGGGGCGTCCTCCTCTGCGACCGGCTCGGCCTGCGCGGGAGCCTCCTCGGCAACAGCAGCCGTCTCCTCGACGGCCTGCGGCGCGGAAGCGGTGCGCGTGGCACGGCGACGCGTACGCCCCTTCGGAGCGTCCTCCTCGGCGACCGGCTCGGCCTCCGCGGGAGCCTCCTCGACGGGCTGCGGCGCGGAAGCAGTGCGGGTGGCACGGCGACGCGTACGGCCCTTCGGAGCATCCTCCTCAGCGACCGCGACTGGCTCAGCCTGCGCGGGAGCCTCCTCCACAGCAGCAGCCGTCTCCTCGACGGCCTGCGGCGCGGAAGCGGTGCGCGTGGCACGGCGACGCGTACGCCCCTTCGGAGCGTCCTCCTCGGCGACCGGCTCGGCCTCCGCGGGAGCCTCCTCGACGGGCTGCGGCGCGGAAGCAGTGCGGGTGGCACGGCGACGCGTACGGCCCTTCGGAGCATCCTCCTCAGCGACCGCGACCGGCTCAGCCTGCGCGGGAGCCTCCTCCACAGCAGCAGCCGCCTCCTCGACGGCCTGCGGCGCGGAAGCAGTGCGCGTGGCACGGCGACGCGTACGCCCCTTCGGAGCGTCCTCCTCGGCGACCGGCTCGGCCTGCGCGGGGGCCTCCTCGACGGCGGCAGCCGCCTCCTGGGCGGCCTGCGGCGCACCGGCGGGCGCGGAGGCGCGGCGGGTCGCACGGCGGCGCGGGCGCGCGGCCGGGGCGGGCTCCTCGGCGGTCTCCTGCTCCGCCGCGGCGGGCGCGGGGGCCTCGGCGACGGGCTCCGTCACCTCGGCGGCCTGCGGCGCACCGGCCGGTGCGGAGGCGCGGCGGGTGGCGCGACGGCGGGGGCGCGCGGCCGGCGCCGTCTCGGGCTCCGGCTCGGCGACCGGCGCCGGGGCCTCGGCGGCCTCGGTCGTCTCTTCGGTCTCCTCGTCCTCGACGGCCGTGGGGTCCTCCTCGGCGGCGGGGGCGGCCGCTATGGCCGGGGCCGCGGCCTCGGGGGCGCCGGTCGGCGGACCCGCCGGACGCGATGCGGCACGGCGCCTGCGGCGCGGCGGCAGAGTGTCGCTGGGGGTGTTGTTCTGCGAACCCTCGTTGGGGTCGTTCGGCTCAAGCATGCGGGCGGTTCTCCCGTCACGCTCCCGGGCGCCGCGCCTGGTCCGGTGATGTCCGCGGCTCGCGCTGTGCGCGGGGCCGCCATCCGGGGGCGTGGGCGCCGCACGGGAGCTCTATGTCTTGTCTCGCCGGTTCCGTACGCCCATGTGCGGACGGCCTGGCGAAAGTCTCGGTCAGTGCGCTGCCCGACCCAGGTGGCTCCCGAGTACGAGGGCTGCGCGTTGACGTACGTCCCTAACGGGGGCCTTCCGGCACCGGCGCCTTCGCGGCGGCAGGTACGGCGGCCGTGGGTGGGGCGGCCGTGTCTGCCTCGCGGTCGGGCGCGAGCGGGTCGGTCACCGTGCCGGTCTCTTCATCGAAAAGCCCCTGCGCCAGCCTGGTCACCGCTGCGGGGACCGGCGGCGCCAGGTCGGCCACAGCTCGGAGACCGGACAGGACGTCGTCAGGTCGTACGGCAGGTGTCACGTGCCGAACAACCAGCCGCAGTATCGCACAGGGCTTGTCGGTCGGCCTATCAGCGTGCTCGGCGACTGCTTCGCCGTCGGCGAGCGACAGGCTCACGACGGCTTCGCGCGCGTCGAAGGTCCGCATGCCGTTCTTCGTACGGCGCTGGACCTCGACCTTCTCCGCCGCCGCGAAGAGTGCGGCGGCGCGCTCCGCCTCCGCGGGCTCCACGCCGACGAGGCGCAGCTCCCAGACGGAGGCCGTGAGGCGGTCGGCGAGTCCCGAGGTGCGGGACTCGACGGCGTCGATGATGTCGAGCCCGGCGGGCATCGACTCGTCGAGGAGCTCACGGAGCTTGTCGGGGTCGCGCGGCGCGGTGAGCGCGATCTCCAGGTACTCGGCCTCACTGCCCGTGCCGGTGGGTGCGGCATTGGCGTACGACACCTTCGGGTGCGGGGTGAACCCCGCCGAGTACGCCATGGGTACCTCGGCGCGGCGCAGCGCACGCTCGAAAGCGCGCTGGAAATCGCGGTGGCTGGTGAACCGGAGGCGGCCGCGCTTGGTGTAGCGCAGTCGGATGCGCTGCACCGCGGGTGCGGGCGGCGGGCCTACGGGCTGTCGCTTGCCCAGTGTCGTCAGTCCTTCATGAGTGCCGTCGTACTGCTACCTAGAGTACGTGTCTCAGGCGTCTCGGGTTCCCGCCGGGCCACCGGTACGGGTACCGGCTCCCTCGGCGCCCCGAAGAGCATGCGCCGTACATCGGCCCGTGCCTGGCGCACGCTGTCCCGCGCGGACGTGAGGGCCTGCCGGGTCGCGCGGCCGACGCTGCGGGCGGCCCGGGCGGCGGGCCGCCACACCGCGTCGCGGACGGCGTGTCCGACGGGGGTGAGGATCGAGCGGTACGCCCAGCGCACCGGCTCGACGAAGATCCACCGCAGGAGCTTGCCGAGGAAGCGGCCGACGGCGAGGGAGATGTGCCCTGCGATGCGCCAGGCGTGTCCGAACGCGTCGCCGATCTCGCGCGCGACGACGGCGATCGCCCGGCCGACCGGGGCGAGGACCCAGCGCCACAGGGCGACGGCGGGCACGACGAAGATCCAGCGGAGCAGCGTGGCGATGCCGTGCCCGACCGGTGTGAGCACGTACCGGTACAGCCACACAGCCGGTACCACGATCAGCGTCCGCGCCAGCCAGGCGACCGCGACGCCCACCGGCACGACCACGTACCGCCACAGACCCACCCACGGCCACACGAAGACCGCCTTGAAGAGCCACACCAGGACGGCGCCGATGCCGCGTCCGGCAGCGGCGACCCCGGCGCCGAGACCGCGCGCCAGCCAGGTGAGCGCGTGCCCGATCGGGGTCAGCACGCGCGCGTAGAGCCAGTCGGCGGGGACGACGACCAGGACCCGGCCGAGCCAGGCGATGCCGTGCCCGATCGGCGTCAGCACGCGCGCGTACAGCCACACCGCGGGCACCACGAGCAGGACGTGCCCCAGCCAGCCGAGCCCCTTACCGACCGGCACGACCACGTACCGCCACAGACCCACCCACGGCCACACGAAGACGGCCTTGAACACCCACGTCAGCAGGGTGCCGATGGCGCGGCCGACGGGCCGCAGGGCGTTGCGGTACACGAAGTTGCCGCAGACGGCGAGCGCGTCCCAGAGCAGGCGCACGGGGACGACGAGCACGAGCACGACGATCCGCACCGGGATGCGGATCGCGACGGCGAGGCAGCCCTCGGCCTGCGGGGGCTGCCGGTCGGCCTGCCCCGGCAAGGGCTGCGGGGCAGCCTCGTGGGGAGGTCGTTTTTCCAGGTCCATGTCGTCCTAGACGCGTGAGAGCCCGGTTCGGATCCAGTACCGCAGCTTCCCGCCCCGTTCGTCCTCGAACGTGCCGCCCGCCGCCTCGATGACCTTGCGCGAGCCGGTGTTGTCGGTGTCGCAGGTCACCAGGACGGATTCCAGGCCGAGTTCAGCGGCGTACGGGAGGCAGCCGAACAGCATCGCCGTGGCGTGGCCGCGGCGGCGGGCGGTGGGGCGGACGTCGTAGCCGATGTGGCCGCCGTACTCGCGGAGGAAGCGGGTGGCGATGGTGTGCCGGATGGCGAGCCGGCCGAGATAGTCGGCGCCGTCGACGTACCAGAGGGTGGTGACGGGGACCGAGTACGGGTCGGCGGGGTGGACCGCGGCGCTCACCTCGGTCACGTACCGCTCGAAGACCGCGGGGTCGTGCCACTTGTCGCCGTAGTCGCGCAGGGCGCGGCCGAGCGTCGTGTCGTCGTCGGGCCCGCCCTGCCCCTCGGCCCGGAACTCCTCCATCGCGGCGATGAAGGACTGGTGCACCAGGCCGGTGGGCGGGGCGAGTCGCGGCACGTACGGCTACTTCACGACCGTGAGCGGCAGGAGCTTCTTGCCGGTGGGGCCGATCTGGATGTGCGTGTCCATCTGCGGGCAGACGCCGCAGTCGAAGCACGGGGTCCAGCGGCAGTCCTCGACCTCGGTCTCGTCGAGCGAGTCCTGCCAGTCCTCCCAGAGCCAGTCCTTGTCGAGACCGGAGTCCAGGTGGTCCCAGGGCAGGACCTCTTCGTACGTACGCTCACGCGTGGTGTACCAGTCGACGTCGACGCCCATCTCGGGCAGCGTCTTCTCGGCGCACCGCATCCAGCGCTCGTACGAGAAGTGCTCGCGCCAGCCGTCGAAGCGGCCGCCCTCTTCGTAGACGGCGCGGATGACGGCGCCGATGCGGCGGTCACCGCGCGAGAGGAGGCCCTCGACGATGCCGGGCTTGCCGTCGTGGTAGCGGAAGCCGATCGAGCGGCCGTACTTCTTGTCGCCGCGGATCTTGTCGCGGAGCTTCTCCAGGCGGGCGTCGGTCTCCTCGGAGGAGAGCTGCGGGGCCCACTGGAAGGGGGTGTGCGGCTTGGGCACGAAGCCGCCGATCGACACCGTGCAGCGGATGTCGTTCGAGCCGGAGACCTCGCGGCCCTTCTGGATGACCTTCGTCGCCATGTCGGCGATCTGCAGGACGTCGTCGTCGGTCTCGGTGGGCAGGCCGCACATGAAGTACAGCTTCACCTGGCGCCAGCCGTTGCCGTACGCGGTGGAGACGGTGCGGATGAGGTCTTCCTCGGACACCATCTTGTTGATGACCTTGCGCATGCGCTCGGAGCCGCCCTCGGGGGCGAAGGTCAGGCCCGACCTGCGGCCGTTCCTGGTCAGCTCGTTGGCGAGGTCCACGTTGAAGGCGTCGACGCGGGTCGAGGGGAGGGACAGGCCGATCTTGTCCTCCTCGTACCGGTCGGCGAGGCCCTTGGCGACGTCGGCGATCTCGCTGTGGTCGGCGGAGGAGAGCGACAGGAGGCCGACCTCTTCGAAGCCGGTCGCCTTGAGACCCTTTTCGACCATGTCGCCGATGCCGGTGATGCTTCGCTCCCGCACGGGGCGCGTGATCATGCCGGCCTGGCAGAAACGGCAGCCGCGGGTGCAGCCGCGGAAGATCTCCACGGACATGCGCTCGTGGACGGTCTCGGCGAGCGGGACGAGGGGCTGCTTGGGGTAGGGCCACTCGTCGAGGTCCATGACGGTGTGCTTGGACACGCGCCACGGCACGCCGCTGCGGTTGGGGACGACGCGGCCGATGCGGCCGTCCGGGAGGTACTCGACGTCGTAGAACGCCGGGATGTAGACCGAGCCGGTTTTGGCGAGGCGGAAGAGGACCTCTTCGCGGCCGCCGGGGCGGCCCTCGGCCTTCCAGGCGCGGATGATCTCGGTCATGTCGAGGACGGCCTGCTCGCCGTCGCCGATGATCGCGGCGTCGATGAAGTCGGCGATCGGCTCGGGGTTGAAGGCGGCGTGGCCGCCGGCGAGCACGATCGGGTGGTCGACGGTGCGGTCCTTGGACTCCAGCGGGATGCCCGCGAGGTCCAGGGCCGTGAGCATGTTCGTGTACCCGAGCTCGGTGGAGAAGCTCAGACCGAAGACGTCGAAGGCGCCCACGGGGCGGTGCGAGTCGACGGTGAACTGGGGCACCTGGTGCTCGCGCATCAGGGCCTCCAGGTCGGGCCAGACGCTGTAGGTGCGCTCGGCGAGCACGCCCTCGCGTTCGTTCAGGACCTCGTAGAGGATCATGACGCCCTGGTTGGGCAGGCCCACCTCGTACGCGTCCGGGTACATGAGCGCCCAGCGGACGTCGCAGGATTCCCACGGCTTGACGGTGCTGTTCAGCTCACCGCCGACGTACTGGATGGGCTTCTGCACATGCGGGAGCAGAGCTTCGAGCTGTGGGAAGACCGACTCGGCAGACATCGCGAACCTTCATGAGCGGGCAGGGGTGACCATCAAGCGTACCCCGGCGTTCAGCCGCCCAGCGCCGCCCGCGTTTTCTCCCGGGACGCCTCGGCCCACACCTCCGGCAGCTCGCGCTCGCGGTCGGCGCCCGCCGCCTCCTCCTGCCCGTACAGCAGGCCCCAGGTGAACGCGGACTCCCCCGCCAGATGCGCCTGGATCGCGAGGGCGCGCAGGGCCTCGCGGGCGACGACGCTGTCCTGGTGGTCGCCGAGCACGCTCTGCACGGCCTTCATCTGCTTGGCGAACCGCTTGGCGGGCTTGCCGAGCGCGGGGACCGCGGCCTCGCCCGTGTACCTGGCGCGCTTGGCGGCCTTGCGGGCGTCGTGCAGGGCGAGATCGCGCTGCTTGCCCGGGGGCAGTTGCAGGGCGTGCTCGACGCGGGCGGCGAGCCGGGCGTAGTCCTTGAGGGCGGCCTTGGGGAGCGCCTTCTCGGGCGGTGCGGAGGCGGCGGGGCGCAGCGGGGGCGCGGCGAGCAGGGCGTCGAGGGTGTCCAGGAGCGTGAGGTAGCGCTTGCTGTCGAGGACGACGACCGTCCGGCGCCGGGAACCGGCGCGGCGGGCGACGCTCCAGATGCGGAGCCGGCCCCGGACGGGGCCGAGGAGGAGGGTCCTGGGCAGTGCGTCGATGCGGGTGGTGAGCCGTTCGGTGAGGACTTCCTGGTCGCGGTCGACGCCGAGCTCGCCCGCGAGCCACTTGAGCTCGTCGCCGACGGGGTCGGTGACGGTCCGGTCGAGGAGCTTCCGGTACGACTTGAGGGCGCTGCGCATCCGGCGGGTGGCAACCCGCATCTGGTGCACGGAGTCGGGCAGGTCGCGGCGGACGGCGGGGTCGAGGGAGACGATCGCGTCGCGCTGGGCGCGGAGGTAGGCGACGATGTGGTCGCCCGCGGTTCCCGGGCCTTCGCCGACGGCTTCGCGGACCGTCTCGGCGACGGCCTCGCTCTTGCCGGCCTTCTTGCCGCTGCGGGTCGCCGGCTCGGTCCTGGCCGCCTCGGTCCCGCTCTTCGGCGCGGTCTCGGCGAGTGCTCTGGCCAGCTTCGACGGCGCCGACGAGCGACGCGCGCCGGCCTTCTTCAGCTTCTTCTCGACCTTGTCGAGGAGCGCGGGGTCACCGCCGTCCGCCAGCTCCACCTCGGCCTCGGCCCATTCGGCGGTGCAGGTGCCGGTGCCGCCGTCGAGCCGTTCGGCCCGCACCCCGTCGATGCTGACCTCGGCGAGCAGGGCGCCTTCGGCGTCGAGGAGGTGGCGCAGGTTCCTGGCCGAGCGCAGCCGGACGACCGGGACCAGTTCGGCCTCGCGCACCCGGGAGCGCACGAGGCCGGAGAGGGCGCGCGGCACCCCGTCCGAGAGCGGCGCGTGGATCTCGTCGCGTACGCCCTCGGCGAGGGACACCGGCAGTTTCAGGTGCCAGCCCGCGTCGTCGCCGCCGGTGCGCCGCCGCAGCGTGATCGAGCCCGCGGCGAGGCGCTGGTCGGGGGTGTCCCAGTAGACGGCGTCCAGCTCGACGACGCCTCTGTCGACGACGTCCTCGACCCCGGCGACGCCGGACAGGTCGGGCAGCACCGCGCCCGCCCCGACGTCGTACTTCCGCTCGATCTCGCGCTTCGTCTCCGCCATGAACTGAATCTAGACGCGAAACGCGAGGCCAAACATGCCTGCGACGGGACTTCCGGCACGGACCTAGGCGGACATCGGCCGCTGCACCTTGATCGACTGGAGTAGTCCGACGGCCACCCAGACCGCGAACATCGACGAGCCTCCGTAACTGACGAAGGGCAGCGGAAGGCCCGCGACCGGCATGATGCCGAGGGTCATCCCGATGTTCTCGAAGGCCTGGAAGGCGAACCAGGCGATGATGCCGGCGGCGACGATCGTGCCGTACAGCTCGGTCGTCTCGCGGGCGATGCGGCAGGCGCGCCACAGGACGACGCCGAGCAGGACGAGGATCGCGCCCGCGCCGACGAAGCCGAGCTCCTCGCCCGCGACGGTGAAGACGAAGTCCGTCTGCTGTTCGGGGACGAACTGTCCGGTGGTCTGGGAGCCCTTGGTCAGTCCGGTGCCGGTGAGGCCGCCGGAGCCGATGGCGATGCGCGCCTGGTTGGTGTTGTAGCCGACGCCCGCCGGGTCGAGGGCGGGGTTGGCGAAGGCGGCGAACCGGGCGATCTGGTAGTCGTCGAGGACGCCGAGCTGCCATATGGCGACGCCACCGGCGACGCCCGTGCCGAGCAGCCCGAACACCCAGCGGTTGGAGGCGCCGGAGGCGAGCAGGACGCCGAGCACGATCATCACCATGACCATGACCGAGCCCAGGTCGGGCATCAGCATGACGATGGCGATCGGCACGGCCGCGAGGCCGAGGGCCTGCACCACCGTGCGGTGGTCGGGGTGCTCCCGGTCGCCCGCGTCGACACGGGCGGCGAGCAGCATCGCCATGCCGAGGATGATCGTGATCTTCACGAACTCGGAGGGCTGGAGCGAGAAGCCCCCGATCACGAGCCACGCGTGGGCGCCGTTGATGGTGGCGCCGAGCGGCGTGAGGACGAGCAGCACCAGGAAGACCGAGATGCCGTAGAGGATCGGCACGGCCGTGCGCAGGGTGCGGTGGCCGAGCCAGACCGTGCCGGCCATCAGGGCGAGCCCGATGCCGATGTTCATGACGTGCTTGAGCAGGAAGGCATACGGGTCGTCGCCGACGAGTTCCGTGCGGTTGCGGGTCGCCGAGTAGACGAGCGCGGACCCGATCACGGACAGCGCGAGGGCGCAGAGCAGTATCACCCAGTCGAGCCTGCGCACCATCGAGTCGCGGGCGAGCAGCCGCGACATGCCGGAGCGCTCGGGTCCGTATCCGGAGACGGAGAAGCCGCTGCCGGTCATCAGTCCCGCCTCCAGTCCGCCACCGGGGCACCGGCCAGCTCCTGCTGCTCGGCGGGCGGCTTGGGCGCCTCGGGCTTGTACGGCTTGATCTTCGGGGCGTCGATGGAGCCGTCGGTCTCGATCTTCGGCAGGCTCTTCTGCGGCTGGGGCAGGAGCGCCTTCTTGAGGTTCTGCTTGCCGTCGTCGTCCAGGCCGTAGATCGCGTCGTAGATCTTGCGGACGGCGGGTCCGGATGCGCCGGAGCCCGTGCCGCCCTGGGAGATCGTCATGATGATCGTGTAGTCCTTGGTGTACGTCGCGAACCACGAGGTGGTCTGCTTGCCGTAGACCTCGGCGGTACCCGTCTTGGCGTGCATGGGGATCTTGTCCTGCGGCCAGCCCTGGAACCGCCAGGCGGCCGTACCGCGCGTCGCGACGTCCGCGAGGGCACCGTCTATGTCCTTGCGGAGCTCGGCGTCCATCGGCAGCTTGCCGTGCGACTTCGGCTTGATCTCCTCGATCCGCTTGCCGTCGGCGCTGATGATCGCCTTGCCGACGGTGGGGTCGTACATGGTGCCGCCGTTGGCGATGGCGCTGTAGATCGTCGCCATCTGTATCGGCGTGACGAGGGTGTCGCCCTGTCCGATGGAGTAGTTGACGGAGTCACCGGCGCGCATCTTCATGCCTTCGAGGCAGTTCTCGTACGCGATGCGTTCGGCGTAGTCGCCGCTCTTCTTGCCCTGCTTGCACCAGGCGTCCTTGTTGGCCTTCCAGTAGTCCTTCTTCCACTGGCGGTCGGGGACGCGTCCGGTGACCTCGTTGGGCAGGTCGATGCCGGTCTCCTTGCCGAGGCCGAACTGGTGGGCGGTCTTGTAGAACCAGTCCTTGGCGTCCTTCTTCGGCTTGTTCCCGCCGTCCTTGGCCCACTGGTCGTGCGACAGCTTGTAGAAGACGGTGTCGCAGGAGACCTCGAGGGCCTGGCCGAGGGTGATGGAGCCGTGGCCCTTGGACTCGAAGTTCTTGAAGGTCTGGCCGCCGATCGAGTACGAACTGGGGCACGGGTAGCGGCCGTTGAAGTCGTAGCCCGCGTTGACCGCCGCGGCCGTCGGGATCACCTTGAAGATGGAGCCGGGGGCCGCCTGGCCCTGGATGGCGCGGTTGAGCAGCGGGTAGTTGGACTTCTTGCCGGTGAGCTTGGTGTAGTCCTTGCCGGAGATGCCGCCGACCCAGGCGTTCGGGTCGTACGTCGGGTTGGAGGCCATGGAGACGACGCGTCCCGTCTTGTTCTCCATGACGACGACGGCGCCCGCGTCGGCCTTGTAGTTCTCGCCGGTGTTCTTGTCGAACTCCTGGCGGGCCTTCTTCATCGCGTCGTTCAGCCAGTACTCGGAGACGGCCTGCACGCGCGCGTCGATGCTGGTGACGACGTTGGCGCCGGGCTCGGCCCGGTCGGACTTGGCCTTGCCGATGACGCGGCCGAGGTTGTCGACCTCGTAGCGGGTCACGCCGGCCTTGCCGCGCAGCTGCTTGTCGTACGTCCGCTCCAGGCCGGAGCGGCCCACCTGGTCGGAGCGGAGGAACGGCGAGTCGGTGTTCTCGGCCTTCTTGATCTCTTCGTCGGTGACGGGCGAGAGGTAGCCGAGGACCTGGGCGGTGTTGGACTTGCCGGGTGCGGCGTAGCGGCGCACGGCGGTGGGTTCGGCGGTGATGCCGGGGAAGTCCTCGGAGCGCTCGCGGATCTGCAGGGCCTGCTTGGGCGTCGCCTCGTCGGTGATCGGGATGGGCTGGTACGGCGAGCCGTTCCAGCAGGGCTGCGGCGTCTTGGCGTCGCAGAGGCGGACCTTGTCGGCGACGTCCTTGGGCCGCATGTCCAGCACGTCGGCGAGCTTGGCGAGGACCGCCTTGCCGTCGTCCTTCATCTTCATCAGGTCGGTGCGGGACGCGGAGACGACGAGGCGGGTCTCGTTGTCGGCGATCGGCACACCGCGGGCGTCCAGGATCGAGCCGCGCACGGCGGGCTGGACGACCTGCTGGACGTGGTTGCCGGAGGCCTCCTCGGCGTACTCGTCGCCGTTGCGGACCTGGAGGTACCAGAGGCGGCCGCCGAGGGTCAGCAGGAGCGAGACGACGAGGATCTGGATGATGACGAGACGGATCTGCACGCGGGGCGTGCGCCCCGTCTCGGGAATGTTGGTCACAGGCGCTTGACCCCCTTGATGCGTCCGGCGCGGGCGACGCGGGCCTTGGCCGCCTTCGCGCGCAGGCCGCCGCCGCGCTGGTTGCCGATGCTCAGGCCGGTGCCGGACGCGAGCCAGCCGGAGGAGACGTCGGCCGCCTTGTTGGCGGGTCCGTTCTCCCCCAGCGGGTCGTTGTCGGCGCGCCGGGCGAGCGCGATGATCAGCGGCACCGTGAAGGGCGCGAGCAGCAGGTCGTAGAGCGCGGCGGTGAACAGCAGCCCGACCAGGCCCACATGGCGTGCGGCGGTGTCCCCGACGAGGGAGCCGACGCCCGCGTACAGCAGCGTCGATCCGATGGCGGCGGTGACGACCACGACGAGCGGTCCGGTGGCGGAGCGGAGTCTGCCGCCGTCGGGCTTGGCGAGGCCCGCGAGGTAGCCGATGACGCAGAGCACCAGGGCGTACCGCCCGGCGGCGTGGTCGGCGGGCGGGGCCAGGTCGGCGAGGAGGCCCGCGCCGAAGCCGACGAGGGCGCCGCCGACGTGGCCGTAGACGAGGGCGAGGCCGAGGACGGTGAGGAGCACCAGGTCGGGCACGGCGCCCGGCAGCTGGAGCCGGGCCAGGACGCTGACCTGGATCACCAGGGCGACGACGACCAGCGTGGCGGAGAGCAGGATTCGGTTGAAGCGCATGGGTCCGGTCTCCTACTGCTCGTCGGCGGCGGCGCCGTCGGCCGGGGGCTGTCCCGGCGGGGTGGCCGTCACGGTCACCGTCGGCGTCGGCTTGGGCTTTGCTGGCTTCTTCGGCAGGACCGTGTCGCGCGGGTCCTCGCGGGGCGCCTCGACGACGACACCGACGATGTCGAGCCTGGTGAATCCGGCGTACGGCCGCACGTACACCCTGCGGGTGAGGTCGCCGCCCGAGGGGTCGACGCGGACGACCTCGCCGACCGGGACGCCGGGCACGAACGGCTTGTCCTTGCGCGAGCCGAAGGTCACCAGGCGGTCGCCCTTCTTGACCTTGGCCTTGCCGTTGAGCAGCTGGACGGAGAGCGGACGGTCGCCCTGTCCGGTGGCGAAGCCGAGCTCGTCGGTCTTCTCCATGCGGGTGCCGACGGTGAAGTCGGGGTCGTTGGCGAGCAGGACGGTCGCGGTGCTCGGGCCGACCGTGGTGACGCGGCCGACGAGGCCGTCGCTGTTGAGGACGGTCATGTCGCGCTTGATGCCGTCCTTCGCGCCGGCGTCGATGGTGACGGTCCAGGAGAAGCCCTGGGCCGCTCCTATGCCGATGACCTCGGCGCCCTTGATGCCGTACTGTCCGGCGCCCGCCGTCTTGAGCATGCCGTCGAGCTGGCGCACGCGGCTGCGGTTGCGGTCGTCGCTGCCGAGCTTGGCCTTCAACGCGGCGTTCTGGCGCTCCAGTTCGGCGATGCGGTTGTGGCGCTCGCCGGAGTCGCGGACCGCGCCGATGGCGTTGCCGACCGGGTCGACGGCGGAGGACATGCCCTCCTCGACCGGACCGAACACCGTGGCGGCGGCCCGGCGGGCACCGTCGACTGGCGAGTCCTCACCACCGCGGATGTCCACCGTGATCAAAGCGAACGCGATGGCGACCAGCAGCACAAGAAGCAGCCGGCTCTCTCGTGTGTCCCTCACGTGCGGCGGCGTGCCTTCCTCAATCGGATTCCGTGGAAACTGCGGGTTCCACGAGGTTCTGGGGAATTGTCGTGCCTTGCGGGAATTGTGTGTCTTGCCTCTATATCAACGATCCGCCGCACGAAGTGGCAGGCACTCGTACGGCGGATCTTCTCGCGTCAGTTCATCTGCGCGGCTGGGCGTCGAGCACCTGCTGCAACGCCTCGAACTCCTCGACACACTTTCCGGAGCCGAGCGCCACGCTGTCCAGCGGGTCCTCGGCGATGTGGATCGGCATACCGGTCTCGCGGCGCAGCCGCTCGTCCAGGCCGCGCAGCAGGGCGCCGCCGCCCGTCAGGACGATGCCGCGGTCCATGACGTCGCCCGACAGCTCGGGCGGGCACTTGTCGAGGGTCGTCTTGACCGCGTCCACGATCGCGTTGACCGGCTCCTCGATGGCCTTGCGGACCTCGGCGGCGGAGATGACGACGGTCTTGGGCAGCCCGGAGACCAGGTCCCGGCCGCGGATCTCGGTGTGCTCGTCGGCGTCCATGTCGTACGCCGAACCGATGGTGATCTTGATCTGTTCGGCGGTGCGCTCGCCGAGGAGGAGGGAGTACTCCTTCTTGATGTGCTGGATGATCGCGTTGTCCAGCTCGTCGCCGGCGACCCGGATCGACTGTGCCGTGACGATTCCGCCGAGCGAGATGACGGCGACCTCGGTGGTGCCGCCGCCGATGTCGACCACCATGTTGCCCGTGGCCTCATGGACCGGCAGGCCGGAGCCGATGGCCGCGGCCATGGGCTCCTCGATGATGTGCACCTGGCGCGCGCCGGCCTGCGAGGAGGCCTCGATGACGGCGCGGCGCTCGACGCCCGTGATGCCGGAGGGCACGCAGACGACGACGCGCGGACGGGCGAGGTAGCGCCGCTTGTGGATCTTCAGGATGAAGTAGCGGAGCATCCGCTCGGTGATCTCGAAGTCGGCGATGACGCCGTCCTTCAGCGGACGCACCGCGACGATGTTGCCGGGCGTGCGACCGATCATCTTCTTCGCTTCGGAGCCGACCGCGAGGATGCCACCGGTGTTGGTGTTGATCGCGACGACGGACGGCTCGTTGAGAACGATCCCCCGACCCCTGACGTACACCAGCGTGTTGGCGGTCCCGAGGTCGACAGCCATGTCACGGCCGATGAACGACATGTTGTTCCCCATGAGGATGCGTCTGGCCTTCCCTATTGGAGCTTGTGATGGCTTTTTAGGTAGGCGAGGTGGGTGCTGAGTGGCAGTGGAGGCTTCCATCGTAGTCTCGGCCGCGCGAAGACGGCGCGAGGGTCTTCGCCATTGTCAGCAGATGATGTGCCGCCTCGCCTTTGGAGACGTGCCATCGGAGGCACGGGTTCCCCCGATCGGGGCGCATATGCCAAAGGACGGCCGAATTCCTTCGGCCGTCCAGGCGCGGGCGGCGCGCTGCTGACGCGGGGTCAGAGAAGCATCCGGTGTCCGTACTAGGCGACGCCCGGGAAGAAGATCTTGAGCTCGCGCTCGGCGGACTCCTCCGAGTCCGAGGCGTGGATCAGGTTCTCCCGGACGATGGTGCCGAAGTCACCGCGGATCGAACCGGGCGCGGCGGCGATCGGGTCGGTCGGCCCCGCGAGCGCGCGCACGCCCTCGATGACCCGCTCGCCCTCGACGACGAGCGCGACGACGGGACCGGACGACATGAAGGCGACCAGCGGCTCGTAGAAGGGCTTGCCCTTGTGCTCGCCGTAGTGCTGCTCCAGGGTCTCCTGGTCCAGCGAGCGCAGCTCCAGCGCGGAGATCGTCCAGCCCGCCTTGCGCTCGATGCGGCCGATGATCTCTCCGATCAGACCACGACGGACGGCGTCGGGCTTCAGCAGGACGAGGGTGCGCTGGCTCATGTGCGGCTCCAAGAGGTGTTCTTACGATCACGGGGATTGGGCCGCACGATACCGGGGACGGCTACGCGGCGTTACCTCCGGCCTCCGCCTGCTCCCCGGCCTGGCTCTCCGCCATGGCCGCGAAGCGCGCCTTCGCCTCGTCGATCTGCCGCCCGAAGTGGACCGACGCCCACCACAGAGCGGCGAAGATCGCACCCAGGAAGAACATCGTCGGCACCACGAAACCGCTGGCGATCAGCGCGATCTGCAGGGCCCAGCCGAGCTGGACGCCGCCGGGCCGGGTGAGCATGCCGCAGAGCAGGAGGCTCACCACCATCGCGATGCCGCAGACCGTCCAGACCGTGCCCATGGACAGGTCGTCGTCCTTCATGGCGACCAGACCCGCGAAGCCGATGACGAAGAACTCGCCGATCAGCGTCGAGGCGCAGAGCGTACGCACAGGAAATCAGCCTCTCCCCAGAAGCAGTCGGGCCTCGCCGACCGTGATGACGGAACCAACGACGAGTACGCCGGCGCCGGCGTACTCCCCCTCCTCCTCGGCGAGGGTGATCGCCGCCTCCAGCGCGTCGTCCAGGCGCGGCTCGACCTGCACGCGGTCGTCGCCGAAGACCTCCACGGCGTGCCCTGCGAGCGTGTCGGCGTCCATCGCGCGGTGGCTGGAGTTCTGCGTGACGACGACCTCGGTGAAGAGCGGCTCGAAGGCTTCGAGGAGCCCCTTCACGTCCTTGTCGTCGCTCGCGCCGACCACGCCGATCAGTCGGCTGAAGTCGAAGACCTCGCTGATCGCGGCGGCGGTGGCGCGGGCGCCCGCCGGGTTGTGCGCGGCGTCCAGGACGACCGTGGGCGAGCGGCGCACCACTTCCAGGCGGCCCGGCGACGAGACCGAGGCGAAGGCCTTCCGGATGGTGTCGATGTCCAGCGTGCGCGAGTGCTGCGAGCCGACGCCGAAGAACGCCTCGACGGCGGCGAGCGCCACCGCGGCGTTGTGCGCCTGGTACTCGCCGTGCAGCGGCAGGAAGACCTCCTCGTACTCCCCGCCGAGGCCGCGCAGCGTCAGGAGCTGGCCGCCGACCGCGACCTGGCGGGCGACGACGCCGAACTCCAGGCCCTCGCGGGCCACCGTCGCGTCGGCCTCGACGGCCTTCTTCAGGAGCACCTGCGCGGCGTCCACCGGCTGCTGGGCCATGATCACCGTCGCGTCCGGCTTGATGATGCCGGCCTTCTCCTTGGCGATCTCGCCGGGCGTGGAGCCCAGGCGGTCCGTGTGGTCCAGGTCGATGGGGGTGACGACGGCGACCGAGCCGTCGATCACGTTCGTCGCGTCCCAGCTGCCGCCCATGCCGACCTCGACGACGGCCACGTCGACCGGGGCGTCCGCGAAGGCCGCGTACGCCATGCCGGTGAGGACCTCGAAGAAGGAGAGGCGGTACTCCTGCCGGGCGTCGACCATCTCCACGTAGGGCTTGATGTCGTGGTACGTCTCGATGAAGCGCTCGGCCTCGACGGGGGCGCCGTCCAGGCTGATGCGCTCGGTGATCGACTGGACGTGGGGCGAGGTGTACCGGCCGGTGCGCAGCTCGAAGGCGGAGAGCAGCGCCTCGATCATGCGGGCCGTGGACGTCTTGCCGTTCGTCCCCGTGATGTGGATCGAGGGGTACGCGCGCTGGGGCTCGCCCAGGACGTCCATGAGGGCGGCGATGCGGCTGACGGAGGGCTCCAGCTTCGTCTCGCCCCAGCGGGTCGCCAGCTCCGTCTCCACCTCGCGCAGCGCCCGGTCCACCTCCGGGTCGGCGGGGCGCGCGGGGACGTCGCCCTGCGGCGGGCCCCCCTGAGCGCGGAGAGTGCGGCTGCCGGCCTCGATCACCGCGAGGTCGGGGTCGCGGTCGGTCTCGGCGCCCACGATGCTCTCGAAGGCGTCGTCGGCGTCATCGGCGGGAAAGTCTGCTTGCTCGTCGCGCGGGGGGAGGTCACTCACGCACGCCAGTCTACGGAGCGGCAGCGACACTCCGCGTCCGGACCGGCCGGAGGGGTTCGGTCCGCCTCGTCGGGACTTTGGACCCGTCCGATTCGGGACTTTGGTCCCTCCGCTTCGCGCGGCCGCCGGGCAAACTTGGCGATCATGGACATAGGTATCGACCTCGGCACTGCGAACACCCTCCTCTACGTGCGCGGCAAGGGGATCGTGCTCAACGAGCCGTCCGTGGTCGCCGTGCGGGCGGACAAGGGCGGCAAGAGCGGGGTGCTCGCCGTGGGGGCGGAGGCCAAGGAGACCATCGGGCGGACACCCGGGTCCATCACCGCCATCCGTCCGCTGCGGGACGGCGTGATCAGTGACTACGAAGCCGCCGAGGAGCTGATCCGGCACTTCGTCCGCAAGGCCCTGCCGGGGCGCCGCCCCCGCACGCGCATGGTCGTGTGCGTGCCGAGCGGCGTCACGCCCGTCGAGCGGCGCGCGATCGTGCACGCCTCGCAGCGGGCCGGGGCGCGCGCCGTCCACCTGATCGAGGAGCCGATGGCGGCGGCCATCGGGGCGGGCCTGCCGGTCTCCGAGCCCCGCGGGTCGATGGTCGTCGACATCGGCGGCGGGACCACGGAGGTCGCCGTGATCTCGCTCGGCGGGATCGTCACGGCCCAGTCGCTGCGGGTCGGCGGCGACCGGCTCGACACGGCCATCACGGACTTCGTCCGCAAGGAGCACACGCTGCTCATCGGGGAGCGCACCGCCGAGGACATCAAGGTCGCCATCGGCTCCGCGTGGCCGGTGCCGGGCGAGGAGGCCCTGGAGATGCGGACGTTCACCGTGCGGGGCCGGGAGAAGGTCGGCGGGCTGCCGAAGACCGTGGACCTGACGGCGCGTGAGGTGCGGGCCGCGCTGGACGAGCCCGTCGAGCAGATCATCGCCGCGGTGAAGACGACCCTGGAGGAGTGCCCGCCGGAGCTGTCCGGCGACATCATGGAGCACGGCATCGTGCTGACCGGCGGCGGTGCGCTGCTGCCGGGACTCGACCTGCGGATCGCCTCCGGGACGGGCATCCCCGTCTTCGTCGCCGACGACCCGCTGAACAGCGTCGCCATGGGGTGCGGGAAGTGCGTGGAGGACTTCGACGGGCTGGAGCGGGTGATGACGGCGGCGTGAGCCTGCGGCGCGTCCGGTGCTTCGTCCGCGGGCCGGTGGGGGTTGCTCGCGCAGTTCCCCGCGCCCCTGGGTGGTCCTCCCACGCCGGATGCCGAAGGTGCCGCCAAAGGGGCGCGGGGAACTGCGCGACCAGCCCCCACCGGCCCGCAGCAGGCGACGGCGCCGTCAGGCCTATGCCAGTTCGCCCGGCGAGAGGGTCGCCCGGACCTCGTACACGTCCCCCCGCCGCCCCGCGGTGAACGTGCCGCCCACCGCACGGATCCGCTCCGCCATGCCCGTCGTGCCCGTGCCGGAGGAGACGGGAGCGGCGGACGGGGCCTTCGTGGGGAGCGGGTTGCGGACCGTGATCTCCAGGCGGGGCCCCCGCAGGGCCACGCGGACCGTGACCCGCTCGCCCGGCGCGTGCTTCGCCGCGTTCGTCAGGCACTCCTGGACCACCCGGTGCACCGCCGCCTGACGCAGCGGCGAGAGGCGGTGGGCCGCGCCGTCGACCGTGAGGTCCACGGGGCTGCCCACGCGCCCGCTGCGCTCGGCGAGTTCGGGCAGCGCGTCCAGGCCCGGGGTCGGAGCGCCGTCCGTGCCGCGCTGCACGATGATCTCGTTCAGCATCCGGTGCGCGCTGCGCGCCGTCTCCGAGAGCTCCTCGAAGCCGTCCTCGAAAGGGCTGCCCTCGGCCCTGCGCGCGAGGACCTGCGAGCGCACGCTCAGCAGCGTCAGCTCCCGGCCGACGAAGTCGTGCACGTCCCGCGCGATGCGGGTGCGCTCCTGCTGGACGGCGTGCAGCGTCTGCGTCTCCGCGCGCTGCGCCTCCAGGGCGCGGACCAGGTCCTGCCGGTTCGCGGCGACGCCGACGCCCGCCGCGAGCACCCCGATCGGCACGACGAGGCTGAGGAACGAGCTGAGCGTGTCGCCGCGGTGCACCGGCCAGCCCGGCAGGTTGAACATCACGTACGCGAACGACACGTAGCCGATGACGCCCAGCGCCCCCGCCGCGCGGCCCCGGTAGCGGCCGAGGGAGTAGAGCGCGAACTGGGCCAGCGTCAGCTCGTGCAGCCAGCCCAGGAAGAGCAGCGAGACCGCGTACGTCAGCCAGGGCCATCTGCGGCGCAGCAGCAGTGAGGACGCGCCGCCCACCAGGGCGAGGGCGGCGAGCGGGCCATTGAGCCCGTTGTCCTCCGCCTCGGCGAGTCCCGGGATGTCCAGGCTCATCAGCGCGAACGCGCTCAGCGCCGCGAGTACGTCGAGGGCGCGCGGTGCCTGCGCCCAGCGCCCGCAGAGGCGGCCGGCCGTGGCCGCCGCCTGGCGGATCGCCTGGGCGGCGGGCAGGGTGCGCATGCTCTCCATCATCCAAGGTCTTTCGGCCCGTTTCACCGGCCTTACGTCCTTGTTTCGGTGATTTGCCGCACCTCAAGACACCCCAGGAGGGTGTATTTCCGGCGCGGCTGCCCGATCCCGGCTTGCGCCGGGGGTCAAATCGGACCATGTGGTATGCCCAGAATCCCGCCAAGAGGACCCATCAGCTCGCCGGTGACGCCGGGGTCCTCCTGTGGACCGCGCTGTGGGCCGCCGCGGCCGTCATCGCGTACCGGCTGACCTGCGCGCTCGCCCTCCCCCGCGCCCTCCAGGAACACAGCGCGCCGCTGCCGCTGGTCGGCGGCCGGGTCGACCTCGCGCTGCGGCGCGTCGCGGGCGCCGTCGACGCGATGGACCCGGTGGCCGTCAGGACCGCCGTGGCCGTGGGCGCCGTCGCCCTCTTCGTCGTGCCCGTCGGCCTCCTCCTGGGCACCTGGCTGCCGCGCCGGCTGCGCTGGATCCGGCAGGCGGGCGCTGCCCGGGACCTCGCCGCCACCGACGACGGCCGCGAACTGCTCGCCCTGCGCTCGCTGCTGCGGCCGCTCCACGAGGTGGCCTTCACCGCCTCGGAGATCCCGGACGCGACGCCCGGCAGCCTCGCCTGGGGCTGGCGGCACGGCGACCCGGAGACGCTGGACGCGCTGGCCGCGGCGGAGCTGGAACGGCTCGGCCTCGACCTCGCGCCGCCCCGCGCGGGCTACGGCTACAGCCACGGCTACGGCTACGGCACCCAGAGCCGCCCGGTCCCGGCCCAGGCCACCGAGACCGTCACCGGCCCGGTGGCCACCGAGGCCTAGGACGTGCACGAAGGCCCCGGGACCGACGTCGGTCCCGGGGCCTTCGACTACCTACGCAGCTACGCCGTTACGCGGCCGGCAGCGCCTCGATCTGCGCCTGCAGGCGGGCGATGTCGGCCTCCGCCTTGGTGAGGCGGCCGCGGATCTTGTCCACGACCTGGTCGGGGGCCTTCGCCAGGAACGCTTCGTTGCCGAGCTTCGCCGTGGCCTGCACCTTCTCCTTCTCGGCGGACGCGAGGTCCTTGGCCAGACGCTTGCGCTCGGCCTCGACGTCGATCGTGCCGGACAGGTCCAGCGCGACGGTGGCGCCCGAGACCGGCAGCGTCGCCGTCGCCGTGAAGGCGTCGCCCTCCGGCTGGAGGCGGAGCAGCTGGCGGATGGCGGCCTCGTGCGGGGCGAGCGCGGTGCCGTCCAGGGTGAGGCGGGCCGGGACCTTCTGGCCCGGCTGGAGGCCCTGGTCGGCGCGGAAGCGGCGGACCTCGGTGATGACCTGCTGGAGCGTCTCGATCTCCCGCTCGGCGGCCGTGTCGCGGAAGCCGCTGTCCGAGGGCCAGTCGGCGATGACGAGCGACTCGCCGCCGGTCAGCGCGGTCCAGAGCGTCTCGGTCACGAACGGCACGATCGGGTGCAGCAGCCGCAGCGTGACGTCGAGGACCTCGCCCAGGACGCGGGCCGAGACCTTCGCGCCCTCGCCGCCCGCCATGAACGTCGTCTTGGACAGCTCGACGTACCAGTCGAAGACCTCGTCCCACGCGAAGTGGAAGAGGGCGTCCGAGAGCTTGGCGAACTGGAAGTCGTCGTAGAGCGCGTCGACTTCGGCCACGGTCGCGTTGAGGCGGGAGAGCACCCAGCGGTCGGTGGCGGACAGCTGCTCGGCCGGGGGCAGGTCGCCCTCGATCGTGGCGCCGTTCATCATCGCGAAGCGCGTGGCGTTCCAGATCTTGTTGGCGAAGTTGCGGGAGCCCTGGACCCAGTCCTCGCCGATCGGCACGTCCGTGCCCGGGTTGGCGCCGCGGGCGAGGGTGAAGCGGAGGGCGTCCGAGCCGTACTTGTCCATCCAGTCCAGCGGGTTGACCGCGTTGCCGAAGGACTTCGACATCTTCTTGCCGAACTGGTCGCGGACCATGCCGTGCAGCACGATCGTGTGGAACGGCGGGGTGCCGTCCATCGCGTACAGGCCGAACATCATCATCCGGGCGACCCAGAAGAAGAGGATGTCGTAGCCGGTGACCAGGACGGAGTTCGGGTAGAACTTCGCGAGCGACTCGGTCTGCTCGGGCCAGCCCAGCGTGGAGAACGGCCACAGGCCGGAGGAGAACCACGTGTCCAGCACGTCGTTGTCCTGCGTCCAGCCCTCGCCCGTCGGGGCCTCGTCGTCGGGTCCGACGCAGACGACCTCGCCGTTCGGGCCGTACCAGACCGGGATGCGGTGGCCCCACCAGAGCTGGCGCGAGATGCACCAGTCGTGGAGGTTGTCGACCCAGTCGAAGTACCGCTTCTCCATCTCCTGCGGGTGGATCTTGACCTTGCCGTCGCGGACCGCGTCACCGGCGGCCTTCGCGAGCGGGCCGACCTTGACCCACCACTGCATCGACAGGCGCGGCTCGATGGTGGTCTTGCAGCGCGAGCAGTGGCCGACGGAGTGCGTGTACGGACGCTTCTCGGCGACGATGCGGCCCTCGGCGCGCAGCGCGCCGACGATGGCGGAGCGGGCCTCCAGGCGGTCCAGGCCCTGGAAGGGGCCGTGCGCGGTGATGACCGCGTGCTCGTCCATGACCGCGATGTTCGGCAGGTCGTGGCGCCGGCCGATCTCGAAGTCGTTCGGGTCGTGCGCCGGGGTCACCTTGACGGCGCCGGTGCCGAACTCGGGGTCGACGTGCTCGTCCGCGACGACCGGGATCGTGCGGTCGGTCAGCGGCAGCTTGATCTGCTTGCCGACGAGGTGCTTGTACCGCTCGTCCTCGGGGTGGACCGCGACGGCGGTGTCACCGAGCATCGTCTCGGCGCGGGTGGTGGCGACGACGAGCGTCTCGTCCCCCTCGCCGTACTTGATCGAGACGAGCTCGCCGTCGTCGTCCTGGTACTCGACCTCGATGTCGGAGATCGCCGTCAGACAGCGCGGGCACCAGTTGATGATGCGCTCGGCGCGGTAGATCAGCTCGTCGTCGTAGAGCTTCTTGAAGATGGTCTGGACGGCCTGCGAGAGGCCCTCGTCCATGGTGAAGCGCTCGCGCTCCCAGTCGACGCCGTCGCCGAGGCGGCGCATCTGGCCGGAGATCTGGCCGCCGGACTCCGCCTTCCACTTCCAGACGCGCTCGATGAACGCCTCGCGCCCGAGGTCGTGGCGGGACTTGCCCTCCTTGCCGAGCTCGCGCTCCACGACGTTCTGCGTGGCGATGCCGGCGTGGTCCATGCCGGGCTGCCAGAGCGTCTCGAAGCCCTGCATGCGCTTGCGGCGGGTGAGGGCGTCGATGAGCGTGTGCTCGAAGGCGTGGCCCAGGTGGAGCGCGCCCGTGACGTTCGGCGGGGGGATGACGACGGTGTACGGAGGCTTCTCGCTCTTCTCGTCGGCCGAGAAGTAACCCCGTTCTACCCAGCGCTCGTACAGCGGCCCCTCTACCTCGGCCGGCGCGTACTGGGTCGGCAGTTCGGGAGTGGTCGCTGGGGGCTGCTGCTGAGCGTTCTCGGTCACGCGGCCAGTTTAGAGGGGTCGTGGAGCGGTCCCGAAACCGGAATGTTCGACATCGCTTATGGCGGGGGCCGCCACTGGGCCTGAACTTCGTTCACGATGTCCGGGACACGTCGGCGTTCGGAGGGGGATCCACGCAATGAGCCACAACGAGCCAGGCCCGTACGGCGGGCAGCAGCCGGGGCCGTACGGCGGACAGCAGCCGCAGCAGCCTGGCCCGTACGGGGGTGGCGAGCAGCAGCAGCCGGGGCCGTACGGAGGGCAGCCGCAGCAGCCCGGTCCCTACGGGCAGCCCCAGCCCGGCCCGTACGGGCAGCCGCCCCAGCAGCAGCCCCAGCCGGGCTACGGCTTCCCGCAGCAGCCCCCGCCCCAGCCGCCCCAGCAGGGCGGCTACAGCCAGCCGCAGCAGCCGGGCCCCTACGGGCAGGTCCCGCCCCCGCCTCCCCCGGGCGGCGGCGGCAAGAAGAAGACCGGGCTCGTCATCGGCGCGGTCGCGGTGGTCGCCGCGCTCGGCGTCGGAGCCTACTTCGTCTTCGGCGGCAGCGACTCGACGTCGGTGGAGGACGACGGGCCCCACAAGCTCGTGCCGCCCGCATCGGTGGGCGAGTTCAAGAAGGGCGACGACTCCCGCTCCCCCGACGAAGGCCCGCTCGGCTCCGGCAGCAAGAAGAACGCCGAGGACATCGGCATCAAGAACCCGCAGAATGTGGCGGCCTCGTACGAATCCGGTGAAGCCCTCAAGGGGAAGCAGATGAGCTTCCAGGGGATGTACGGCGAGATCGACGACCCGGAGAAGGCCGTCGACGACGGCTTCGCCAAGGCCGAGGAGAACGCGAAGAAAGAGTCGGGCGACAACACCGGCGACGAGGAGCAGGTCGAGCTCGTCGGCAGCCCCGAGACCGTCGAGCCCGACGGACTCGGCAACGCCGTCATGAAGTGCCAGACCGCGAGCTTCGAGGAGGACGGCCGGACGACGAAGCTGCCGATCTGCATCTGGGCTGACCACAGCACGTACGGCATCGTCTTCGGCATCGACGTGACCGCGATGCTGAAGGGCGGCGACGGCATGCCCACGGACCAGGTCGCCGGGTTCGCGGCCGACCTGCGCGAGGCCGCGCGCGTGAAGGCGTAGCGGAGCGTCCGCCGCATCCACGGCATCCGCGGCATACACCGTGCAAAGGCCCGGGACGGTTCGGCCGCCCCGGGCCTTCGCACGTCCGCCCTCTGGAACAGCCCTTCAACAACTCCGCATCGATCCGGTCCGAGGTCCCGACCCCGTACGCGGATCCGCCAGGATGTTCGGAACACATAAGCATCGGGAGGGAACGCCAGCGATGAGCTACAACCAGCCGGGCCCGTACGGCGGCCAGCAGCCCCAGCAGCCGCCCCAGCAGCCGGGGCCGTACGGCCAGCAGGCTCCGCAGCAGCCCGGCCCCTACGGCCAGCCGCCGCAGGCGCCCCAGCCCGGCTACGGGTACCCCCAGCAGGCTCCGCAGCACGACGCCTACAGCCAGCCCCAGCAGCCCGGCCCCTACGGGCAGCAGGCCCCCTACGGGCAGGTCCCGCCCCCGCCCCCGCCGTCGGGCGGTGGCGGCGGCAAGAAGACCGGCCTCATCGTCGCCGCCGTCGCCGTGGTCGTCGCGGCCGCCGTCGGCGGCTACTTCGTCCTCGCGGGCGGCGACGACGACAAGGACGGCAAGAAGAACGACTCGTCGAACGTGGCGGGTGGCGGCGGGGACGAGTCCGGCATCAAGGACGACGGCCCGCACAAGCTGACGACGCCGGCGGTCGTCCTGAACGACTACAAGAAGGACGAGGCCCGGTCCAGCGGTCTCAACAGCATCGACCTCGACAAGGCCGAGGCGGCCGGGGTGAAGAACCCCAAGGACGTGCAGGGCCAGTACCAGTCGGGCAGCAAGGACAACCCGATGGCGCAGAAGGTCCTGAGCTTCGGCGGTGTCTACGGGGACATCGAAGACCCGGAGGGCGTCGTGGATTACATGTTCACGAACGCCAAGAGGAAGAGCGGGGACTCGACGGGCACCGGCGGGAGCGTCACGCTGGTCGGCGAGCCCAAGGAGTACAAGCCCGCCGAGCTCGACGGCGCCGTCATGAAGTGCCAGGAGATGAAGATCGACCTGGGCAGCGGCGCGGGCACGTCCGGTTCCACGGCCGGTTCCTCGGGACCGAGCGAGATGTCCGCCGCCACCTGCATCTGGGGCGACCACAGCACCCTCGGCTACGTGGTCACCACGGACGTCGCGAGCGCGATATCCGGCACCTCCGCCGACCTCGACGAGTCCGCGACCACCACGGCCAAGTTCCGCGGGGAGATCCGCGTCAAGATCTGACGCCCGGTCACGCGGCCGGGCCCGGTCATTCGGCCGGGCCCGGTTGCGTCAGGATGTCGGCAACACCCAAGCGTTTTCGGAGGGGAACCCCCATGAGCTACAACCAGCCGGGCCCGTACGGCGGGCAGCAGCCCCAGCAGCCCGGGCCGTACGGCCAGCCGCCGCAGCAGCCGGGCCCCTACGGCCAGCCGCCGCAGGCGCCCCAGCCCGGCTACGGCTACCCCCAGCAGGCTCCCCCGCCGCAGCCCCAGGCCCAGCCCGGTTACGGCTACCCGCAGCAGGGCGGCTACAGCCAGCCCCAGCAGCCGGGCCCGTACGGCCAGCCGCCGCAGGCTCCCTACGGCCAGCAGCCGCCGTACGGCCAAGTTCCGCCCCCGCCGCCGGGCGGTGGCAGCGGCAAGAAGACCGGGCTCATCATCGCCGCCGTCGCCGTGGTCGTCGCGGCCGCCGTCGGCGGCTACTTCGTCCTCGCGGGCGGCGACGACAAGGACGGCAAGAAGGGCGGCTCCTCGAGCGTCGCGGGCGGCGGCGGTGAAGACGCCGGCATCAAGGACGACGGCCCGCACACGCTGACCACCCCCGCCCTGCTGCTCGGCGAGTACAAGAAGGACGCCGGCCAGACCGGCGGCTTCAACTCCAGCGATCTCGCGGCCGCCGAGAAGGCGGGTGTGAAGGACCCCCAGGACGTCGACGCCGGCTACAAGTCCGGGGACGAGAGCAACCCCCTGGCGCAGAAGGCGATCCAGTTCATGGGCGTCTACGGCGAGATCAAGGACCCGGAGAACGTCGTCGACGACATGTTCACCAAGGTCAAGAAGGACTCCCAGACGAGCGGCTCCGAGACCGGCGAACTGGTCGGCAGCCCCAAGGACTTCAGCACCGGCGACGCCGTCCTCAAGTGCCAGGAGTCCGTGATCAAGAACGACAACCCGAGCAGCGGCTCGGCATCGGGCCCCAAGGAGATCCGCATGCCGGTCTGCATCTGGGGCGACCACAGCACCGTCGGTGTCGTGGTTCCGCTCGCGATAGCCGACGCCATGGCGGGCAAGGTGTCGCTCAGCGACGCCTCGGCCACCACGCTCAAGGTCCGCAAGGAAGTCCGCGTCAAGTCCTGACACGGCACGCACCACGGCACACCGCAGCACCGCGACACCGCACAGCCAACGAGGGGAACCCCACGCAGTGAGCTACAACCAGCCCGGCCCGTACGGCGGACAGCCGCAGCAGCCCGCCCCGTACGGGCAGCCGCCGCAGCAGCAGCCCTATGGACAGCAGCCCTACGGCCAGCCCCAGCAGCCGGCCCCCTACGGGCAGCCCCCGCAGGCCCCCTACGGCCAGTACCCCGGCCCTCCCCAGGGCGGCGGCAAGAAGAAGACCGGGCTCGTCATAGGCGCCGTGGTCGTGGTGGCCGCGCTCGCTGCCGGTGGGTACTTCGTCTTCGCCAAGAGCGACGGCTCCTCCGTCTCCGACGACGGCAAGACGTACAAGCTGACGGCGCCCGAGACGGTGCTGGGCAGCTACAAGAAGGACACGTCGGCCGGTGACGCCGGCGGGATGTCGTCGAGCGACCTCGCGGACCTGGAGAAGAAGGGCGTCAAGAACCCGAAGGACGCCCACGCCGCGTACAACTACGGCAAGGGCGCGGCGATGAAGTCCCTCAACTACTCCGGCGTGTACGGCGAGATCGACGACCCGGAGAAGGTCGTCGATGCCATGTTCGCCGAGATGAAGAAGGACTCGGCCAAGACCGAAGGCGGCCTGAAGCTCATCGGCAGCCCGGAGGAATTCACCCCGGACGGCTTCGGGAACGGCGTCATGAAATGCCAGAAGGCCGAGTTCAAGATGGGTGAGACCGGCGCGGGCGACGAGGGCGTGCCGAACAGCTTCCAGACGCCGATGTGCGTCTGGGGCGACCACAGCACGGTCGCGTACGCCAGCTACTCGGACGCCGCCGCGACCGGCAGCGGCGCGGAGATCTCCCTGGACAACGTCGCCACCCAGGTCGCGAACCTGCGCGACGACGTCCGCGTAGAGGTCAAGTAGACGGCAGGCAGAGGCAGTACACGGAGAGGGGCGCCCGGCGATCGAATCGCCGGGCGCCCCTCTCCGTGCGTGTGATGCCTACGCGGACTTCTGCTCCCCGGCCCCGGGACCGCGCGCCTCACGCGGCACCAGCGTCGGGTTCACGTTCGAGCGGACGACGTCCGACGTGATGACGACGCGGGCCACGTCCTTGCGGGACGGCACCTCGTACATCACCGACTGGAGGACTTCCTCCATGATGGCGCGGAGCCCTCGGGCGCCGGTCTGCCGCAGGATCGCCTGGTCCGCGATGGCCTCCAGCGCCTCGCGCTCGAACTCCAGCTCCACACCGTCGAGTTCGAACAGGCGCTGGTACTGCTTCACCAGCGCGTTGCGCGGCTCGACGAGGATCTGGAGCAGGGCCTCGCGGTCGAGGTTGTGGACCGAGGTGATCACGGGGAGGCGGCCGATGAACTCGGGGATCATCCCGAACTTCACCAGGTCCTCCGGCATGATGTCCTCGAACTGGTCCTTCTCCTCCATCTCGCGCTTGGAGCGGATGGTGGCGCCGAAGCCGATGCCCTTCGCGCCCGCCCGCGACTCGATGATCTTCTCGAGGCCGGCGAAGGCGCCGCCCACGATGAAGAGCACGTTCGTCGTGTCGATCTGGATGAACTCCTGGTGCGGGTGTTTCCGGCCGCCCTGCGGAGGCACGGAGGCCGTGGTGCCCTCCAGGATCTTCAGCAGGGCCTGCTGGACGCCCTCGCCGCTCACGTCGCGCGTGATCGACGGGTTCTCGCTCTTGCGGGCCACCTTGTCGATCTCGTCGATGTAGATGATCCCGGTCTCGGCCTTCTTGACGTCGTAGTCAGCGGCCTGGATGAGCTTCAGGAGGATGTTCTCGACGTCCTCGCCGACATAGCCCGCCTCCGTCAGCGCCGTCGCGTCCGCGATGGCGAACGGCACGTTCAGCATGCGGGCGAGCGTCTGCGCGAGGAGCGTCTTGCCGGAGCCGGTCGGGCCGAGCAGCAGGATGTTGGACTTCGCGAGTTCGATCGCGTCGTCACGGCCCTGCGCGCCGCCGTTCTCTCCGGCCTGGACCCGCTTGTAGTGGTTGTACACCGCTACCGAGAGGGCCTTCTTCGCGGGCTCCTGGCCCACGACGTAGCCCTCAAGGAATTCGTAGATCTCGCGAGGCTTGGGGAGTTCCTCCCAGCGCACCTCGCTCGTCTCCGCGAGCTCTTCCTCGATGATCTCGTTACAGAGGTCGATGCACTCGTCGCAGATGTACACACCGGGGCCTGCGATGAGCTTCTTGACCTGCTTCTGACTCTTTCCGCAGAACGAGCACTTGAGCAGATCGCCGCCGTCACCGATGCGTGCCACGAGGTGCTTCCCCTTCGCCTGGGAGACGCCACGTTCAGCGGCTCCTGGTGCCTCATATCCGACGGTACCTTGCCGGGCCCCCCGTTCGGGCCCCCCTTGGCACGGTTCACTTCGACGCGAGTCGTGCGCGAACCGTGCCCAGGAGCGGCAGATGCTACAGCGCCACGTCAGGCGACCGACGAATTGTTCATCTTCCGGGTGGAGATGATCTGGTCGACCAGGCCGTACGCGAGCGCGTCCTCGGCCGTGAGGATCTTGTCGCGCTCGATGTCGTCGCGGATCTTCTCGATCGGCGTCGTGGAGTGCTTGGCCAGCATCTCCTCCAGCTGCGCACGCATCCGGAGGATTTCGTTGGCGGCGATCTCCAGGTCGGAGACCTGACCGCGGCCGGTCTCGCTGTAGGGCTGGTGGATCAGGATCCGCGCGTTCGGCAGAGCCATGCGCTTGCCCGGCGTACCGGCCGCGAGGAGCACGGCGGCGGCGGACGCGGCCTGGCCCATGCAGACGGTCTGCACGTCGGGCTTCACGAACTGCATCGTGTCGTAGATGGCCGTGAGGGCCGTGAACGAACCGCCCGGGCTGTTGATGTAGATCGAGATGTCGCGGTCCGGGTCCATCGACTCCAGGCACAGGAGCTGCGCCATGACGTCGTTGGCGGACGCGTCGTCGATCTGCACGCCGAGGAAGATCACGCGCTCCTCGAAGAGCTTCGCGTACGGGTCGTACTCGCGCACGCCCTGCGAGGTGCGCTCGACGAAGCGCGGGATGACGTAACGGGACTCGGCGCTGGCGCCGGTGAACTCGGCCTGGCCGCTCTCGGCCTGCGCACGCCCAAGGAGGCCGCTGCCGGGGAAGTGGTTCATCTCTGATTCTCCTGAGAAGGGAGGGGCTCGGGTGTCGGCTTCGGGGCGCTGAGCACGGGGCTCAGGCTCCGGTGCCGCCCCCACCCGGCATGCCGGCGGCGCTGGACATGATGTCGTCGATGAGGCCGTACTCCTTGGCCTCCTGCGGGTCGAACCAGCGGTCGCGGTCCGAGTCGCGCGTGACCTGCTCGACGGTCTGGCCGGTGTGGAACGCCGTGAGCTCGGCCATCTTCTTCTTGGTGAGAAGGAGACGCTCGGCGTGGATCTTGATGTCCGACGCGGAGCCCGCGAGGCCCGCGGACGGCTGGTGGATCAGGATCTCGGCGTTCGGCAGGGCGAAGCGCTTGCCCGGCGTACCGGCGCTGAGCAGGAACTGGCCCATGGAGGCGGCCATGCCCATCGCGATCGTCACCACGTCGTTCTTGATGTACTGCATGGTGTCGTAGATCGCCATGCCGGCCGTGATCGAGCCGCCGGGGCTGTTGATGTAGAGGTAGATGTCCTTGTCCGGATCGGAGGCAAGGAGCAGCAGCTGTGCGGTGATCTTGTTGGCAATGTCGTCGTCGACCGGCTGGCCGAGGAAGATGATCCGCTCGCCGAGCAGTCGGTTGTAGACCTGGTCGCCGAGGCCACCACCGATGGAGGGGTCGCCGGCGGCGGAGGGCATCAGATTCGTCACGTATCCACCTGCTCGTCTTACGACGGCGCCGGGCCGTCTCACGTCTTCAGCTGGGGCGCGGGGGCCCGCGTGCGACGCCGCTCCGGGGCGGCGTCGGGGACTCCCCTGCCCTCGTATTCATGGACCCTAACGCGCAAGGGGTCTCCGGGAATCCCGGAGGCCTGACTGTTCGCTGTGAGCGCAGGTTCTGGCGGGGGCGCCTCAAACGGTGCCGGGTGCGCCCCGTCAGGGGCGCGGGGAACTGCGCGCTCAGCCCCCACCGGGGGCGCGGTCGCGTCTGCCGCGGCAGGTTCCACGGCGGGTGCGGCTTGGCCGTGGTTGCTCGCGCAGTTCCCCGCGCCCCTTAACGGCACCGGGGCCCCCGGGACCGTTAAGTCCTGGGGGCCCCGGTATGCGTTCAGCCGAGCGCAGCGGTCACGCCTCGGTCTTCTCCTCGGCAGCCTCGTCCGAGGAGGCCTCGACGGTCTCGGCCGTCTCGTCCTCGTCGTCGAGGTCGACGACCTCACCGTTCGTGTCCTTGACCGTCGCGGCCTCGACGACGACCGCGAGGGCCTTGCCGCGGGCGACCTCGCCGACGAGCATCGGGACCTGGCCGCCCTCGACGACGGCCTGGGCGAACTGGTCGGGGGACATGCCGGAGGACTGCGCGCGGCGCATGAGGTGCTCGGTGAGCTCCTCCTGGTTCACGTTCAGCTTCTCCTTGTTGACGAGCTCGTCCAGGACGAACTGCGTCTTGATGCCCTTCTCCGCCTGCTCCTTGGTCTCGGCGTCGAACTCTCCCTCGGTCTTGCCCTGGATCTCCAGGTACTTCGCGAGGTCGAGGCCCATCTGGCCGAGCTGGTGGTTCACCAGGTTGTGCTTGCGGGTCTGGATCTCGTCCTCGAGGAGCTTCTCCGGGACGGGGACCTCGACCAGCTCGAGCAGCTTCTCCAGGACGCGCTCCTGGGCCTGCGTGGCCTGGTCGTACTGCTTCATGTTCTCGAGGCGCTTGCGGCTGTCGGCCTTGAGCTCGTCGAGGGTGTCGAACTCGGAGGCGAGCTGCGCGAAGTCGTCGTCGAGCTCAGGCAGTTCGCGCTTGGCGACCTGGGTGACCTTGACGGTGACCTCGGACTCCTTGCCGGCGGCCGAGCCGCCCTTGAGCTCGGAGGTGAAGGTGGCCTCGCCACCGGCCTCCAGGCCCTTCACGGCGTCGTCGATGCCCTCGAGGAGCTCGCCGGAGCCGATGGTGTAGGAGACGCCGGACGCGACGCCGTCCTCCAGGACCTCACCCTCGACCTTGGCCTGCAGGTCGATCGTCACGACGTCGCCGTCCTCGGCGGCACGCTCGACCGGGGACGTGGAGGCGAAGCGCTCGCGCAGCTCCTCGACGGCCTTGTCGACGTCCTCGTCGCTGACCTCGACGGCGTCGACCTCGACCTCGATGCCGGAGTAGTCCGGGATCTCGATGGTGGGGCGGACGTCGACCTCAGCGGTGAAGTTGAGGGTCTCGTTGTCCTTCAGCTCGGTGATGTCGACCTCGGGCTGGCCCAGGACGTTGAGCTCGGCCTCGTTCACGGCCTCGGTGTAGAACTTCGGGAGCGCGTCGTTGACGGCCTCTTCGAGGACGGCGCCGCGGCCGAACCGCTGGTCGATGACTCGGGCCGGGATCTTGCCCTTGCGGAAGCCCTTCACCGTGACCTGCTGGTTGATCTTCTTGTAGGCCGCGTCGAGGCTGTCCTTGAGCTCCTCGAAGGGCACCTCAACAGTGAGCCGAACCCGAGTCGGGTTCAGGGTCTCCACGGCGCTCTTCACGGTTCGGTCTCCTTGGGGCTGACTTCTTGGGATTCTGCCCGGCTCAGAGACACACGGGCACACAACTTGCATAGTAACGGCAAGCGGGAGCCGAGCCACAATGCGATCTTCGGCGGAGCATCGCGGAGAGGAACAAGGTGGTCGGGGTGGCGGGATTTGAACCCACGGCCTTCCGCTCCCAAAGCGGACGCGCTACCAAGCTGCGCCACACCCCGTCGGTGCGACACGTAGGGTACATGCCCGCAGGCAGTGCGGCTCCCGGTTAAACGGGCGGGATACGGCGAGATGCGGCGGGATGCGAGGGGGGCGCGTGCGGCCGGGCCCCGGGACCCGCTACGATGCCTGTCGTGCCGCGGCTTCCACTCGTGGCGCGATCCGTGCGGGCGTAGCTCAATGGTAGAGCCCTAGTCTTCCAAACTAGCTACGCGGGTTCGATTCCCGTCGCCCGCTCTTCTGGAGGAACCCCAGGCCGGTGACGGTCTGGGGTTTCTGCGTTCCCCGGCCGTCCGGACTCAGAAGCTGATCGAGTTGATGGTCTCCGCCACTTCGTTGAGAAAGCGGTTTATGGACGGAGCCATGCCCGTGGAGGCGAGGAAGAAGCCGAAGAGCACCGCGACGATCGCGGGGCCCGCCTTGAGCGACCCCCCGCGGATCAGCACCACAAGGATGATCGCCAACAGCAGCACCACTGACAGCGAAATGGCCACACTGATCACACCCTAGGTCGGTCGCTCTCCCGGCCCGGGGGGTACGGCCCCGCACACCCCCGCCAGAAACCATCGTGCCACCAACGGGCGCCCTCCATGCGGCCGGTGACACATCGTCGGCCAACGCTTTGCGGCCCCGGCGCGCGGGGGCGCCCTACGGGGGCATGCGCGGCGCACCGTCGCACAGCAATTCGACAGTCTGCGGGCAACGTGAATTCGACGTGATCGTTGCCATCGCCACACACGGTGTTCGCAAGAAATTCCAATTCGGCCAACCGGACATTCCACCGGAGTCGCCCGGGGGTGTTATGCACCATTTAAACCGGATGAGATGTGACGTACCGGACGCAACGCACGCGCATACTGCCACATCTCTTTGTCGACTCTCTTTGTGAGCTCAACCGATTCCCGGGGATTGAGTCGAGGAAAGTGACGGGGGTTTTACGAATACACCGCGGCGACGCTAGGGTGCCTCAGATGTTCCACGCTGCCACCACCCCCGCAGGCGCAGTGCGGTCCCGGATCGTCTCCCCGAGCTCTTGGTGGGAGGGCCTGTGACCAACTCGGTGCACCCGCACGGACGCCACCGGGCGCCGCTCCCCCCGGCCCAGGTGCCGACGGCCGGAGTCACCATCCCCCGCGCCCACCACCCGACCCCGCAGGCCGCCCCCACAGCTCCCCCCACCCCGGTCGGCCGCAGCACCGCCCAGAGCGCGTCAAAGCCCGCCAAGCAGCGGGACGCGTTCTTCGACAACGCCAAGTACCTGGCGATCGTCCTCGTGGCGATGGCCCACGCATGGGAACCGCTGACGGATCACAGCCGCGCCGCCGAGGCGCTGTACATGACCGTCTACACCTTCCACATGCCGGCGTTCATCGTGATCTCCGGCTACTTCTCGCGCAGTTTCGACATGCGTCCCGACCGCCTGAAGCGGCTCGTGACCGGTGTCGCCGTGCCGTACGTCATCTTCGAGGTCGCGTACAGCCTCTTCAAGCGCTGGGCCGACGACGATCCCGGCCATCCGATCAGCCTGCTCGACCCCTGGTACCTCACCTGGTTCCTGGTCGCGCTCTTCGTGTGGCGGCTCACCGTGCCGCTGTGGAAGATCGTGCGCTGGCCGGTGCCGCTCGCGCTGGCCATCGCCATGCTCGCCGTGATCTCACCCGACATCGGCGACGACCTCGACCTGCAGCGCGTACTGCAGTTCATGCCGTTCTTCGTGCTCGGCCTCTTCATGAAGCCCGAGTACTTCCAGCTGGTGCGCCGCCGTGAGGTGCGGATCCTGTCGGTGCCGGTCTTCGCCGCCGCGGTGCTCCTCGCCTACTGGGCCGCGCCCCGGATGACCTCCGTGTGGTTCTACCGCCGCGACAGCTCGCAGGAGCTCGGCGTGCCGTGGTGGGTCGGCATCGTGATGACGCTGGCGCTCTTCGGCTGCTCCGTCGTCCTCACCGCGTGCTTCTTCGCGTGGGTGCCGCGCCGCAAGATGTGGTTCACGATCCTCGGCGCCGGCACGCTGTACGGCTATCTGCTGCACGGCTTCCTCGCCAAGGGCTCCCGCTTCTGGGGCTGGTTCGAGGAGTACGAGTGGCTGCACAAGCCGCTCGGCGAGATCTTCGTGACGGTGGTCGCCGCGTCCGTGGTGACCCTGCTGTGCACGCCGCCGGTGCAGCGCATGTTCCGTTTCGCGATGGAGCCCAAGATGGAGTGGGCCTTCAAGCGTGACGCGGCGCAGCTCGCCCGGGAGCGGGGCAGGTCCGGCTAGCGGGCCCTCAGCGGAGCCCCAACAGGGCGCGCATGGTGGCGTACTTCGCCGTCAGGCGCGCCCTTGTCGTTGCGTCGAGGACCGCGAGGCGGGCCGGGTCCGCGTTGTGGGCGAGGTCCGCCTCCTTCACGAGGCGGGCGCCGGGGGTGGTGAGAATGCGTTCCGCGTACGACTCCTTCGCCTCCCCCGGGCGCTTGGTGAGCGCCAGGACGATGTCCTTCGTGCGCGCGGAGAGGGGCGCCTCGAGCAGCCACCGCTCCGACAGGGCGTCGTCCTCGACGGCGTCGTGCAGCCAGGCCGCGGCGATCTGCTCGTCGTCGCCGCCCCTGGCCCGCACACCCTCGGCCACGGCCCGGAGATGTTCGGCATAGGGGCGGCCCGCCTTGTCGGTCTGGCCGGCGTGGGCCTCGCGGGCGAGGGCTTCCACCTCGGGGAGGGACATCATGCGGTGGACTTTAGTGCGGCTCGCGCCGGGATCGTCGTGGCGGCCAGGCCCAGGGCCAGCACGGCGGCCACGAAGGAGCCGTACACCAGCGGCGGGATGTACGGGGATTCGCCGGTCAGGCCCTTCATCATCGGGACGAGGGTGGCGAACGCGATCGCCGAGCCGATGACGATGCCCGCGCAGGAGACGAGCAGCGCCTCCCAGCGGATCATCCGCATCACCTGGCGGCGTGTGGAGCCGATCAGGCGCAGCGTGCCGAGTTCGCGGCGGCGGTCGAGGACCGTCATCACCAGGGTGTTGACCGCGGCGACGGCCGCGAAGCCGCCGAGTACGGCCGCCATGGTGGTGTTGGCCCAGGCGTTGAGCTCGCGGTCCATGGACTGGGCGGTGGTGTAGCCGTCGCGGTCCTGGAGGGTGCCGAGACCGGAGAGCGCCTGCTCGGAGCCGCCCTTCGTCCAGACCTCGGTGGTGAAGGCCGAGGTGACGTGCCGCTTCAGGTCGGCGGCGGGCATGGTGGCCTGGGAGAGGCCGAGGCCCCTGCCGTACGTCGCCACGACCTTCGGCGCGGCCCTGGTGCCGTCGGGCAGCCGGATGTCGAGGCGGTCGCCGGTCTTCACGTGTGCGGAGCGGGCGAGGTTGGCGTCGATCGCGATCTGGCCCCTGCCGAGTTTCAGGGCGCCCGTCTCGACCTTCAGGTCCTGCACCTTCGCGAGGTCGGCGGCGGTGCCGGTGATGCCCTGCGTCGACGCGGACTCCAGCCAGCGGTCGGCGCCGGAGCCGACGGGGACGAGCACGGAGGTCTTGAGGAGGCCGACGGCGGAGGTGACGCCTTCGGCGTCGGCGGCCTTCGTCACGGCGTCCGGGGCGAGGCCCGTCCCGGAGGAGGTGACGATGTGGTCGGCGGTGATGCCGGCGCGCTGCTGGTCGGCGGCGACCCGGTCCTCGCTGGTGTGCATGAAGACGAGGACGGAGGAGAAGGCCATGGCGAGCACGATGGGGGTGATCGCGGAGGCCAGGCGGCGGGCGTTGCTGCGGGAGTTGGCGGCCGCGAGCGCGGCGGGGGCTCCGGCGCCGCGCAGCGGGAGGCCGAAGAGGGCCGCGCAGCCGCGGGCCACCAGCGGGCCGAGCAGGGCCACGGCGAGCATGAAGAGCATGACGACGCCGAGCGCCGCGTTGGCCGCGTCGTCGCCGCTGTTGTTGGCGGCGAAGCCCGCGAAGACGGCGCCGCCGGCCGCGGCGGCGATGCCCAGCGGCGTGCGGATCCAGCCGAGCGGCACCCGTTCCACGGAGGCCTCGCTGAGGGCCTGTCCCGGCTTGATGCGGGAGGGACGGCGGGCGGCCATGTATCCGGCGCCGAGCGCGGTGAGGACGGCGACGCCGACGGCTGAGACGAGCGGGATGAAGGAGACGGACAGGTCGACGGCGTCGGGGACCGCGCCCTTCTCCTTCAGCTGCCCGAACCACCAGGTGGCCAGGGCAATGCCGGGCAGGACGCCGACCGCCGCGGCGAGCGGCGCGACGAGCAGGGTCTCGGTGGCGATGGTGCGGCGGATCTGGCGCGGGGTGGTGCCGATGGCGCGCAGCAGCGCGTATTCGCGGGCGCGCTGGCCCACCGAGAGGGCGACGGTGCCGGCCGCGGTGAAGACGGCGGTCAGCGCGGCGATGCCGCCGAAGGAGCCGCCGAGTGCGGTGAGCAGTTCCTTGGCGTAGGCGAGTTCGGAGCCCTCGGCCGCGCTGCGGTCGTCGCCGGTGTGGACGTCGGCCTTTTTGCCGAGGGCGTGCGCGACCTGCGACTTGAGGGTGTCGGCGGGGACGCCTTCCTTGGGCAGTACGGCGATGGCGTCGACGCGGCCGGGGTGTCCGGAGATGCGGACGGCCTCGGAGTCGGCGAACCAGGCGGTGCGGGCGGACGGTCCGGTCTTGACGGTGCCGGAGACGCGGAAGTCGCGCGGGCCGTCGGCGGTGGTGAGCGTGGTGCGGTCGCCGACGGAGGCGCCGGGCGCGGCGAGGACGACCTCGCCGAGGTGCGGGGCGCGGCCCGCGGTCAGCTTCTCGCCGGTGAAGGCGGTGGAGCCCCAGCCGTGTGCGGTGACGTCCTTGCCGCCGGAGTGCACGGGGAAGGTGACGTCGGGGACGGCGGCACGGGCGCCGGGCACCGAACCGGCCTTGCTCACGAGGGAGTCGTCGAGCCGTGCCTGGTCGGGCAGCGGGGTGTCGGACTCGGACTTGCTGTCGCCGCTGCCGGCGACGAAGTGGACGGACTGGTCGGCGGCGGCCACCACGGGGGCGCCCGCGTAACGCTCGGTCGGCACGGAGGCGCGCAGCCCCGTCTCCAGGAGGATTCCGCAGGCGGCGACGATCAGCGAGGCCATCATGAGGGCGACGAAGGTGCCGGCGAAGGCGGCGGGTTTGAAGCGGACGGCGGCGCGGGCGAGGCCGTTGGGCACGTACGCCATTACGCGGCCACCCCCGCGTACGACGGAGCGGTGAGGCTCGTCATGCGGGCCGCGATCTGTGCGGCGGAGGCGCGCTCCAGGCGGTCGACGAGGGAGCCGTCGGCGAGGAAGAGGACGCGGTCGGCGTGGGCCGCGGCGGCGGGGTCGTGGGTGACCATGACGACGGTGGCGCCCATGCCGTCGACGGCGGAGCGCAGCAGGCCGAGGATCTCGGTGGCGGTGGTGGTGTCCAGGGCACCGGTCGGCTCGTCGGCGAAGATCACGTCGGGCTGGGTGACCAGGGCGCGGGCGATGGCGACGCGCTGCTGCTGGCCGCCGGAGAGCTGGCCGGGGCGGCGGCGTCCCTTGTCGCCGAGGCCTACGCGGGTGAGCATCTCGGCGGCCTTGCGGCGGTCGGGGCGGTGTCCTGCGAGGCGCATCGGCAGGACGACGTTCTGCTCGACGGTCAGCGACGGCAGCAGGTTGAAGGCCTGGAAGACGAAGCCGAGGCGGGTGCGGCGCAGCGCGGTGAGCTTGTTCTCGCTCATGCCGGTGATCTCGGTGCCGCCGAGGTGGACGGTGCCGGAGCTCGGCCGGTCGAGGCCCGCGGCGCACTGCAGGAAGGTGGACTTGCCCGACCCGGAGGGTCCCATGACGGCGGTGAAGCTGCCGCGGGGCAGGGCGAGGTCGATGCCGGCGAGGGCGTGCACGGCGCCGGAGCCGCGGCCGTACTGGCGCCGGACGCCCCGGAGTTCGACGGCCAAGTCGCCGTGTGCCGGCGCGCCGATGACGCGTACGTCCTCCTCGACGACCCGGTTCTTCTTCCGCCGCAGCCCCATGTCCCTGTCCACCTCTCCGTACGAATTCGACCTCTCGAACGTACGGAGAAGGGGGTGTCGTGGACCATGACGGCTGCTGGCCGATGCCAGGTAGGGCAAACCCCACCCCTCGGCTCACCCGCACCCCCGAGAAACCCTTTGGTAAGCTAACTATTGACGCGTTCTTTACGAACCCTTGACCAGAGTATCGACTCGAAGGAGCGGGCCCATCGGACACGCAGACACCCTGATAGCCATGGGCGGTGCCTTTCTGGCCGCCGCCGTCCTCGCCCGCCTCGGCGGCCGCATCGGACTCCCCACCATCCCCCTCTTCATCCTGGCCGGGATCCTCCTCGGCCCCCACACCCCCGGCGTGGTCCTGGTCTCCGACCCCCACGACCTGGAGATGCTCTCGGCGCTCGGCCTGGTCCTGCTCCTCTTCTACCTGGGCCTCGAGTTCCACCTGGACGACCTCAAGACCGGCGGCCGCAGGATGGCCGTCGCCGGCGGCACCTACCTCGCCCTGAACGTCGGCGCCGGCCTGGGCTTCGGATTCGCGCTCGGCTGGGGCACCTCCGAAGCGCTGGTCCTCGCCGGGGTCCTCGGCATCTCGTCCTCCGCGATCGTCACGAAGGTCCTGGTCGACACCGGCAGGCTCGGCAACCCGGAGACCAAGCCGATCCTCGGCATCATCGTCGTCGAGGACATCTTCCTGGCCCTCTACCTCGCGGCGCTGCAGCCCATCCTGTCCGGCGCGGACAGCCTCGCGGCGGCCGTCCTCGACGGCGGCAAGGCCTTCGGCTTCCTGCTCCTCCTCGCGCTCGCGGCCCGCTTCGGCACGAAGGCCGTGGGACGGCTGATGGACACCCGGGACGACGAACTCCTCGTCATCTCCTTCCTCGGCGCGGCCGTCTTCGTCGCGGGCGTCTCCGAGTGGTTCGGCGTCGCCGACGCGATCGGCGCGTTCATGGTCGGCCTGATGCTGGGCAGCACGGCCTCCGGCGACCGCATCCGCAAGCTCGTCCATCCGCTGCGCGACGCGTTCGGCGCGATCTTCTTCTTCGCGTTCGGCCTCTCCATCGACCCCGGCGACCTGCCGGTGGTGCTGTGGCCGGTCCTCGCGGCGGTCGCGGTCACGCTCCTGATGAACGTCCTCGCCGGACTCGGCGCGGCACGCGTGTACGGCTTCGGTCCCGGCCCCGCGGCGAACATCTCCACGACGCTGCTCGCCCGCGGCGAGTTCGCCCTGATCCTCGCCACGATGGCGGCGGGCGCGGGCCTCGACGAACGCCTCTCCCCCTTCATCGCGGGGTACGTGCTCCTGCTCGCGGTCCTCGGCCCGCTGGCCGCGGGGCGGTCGGAGTGGCTGGCGCGGGTGCTGCCGGGCGGCCGGGACCACGCGGCGGTGAAGACGGGTTCAGCCGTGCCCTAGGTCCCGGATCGGGGGCGGTTCACGCCTCCCGGCAGATCAGCAGCAGCGCCCTGTCGTCGTTCACGTCCTTCGCGACCGCCTCGATCAGGTGCCAGGCCGCGCCGTGGAAGCCGCCGGCCACATAGCGGTCGGCCTCGCCCGTCAGGCGGTCCATGCCCTCGGCGATGTCGCGGTCGGAGGTCTCGACGAGGCCGTCCGTGAAGAGCATCAGGACGTCGCCGGGGCGCAGGACGCCTTTGACGGGGTCGAACTGCGCGCCGTCGTAGACGCCGAGGAGCGGGCCCTGGCCGGTCTTCTCCTCCCAGCGGCCGCTGCCCGCGCTGAGCTGGAGGCCCGGCGGGTGGCCCGCGGAGAACAGTTCGTAGTCGCCGGTCTCCAGGTCGAGGACGAGGTGGATGGAGGTCGCGAAACCCTCGTCCCAGTCCTGGCGGAGCAGGTAGCCGTTGGCGGCGGGCAGGAAGGCGTGCGGGGGCAGCGAGCCGAGCAGGCCGCCGAACGCGCCGGACAGGAGCAGCGCGCGCGAACCCGCGTCCATGCCCTTGCCCGAGACGTCGGTGAGGACGGCCTCCAGGGTGCGGCCGCCGTTCGTACGGGCCGCGACCACGAAGTCGCCGGAGAAGGACTGGCCGCCGGCCGGCCGCAGCGCCATCTCCCGGTGCCAGCCGCGCGGCAGCTTCGGCAGCTTGCTCTGCACGCGGATGCGTTCGCGCAGGTCGAAGAGCATGGTGCCGCCGCCGCGCCAGGGCACGCCGACCCGGCTGCGGAACTGGGCGATGAGCAGGCCGAAGAAGCCGCAGGCCGCGACCACCAGGACGACGCCCGGAGTGACGCGGGAGGGGCCCTCCGTGTACGGGCCGAGCTGGACGGACTCCACGATGAGGGCCACCGCCGACGCCGCGTACAGACCGAGCAGGCTGGCGGGGCGCAGCAGCAGACCGCCCGCGACGATGGGCAGCACGAGCGCGGCCGGGGAGAACCACACGTTGTCGACGATCGTGCAGAAGGTGATCACCGGGACGGTCAGGAGCAGGCCGGCCAGCGCCACCCAGTCCGAGCCGTCACCGCGGAAGTAGTCGACCCCGGATTTGCGCAGCGCGATACGGGCCCGGTGCAGCCTCTTCTTCATCCGGGCCGTGAACGTCTCGGCTTCCGCACGCCGTTCGCGTCGTACGCGGCGTGCGCGCCCTGCTCGTCGTACCACCATTGCTCGTGGACCTTATCCAGCGGGCCGCGTACTTCGCACGGGAGGTCCCGGTTGTCCCCCGTCGGAGGCGCGTCGCGGAGCGTGGAAATCCTGTCGCACCGGGCGGTATCGCCCTGGTAGGCATGGCATATGACGACAGACTTGCGCGTGCTCGAGAAGGCCCAATGGGACACCTGGTACGGGACGTTGGAGGTCGCGTTCGGCGGTCTGCGGGAGTCCTCGGAGGAGCTGGAGCTGTGGCGGGCGCTCACCGAGTTCGACCGGTCGATCGGTGTCTGGGACGGGGACGCCTGCGTCGGGACGGCCGGGGCGTTCTCCTTCCGGCTCTCCGTGCCGGGTGGCGCGCTGGTGGACACCGCGGGCGTGACGATGGTGGGCGTCGCGGCCACGCACCGGCGGCGCGGAATCCTGACGTCGATGATGCGGCGGCAGCTCGACGACGTGCGCGCGCGGGGCGAGGCGCTGGCCGTGCTCACCGCCTCGGAGCCGGTCATCTACGGCCGCTTCGGGTACGGCGCGGCCACCCAGCAGATGCGGGCCGACATCGATACGACCCGGGTGCGGCTGTCCGTCCCCGCCGGTACCGATGACGTACTTCTCCGGTACGCGAAGCCCGCCGACGTCCACGACGCGTGCGAGGCGCTGTACGCACGCCGGGTCACCGGGCGTCCGGGAATGCTCGCCCGGCAGCCGGGCTGGGAGCGGCTCGGGCTGCTCGACCCGAAGGAGAACCGGGAAGGCGCGTCACCGCTGCAGTGCGTGGTCGCCGAGCGCGCGGGCGAACTCGTCGGTTACGTGCGGTACGCCATCAACCCGGAGTGGGACACGAAGGGTCCCCGGGGCGTGGTGAAGGTGCGCGACGTCGAGGCGCTCGACCCCGCGGCGTACGCGGCGCTGTGGCGGTTCCTCTTCGACATCGACCTGACCTCGTCGGTCGTGGCCCGCAACCGTCCGGTGGACGACCCGCTGCTCCAGCTCGTCTCGGACGTGCGCCGGTGCGACCTGCGGGTGGGCGACTCGCTGTACGTACGGCTCGTGGAGGTGGGCGCGGCGCTGGAGGCACGTACGTACCAGACGCCGCTGGACGTGGTGTTCGAGGTCGAGGACGCCTTCTGCCCCTGGAACGCGGGGCGTTGGCGGCTCACCGGCGACGCGAAGGGCGCCTCGTGCGCGCGCACGGACGACGCGGCCGATCTCGCCCTGTCCATACGCGAGTTGGGCACCGTATATCTCGGCGGGACGTCCCTCACGTCGCTCGCGGGCGCAGGCCGGGTGCGGGAGCTGCGACAGGGCGCCCTGACCGAGGCCTCGGTGGCCTTCGGCTCCGACGTGGCGCCGTGGCTGCCGCACGGGTTCTAGGGCCTGTCCGGCGGATCAGGTCGCGGTCGGGTGGCGGTCGCGTTTGGGTGCAGGTGAGCGGGGTCTGGTGCGTCGAGATGCAAGGCGGAGGAGGGCGGCAACGCGATGGGGGTGCCCCCTGCTCGAGCGAAGCCGAGAGCTCGGGGGAGTTGACAACCGACGACAACGCCGCAGGGTTGGGGTCTCCCCTGCTCGAGCGAAGCCGAGAGCTTGGGGAAGTGCCAGACCCCGCGCCCCGCGGCATGATCCGCCGGACAGGCCCTAGGCGGCTCGGGGCACGGGGGACGTCTTCGGCGGGCGGGTGGCGAGGTAGAGGGCGATCAGCCAGCCGATGACCGAGGCGCCGAAGGCGAGGTTGATGACGAGGACCAGCCAGCGGTGGTCGGCGTCCCGGTTGAAGGCGATGAGGGACGGGAGGAGGAAGAAGGCGACGAAGAGCACGCCTATCGCGATGGCGATCGGCCCGTCGATCCAAGTGGTGCCGAACATGCGGAAGCCCCCGTTGAGCTGGTGAAATCGGTCAGTTGATCTTAAGGGGGCGGGGGCCCTGGTCAGGCCGGGCGCTGGCAGGTGGGGCACCAGAAGAGGTTGCGGGCGGCGAGGTCCGCGGTGCGGATCACGGTGCCGCAGAGGTGACAGGGCTGGTTCGCCCTGCGGTAGACGTACACCTCGCCGCCGTGGTCGTCGACGCGCGGCGGGCGGCCCATCGCCTCGGGGGTGTGCTCGGGCCTGACGGTGTCGATGCGGTTGAGCCGGACGCCTTCGCGCATGAGCTCCACGAGGTCCGTCCAGATCGCGTTCCACCGGGCCTCGGTGAGGTCCTTGCCCTGAATGTACGGGTCGATGCCGTGCCGGAAGAGGACCTCCGCGCGATAGACGTTGCCGACGCCCGCGATGACCTTCTGGTCCATGAGGAGGGCGGCGACGGTGGTGCGGCTGCGGGAGATGCGGTGGTAGGCCTTGTCGGGGTCGTCCGCTTCCCTGAGCGGGTCGGGGCCGAGCCGGTCGTGTATCGCCCGCTTCTCCTCGTCCGTGATGAGGGCGCAGGTGGTGGGGCCGCGGAGGTCGGAGTAGTACGACTCGTTGAGCAGGCGCAGGCGGACGGTGTCCGTGGGGGGCGGCGCGGGGACCTCGCCGAGGGCGTACTTGCCGAAGAGCCCCAGGTGGATGTGGACCCAGCCGGTCCCGGCGAAGCCGAGGAAGAGGTGCTTGCCGTGCGCCTCGGCGGTGTCGAGGACCTGTCCGGTGACGAGGGCGGCGCTGTCGGAGAACTTGCCCTGCGGGCTGGTCGCCCGGACGACTCGGCCCTGGAACCGGTCCCGGTGATCCGCGGCGAGCCGGTGAATGGTGTGCCCCTCAGGCACGGTGTCCCTCCGGGGGTGATGGGGCGAGAAATCGCCTTAAGGGCTCGTCCTCAAACGCCGGACGGGCTGAAGACCAGCGCCGCCCGGCGACGATTCGGCTACGGCTGGGGGTGGTGCGCCGGGATCGCGGGCAGCTCGCCCGTCTCCTCGTACCGCGACAGCATGTCGATGCGGCGCGTATGCCGCTCCTCGCCGGAGTACGGCGTGCTCAGGAAGATCTCGACGAACTTCGTCGCCTCTTCCTGGGTGTGCATGCGGCCGCCGATCGAGATGACGTTCGCGTCGTTGTGCTCGCGGCCGAGCGCCGCGGTCTGCTCGCTCCAGGCCAGGGCCGCCCGCACGCCCTTCACCTTGTTCGCGGCGATCTGCTCGCCGTTCCCGGAGCCGCCGATGACGATGCCGAGGGCCTCCGGGTCCGCGGCGGTCCTCTCCGCGGCGCGCAGGCAGAACGGCGGGTAGTCGTCCTGGGCGTCATAGATGTGGGGCCCGCAGTCGACGGGCTCGTGGCCGTGGCTCTTGAGCCATTCGACCAGGTGGTTCTTGAGTTCGTAGCCGGCATGATCCGAGCCGAGGTACACGCGCATGGGTCCGAGTGTGGCATGTCGCGCGGCGGGTAGCCGCGACCGGGACCTTGGTCCAGGCCGACCGGGACCTTGGTCCAGGCCATTGGCCGGAATACAACGATCCGGAGTCAGGACTTCCGTCCCGTTCACCCCTGAGTTTGAATGCGGGGGCTCGTGACCCGAGAACTTAAGGATTCGTCCATGACCTCGCAACCCTCCCTTGCGAAGGCAGACAGCAACCCCTCATCCCCCGGGGATCCGCAGTCTGGCCACAGTGGTGACACCGACGGCCTCAAGGCGGGTCTGAAGAACCGCCACCTCTCCATGATCGCCATCGGCGGCGTGATCGGCGCCGGTCTCTTCGTCGGCTCCAGCTCCGGCATCGCCGCCGCCGGGCCCGCGATCCTCATCTCGTACGCCCTCGTCGGCACGATGGTCGTCCTCGTGATGCGGATGCTCGGCGAGATGGCCGCCGCCCGGCCCGCCTCCGGCTCCTTCTCCACCTACGCGGACCAGGCGCTCGGCCGCTGGGCCGGCTTCTCCATCGGCTGGCTCTACTGGTTCTTCTGGGTCGTCGTGCTCGCGGTGGAGGCCACCGCGGGCGCCGTGATCCTCAACGGCTGGATACCCGCCGTCCCGCAGTGGGGCTGGGCGCTCATCGTGATGGTGGTGCTCACCGCGACCAACCTGGTCTCGGTCGGCTCCTACGGCGAGTTCGAGTTCTGGTTCGCCGGGATCAAGGTCGTCGCCATCGGCGGCTTCGTCGTCATCGGCCTGCTCGCCGTCTTCGGCCTGCTGCCCGGCTCCGACAACCCCGGCGCCGGATTCGCGCACCTCACCGACGCGGGCGGCTTCATGCCCAAGGGCGCGGGCGCCATCCTCACCGGTGTGCTGATGGTCGTCTTCTCCTTCATGGGCAGCGAGATCGTCACGCTGGCCGCCGGCGAGTCCGAGGACCCGCAGCGCGCCGTCACCAAGGCGACGAACAGCGTCATCTGGCGCATCGGCGTCTTCTACCTGGGCTCGATCTTCGTCGTCATCACACTCCTGCCGTGGAACGACAAGTCGATCACCGAGCACGGCAGTTACGTGGCCGCGCTGAACTCGATCGGCATCCCGCACGCCGGTCAGGTCATGAACGTCATCGTCCTGACGGCCGTGCTCTCCTGCCTCAACTCCGGCCTCTACACCGCATCCCGCATGGCCTTCTCGCTCGGCCAGCGCGGTGACGCGCCCAAGTCCTTCGCGCGCACCAACGCGCGGGGCGTGCCGATGGCCGCGATCCTCGGCTCCGTCGTCTTCGGTTTCGTCGCCGTCTGGTTCAACTACCAGTGGAAGGACACCGTCTTCGACTTCCTGCTCAACTCGTCGGGCGCGGTGGCCCTCTTCGTGTGGCTGATCATCAGCTTCACGCAGCTGCGGATGCGCGGCATCATCCTGCGCGAGGAGCCGGAGAAGCTCGTCGTGAAGATGTGGCTCTTCCCGTACCTGACGTGGGTCACGATCGCGATGATCTCGTTCGTGCTCGTCTACATGCTGACCGACGAGACCGGCCGCAAGCCGGTGCTGCTCTCGCTCCTCGCCGCCGCCTTCGTGGTCGTCTTCTCCCTCGTACGGGAGAAGGTGCGGCCGCGGGCGAACGCCTGACGGAACCCGCACGACTGACGGACCCGTACGCCCCGGAAACACTGAAGAGGCTCGCCGAGTAAGGCCACATACGGCCCGGCGAGCCTCTTCAGGCGTGACTGGGGTGTTCGCGTCAGCGGTCCAGGAGCTTCCACGCCGTGGGCAGCGCGCCCATCGCGAGCGCGGCCTTCAGGGCGTCGCCGATCAGGAAGGGCGTGAGCCCGGCGGCGACGGCCTGGGTCAGCGACATGCCGGTGGCGGCGGCCAGGTACGGGACGCCGACCGCGTAGATGATCGCGGAGCCGAGGACCATCGTGCCCGCCGTGCGCAGCACCGAGCGGTCGCCGCCGCGGCGGGCCAGCGCGCCCACCACCGTGGCGGCGAGCAGCATGCCGAGGACGTAGCCGAGGGACGGGGCCGCGACGCCGGAGCCCGCCTGGGCGAACCACGGCATGCCCGCCATGCCCACGAGGGCGTACACCGCGAGCGAGAGGAAGCCGCGGCGGGCGCCGAGCGACGTGCCGACGAGCAGCGCGGCGAAGGTCTGGCCGGTCACCGGCACCGGGGAGCCAGGCACGGGCACCGCGATCTGGGCGGCGATCCCGGTGAGCGCGGCGCCGCCGAGCACGAGCGCCGCGTCCTTCACGCGGGACGCGGGCAGCAGGTCGGCGAGGACCTGGCCGGGACGGGTGGTGGCAGCGGCGATGCTCATCGGGACTCCGCGGGGGGACGTGGGCAGGTGGGGAACGCGTTGACGCTATCCCAGGCGGCCGCGCGGGAACACGGTCACCGGCCGACAACCCCGGGGCGGGGCCTTGGTGGGCTCCGCACAAAGGGGCACCCGTACACCTCGGGCGGCGTGACGCTCGTCACGGAGGTCGGCGGGCGGGTGCCCCGTTTTGCGCGAGGGGCTGCCGCCCGGGGAGACTGTAGGTTCCCGCTAAACCACTGAGCACCCTGAGAGCAAGCTGAACGCCATGCACGACCAATTGCCGCCCGACGAGACGGCACCCGGCACCGGGGGTTGTGCCCACCCTTCCCCAAGCTCTCGACTGCGCTCGGGCAGGGGAGGCCCCACTCGCCGTGCGGGACGCCTGCCCACAACAGCAACGGAGCCCGAACCCCTAGGGGGCGGTCTCAAGCAGCGGCACCTCACCATGCTCGGGCTCGGTGGCGTGATCGGCGCCGGGCTGTTCGTGGGGTCGGGGGCCGGGATCTCCGTCGCGGGCCCCGGCATCGTCGTCTCGTATCTGATCGCGGGCGCGCTCGCGATGTGCGTGATGCGGATGCTCGGTGAGATGTCGGCCGCGATGCCCGCCTCGGGCTCGTTCTCCGTGCACGCGGAGCGCGCGCTGGGCCGCTGGGCGGGGTTCAGCGTCGGCTGGCTCTACTGGTTCCTGCTGGTGGTGGTGCTCGCCGTGGAGGCGACCGGCGCCGCGCAGATCGCGCACGGCTGGGCGCCCGCGGTGCCGCAGTGGGCGTGGGTGCTGATCTTCATGCTGGTCTTCACCGCCGCCAACCTGGCCTCGGTGAAGAACTTCGGCGAGTTCGAGTTCTGGTTCGCGGCCCTGAAGGTCTTCGCGATCGTCGCGTTCCTGGTCCTCGGCCTGCTCGCGGTCTTCGGGGTGCTGCCCGACACGGACCCGGTGGGCCTCACCAACCTCACCGGGCAGGGCGGCTTCCTGCCGAACGGCTGGGAGGGCGTCGTCTCGGGCGTCCTCGCCGTCGTCTTCGCGTTCGGCGGCCTGGAGGTCGTGACGATCGCGGCCGCCGAGTCCGACGACCCGGTGCGCTCGGTCGCCCGCGCGGTGCGCAGCGCGGTCTACCGCATCCTCTTCTTCTACGTCGGGTCGATGCTCGTCATCGTGACCGTGCTGCCCTGGACGGTGCAGAAGGCGGGGGCCAGCCCGTACGTGACGGTGCTCGACTCGGTCGGGGTGCCGTCGGCCGGGACCCTCATGAACATCGTGGTGTTCGTGGCGCTGCTCTCCGCGCTGAACGCCAACCTCTACGGGTCGTCCCGCATGGTCTTCTCGCTGGCCGAGCGCGGCGAGGCACCGAAGGCCCTCCTGAAGGTGTCCGGCGGCGGGGTGCCGCGCCGCGCGGTCCTCGCGTCCGTCGCCTTCGGCTTCGTGTCCGTCGTCCTCAATCTGAAGTGGCCGGACTCCGTCTTCCTCTACATGCTCAACTCCGTCGGCGCGGTGCTCCTCTTCGTCTGGGCGCTGATCGCGGTCTCGCAGCTGCGGCTGCGCCGGCGCATCGAGCGGGAGGCCCCGGAGCGGCTCGTGCTGCGGATGTGGGCGTTCCCGTATCTGACGTGGGCGGCGCTGGCGGCGATGGCCGCCGTACTGGGGCTGATGGTGACGGACGAGGGGGCGCGGCCGCAGCTGCTGTGGTCGGCGGGGGCGACGGGGCTTGTGCTCGTGATCGCGGGGCTGCGGGAGTGGCACGCGGCACGTGTGAAGAACAGATGAACTTGATGTGCGCATTTCTTCACAACGTGTGAGCGTCGTGTCCGTATAGCGGTCAAGTGTTCCCTGTCAGCGGTACCGGAGCTCAAACTGTGGGCCGCTCGCTCCCCCGTCTCGGCTACTGAACAGGGCACGCCCATGTCTCGGACGTCCACCCAGCAGGACGCAGCACCCGAAGAGATCCCCAAGGCCGACTCGCCGCTCGTGCACGGCCTCAAGCAGCGGCATCTTTCCATGATCGCCCTCGGTGGCGTGATCGGGGCCGGTCTCTTCGTCGGCTCCGGGGCGGGCATCGCCGCGGCCGGTCCCTCGATCGTCCTCGCCTACGCGATATCCGGCGCGCTCGTCATGCTCGTGATGCGCATGCTCGGCGAGATGTCGGCCGCGAACCCGGCGTCGGGCTCCTTCTCGGTCCACGCCGAGCGGGCCATCGGCCCGTGGGCGGGCTTCACCGCGGGCTGGGGCTTCTGGTTCCTGCTCTGTGTCGCCGTCGGCCTGGAGGGCATCGGCGCCGCGAAGATCATGGTCGGCTGGTTCCCCGACAGCCCGGAGTGGGCGTGGGTCGCCCTCTTCATGCTGGTGTTCTGCGGCGCGAACCTGACGGCCGTGAAGAACTTCGGCGAGTTCGAGTTCTGGTTCGCCGCCCTCAAGGTCGGCGCGATCACGCTCTTCCTCGGCATCGGCGCCCTCGCGATCCTCGGCATCCTGCCCGGCTCGGACGCCCCGGCCCCCGGCCTGGAGAACCTCAGCGGCGAGGGCGGGTTCATGCCGAACGGCACGGACGGCCTGATCATCGGCCTCCTCGCCTCCGTCTTCGCGTACGGCGGCCTGGAGACCGTCACGATCGCCGCCGCCGAGTCCGAGAACCCGGTCAAGAGCGTCGCCAAGGCCGTGCGCACGGCGATGTGGCGCATCGCCGTCTTCTACGTCGGCTCGATGCTCGTCGTCGTCACGCTGCTGCCGTGGGACAACAAGGAAGTCGTCGCCAAGGGCCCCTACGTCGCCACGCTCGACCACCTGGGCATCCCCGGCGCCGGCGAGATCATGAACGTCATCGTCCTGATCGCCCTGCTCTCCGCGATGAACGCCAACATCTACGGCGCCTCCCGCATGTCGTACTCCCTGATCGAGCGCGGCCAGGGCCCGAAGGCGCTCGGCCGCGTGTACAGCGGCGTGCCGCGCCTCGCCGTCCTCGCCTCCTCGGTCTTCGGCTTCGTCTGCGTGCTGCTCAGCTACTGGCGCCCCGACGACGTCTTCCCGTGGCTGCTCAACATGATCGGCGCGATGATCCTGGTCGTCTGGATCTTCATCGCCGTCTCGCAGCTGATCCTGCGCCGCAGGACGGAGCGCGAGGCTCCGGAGACGCTGGTCGTGAAGATGTGGGGCTTCCCGTTCCTGACGTGGGTGGCGCTGGCCGCGATGGCGTACGTCTTCTACCTGATGACCGATCAGCCGGACACGCGCAAGCAGCTGCTCGCCACGGGCGCGCTGACGCTGGGGCTCGCGGTGATCGGGTTCGTGCGGCAGAAGATGGCGGAGAAGCGGGCGGCGACGTCCGTCTGAGAACTCACGGAGAAGCCCCGGACCTGGCGGTCCGGGGCTTTTTCGTGCGCGCGGGCCGCGGGCGGCCCGCGGTCTTCCCGTGCGGACCTAGGTCCAAGGGCTGATCAACTTCCCCGGCCTCCTGCTGCTAGCCTGCACTTGCGAGAGAGTTGCAATAAGTTGAGCAACACAACAGCGCACCACATGCAGAGCAGCAGTCGGAGGGCTCGGACTCATGGCCATTTACACGCTTCCTGAACTTCCGTACGACTACGCGGCGCTCGAACCTGTCATCAACCCGCAGATCATCGAGCTGCACCACGACAAGCACCACGCGGCGTACGTGAAGGGCGCGAACGACACCCTGGAGCAGCTGGAGGAGGCTCGCGACAAGGAGACGTGGGGCGCCATCAACGGCCTGGAGAAGAACCTGGCCTTCCACCTCTCCGGCCACATCCTGCACAGCATCTACTGGCACAACATGAACAGCCCGAAGGACGGCGGCGGCGGCGAGCCGCTGGCCGCCGACGGTGTCGGTGACCTCGCGGACGCCATCACCGAGTCCTTCGGCTCCTTCGCCAAGTTCAAGGCCCAGCTGACCAAGGCCTCGGCGACGACGCAGGGCTCCGGCTGGGGTGTGCTCGCCTACGAGCCGCTCAGCGGCCGCCTCATCGTCGAGCAGGTCTACGACCACCAGGGCAACGTCGGCCAGGGCTCCACGCCGATCCTGGTCTTCGACGCCTGGGAGCACGCCTTCTACCTGCAGTACAAGAACCAGAAGGTCGACTTCATCGAGGCCATGTGGCAGGTCGTCAACTGGCAGGACGTGGCGAAGCGTTACGCCGCCGCCAAGGAGCGGGTCAACAGCCTGCTGCTGGCCCCGTGAGCCAGGGCTGTCGTCCGCTCCCCCGGTGACAGCCCAGCAGGGTCCTGCCTCGTGATCGTCTTCTCAACCTTCACCGAGGCGGGCCGATAAAGGAAAGGCCCCCGTGAGGACGTGACTCACGGGGGCCTTTCGGTATGCCCGGTTCCGGGACACTGTGGCGGCATGGTGGACGAGAAGCACTGCCCCACGTGCCGCGAACTGCACCTGTTCCGCCGGGTCACCCCGGCCGAGGAGGACCACATCGCCGCGACCGCCGGCCGCGCGCACGCCCGGGGATTCTGGCGCTGCACCAACCCGGGCTGCCTGTGGGTGCAGCCCTATCACGTGCAGAGCAGGGGGTTCGAGCTCCCCGGGGAGAGCTTCGGCTGACGCCGCCCGCCTCAGTCGAAGATCGGGCCCTGGGTGCGGGTCCGCTTGATCTCGTAGAAGCCCGGCGTCGACGCCACGAGCAGCGTGCCGTCCCAGAGCTTCGCCGCGGCCTCGCCCTTGGGAGCGGGAGTGACGACGGGGCCGAAGAAGGCGACCTGGTCGCCGTCGGCGCCGGGGACCGCGATGACGGGCGTGCCGACCTCCTGGCCGACCTTGTCGATGCCTTCCTTGTGCGAGGCGCGCAGCTCCGTGTCGTACGCGTCCGATTCCATGTACTCGACGAGGTCGGCGGGCAGGCCGACGTCCTCCAGGGCGCCGACGACGGCCTCGCGCGTGGGGCCCTCGCCGCGGTTGTGGAAGCGGGTGCCGAGCGCGGTGTAGAGGTCGCCGACGACCTCGTCGCCGTGCTTCTGCTGGGCCGCGATGACGACCCGGACCGGGCCCCAGGCCTGCGTCTCCAGCATCTCGCGGTACTCCTCGGGCAGCTCGTCGAGCTTGTCCTCGTTGAGGACGGCGAGGCTCATCACGTGCCAGCGCACCGTCACGTCACGGACCTTCTCGACCTCGAGCATCCAGCGCGACGTCATCCAGGCCCAGGGGCACAGCGGGTCGAACCAGAAGTCGACGGGGGTCTTGCTGCCGTTCTCGGACATGTCTCTCCCTAGGGAATCCGTTCGCATCTGGCCGGGGAAACGTCAGTGGCGCACCGGGGCATTCCCGGATGTCGGCCGCAGACGGCACATGCGAGGATCGTAGACATTCGTACGAGTCAGGCGAATCACAGCCATGCGAGTCACAAGGGAGTGCCGCCCGTGCCCGGTGAGAATCTGTCCCGCGACGAGGCCCGCGAGAGGGCCGCGCTGCTCTCCGTCGATGGTTACGAGGTCTTCCTCGACCTCAGGTCGGCGGTCGGCGAGAGCGGTCAGGAGCCGCGCACGTTCCGCTCGGTCACCACGATCCGCTTCCGCAGCGCCGAGCCGGGCGCCGCGACCTTCGCGGACCTGATCGCGCCGAGCGTCACGGCGCTCTCGCTCAACGGCAAGGACCTGGACCCCTCCGAGGTCTTCGACGGCACCAGGATCACCCTGGAGGACCTCGCCGAGGAGAACGAACTGGTGGTGGACGCCCAGTGCGCCTACAGCCGCACCGGTGAGGGCATGCACCGCTTCGTCGACCCGGAGGACGGCGAGGTCTATCTGTACACGCAGTACGAGCCCGCGGACTCCCGCCGCGTCTTCGCCAACTTCGAGCAGCCCGACCTGAAGGCGCCCTACCGCTTCTCGGTGCAGGCCCCGGAGGGCTGGACCGCGTGGTCGAACGGCGTGGGTGAGCTGGCCGACGGCGTCTGGCGGTTCGCCGAGACGAAGCCGATCTCGACCTACATCACGGCGGTCGTCGCGGGCCCCTATCACTACGTCACTGACTCCTACTCCCGCGTCCTGGACGACGGCACGCGTCTGGAGATCCCGCTCGGCGCGATGTGCCGCAAGGGCCTCGCCCCGCACTTCGACGCCGACGACGTCTTCCTCGTCACCAAGCAGGGCCTGGACTTCTTCCACGACAACTTCGACTGTCCGTACCCCTTCGGGAAGTACGACCAGGCGTTCGTCCCCGAGTACAACCTCGGCGCGATGGAGAACCCGGGCCTGGTGACCTTCCGCGAGGAGTTCATCTTCCGCGGCAAGGTGACCCAGGCGTCGTACGAGCGCCGGGCCAACGTCATCCTCCACGAGATGGCCCACATGTGGTTCGGCGACCTCGTCACCATGCGCTGGTGGGACGACCTGTGGCTCAAGGAGTCCTTCGCCGACTTCATGGGCTCCTTCTCGATGGTGGAGGCGACCCGCTTCGCCAACGGCTGGATCACCTTCGCCAACAACCGCAAGGCGTGGGCCTACCGCGCCGACCAGCTGCCCTCCACCCACCCGGTCACGGCCGACATCCGCGACTTGGAGGACGCCAAGCTCAACTTCGACGGGATCACCTACGCGAAGGGCGCCTCGGTCCTCAAGCAGCTCGTCGCGTACGTGGGGCGTGACGCGTTCCTGGAAGGCGCCCGGCGCTACTTCAAGCGGCACGCGTACGGCAACACGGTCCTCGGTGACCTGCTCTCCGTCCTGGAGGAGACGTCCGGGCGCGACATGGGCTCCTGGGCCCGCTCGTGGCTGCAGACCGCCGGCGTCAACTCCCTGACCCCGCAGGTCATCCTGAACGCGGAGGGCCGGATCACCGAGCTGTCGGTGCTCCAGGAGGCCGCCGAGTCCCACCCCGAACTCCGCCCGCACCGCGTGGCCGTGGGCCTCTACCGCCGCACGCCCGACGGCGACCTGGAGCGGTACGCCCGCGCGGAGATCGACGTCGACGGGCCGCGCACCGTTGTGGCCGAGCTGGCCGGCGAGGCCGCGCCCGAGCTGGTCCTGGTCAACGACGACGACCTGACGTACTGCAAGATCCGCTTCGACGAGAACTCCCTCGCCACCCTGCGGGACCACCTCGGCGACATCACCGACCCGCTGGCCCGCGCCCTGTGCTGGTCGGCGCTGTGGAACCTCACGCGGGACGGGCTGATGCCCGCGCGCGACTTCATCGGGCTCGTGCTCCGCTTCGCCGGGCGCGAGAGCGACATCGGCGTGCTGCAGATGCTCCACGCGTGGGTGCGGTCCGCCCTCACGCACTACGCCGCGCCGCAGTGGCGCGAGGAGGGCGGCCGGGCGCTCGCCGAGGGCGCGCTGCGGGAGCTGCGGATCGCGGCGCCGGGCAGCCAGCACCAGCTGACGTGGGCGCGGTTCTTCGCCGCGGTGGCGTCGTCGGCGGCCGACCTGCAGCTGTTGCAGGGCCTGTTGGCGGGCAGCGCGAAGATCGACGGCCTGGAGGTCGACCAGGAGCTGCGCTGGGCGTTCCTGGGCCCGCTGGCCGCGCACGGCGTCGCCGACGAGGAGACCCTCGCCGCCGAGCTGGCCAGGGACGACACGGCGTCCGGCAAGCGGCACCAGGTGCGGTGCCTGGCGGCGCGGCCCTCGGCGGCGGTCAAGGCGCAGGCGTGGGCCTCCGTGGTGGAGTCCGACACGCTGTCCAACGCGCTGGTGGAGGCGACCATCTCGGGGTTCACGCAGCCCTCGCAGCGGGAGCTCACCGCGCCGTACGTGCCCAAGTACTTCGCCGCCATCGAGCGGGTGTGGGCGGAGCGGTCCATCCAGATCGGCATGGACGTGGTGCGGGGCCTCTTCCCGCACTTGCAGGGGGACGCGGCGACGCTCGCGGCGGCGGACGAGTGGCTCGCCTCCCACGAGGCGTCCGCGCCGGCCCTGCGCCGCCTGGTCCTGGAGGCCCGCGACGACCTGTTCCGCTCGCTGCGGGCACAGGCGTGCGACGCGGGGGCGGCGGCCTAGGCTCTGCGGCCAGATCAGGGAGGGGCGCTCGGCGCGGGGACTCATCGGCTGTCGAACGCCCGTGCTTTAGGGCGAGCTTGTCCGGGTTTGTCGACGGGCTTGTAACAGCGGTTAGCGGGGTGACCGGGCGAGGGAACGACCGGGGCATGAACCACGACACCCCGCTCTCCCCCCTCCCCCTCCAGCACCTCGCGGACGCCCGGCCCCGCGTCATGAGCACCGCCCAGCTCGGCGAGCACGGTGTCTCCGCGGCGGACGCGGGCGCCCACTGCCGGCCCGGCGGCCCCTGGCAGCAACTGCTGCCGGGGGTCTGCCTGTTGCACCCGGGGCCGCCGACCAGCGAGGAACGGCTGCACGGCGCCCTGCTGTACGCGGGGCGGCCGCCGGCCCGGCAGGTAGGGGCCGTGCCCGCCCAGCCCAGCGCGGGCGAGCCGCACGCCCCGTACGCGGACGCGATGATCACCGGTCTCGCCGCACTGGCCCTGCACCGCTTCTCGTCCGCTCCCCCGCTGCTCTCCCTGGACCGCATCGACGTCCTGGTGCCCCGCACCCGGCGCCTGCGTTCGGTCGGCTTCGCGCGGCTTGTGCGCACGCCGGTGATGCCGACTTCGCAGCAGGTCACGGGAGTTCCGGTCGCCCCGGTGCCGCGCGCCCTCGCCGACGCCGTGGCGCAGCTCTCCGAAGCGGGTGCCGTGCGGCGGCTGCTCACCGAGGCGGTGCGCGGCGGGCACTGCGAAGCTGCCGCGGTCGTCCGTGAGTTGAGCCTGGCCAGGCTGCTGAACCGGCCGCATGTCGTGGACGCCGTCGACTCGCTGCTCGCCGAGGGGCGGGCCATCGCCGAGGACCGGCTGTACCGGATGGTCGAGGAGCACGGCCTGCCCGCCCCGTTGTGGAACGTCGACCTGCGCCTGCCCGGCGGCCCACCCCTCGGCGGCGTCGACGCCTACTGGCCCGACCAGGCCGTGGCCGTGGAGCTCGACACGCGGGCGCCCCGCCAGGGCCTCCGGCAGGACGACGACGCGCTGTGGTCCGAGTACGTCCGCAAGCGCGAGCACCTGGAGCGGCTGGGCATCACCGTCGTCCACATCACCCCGCGCAAGCTCAGGGACTCGCTGGAGCAGCAGGCCACCGTGGTGCGGACGGCGCTGATGGCATCGGCCGACCGCGAGCCGGCGGCGTATGTGGTGGTGCTGCCCAGGTAGCGCTCACCAGTTCTTGCCACGGAGCTGGTCCTTGCCGCAGAACTCCGCGTTGAGGACCGCCGCCCCCGCGTCAGTGGGGCCGTTGAAGTTGAGTGCCAGCGCGTGGCGGCCGTCCGCCGTGGCACCGGCCGCGGACGACGAGCCGTGCATGTCGCCGCCGTGGCCCCAGACGACCGTGCCGCAGTCGGTCCTGAAGGGTTCCAGGCCGAGCCCGTACCGCTGGCCGGGCCGGTCGGCGCCCTTCGGCACGGTGGTCTTCATCGCGGCGAGCTGCCGTTTCGGCAGCAGCTTGCCGCGGAGCAGGGCGCTGTAGAAGCGGGTCAGGTCGGCCGAGTCGGAGATCATCTCGCCGGCCGCGCCGCCCACGGACGGGTTCATCTCCGTGACGTCGTGGTTCTTGGCGCCGGGGGCGTCGGAGAGCCTGGTGTAGGCGCGGGAGCTGGGGTGCGGCACGGTGGGGTCGGTGCCAGGCAGAGTGGTGTCGCGCAGGCCGAGCGGCTCGATGACGCGCCGGCGGATCTCCTGCGCGTAGGGCGCTCCGGTGACCTTCTCGATGATCAGGCCGGCGACGACGTAGTTGGTGTTGGAGTACTTCCAGGCGGTGCCGGGCGCGAAGTCCGGCTCGTGGCGCACGGCCATCGCGACCTGCTGCCCGGCGGTCCAGGTGTCGTAACGGTGGCGGAGGAAGTCCTCGGTGAACACCTTCTGCCTGAACTCCGGATCGTCCGAGATGTTGAAGATCCCGCTGGTGTGGTTGAGGAGTTGGCGCACAGTGATCCGGTCGCCGTCGTGGCCGTTGCCCTCGACGACGCCCGGCAGCCACCGCCCGACCGTGTCGTCCAGGGAGAGTTCGCCCTCGGCCTCCAGCTGAAGGAGGACCGTCGCGACGAAGGTCTTGGTGATGCTGCCGACGCGGTAGTGGTCGTGGGCCCCGCGCGGTGTGCCCCGCTCCAGGTCGCCGATGCCCGCGGCGGCGTTCCAGGGGCCGTGGCGGTCCACGGCCCGCGCGGTCACGCCGACGACGTCGTCGTTCAGACCGGCCTCCATGGCCCGCCGGGTCGCGCGGTGCGACCCCTTGTCCGCTGTGTCCGCCGTATCCGCCGTGTCCGTCCTGTGCGTCCCGCCCGCCCCGTCCGTCCTGTCCGCCCTGTGCGTCGCGGCGGACGCGGGGGCCGCGGCACCGCCCGCCGTCACCGCCATCGCCACCGTCGCCGCCACCGCGACGGCCCACGCCGCCGCACCCGTCCGTCGCCTGCTCGCTGCCGCCATGTCTCTGTCCGTCCCTTCCGGTCACGACTGCCGTCGGGCGGAGGGACACGCGTGCCGGGTGTGGGGTTGAGTGCCGCGTGAAGTTCGTTGCGGCGGGGCCGGATTCAGCCCTTCCGCAGCACCAGTTCAGTATTTCGGTCGCTGTTCTCGCCGCCCAGGGCGGGCTTCGCGCCGGGGGCGTTGAAGGAGAGCTCGCGGTACAGCGCGGCCAGGCCGGTCTGCGAGAGGTCGGCGAAGTCGGTGCGGTGCGGGGCGGCGGATTCGATGAGCGTGGTGAAGAGGGAGACCGTGCCGTCGTGGTTGTCGGTGATCTCCACCACCCGCGCGAGCTGCGGGAAGTCGATGTGCGAGGCGGTGGAGACCTCCCAGAAGGAGCCGTGCGGGGTGCGGTGCGGGGTGATCCTGTTCTTGTGGCTGTGGCCGTTGACCCAGGCGAGGACGGAGCGGTGCCGGCCCAGCAGCGAGACGATCTCGTCGCCGCCGTGCCGGGCCTCGCCGGGGCGGGCCGGGTCGTGGCGGAGGTTGCGCATGGTCCTGCTGGTGTGGTGGCTGAAAACGACCACGTACGACGGGCCGCCGTCGCGCCGCTCGTTGGCCTCGAGTTCGCGTTCCAGCCAGCGCAGTTGGGCGGTGCCGAGCGAGCCTTCGTAGTGGCCGCCGGGGTCGGTGGTGTCCAGGCTGATGCCGAGCACGTCGTCGCTGATGCGGAAGGAGTAGTACTGGGTGGCGGCGGCGAGGTTCTCCTGGGTGTAGCCGTGGCCGTGCGGGCCGGGGCCCGTGTGGGCGGGGTCGAGGTGCGCCTGGAGGTACTCGACGGGGGTGAAGGGTGCCCGTGCCGGGTCCGGCGTGACGGACCGCATGCGGCGCTTCTCGCTCCGCAGCAGCTCCTTGAAGTGCGCGCCCTTGGGGTCACGGCCCTTCTTGACCGCCTTCCAGAGGGCGGCTCCGCGCGACGCGTCCAGCGACATGAGCTTCTGCCCGCCGACGGCGAACTCGGTGAAGTACGGGTCCTCGGGCGCCCAGCAGCCGCCGGGCAGGGCGTCGTGGTTGCCGACCGTGGAGTACCAGGGCAGGCCGAGGCCGGGGCTGTTGACCTCGCGGATCGCGGCGTCGAGGAACCCGTGCAGGTGCGGGAAGCCGAACTGTTTGTCGGCGTCGCGCAGGGTGTCGTCCGGGTGCCAGTACAGCTTGAGGCCGCTGGCCTGCACGCCTTCGTAGTGGCGCGGGTCGCCCGTGTTGGGGGTGACGCGGCCGCCGTTCATCACCTTGAGGTACCAGTCCAGTTCGGCCCGGGAGTTGTTGTCGGTGTTGTCGCCGGTCGTCACGACGCAGTGCAGGGGCGCGCCGGTGGCGGGCGCGCCGCGCAGCGCGTTGACGCGTTCGACGAGGGCGACGGCGCCCGCCACGGACAGGGACTCGTGGGGCCGCCAGGCGCTCGCGGTCTGCGCGCGCAAGTACTCGTAGCGGAGCGGGTGTTGTACGTCGACGATGTGCAGGTCGGTGAATTGCACGAAGGCGGCGAGCGCGGTCCGCCGCCCCTCGCGGCCGTTCTTGGCCGCCGCGAGGTCGCCGCGGACGACGCGCGGCCAGGCGGGCCCGTCGCCGAGCCGCCGGTAGCCGGTGGTGCCGTGCGGGGCGGCGACGGTGAGGAGGGTGGTGCCGTTCTTGTACGGCATGAGGGGCGCGGCGGGCGCCGACCGGGAGCGCGGGACGGTGGCGTGGCCCGCGGGGGCGGCGTTTCCGGCCCCGGCGCCGGGGCCGAACGCGTAGCCGAGTCCGGCGGAGAGGGTGACCGCTCCGGTGGCGGCGAGGAACGCGCGGCGGTCGAGGCGGGCGGCGGCGCCGGCCACGGCGGAGGCCGCGCGGGCCGTCGCGGTGACGGCGCCGGCCCCGTCACCCGCGGTGGCGGCGGTGGTCGCGGTGGGCGCGGTGACTTTGGCGGTGGCGACAGAGCGTATGCGCGGCATGCGCGGTCTCCCCGGTGCGAACGCGTCGGCAGTGGTCGCGGGCGCCCCGGCCTGACTGCGGCCTGCGAAATCCCGCTCGTACTGGATCGTTGGCATCGGGAATGGCCTGTGCGTGAACGAGACGGCAACGGGCAGCGCCGATCACCGTACGTGGATCACCCGGTACCCTACGCGGTCATCCACCCCTCCCCGGCCGGAGAGGAAGCGGTCACTCCGCGTTCACCTCGCGGGGAAGGGAAGGCCGGAAGAGGGGTCAGCGCACCAACCCCCCGGCACGGCCGCGCCCATCGGCGGGGCGGTTGCGCCACAGCTCCAGGCCGATGTCGACGAGCCCGACGCGGTCGAGATCCGGCACGTTCTCCAGGGGGTGCCAGGCCGCCAGGTCCGTGGATCCGCCGGTCTCGTGGCGCAGTTCGCCGCCGGTGACGCGCCCCTCGTACACGATCCGCAGTCCGTGGAAGTCGGCGACGGCGCCGAGCCTGCGCGGGTAGCGGCGGCGCAGCGAGTCGATGCCGAGGAGGGTGACGGGCTCGACGACGTAGCCGGTCTCCTCGTCGGCCTCGCGGATCACGGTGTCGTACGGGTCCTCGCCGTGGTCCATGCCGCCGCCGGGCAGCGTCCAGCGTTTGCTGCCGTCGCCCGCCACCCAGCGGGCCAGCAACACCTGCCCGTCGCGTACGCATACGGCGTAGGCCGCCACCCGGAGCTCTTTCTGCACAGACCGACGCTAGTCGCCGTTCCTGGGATTGGCAGGGGAGAACTCAGGGTCGGACCAACGCCACGGGCTCGCGGCCGGGGTCTCCAGCGCCTGGGTGAGCGTGAAACGGACCGTGCGGGAGCCGCCGTCGTACAGGGTGCGGGCCTCGCCGGTGAGCTGGAGGGCGGTGCCGGTCGTCCAGTCGAGGAAGAGGAGGCCGGCGCGGGGGTCCTCGGCGAGGTTGCCGAGGGTCAGGAACATGGAGTTGCCCGGAAAGTCGTCCCATTCGAGCACGTACGGGGATGGGACGCGCACGAAGCCGGGGTTGCCGCCGCGGTGGCTCGCGTCGGCGCCGCGCGCGTGGACCGTGGCGAGGAAGAAGGTGTCGGCGGCGGCGACGAACTCCCGCTGCTGATCAGTGAGTCGCGTGCCGCGGCGGGGCGCACCGGGTGCCTCCGGCCGCCGCCCCGCCAACAGCTGCCGTTTCTGCAGGTACTTGGGGCAGTTGGAGAAGACCTGGTCGGCTTCGACGGCCAGGCCGCGGGGTGTGGGCCGCGCCCTGCCGTTCAGGCGCATGCGGCGCCGGGTGCGCGGGTCGAGGGCGATGGTGCCGACGGGGGTGCCCTCGCGGGTGAGCGCGGTGGCGAGGGGGTCGTCGGCGCGCGGGGCGCCGGTGAGGGAGATCCGGCGGGGTCCCGTGGCCCGTACGAAGCCGGGGTCGCCGGTGAGCGGTGAGGCCCAGACGGCGCCCGCCGGGTCGGCGCCGCCGAGCACCAGCATGGGCTGGATCTCCAGGAAGGCGGCGGCGACGGGGCGGATGCCCTGGCCGATGGAGCGGCCCACGTGGTCGGCGAGTTCGCGCACGCCGGCCTTGTCCTGCACGGTGCGGGAGCCCCGGTGGTAGGGGCTCCGGAGGTCGTACGTGGCCACGGGGGCGCCCTCTCTAGAAGAAGCCGCAGGTCGGCGCGGACTCCACCGGTGCGGCGGCGCCCTCGGCCCCATCGGCCGCGAAGATCTCCAGGCGCGTCCCGTCCGGGTCGTGGAAGAAGATGCCGCCGGACGCCGCGCCCTCGCCGTGCGGCACGACGCCGTCGTACGCGAACTCCACGCCGTACGCCCGCAGCGCGCTCTCGTACTCCCTGACCCGCTCGATGGTGTCGACCTCGATCGCGAGGTGGTGCAGGCCCGCGCTCCCCGCGGAGTACGCGGTGTCGGCCTGCTGCCAGAGCGTCAGCACCGGGCGGGTGCCGTCCCCGAGGAAGGCGAAGCGGCGGCCCTCCTCCTTGCCCTCACCGATCACGCCGTACCCGATGACGTCCCGGTAGAAGGCGAGCGAGCGCTCCAGGTCGGTGACGTTGAGGCCGATGTGGCCGGTGCGCGGAGCGGTGGACGTGGTCATGGCTCTCCCCCAGGTCTGTCGGCCGACTCGATGTCGGCTAACCGTTGAAAGTGACGTTAGGGGTTAGATGCCCGGCGCGTCAACCAGTCACGTAGCCTTGAGTGGTTAGCGCAGAAGGCCGGTCGGTACCGAAGGGAGCCCGCCCCATGCCGCACGACCCCCGCCCCCTCACCGGCGAACCGCTCTCCCTCGACCTGCTCAACACCCGCTGGATGCACGACGGCGCACCCCAGGACCTGCTGACCGGCACCGAAGGGCTCGCGGTCTGGCTGGCGGCGAACGGGCTCGACGGGCGCTTCGCCGCCGACGGGCCGACCCTCGACCACGTGCTGCGCGCCCGCGACGCGCTCGCCTCCCTCGTGGCCAGCCCCGGCGACCGGGCCGGCGTCGCCCGCGTCGACAAGGTCCTCCGGCACGGCCGCATCCGCGCGACGCTGACCGCCGACGGACCGGGCGAGGAGCCCGAGTTCAAGGACCCGGCGTGGGGCCCCGCCTGGCTCGCCGCCCGCGACTACCTGCACCTCCTGGCCACCGCCCCCGGCCGGATCCGCGGCTGCGCCCACGAGGCGTGCGTCCTGCACTTCTTCGACACCTCACGGAACGGCACGCGCCGCTGGTGCTCCATGGCGGCCTGCGGCAACCGCGCGAAGGCGTCGCGGCACTACGCACGCTCACGCGAGGCCTGACACGCGAGGCCTGACGGGGGCAAGTCCCCCTATACGCCGCCTTGTCCGCCATGGCGTATGGCGGAATTGCGTCACGCCCTGATCACAGCTCGGACAACTCTCCCCAAACAGCTGTCACTTGCGTAAGGCTGAGCGGTCATCCGGCCCCGGATTCCGGAACTCTCCGAAAATCAGGGGCTGGATCGACCCTCCTTCCCGACCTTCACGCACAGGGATGCCGATGCCCAGATCCAGTTCCAGCGCGAGACCCAAGGCCTCAAGAGACTCGGTCCGCCTCGCGATAGCCGTCGGTCTCACCGCCGCGCTCTGCGCGACCGGGGCCGCGCCCCTCGCCTTCGCGGCGGACGAGATACCCGTTCCCGCCCCCAAGTCCGCGGGCGGCAAGCTCGGTCCTGCCGACGCCGACCTGCTCGCCGACGCCAAGGCGGAGGGCGAGAAGACCGTCACGATGATGGTGGCCACCGCGCCCGGCGCCACCGAGCAGGTCGCCGACCAGCTCGACGCCGTCAAGGGCGGCTCGGTCGGCCGCACCTACGACAAGCTCGGCTACGTCCGCGCGACCGTGCCGACCGGCAAGGCCGACGCGGCGATCAAGTCGGCCGCGAAGCTTTCGTCGGTGCACGCCATCGATCTGCGCCACGAGATCGAACTGGACGACCCGACCCCGGCCGCCGACCGCGCCAAGGGCGCCAAGACCGCCGCCCAGGGCACGTACCCGGGCCCGGACAAGAACACCCCGGCGGACAACCCGTACAACCCGGCCGCCGAGACGGGCGCCGTCGACTTCGTGAAGAAGCACCCGAAGGCGGACGGCCGCGGCACCACCATCGGCATCCTCGACTCCGGCGTCGACCTCGGCCACCCGGCGCTGAAGAAGACCACCACCGGCGAGCGCAAGATCACCGACTGGGTGACGGCGACCGACCCGATCGTGGACGCGGACGGCACCTGGCGCCGCATGACCAACCCGGTCAACGGCCCCACCTTCACCTGGGACGGCGAGACGTGGCAGGCCCCGGCGGGCTCCTTCCAGGTCAACCGCTTCCGTGAGTCGGCCACCACCGGCGGCGACGCCAAGGGCGACATCAACCGCGACGGCGACACCACCGACAGCTGGGGCATGCTCTACGACCCGGCCGCGGGCACCGTCCGTGTCGACCTGAACAACAACAAGGACTTCACCGACGACGAGGTGATGAAGCCGTACAAGGACGGCCACCAGGTCGCCTACTTCGGCAAGGACGACCCGGCGACCGACGTCGTCGAGCGCGTCCCCTTCGTCGTCGAGATCCGCAAGGACGTGCCGACCGACCCGTACGGCGGCGACTGGGTCGGCAAGAAGGCCGACTTCGTCAACATCGGCGTCATCGAGTCCGAGCACGGCACGCACGTCGCGGGCATCACCGCGGCCAACGGCCTGTTCGGCGGCAAGATGAACGGCGCGGCGCCCGGCGCCAAGCTGGTCTCCTCGCGCGCCTGCACCTGGACCGGCGGCTGCACCAACGTCGCGCTCACCGAGGGCATGATCGACCTCGTCACCGAGCGCGGCGTCGACATCGTCAACATGTCGATCGGCGGCCTGCCGGCCCTCAACGACGGCAACAACGCGCGCGCCGAGCTCTACACGCGCCTCATCGACACCTACGGCGTGCAGCTGGTGATCTCCGCGGGCAACTCGGGCCCCGGCGCCAACACCATCGGCGACCCGAGCCTGGCCGACAAGGTCATCTCGGTCGGCGCCGCCATCTCCAAGGAGACCTGGGCCGCCAACTACGGCTCCCAGGTGGAGCGCCCGTACGCGATGATGCCGTTCTCCTCGCGCGGCCCGCGTGAGGACGGCGGCTTCGCGCCGATCATCTCGGCGCCCGGCGCGGCCATCAACACCACCCAGACCTGGCTGCCGGGCTCCCCGGTCGCCGAGGCGGGCTACAAGCTCCCGGCCGGCTACTCGATGCTGCAGGGCACCTCGATGGCGTCCCCGCAGGCCGCGGGCGCCTCGGCGCTGCTCCTCTCCGCCGCGAAGCGGGAGAAGGTCGACCTCACCCCGGCGAAGCTGCGCACCGCGCTCACCTCGACCGCGGACCGCATCCGCGGTGAGCAGGCGTACGCGCAGGGCACCGGCCGCATCAACGTCGTCGACGCGTGGAACGCCATCGAGGACGACGCGAAGGCCCACACGTACACGGTGAAGGCCCCGGTCGACACCGCCCTTGAGCAGGAGCTCAAGAAGCCCGGCACCGGCATCTACGACCGCGAGGGCGGCCTGAAGACCGGCCAGAAGCGGACGTACGACGTCACGATCACCCGCACCTCGGGCCCGGACCGCGGCGTCCGCCACGAGCTGGACCTCGTCAACAACCACGAGAAGACGTTCCGTCTGCTCGGCGACGGCGACGTCACGCTGCCGCTGAACAAGCCGGTCACCGTCAAGGTCCAGGCGAAGGCCAAGTCCGCCGGGCTGCACAGCGCGATCCTCACCGTCGACGACGAGCGCTCCGAGGGCATCGACCAGCAGATCATGTCGACCGTCGTCGTCTCGGCGCCGCTCGCCAAGCCGTCGTTCACCTTCTCCGCCGAGGACTCGGTGCAGCGCAGCGCCCCGAAGTCCTACTTCGTGACGGTCCCCAAGGGCGCCAAGTCCCTCGAGGTCTCCCTCAGCGGCCTGAAGGACAAGAGCCAGACCCGCTTCATAGCGATCCACCCGTACGGCGTCCCGGTCGACTCGACCTCGTCGATCGTCTGCTACCCGAACTACGAGAACCCGGCCAACACCTGCCGCCCCGACCTGCGTTCGTACGCGCAGCCGCAGGCCGGTGTCTGGGAGATCGAGGTCGAGTCGCGCCGCACGTCGCCGCTGCTCGACAACCCGTACAAGGTGAACGTCGCCGCGCTCGGTGTCGACTTCGACCCGGCCGTGCAGACGCTCCCGGAGGCGAAGGTCGGCACGCCGGCGCCCGTCTCCTGGAAGGCCACGAACAACTTCGCGGCCGTCGACGGCAAGCTGAAGGGCGGCTCGCTCGGCTCGTCCAAGTCGACGCGGCCCAGCATCAAGCAGAACGAGACGCAGACCACCGAGGTCGTCGTGCCCGCGGGCGCGGAGCGTCTCGACGTCGCCATCGGCTCCCCCGCGGACGTCGCCGCCGACCTGGACCTCGCCGTGAAGAAGGACGGCCAGGTCGTGGGCTCCTCGGCGGAGGGCGACTCGGAGGAAAGCGTCAGCCTGAAGAAGCCGGCCGCCGGTACGTACACGATCGAGGTGACGGGCTACTCGGTGCCGTCCGGCTCGACCGCGTACGACTACCGGGACGTCTTCTTCTCGGACGCGCTCGGCCAGGTGACCGTCGACGAGTCGAAGACGGTCAAGCTCGGCAACGGCGACTCGGCTCAGGTCGAGGCCAAGGTCGAGGCGAAGGCCCCGGCCGCCGCGGGCCGTGAGCTGTTCGGCGAGGTGTCCCTGCTCAACGCGGGCGGCACGGTCGCGGGCAGCGGCAGCGTGAAGGTCGAGAAGGTCACGCCGTAACGGTGTTCTTTTGAACAGGCGCCGGACGGGCTCGGTCGAGCCCGTCCGGCGCTCTTCATTTCGCGCACCGGATCTTCGCCGCACCCGGCAGGGCCTCGACGACCGTGCGGCGCAGGCTGTCGCGGTCCTTGCCCATGGCCCAGTTGTCGGGGTGGGCGTCCCCCACGGGGATGGTGATCAGGACGCGGTCGCCCTTCTTCAGGCGGGGGTCCACGTCGTCGGCCATGGGGAAGGTGATCGTCCCGTCCCCGGACCTCGGTTTGTAGTAGCGGGTGACGTCGAGCGAGACGCGGTGCCGGGCGGCGCCGGGCACCGCGTCGACCGCCGTGACCGTGCCCTCCACGATGACCCGCGAGCACGCGACGAAGCCCTCGGGGCTGAGTTTGCCCTCCGGCGCCGCGTCCTTCGCGCTGCCCGCCGCCGCGTCGTTGTCGGCGGCGCCGGGACCGGCGTCCACCGCGAGCCAGGCGAGCCCGCCGAGCATGGCGGCGGCCACCGTGGCGGCCACCGCGCCGAGCGCGACGGTGGCGCGGCGGCGGGCCGCGCGCGGCCTCAGCGGAACGACCGACTCCACAGGCTTGGCCGAAGCCGCGAGCGCCTCGCCCACATTTCCGAGCCGCTCCCTCAGGAGGGCGACGTCCGCGACGGCCGCCGCGTGCTCGGCCGCGAAGTCGGGGTCGCGCAGCGCCTCCCCGGGCACGGGATCGTCCGTGATCGCGAACATCAGCGCGTCGAATTCCTGCTCCGGCACCGTCACACCACCTCCCCTTCGTGCAGCCGCGCCCGCAGGAGCCGTACCGCCGTGTGCAGTCTGCTCTTGACCGTGCCCTCCGGGATGCCCAGCTCGTCGGCGATGGCCCGGACCGGCAGATCGGCGTAGAAGCGCAGGACCAGGACCTGCCGCTGGGCGTCCGGCAGCTCGCCGAGGCCCTGCGCGACCGCCAGCGAGGTGGCCCGCGCCTCCGCGCCGTCCTCGTCGGTGGCCTCCCGCCACAGGACGGCGAGCCGCTCACCGAGCCGCTCCTGCCTGCGCCGGGCCCGGTGCCAGTCCATGGCCAGGTTGGACGCCACGACGGCGGCCCACGCGGACACGTCACGCGGCGCCTCACGCCCGTCCGCGGCCCGCTCCAGGAGCTTCAGCCGCACCTGCTGCACCCCGTCGGGCAGATCGGCGTGCGGCACCCCGCCGAGCGCGAGCACGGCCCGGACCCGGTCCTCCTGGGCCGCGTCCAGCGGGTCCGCTCCCCCGGCCCCCGCCTGCGCGCGGCGCGTTTTTCTGCGCAGCAACGTGCCCCTCCCCTCCCCGCGTTTCCCCTACGACGCCCGGGGCGTCCGAAAGGTTCACGGTGACGCGCCTCGAATGTGGCGTCCCGCACCTCGGACAATGGATTGGACAAGGCGGCCCTGGACAGACGCATCATTGAGTCACCCCCCACAGACCGGCCGAGGTCACGAGGCCGCACGCACATACGGAGGAAGTCCCTGTGAAGGTCGGAATCGTCGGAGCCACCGGTCAGGTCGGCAAGGTCATGCGCAAGATCCTCGCCGAGCGTAAGTTCCCGGCCGACGAGCTGCGCCTCTTCGCCTCGGCCCGCAGCGCGGGCAAGGTCATCGACGGCGTGACCGTCGAGGACGCCTCCACGGCCGACTACACGGGCCTGGACATCGTCCTGTTCTCCGCGGGCGGCGCCACCTCGAAGGCCCTCGCCGAGAAGGTCGCCTCGCAGGGCGCCGTCGTGATCGACAACTCGTCGGCCTGGCGCCGGCACCCCGAGGTCCCCCTCGTCGTCTCCGAGGTGAACCCGCACGCGATCAAGGACCGCCCCAAGGGCATCATCGCCAACCCGAACTGCACGACGATGGCCGCGATGCCGGTCCTCAAGCCGCTGCACGCCGAGGCGGGCCTCGAAGCGCTGGTCGTCGCCACCTACCAGGCGGTGTCCGGCTCCGGTCTCGCCGGGGTGGACGAGCTGTTCGAGCAGATCAAGAAGGTCGGCGAGGACGCCCCGAAGCTGACCCACGACGGCTCGGCGGTCGAGTTCCCCGAGCCCGACAAGTACGTCGCGCCGATCGCGTACAACGTCCTGCCGATGGCGGGCTCCGTCGTCGACGACGGTCTGAACGAGACCGACGAGGAGCAGAAGCTGCGCCACGAGTCCCGCAAGATCCTGGAGATCCCCGAGCTCAAGGTCTCCGGCACCTGCGTGCGCGTGCCCGTCTTCACCGGCCACTCCCTCCAGGTCAACGCGCGCTTCGCGCGTCCGCTGAGCCCCGAGCGCGCCATCGAGATCCTGGAGCAGGCCGAGGGCGTCGTCGTCACCGAGGTGCCGACGCCGCTGGTCGCCGCGGGCAAGGACGACTCGTTCGTGGGCCGCATCCGGCGCGACGAGACCGTCGAGAACGGCCTGGCGTTCTTCATCTCCGACGACAACCTCCGCAAGGGCGCGGCGCTGAACGCCGTCCAGATCGCGGAGCTGGTCGCGGCGGAGCTCAAGGGCTGACCGCGCGTACGTCCCGCAGGGGGCGGTCACCCTTCGCGGGTGGCCGCCCCCTTCGCCGTCCCTTTCGCGCACGCCACCGCCACCAGCGCGAGCCCGGCCAGCCCGGCGCCCAGCCACAGCACGCCGCCGGCCCCGCGGCTGTCCGCGACCCGCCCGCCCGCGAAGGCGCCGAGCGCGATCGCCACGTTGAAGACCCCCGCGAAGAGCGCCGAAGCCGCCTCGCGGGCGTGCGGGGCCGCGGCCATCACCCAGTTCTGGGCGGAGACCGAGACCCCGCCGTACGCAAGCCCCCACGCCAGGAGCAGCGCCACCGACGCGGCGAGCGAGCCGCCCGCGGGCACCATGAGCAGCACCACGGCGCCGAGCCCGGCGCAGATCCACAGCAGCGCGCGGCGCGGGTCGCGGGCCGCCACGGCGCCGCCCGCGAAGTTGCCGACGATGCCGGCCGTCCCGTAGGCCAGGAGCAGCCCGCTGACCAGGCCCGCACCGATGCCGGGCACCCGTTCCAGGACGGGCCGGATGTACGTGTACGCGGCGAAGTGGCCGGTGACGAGGAGGGTGACGGCGAGGAGGCCGGCCCGCAGCGCGCCGATCCGCAGCAGACCGGCGAACGCGCCGAGCCCGATCCCCTCGCCCGCGGGGAGCCGGGGCAGCACCGTGGCGAGCAGCCCGGCGACGCCGAGTGCGACCACGGCGAGGGCCGCGAAGCCCGTGCGCCAGCCCGCCAGTTCGCCGAGGAGGGTGCCCGCGGGCACGCCGAGCACGGACGCCACCGCGATCCCGCTGAAGATCACCGCGGTGGCCCGGCCCGCGCTCTCCTCCCGTACGAGCCGCACGCCGAGCCCGGCGGCGATGGCCCACACGCCGCCGATGCAGACGCCCACCAGGACGCGGGCGGCGAGCAGGACACCGAAGGCGGGCGCGAGCGCGGAGGCCACGTTGGCGGCGGCGAGCAGCGCCATCAGGGCGGCCAGGACCGTGCGCCGGTCCGCGCGGCGCACCGCGACGGGCAGCAGCAGGGCGGCGAGCGCCGCGACGATGCCGGGCAGGGTGACGGCGAGGCCGGCGGTGCCGTCCGAGACGTGCAGTCCTGAGCCGATGGAGGTGAGGAGTCCGACGGGGAGCATCTCCGTGGTGACGACGGAGAAGGTGGCTGCGGCGACGGCGAGGACGGCGGCAGGACCGCCGCGCTGCGACTCCAACGCGGCAGGTGGAGCGGTGAGTTGTGTGGTGAGTTGTGGTGTGGTCTGTGACATGGCATCCACCCTGTGGGGGGTCCCGCCGGGGAACAACGCGGAAGATCTCATCCTTGTATGAGCCGGATTCATCGGTCAGGGATGATCGAGGACCGCGACGATCAAGGAAAAGGGGCCGCGCGCCATGGGCGGGAACGGGCTGGAGATCCGGGAACTGGAGTGTTTCCTGGTGCTTGCCGAAGAGCTGCATTTCGGGCGGGCCGGCGAGCGGCTGTACGTCTCGCAGAGCCGCGTCAGCCAACTGCTCGCCGCCCTGGAGCGGCGGATCGGGGCGCGCCTGCTGGAGCGTACGAGCCGCCGGGTCGCCCTGACCACACTAGGGGAACGTTTCCTGGCCGAACTCCGTCCGTCGTACGACGAGTTGGCATCGGTTGTGGGGCGGGCCAGGGCGGCGGCGCGGGGCGTCGAGGGCACGCTGCGGATCGGCTTCCAGGGGACCGCGGACGACCGCCTGATGGGGGCCATCGCGGCCTTCCAGGAGCGGCACCCCTCCTGTGACACGGAGATCGTGGAGATCCCGTTCTCCGACCCGTTCGGGGCGGTGCGGCAGGGCGCCGTGGACGCGGCGATCGTGCTGCTGCCGGTCGACGAGCCGGACCTCGTCCTCGGCCCCGTCTTCTCCAGCGAGCGGCAGACCGTCGCGGTGTCGGTGCGGCACGCCTTCGCCGGGCGGGAGTCGCTCGCGGCGGCGGAGCTCGCGGGCACGCCCCTGATCGCGGCGACCGCGCCGGCGCCCGCGTACTGGCGGGAGGCCCACGCCCCGTCGGGCGGCGCGCCCGCCCCCGCGGTCCGCACGCTCCAGGAGGGGCTGACGCTGGTCGCGGCGGACCGGGGCGCGATGCTGCTCTGCCGCCCTACGGCGGAGTACCACGGCCGCAAGGACGTCGCTTTCGTACCGGTCGACGGGTTGCCCGACTCGGTGCTCGGGATGGTGTGGCACCGGGACGGGGAGACGGAGCGGGTACGGGAGTTCGCGCGGGCGGTGCGGGTGGGTATGTCCTGACCGTCAGGTGGTCTGTCCGTCAGGCCGGTCGGCGCACCTCGAAGTGGAAGCAGCCGTACTCCACGGCGCGGACGTGCACGAGGGCGACCCGCGGATCGGCGAAGGCCTCGGCGAACGCGGCGTCGAACCCGGCCTCCTCGTCGTCCGGAATCTCCATCAGGCGCCCCCCGACGATGCGGCCCTCGGCGCTGTAGCGGCGCACGGTCCGCAGCGCCCCGGCCCGCGAGAACGGGTACCCGGCGCGCTCCTCCCCCGGCCCCTCGCAGGGGTCGGCGTGGATGAAGACGGGCCCCTGCTCGTCGTAGGCGCCGGGAGCCGCCCCGGTGCCGGCGGCCCAACGCCGCAGCGGCGCGTACGAGACGAGGGCGATGCGCTCGCCGGGGGCACTGGCCCGCAGACAGCAGCGCAGCGGGTAGCCGCCCTCCTCGTCGGTGTACGGGACGCAGGGCTGCCCGGCGTCGTCGACGTCACGGAGGCCGGCGAGGGCTTCGGGGGTGATGGGCAGCGGGGTGTAGGTCGTAGGTGTGGTGCGCGTGGTGCCCGTGTGCGTGGTCATGGGGCGAGCCTCGCGCGTGGGGGCGGGCGGGGGCTGGCGGATTCCGGACGTCACGTTGCGCCCGAAGGCGCCTGCAGGGCGCTCCTACTGACCCCTCACCTTCCTACTGACCCTCACCTGCCCACCACCCCACCCCCCACGACCCGCGCCCGTTCAGCTCCGCCACGTCCACACCCGTCGTTCTGCGGTACGCCGCGTCCAGTTCGGCCAGTTCCTCCCGGGTCAGGACGTCCTCCACGCGGTCGAAGCCTTCCGGGGCGCGTTCCGCGACGGTCTGGAGGATGCGGTCGGCCGGCATGTCGCGGTTGGCGAGGACGATCGCGTTGGCGGCCTCGCGGCGCACCTCCTCGTACGCCCGCAGCCCCGCCTCCCTGTCCGGCGCTGTGTGGGCGAGGCAGCGGGCGAGGACGCGGGCGTCGAGGATCGCCTGGGAGCCGCCGTTCGACCCCACCGGGTACATCGGGTGGGCCGCGTCGCCGAGCAGGGTGACCGGGCCGCGGCCCCACTGGGCCAGCGGGTCGCGGTCGACCATCGGGTACTCCAGGATGTGCCGCGTGGCGGCGAGCAGCGCGGGCACGTCGAGGTCGCCGATGCGCCATCCCGCGTAGTGCGGCAGGACATCGGAGAGCCGCCCGGAGCGGTTCCAGTCGGCGGGCCCCGGCATCCCGTGGTGGTGCGTCGGCGGAAACCGCACCTCCGCCACCCAGTTGAGCAGCGCCCTGCCGCGCTCCATGGCCCGCCGCGAGATCGGGTAGACGACGAGTTTCGCGGTGGCGTTGCTGCCCGCCACCGCGACGGTCCGCCCGCCGAGCACCGGGTGCCACTCGGCGATGCCGCGCCACATCCGGATGCCGTTCCACAGCGGCGGCCCCTCGCCGGGGTGCAGTACGGCCCGTACCGCCGAGTGCAGCCCGTCGGCGCCGATCAGGGCCCGTACGCGCACGGCGTACTCCCTGGCGCGCGCCATGTCCCGCAGGATCACCCGCAGCGCGCCGCCCTCGTGCTCGGCGAGCCGCACGAACGCGGTGCCGGTGCGGACCGCGTGGTCCCCGAGGCGGTCGCGGACCGCGTCGAGGAGGAGCAGCTGGAGGGTGCCGCGGTGGATGGAGTACTGGGGCCACCGGTAGCCGAGCGCGAGGCCGCGCGGCTCGGCCCAGATGCGGTTGCCGTGCCGGTCGTAGTGGGCCATCGCGTCGGGTGCGACGGCGTTCGCGGCGAGCACGTCGCCGAGTCCGAGCTCGGTCAGCTCCCGCACCGCGTGCGGCAGCAGGTTGATTCCCACGCCCACGGGGCGCAGCTGGTCGGTGGCGTCGACCACGCGGACGCCGATGCCCGCCGCGTGCAGGCTGAGCGCGGCGGTGAGCCCGCCGATGCCCGCCCCCGCCACGAGTACGTCGGTCATGGCCGTCGTGCGGTCCGGCCGGTGGCGGCCGGTCTCTCGGTCCCCAGCATCTTCCGCGTCCCCCTGTGGTTCCTGACCGTCCCCTGGCCGTGGTCTGCGGCCTGCCGGGACCGGTGCGGACGCGCGGAGCGTAACGGCACGGCAGCGGGAGAACAATGGTCCGGGCGGCCATCCGGAGGGGCATGGAAGGATGGCCGGAAACACCGCAAGTCGCACCCACGAAGACGCGACACGTCGTACGAGGAGATGACCGCGTGCCCGGGACCAATCTGACCCGCGAAGAGGCGCAGCAGCGGGCGAAGCTGCTCACCGTTGACTCGTACGAGGTCGATCTCGACCTCTCCGGCGCGCAGGAGGGCGGCACCTACCGGTCCGTGACCACGGTGCGCTTCGACTCCGCGGAGGCGGGCGCCGAGACCTTCATCGACCTGGTGGCCCCCGCGGTCCACGAGGTCGTCCTGAACGGCCACGCGCTGGACGTGGCGGCGGTGTTCCGCGACTCGCGGATCGCGCTGCGGCACCTGCACGCCGGTCCGAACGAGCTGCGGGTCGTCGCCGACTGCGACTACACCAACACCGGTGAGGGCCTGCACCGTTTCGTCGACCCCGTCGACCAACAGGCCTACCTCTACACGCAGTTCGAGGTGCCGGACGCGCGCCGCGTCTTCGCCTCCTTCGAGCAGCCGGACCTGAAGGCCACGTTCCAGTTCACGGTGAAGGCACCGAGCGGCTGGACGGTGATCTCCAACTCCCCCACCCCCGAGCCGAAGGACGACATCTGGTCCTTCGAGCCGACGCCCCGCATGTCGACGTACGTCACGGCCCTGATCGTCGGCCCGTACCACTCCGTCCACTCGTCGTACGAGGGTCCCGGCGGCCAGTCCGTGCCGCTCGGCATCTACTGCCGTCCCTCGCTCGCCGAGTTCCTCGACTCGGACGCGATCTTCGAGGTGACGCGGCAGGGCTTCGACTGGTTCCAGGAGAAGTTCGACTACGCGTACCCCTTCGCCAAGTACGACCAGCTCTTCGTGCCGGAGTTCAACGCGGGCGCGATGGAGAACGCGGGCGCGGTGACCATCCGCGACCAGTACGTGTTCCGTTCGAAGGTGACGGACGCGGCGTACGAGGTGCGGGCCGCGACGATCCTGCACGAGCTCGCCCACATGTGGTTCGGCGACCTCGTCACCATGGAGTGGTGGAACGACCTGTGGCTGAACGAGTCGTTCGCCACGTACGCCGAGGCCGCCTGCCAGGCGTACGCGCCGGACTCGAAGTGGCCGCACTCCTGGACCACGTTCGCCAACTCCATGAAGACGTGGGCGTACCGCCAGGACCAGCTGCCGTCCACCCACCCGATCATGGCGGACATCCGCGACCTGGACGACGTCCTCGTCAACTTCGACGGCATCACGTACGCGAAGGGCGCGAGCGTCCTGAAGCAGCTCGTCGCGTACGTGGGTGAGGACGAGTTCTTCCAGGGCGTGCAGGCGTACTTCAAGCGCCACGCGTTCGGCAATACGCGCCTCTCCGATCTGCTCGGCGCCCTGGAGGAGACCAGCGGCCGCGACCTGAGGACCTGGTCGAAGAAGTGGCTGGAGACGGCGGGCATCAACGTCCTGCGGCCGGTCGTGGACGTCGACACGTCCGGGGTCATCACCTCCTTCGCCGTCAAGCAGGAGGCGCCGGCGCTCCCCGAGGGCGCGATGGGCGAGCCGACGCTCCGTCCGCACCGGATCGCGATCGGCCTCTACGACTTGGATGAGGCGTCCGGCAAGCTGCTGCGCACCGACCGCGTCGAACTGGACGTAGACGGCGAACTCACGGCCGTCGACGCGCTGGTGGGCAAGGCCCGCCCCGCGGTGATCCTCCTCAACGACGACGACCTGTCGTACGCGAAGGTCCGCCTGGACACCGAGTCCCTCGCCTTCGTCACCGGCCACATCGGCGACTTCGAGGCGTCGCTGCCGAGGGCGCTGTGCTGGGCGTCGGCGTGGGACATGACGCGGGACGCGGAGCTCCCCACCCGCGAGTATCTCTCCCTCGTCCTCTCCGGCATCGGCAAGGAGTCCGACATCGGCGTCGTGCAGTCACTGCACCGCCAGGTGAAGCTGGCCCTCGACCTGTACGCGGCCCCGGCCGGCCGGGACGCGGCGCTGGCCCGCTGGACCGAGGCGGCGCTGGAGCACCTGCGGGCGGCCGAACCCGGCAGCGACCACCAGCTGGCGTGGGCCCGCGCCTTCGCCGCGACGGCCCGCACGGAAGCGGACCTGTCCCTCCTCGAGCGCCTGCTCGACGGCTCGGAGTCGATCGACGGCCTTGCCGTGGACACCGAGCTGCGCTGGGCGTTCGTGGCGCGGCTCGCGGCGACGGGCCGCCTCGACGAGGCGGGCATCGCGGCGGAGCTCGAGCGGGACAGGACGGCGGCGGGCGAACGGCACGCCGCCGCCGCCCGGGCGGCGCTGCCGACGCCGGAGGCGAAGGCGGCGGCGTGGGCCTCCGTCGTCGAGTCCGACTCCCTCCCCAACGCCATCCAGGAGGCGGTGATCGGCGGCTTCGTCCAGACCGACCAGCGCGAACTCCTCGCGCCCTACGCGGAGAAGTTCTTCGCCTCGGTCAAGGGGGCGTGGGAGTCCCGCTCCCACGAGATGGCCCAGCAGATCGCCACGGGGCTCTATCCGTCGCTGCAGATCTCCCAGGAGACGCTGGACGCGACGGACGCGTGGTTGGCGTCCGCCGAGCCGTCGGCGGCGCTGCGTCGTCTGATCACGGAGTCCCGGGCGGGCGTCGAACGCGCCCTGCGGGCGCGCGCGGCGGACCTCTAGCTCGCCCTCGCCGGGCAGGGGCTCCGCCCTCTGCCCGGCCCCTCTCACCGCGTCCCTCTGCGGGCCGTCAGTGGCTGGTCGCGCAGTTCCCCGCGCCCCTGAAATACCCCCGCCGTCCTCCGTCTGCCGGTCCCATGGGGGGCCGACGGGGCTCCCCAGGGACGCGGCGAGCGGAGGCGACGCTTTCAAGGGGCGCGGGGAACTGCGCGAGCAACCACACACAACCGGCACCAGAAAACGGCGAAGGCGACGCTTCAGGGGCGCGGGGAACTGCGCGACCAGCCACGCACGGCCCGCAGGCGAGAACGGTCACGCCCCCCGCACGGGGACCGCCGCCCGCAGGGCGTCAAGGACGCGAGTCACCGCCGCACCCCCCGCCGCCCCCCGCCGCACCGCGGCGACGACATGCCGAGTGGGATGGTCATCGGAGAGCGCGCGCATGGCCACACCGGCGCGACTCACCGCAGCCATGCGAGGCACCAGCGCCACCCCCATCCCCGCCTCCACCATCGCAAGGATCGCCGTCCAGCCGGACGCCGAGTGCGCCTGCCGCGGATTGAAGCCCGCGCCCTCGCACGCCGCGCGGGTGATCTCGGACCAGGGACCGCTGCCGCCGAAGATCCACGGTTCGGCGGCCAGGTCGGCGAGCCGGAGCCCGGGCGCCGACGCCAGCCGGTGGCCGCCGGGCAGCGCCACGTCCAGCGGGTCGGCGAGCAGCGATTCACGGGTGAAGCGCGTGTCCGCGTCGCCTTCGGCGGGTGCCTGGACGGCCAGGGACAGGGCGATGTCGACCTCACCGGCCGCGAGGAGTTCGTACGCCTGGGCCGCCTCGGTCTCCCGCACCCGTACGGAGATGCCGGGCGCCGCCTCCCGCAGCGCCCGCACGGCGGGCACGACGAGCGCGGGCACCGCGGTCGAGAACGCCCCGACCCGCACCTCTCCCGCCTCCCCCTGCACATACGCCGCCAATTCCGCGTCGGCCCGCTCCAGTTGGGCGAAGACCGACTCCGCGTGCCGCAGCACGAGATGCGCGGCGTCGGTGAGGCGGACCCGCCGCCCGTGCGCCTCCAGGAGCGGTACGCCCAGCTGCTTGGCGAGGTTGGACAGCTGCTGCGAGACCGCCGACGGCGTCATCCGCAACGCCTGCGCCGTCGCGGTCACGGTGCCCCGTTCGCTCAACGTCCGCAGGATCTGCAGCTTCTTGATGTCCCACTCGCTCATGAGCCCAACGTACCGACTGGTCAGAAGCATCACTTGGTGCGGGCCGCGCCGAGCACGACACCGCCCAGGATCAGCCCCATGCACAGCACCTGCAGCCACCCCATCGCCTCGCCGAGGACCGCGAAGGAGAGCAGGGCGACGCAGACCGGCTGGAGGTAGTAGACGACTCCGGCGCGGGCGGCGCCGATGATCGAGATCGCCTTGTTCCAGGCGAAGAAGGCGACCGCCGAGGAGACCACGCCGACGTAGAGGAGCGGGGAGACCGTTCCGACGGTGGGCGCGAAGCCGCCTTGGAGTGCGTAGCTGGCAATGAAGACCGGGAGCAGCATCAGGGCGCCCAGCACGAACGTCGAGAAGAGGAAGGGCAGTCCGCCGATCTCCGCGGGCCTGCGCCTGAGCAGTGCGCTGTACGAGCCGAAGGACAGTGCCGCCGCGATCACCCAGAGGTCACCGATCGCGAAGTCCGTCGCGAGCGAGCCCTTGCTGACGAGCAGGAGGACTCCGGCGCAGGCGACGAGCATGCCGGTGACCCGGCGCGCGCCGAGCCGTGTACCGCCGAGGCGTTCGTACACGGCCATCAGGACCGGCGACGCGGCCATGATCATGCCCATGTTGCCCGCGGTGGTCGTCATGCCCGCCTGGTTCACCAGGGTGTTGTAGACGGTGACGCCCAGCAGGGAGGCGAGGAGCAGGAACTTCGCGTGTTCGCGGAGCAGTTGGCGCTGCCGCCACGTCTGGCGCGCCGCGAACGGCGCGACCGCCACGATGGCGATGATCCAGCGCCAGAACGCGTGCTGGACGGGCGGCACGGTGTCGTGCAGCGCCCGGGAGGTGACGAAGCTGCCCGACCAGACGACCGTGGCGAGGGCCGCGAGGGCGAGGCCGACGCCGATGGGGTGCCTGGCCGCCTGCGCGGCGGCCGGTGCGGTGTGAGCGGGGGTCCGGTCCAGGACTGCCACGGGGTATCCCTTGTCTTTCTCCCCGCGGTGGCGGGGTGTACGGGGTCGCTTGGTGTGGTGCGGGGACCACCGTGACACCCGTACACCCATCAGGTCCATCGAATCTTTACGCCGATTCTTTGAAGGAAAACTGAAGGGTTGGCCCCGGTCTACGCGGCACTCCGGTCTACGCGGCGCCCCACTCCTCCAGCGCCGCCGCCACCGCCCCCACCCCCGCGTCCTCCGCCGCCCACGCCACGTATCCATCGGGCCTGACCAGGACCGTCGCGCGGCGGTCGCTCGACCAATGGGCGGACACGGCGCGGCCCGTCCCGCACTTCTCGTCCTTCGGCGTGATGAGCACGAACTCGCCCGCGCGCAGGGCCTCGTAGAGCCGCCCCTCTTCGAGCGCGACATCGGGGACCCGCCGCCCGACGAGGCGGTGGGCGCCCTTCGGTGTCCGGTACGCGATGCCGACGCCGGTGACCTGGCCCGCCGCCTTGGCGCGCACCACGGGCACGTGGGTGACGAAGGCGGCGAGGGCGGCGCGTGCCGCGCGCGTCCACGGGCGCTTGGCCATCGCGAGCCGGACGAGCCCGCCGCTGCTGCGCAGCACCGTCCTGCCGACCGGGTGCCGCTCGGACTCGTAGGTGTCCAGGAGGCCTCGCGGGGCGCGGCCGTCGACCGCGGCGGCCAGTTTCCAGCTCAGGTTCGCGGCGTCCTGGAGCCCGGTGTTCATGCCCTGACCGCCGGCCGGCGAGTGGACGTGCGCGGCGTCCCCGGCGAGGAAGACGCGGCCCGCGCGGTAGGCGGGCGCCTGCCGCTCGTCGCTGTGGAAGCGGGACATCCAGCGCGCGTCGTGCATCCCGAAGTCGCGGCCGAGCGCCTGCCGGACGATGTCCTTGACCTCTTCGAGGTCGAGCGGCTCGCTGTCGGGGACGTCGCGTGACCGGTTCCAGCCGATGACGCGGTGGTAGCCGTCGGCGAAGGGCGCGATGAAGGCGAAGGCGTCGCCGACGGCGTTGACGGTGAGCAGCGTCTCCGGCCGCTCGGCGAGTTTGACGTCGGCGAGGACGAGCGAGCGGATGACGGACCTGCCGGGGAAGGGCAGCCCGACCGCCCCGCGCACGCCGCTGTGCAGGCCGTCCGCGCCGACCACGTAGGCGGCGCGCAGGGTGCTCGATTCGTCGCCGGGGCCGTGGAGCCGGAGCGTCACGCCGTCCTCGTCCTGCGTCAGCCCGGTCACTTCGCTCTCGTACGCGAAGTGCACCCCCGCCTCGATGGCGCGCCGCTCCAGGACGCGCTCGACCTCATACTGCGGGAGGACGAGGACGTGCCGGTAGCGGGAGGGCAGCCGGCCGAGATCCAGCGAGAGGCGGTCGAAGAGGCGCAGCTTGGCGAGCGGCTCGCCCTTGGCCTCCAGCTCGTCGGCGAGGCCTCGCGCGTCCAGCTGCTCCAGGGTGCGGGCGTGCAGGACCATCGCGCGCGAGAGGTTACTGATGCCGTGCGCCCGCTTCTCCACGAGGGTGACGGGGACGCCCGCGGTGGCGAGGTCCCCGGCGAGCAGCAGCCCGGTGGGTCCCGCGCCGACCACCACGACGGTGTGGGTGCCGTCGGTGGGGTTCGCGTTCTTCTTCGTGTTCGCGTTCCGCTTCGTATTCGTGTCGCCGGTCGTGCCGTTCATGGCCGCCTCCTGATGCCAACACTTGTTGGTCAACGCTTGTTGGCCAACGTACGACCGCGCCCATGGACTGTCAACGCTTGTTGGCCTACGTTTGTTGGCATGACCGAAACCACCGCTGCCCGCCGCTCCGACGCGACCCGTGCCGGCATCCTCGCGGCGGCCCGCGAACGCTTCGCCGCGGACGGGTACGAACGCGCGACGATCCGCGCCATCGCCAAGGACGCCCGCATCGACCCCTCCATGGTGATGCGCTACTACGGCAACAAGGAGGGCCTCTTCGCCGCCGCCACCTCGGTCGACCTGCGGCTGCCGGACTTCACGCCGGTGCCCAGGGAGGACGTGGGAAGGGTGCTCGTGACGCACTTCCTCACCATCTGGGAGGGCGACGAGGTGCTCACCGCGCTGCTGCGCGTGGGCATCACCAACGAGGCGGGCGCCGAGCGCATGCGGACCATCTTCGGGGAGCAGCTGCTGCCGGTCGCGCGCCAGGTCTGCCCCGACCCGGCCGAGGCGCCGACGCGGGCGGCGCTCTGTGCCGCGCAGGTGCTGGGTCTCGCCATGACGCGGTACGTCCTGCGGTTCCCGCCGGCGGCGGCGCTGACGCGCGAGGAGATCACGGAGTGGCTGGCGCCGACGCTCCAGCGCTATCTGACGGCCGAACGGCCGTGAGCACGCCGAGGGCGCCTTCCGGCGACGTCTGTAGTACGTCGCCGGAAGGCGCCCTCGGCGTAAAGAGCCCGGAAGCTGCGGGTCAGCCCTGCTTCTGCTGCTTGCGGGACTTGTCGCCGACCATCACGAGACCCGCGATCACCAGGAACAGCACGATGGGCGCGGCGACGTACAGGCCGAGCGTGTCGATGACGCTCAGGCCGGGGCCCGGGTCGTCACCGTCGTCGCGCACGGCCGCGAGGGCGGGGGACGACATGAGCAGCATCATCAGCGTCGTGCCGGAGGCCAGGGCGCCGGCGCGCAGTGCGTTCTTCTTGTCCACGGTGCCAACGTAGCGAACTCCTAAACGGGGTGCGCGCCCGGGGGTGCCGTACGAGGGCTTCCGCCCCGCCCGCTCCCCCGGCCCTCCTCCTCGCGGAAGACCGCCATGAGGGCGTGCAGACGGGGTGAGGCGGCGAGTTGCTCCAGGGTGACGGGGTGTCCGGTGGCGTCGGCGACGGGCAGGCGCCAGTTGGGGTACTGGTCCCAGGTGCCGGGCAGGTTCTGCGGCCTGCGGTCGCCGACCGCGTCCGGGAGCCAGATGCCGATCATGCGGGCCGGGGTGGCCAGGAGGAACCGGTGCACGGCACGGATCTCGTCCTCCTCGCAGCCGGCGCCGCCGGGCAGCATGCCGAGCCGGCAGAGCAGCCCGAGCCACTCGCGCACGTCCCGGCGGGCCTCGGCCTGCTCCTGCGCAAGGGGGCGGGTCAACAGGCCCAGGTCGTGGCGGAGTCGGACATGCTCCCCCGTCAGACGGGCGGCGGTCGGCGGCAGGTCGTGCGTGGTGGCGGTGGCCACGCAGTCGGCGCGCCAGGCGTCGGCGGGCAGCGGGCGGCCGGTGCCCTCCCAGTCCCGCTCGAACCAGAGCACCGAGGTGCCGAGCACGCCGTGCTCGCGCAGGGTCTCGCGGACGCCCGGCTCCACCGTGCCGAGGTCCTCGCCGATGACGAGGGCGTCCGCGCGGTGCGCCTCCAGGGCGAGGACGGCGAGCATCGCCTCGGCGTCGTACCGCACGTACGTCCCCTCGGTGGGCTCGCGGCCCTCCGGGACCCACCAGAGGCGGAACAGGCCCATGACGTGGTCGATGCGGAGCGCGCCCGCGTTCCGGAGCAGGCCGCGCAGGAGGGCACGGTAGGGCGCATAGCCGGACTCGGCGAGGCGGTCGGGGCGCCAGGGCGGCAGGCCCCAGTCCTGGCCGCGCGCGTTGAAGGCGTCCGGCGGGGCGCCGACCGACATGCCCGGGGCGAAGTACCGCTGCTGCGCCCAGGCGTCGGCGCCGCCCGGATGCACGCCCACCGCGAGGTCGTGCACGAGGCCGATGTCCATGCCGGCCTCGCGGGCGGCGCGCTGGGCGGCGCCCAGCTGACTGTCGGTGAGCCAGGCGAGGCGGCTGTGGAAGTCGACGCGGTCCATCGCCTCACGGCGGGCGCGGGCCGTGCCCGGCGAGTCCGGGTCGCGCAGCTCCGCGGGCCAGGAGTGCCAGTCGGGGCCGTGGATCTCGGCCAGCGCCGACCAGGTGGCGTGGTCCTCCAGGGCGGGGCCCTGTTCGGCGAGGAAGGCGTTGTAGGCGGCGCGGCGGCCGGGACCGAGCGGGACGTCGTGCAGCAGTTCGAGAGCTGCCCGCTTGAGCGCCCAGACGGCGTCACGGTCGATCAGCTCGTCCTGTCCGAGGACCCCTTCCCGCAGCCGGCCGGCCTTCCGGCACAGCTCCTCGGCCCGCTCCCGCGCCTCCCCCCGCAGATACGCGAACTCCGGTACCGCCTCGACCCGCAGGTGCACGGGATCGGGGAAACGACGGGACGAGGGCCGGTACGGGGAGGGATCGCCGCCCGGCCCCTCCGGAGGGCTCGGCACGGCCGCGTGCAGCGGATTGACCTGGACGAAGCCCGTGCCGAGGACGCGCCCGGCCCACGCGGCGAGCTCCCCCAGGTCTCCGAGGTCACCCATGCCCCACGAGCGACGGGACAGCAGGGAGTAGAGCTGGACGAGGAGCCCGTGCGTGCGCCGCCCGGGAGTCCTGATCCGCCGCGGCGCGACGACGAGGTGCGCTTCGGCGTGCCGACCGTCGGGGGTGCGCACGCGGAGCCGGTGCACGCCGAGGGGCAGGGGCTCGGGGCCTTCGCTCCTCTCCGTGCCGGGAGCGGTCCACTCGACCGTGCCGCCCTCCTCCAGCTCCACCCCCACCCGCGACCCCTGCGGCAGCGCCGCGAGGGGTGGGGGCAGGGGTCCGTCCGCCCACAGCACCACCGTCGGCGGCACCGGTCGCGCCGACAGTTCCGCCTCGCGCGCGGCCAGTGCGGCCGCGGCCGCTTCCGGGGTGCTCGCGTCCACACCCAGGGCGGCCAGGGCGGCGATCACCGCGGCGTCGGCGGCCGGGATGGTGCGCCCGGGGGACGGGGAGTAGGAGGTGGCCACGCCGTACGAAGCGGCCAGCCGGGAAAGGGGCATCAGACCGCCATGGAGTCCAGGCCCGAGGCCATGCCGGTGGCTGTGGGCTCGCTGGTCAGCGGCGCGGCGTCGGCGAGGGGCGGTTCGCTGGTCAGCGGCGCGGCGTCGGCGAGCGGGGGCTCGCTGGTGAGGGGCGGCTCGATGCAGCCGCAGGAGAAGGAGCCGTCGAGGCCCGAGTCGGGGTGGGAGACCTGTTTGGAGAGCGCGGACAGCAGGAGATTTGCGGAAGCGGCCACGTGGGAGCTCCTTTTCAGGGGGCAGGTCTCGGCAGCCCTACCCAGTGCGCGGGCTCGCAGACGTATACGTTGCCACAACGTGACCCTGGTCACATCCCTTTCCCGGCACGGAAGTTGTTCCCCGAGGCACGCCCCGCCCCGGAAGAACAGGCTCCGGCCCGCCTTCTCCCGGGAAGATGTCCGCCCTCGGCCCCCACTAGTCACCGTTGCCGGAAATCGGGCGGGTTCCGCGAAGAATCCCCCGCCCGGTACCTGTCCCCGTTGACACCCCAGCCGCCTCAGTGGTGGGCTCACTGCCACATGTGGCACAGGGGACCCCGCCGGGACCCCGGGGACGAGGACAGGGGCGAGGGCCGTGCAGTTGCGGCGCAGGAAGGGCGCGGCCGCCATCGCGGTCGCCGTGATCGCGGGCACGCTCGGCGGCGCGCCGGGCGCCCTCGCGGCCCCCGGAGCACCCGGCCGGCCCGGCGTCCCCGCCACCTCCCCCGACGACGACGCCAAGGCCGGCCGCAAGAGCGACTCCGGCCTTCCGTCCGTCTGGCCGCGCCCCCAGTCGATGAGTGCCGCCGGAACCACCGTCACCGTCGGCGACGACGTCGTACTCGTCACCGCGGACGGCGCCGACTCCGACCCGTACGCCCTGGAAGCCCTCCGCGCCCTCCTCCGCGACGCGGGCGCCCGGCGGATCACCGAGGCGCGCGACGGCGACCCGCTGCCCGCGGGCGGCACCCTCGTCGTCCGGGCCGGCGGCACCGGCGCCGACCGGGCGCTGCGCTCCCTCGGCGCCCGCGAGCGCGGCGACCTGCCGGCGGGCGGCTACCGGCTGGCTGTCGGCCGCGTCGACGGCAGGGACACCATCGCCCTCGCCGGAGCCGGCGAGGACGGCCTCTTCCACGGCGTGCAGACCCTGCGGCAGATCACCGGCGGCGCGAACGGCACCCGCCTCGTCCCCGGCGTACGGATCAGGGACTGGCCCGGCACTGCCGTGCGCGGCATGACCGAGGGGTTCTACGGCACGCCCTGGACCCGCGAGCAGCGCCTCGCGCAGCTCGACTTCATGGGCCGCACCAAGCAGAACCGGTACCTCTACGCCCCCGGCGACGACCTCTACCGCCAGGCACGCTGGCGCGAGCCCTACCCGGCGGACCAGCGGGCCGACTTCCGCGCCCTGGCGGAGCGCGCCCGCGCCAACCACGTCACGCTCGCCTGGGCCGTCTCGCCGGGCCAGGCGATGTGCCTGTCGTCCGACCGCGACGTCAAGGACCTCACCCGCAAGATCGACGCCATGTGGGCCCTCGGGGTGCGCGCCTTCCAGCTGCAGTTCCAGAACGTCAGCTACAGCGAGTGGCACTGCGAGCAGGACTCCGAGACCTTCGGGTCGGGCCCGGAGGCCGCCGCGAAGGCGCAGGCGCGGGTCGCCAACGCGGTCGCCGCGCACCTCGCCGCGCGCCACCCGGGCGCGAAGCCGCTCTCCCTGATGCCGACGGAGTACTTCCAGAAGGGGACGACCGAGTACCGCGCGGCCCTCTCCCGCGCCCTGGACCAGCGCGTCGAGGTGGCCTGGACGGGCGTCGGCGTGGTGCCCCGGACCATCACCGGGCGCGAACTGACGGGCGCCCGCGAGGCGTTCGGCGCGCACCCGCTGGTCACGATGGACAACTACCCCGTCAACGACTTCGCGCAGGACCGTATCTTCCTCGGCCCCTACACCGGCCGCGAACCCGCCGTCGCCACCGGTTCGGCCGCCCTCCTCGGCAACGCCATGGAGCAGCCGTCCGCCTCCCGCATCCCCCTCTTCACCGCCGCCGACTACGCGTGGAACCCGCGCGCCTACCGCCCCCACGAGTCCTGGCTCGCCGCCATCGACGACCTCGCGGGCGGCGACGCGAAGGCGCGGGGCGCGCTGCGGGCCCTCGCGGGCAACGACGCCTCGTCCGTGCTGGGCGCCGACGAGTCGGCGTACCTGCGGCCGCTCATGAGCGAGTTCTGGCGCGCCCGTACGACGACGGACCGGGCGCGGAACGCGCGTGCCGCGAAGAGCCTGCGCGCCGCCTTCACCGTGATGCGGGAGGCGCCCGAACGCCTCGCCGACAGCGCGCTCGACGACGAGGTGCGCCCCTGGATCGAGCAGTTGGCCCGCTACGGCAAGGCGGGTGAGACCGCGGTCGACCTGCTGACCGCCCAGTCCGCCGGCGACGGCGCGGCGGCCTGGCGCGGCTCGCGCGCCCTGACGAAGCTCCGCAAGGAGCTGGGGCACAGCGGCGTCACCGTCGGCGAAGGCGTACTGGACCCGTTCCTGGCGCGCGCGCAGAAGGCGTACGCGACATGGGCGGGGACCTCGGGCAAGGGGGCCTCGGACGGCGCGGCCGCCCGGCTCGGCCGGAACCGCACGCTCGCCGCCGTGACGGCCCTGACCGATCCCGGCACGAACGGCACCGTCGAGGCCCACATCCCCGGCAAGGGCTGGCAGCGGATCGGCGCCCTGTCGAAGAGCGGCTTCACCGAGCTCGACCTCACGAAGGGCGAGGGCGGCGGAACGGGCGCGGGCGTGCGCGCCGACGCCGTCCGGGCCGTGGCCGCCGACGGCACCGTCCGCCACCTCGTCCCCTGGTACGCCGACACCCCCGCCGCCCGCTTCTCGCTGTCCCGCGCCGAGGCCGACGCGGAGATCGGCGGCGGCCCGCTGCGGCTCTCCGCCAAGCTGCTCTCGCTGCGCCCCGGCGACGTCAGCGGACGGCTCCGCGCGAAGGCTCCCAAGGGCATCGCGGTGAAGGTCCCCGAAAGATCCACCCTGCCGCGCGGCACGGAGGTCGACGTGCCGGTCGACATCACGGTCCCTGCGGGCACGCGCGCGGGAACGTACGAGGTCGAGCTGGCCTTCGGCGGCGAGACCCGCACGGTCTCGGTCCGCGCCTTCCCCCGCACCGCCGGTCCCGACCTGGCGCGCGGCGCGAAGGCGTCGTCGTCGGGCGACGAGACGAAGGACTTCCCCGCGTCGGGCGCCGTCGACGGCGACCCGGAGACCCGCTGGTCGTCCCCTGCGGAGGACGGCGCGTGGTGGCAGGTGGAGCTCGCGGAGCCGGTCAGGCTCGGCCAGGTCGTGCTGCGCTGGCAGGACGCGTACGCGGCGGGCTACCGCGTGCAGACCTCCGCCGACGGCCGGACCTGGCGCACGGCGGCGACCGTGCGGGACGGCAAGGGCGGCCGTGAGGCGGTCCGCATGGACGCGCCCGGCACCCGCTACATCCGCGTGCAGGGCGACAAGCGGGCGACGCGCTTCGGCTACTCGCTGTGGTCCGTGGAGGCGTACGCGGTCGCCGACGACTGACGACGCTGCGTACGCCTCCGGAAACACAGCAAAGGCCCGGATCGATTGCTAGGCGGAAATGCCGTCGATCCGAGCCATCGCGTCGTCCGCGCCGAACGGCTGCAAGTACGGCAGCCAGCGCGGATCCCTATGTCCGGTCCCGATGATGCGCCACGCGAGGCCCGAGGGCGGCGCGGGTTTGTGCCGCAGCCGCCAGCCGAGCTCCATGAGATGCCGGTCGGCCTTGACGTGGTTGCAGCGGCGGCAGGAAGCCACCACGTTGTCCCAGGCGTGCTGGCCGCCTCGGCTCTTCGGAATGACGTGGTCGACGCTGGTTGCGACGCCACCGCAGTACATGCACCGACCGCCGTCGCGGGCGAAGAGCGCCCGCCTGGTCAGAGGAACGGGCCCCCTGTAAGGGACCCGGACGAACCGCTTGAGGCGGACCACGCTGGGTGCGGGGACGGTGCGCGTTGCGCTGTGCATGAAGGCGCCGGATTCCTCGAGGCAGAGAGCCTTGTTCTCCAGGACGAGGACGAGCGCGCGGCGGAGCGGTACGACGCCGAGGGGCTCGTACGACGCGTTGAGGACCAGGACATGCGGCACGGATGCCTCCTTGTACGCCGGCGGCGCGTGGCTCGCGCCGGGACGATCTGCAAGCCAGTCTCCCCTCATGCCTGGTCGAAGCGCCAGCATGTACTCGTAACGGCCTTGAAGTGTTTTCGACCACAGCGGACGCGCCGGACGTCTCTCTCTTCTCCTCCCTGGTTCTTCCCGAGTGAGCACCGTCTCTCCCTCGAACATGACAACGATCCACACACGATGCCCCGTTAGTGTGGTGTGTCTGCCCGGCTCCCCCCACTCCGCCGGTTCCGCTTCGATGGCGGTTCTCCGTGCGCCGGGCAGGCCGCGATACCTGGAGGTACCCGCCGTGTTCTTGTCCGTCCTGTCGACAGCCGGAACGGACCCGGACGACACGCCAACGACCAAGCCGCCCACGTTCGAGGACGCCCAGGAGAGCGCCACGAACGCGGCCAGCTGGGTCGAGCAGAACTGGTCCACGTGGCTCGGCATCGGTCTGCGCATCGTGCTCATCGTCACGATCGCCGTCGTCCTGCGCGTCCTGGTGCGCCGCGCCATCACCAAGCTGATAGACCGCATGAACCGCACGGCGCAGGCCGTGGACGGCACGGCGCTCGGCGGCCTCCTGGTCAACGTGGAGCGCCGCCGCCAGCGCTCGCAGGCGATCGGCTCGGTGCTGCGCTCGGTCGCCTCGTTCCTGATCCTCGGCACGGCCGGGCTGATGGTCCTCAGCACGTTCGAGATCAACCTGGCGCCGCTGCTGGCCTCCGCCGGTGTGGCGGGCGTCGCGATCGGCTTCGGCGCGCGCAACCTCGTGACGGACTTCCTCTCCGGCGTCTTCATGATCCTCGAGGACCAGTACGGCGTGGGCGACTCGATCGACGCGGGCGTGGCCTCCGGAGAGGTGATCGAGGTCGGCCTGCGCGTCACGAAGCTGCGCGGCGACAACGGCGAGATCTGGTACGTCCGCAACGGCGAGGTCAAGCGCATCGGCAACCTCTCCCAGGGCTGGTCCACGGCGGGCGTCGACGTGACGGTCCGCCCGGACGAGGACCTCGACAAGGTGAAGGCGACGCTGGCGGAGGTCGGCGAGACCATGGCGAAGGACGAGCCCTGGAACGAGAAGCTGTGGGGCCCCGTGGAGGTCCTCGGCCTGGACAGCGTCCTCCTCGACTCGATGGTCGTCCGCGTCTCGGCCAAGACGATGCCGGGGCAGTCCCTGGGGGTCGAGCGGGAGCTGCGCTGGCGCATCAAGCAGGCGTTCGACGAGGCGGGCATCCGCATCGTGGGCGGCCTGCCGCTGGCGATACCCGAGGACGGCACCCCCGACCCGTCCGCCGCCGTCGCGGCCCCCTCCGCCTACGCCTCCGCAACGTCCCCCCAGTCCCTGGCGGCCTCCCCGATACCGCCGCCTCCGCCGAACCTGTCGAAGTAAACCGGTCGGCGACTTCGGTGGGCCTGAGCCTTCGACGGTCACCGGGGCCGCCCGGCTTTTAGCGGAGTGTGGCGCCTCCGGGCCACCAGTAAAGGGCGCTCCTACGTCGCGTCGGCTCCGCCGATTCCGCTCCGCTCCACCCTTGACTGCCGTCCCTCCACCGCAGGTTGACTTTGACCCGGACGGCCAGGGGTGGGGCGACGGACTCCTCTGCTCGGGCCATCCCCTTTCACTGCCGGGTGCGGACCGGCCCAACGTGAGTCCCCGTCACCGTCGAGGCACCGCCCCCGGCTTCGCCGCTCGGGTCATCCCCTCTCGCCGCCGGGTGCGGCCCGGCCCAACGTGGGTGCCCGTCACGGTCTGGGCTCGGTCACCCGCCCGGCCTCTCCGCTCGGCTCATCGGCTCTCGCCGCCGCGTGCGGACCGGTCCATCGTGAGTGCGGGGCATGGTCGGGGCGCGGTCTTTCGTGTGCTCTCGTGTGGCTGGCCCGGTCGGGGACCTACTTTGGGAAAGTTGCGAATCAGGTCGGCGCGCGCCCCCCTGCCACGCCCCGCGCGCCTGTCGCGCATGCCCACCCGGGCGGGGAATGGGGCATAGCGGGCCCGCATGCCGGGGCGTATTGGTGTCGTGAGGGGGGCGCACGGTGACCATCGAAGACGCAGGCCCACCGAAGTCACCGAAGGCCCACAGGTAACGACTTGGTTGCCGCGACGGCGTCCACTATTGACGCCCTATTCACGCCAGCCGTACGGTCCCACCAATTGGAAAGTTTCCTAACAGTTAAGGCCGACAGGCAGGCAGGTGGGCGTCATGGCAGCAGGCAGCACCCCGGGCTCACCGGGTACCCCAGGCACGCCCCGCGTCCTCCGCGCCATGAACGACCGAGCCGTCCTCGACCTCCTCGTCGCCCACGGCCCCCTCACCCGCACCCGCATCGGCGAACTGACCGGCCTGTCGAAGCCCACCACCTCCCAGCTCCTGGGCCGGCTCGAAGCCGCCGGCCTCGTGCACACCACCGGCAGCCTCAGCGGACGCCCGGGCCCCAACGCCCAGCTGTACGAGATCGACCCGCGCGCCGGGCACGTCGCCGCGCTGTCCGCCGACCCGACCGGCATCACCGCCCTCGTCGCCGACATCACCGGCAACGTGCTGGGCCAGGCCCGCGTGGAGGCCGACGCCGTCGCCGAGGACGTGCGCCACCGCACCGCCCAGCTGGTCGCGGAGGCCGTCGACGGCGCCCTGCGGCAGGCGGCGCTCGGTCACGAGGACCTGCGGGCCGCCGTCATCGGCACCCCCGGCGCCATCGACCCGCACACCGGCCAGCTCCGCTACGCCCCGCACCTGCCGGGCTGGCACTCGCGGACGCTGCGCGACGATCTCGCCGCCGTCCTCGGCACGCCCGTCGACATCGAGAACGACGTGAACCTGGCCGCCGTCGCGGAGCAGTACGAGGGCGCCGCCCAGGACTACGACAACTACGTGCTGACCTGGCTCGACGAAGGCGTCGGCGCCGCCATCGTGCTCGGCGGCACGCTGCTGCGCGGCGCGACCGGCGGCGCGGGCGAGATCGGCTACATGCCGCTGCCGGGCGCCCCGCTCGTACGGAGAGGCGCGGAGGGCAACGGTGGTGGTGACGGGGGGTTCGAGAGTCTCGTCTCCGCGTACGTCGTACGGGAACTCGGGGGCGAGGGCGCCTCGTTGGCGGACGTCATGGCCGACGATGACGCGCTCGGCGAGGTCGCGCGGCGCATCGCCACCGGCATCGCCGCCGTCGTCGCCGTCGTGGACCCCGAACTCGTCGTGCTCTCCGGCTCCGTGGCCCAGGCGGGCGGCGACAAGCTGCGCGCCAAGGTCGAGGAGGAGCTGACGGGGCTCGCCCTGCCCCGCCCGGAGATCCGCATCAGCGAACTCGACGGCGACCCGATCCTCACCGGCGCCCTCCGCTCCGCCCTCACCCAGGCCCGCGACCAGGTGTTCGACACGGCCTGAGCTCCCGGCAAGCACTGACAGCCCCCAACTCCCCTCCCTGCAAAGGAAGTCCGCCATGCCGCGATGGCGCATGCCCACCTGCGCGTCCGCGGCGCTCGCCGCAGCCGGTCTGTTGCTCGCCGGCTGCGCCAACCCGAGCGTCGGCAGCGCGAACGACGACCCGACCAAGCCGGTCACCCTGAAGTTCTGGCACGGCTGGTCGACGCCCGGCGAGGTCAAGGCCGTCAACGACAGCATCGACCGGTTCGAGAAACTGCACCCGAACATCGACGTGAAGGCCACCGGGAACGTCTCCGACGAGACCGTCAACCAGGCCCTGCGCGCGGGCGGCGACAAGGCCCCGGACGTGGTGTCCTCGTTCACCACCAACAACGTGGGCCAGTACTGCGAATCCGGGATGTGGGCGGACCTCGACCCGTTCATGAAGAAGACGGGTCTTGACAAGCACAAGACCTTCCCCAAGACGCTGATCGACTACACCAGTTACCGGGGCACCCAGTGCGCCCTGCCGCTGCTCGCCGACGCCTTCGGGATGTACTACAACAAGGACGCCTACGCCGAAGCCGGCATCAAGCGGGCGCCCCGCACCATGTCCGAGTTCAAGAAGGCCGCCGAGAAACTGACCGTGCGGGCCGGCAGCGACGGCAAGGGCTCGTACAAGCGGGTCGGGTACATGCCCAGCTTCCGCTTCTACCAGAACAGCCCGGACCGGCTCTTCGCGCAGTGGGGGCCGAAGTATTTCGACGGCGAGGGCGATTCGCGGCTCGCCGAGGAGCCCGCGACGTACGACTACTTCAAGACCACCCGCGAACTCGCGGCCGCGCAGGGCGGGTTCCGTGATCTGGAGAAGTTCCGGCTCACCTTCGGTGACGAGATGTCCAGTCAGAACGCCTTCCTCACCGGGAAAGTCGCCATGCTTCTGGACGGCGAGTGGCGCGGGCTGATGCTGAACGAGGCGAAGGCCAAGTTCAATTGGGGCGTCGCGCCGCTGCCCGTCCCGGACGACCAGGCCGATACGTACGGCCGCGGTTTCATCACCGGCACCGTCGCCGGCATCGCGCACAGCAGCAAGCACCAGAACGCCGCCTGGGAGCTGGTGCGGTTCCTGACCGCCGATACGAAGCAGGTCGTGAGCTTCGCGAACGCGATCCACAATGTGCCCTCCACATTCGCGGCGCTCAAGTCCCCCGACCTGGACGCGGACCCGACCTTCCGGGCCTTCTTCGACATCCTGGAGAACAAGCACAGCAAGGCCCTGCCGCCCTCCGTCAATGGCGGCGCCTACGTCGTCTCGCTGATGGACTTCGCGTACTCCGTGGAGGCCGGGCGCGTCCCCGATCTGCGCAAGGGGCTGAAGAAGCTCGACGAGCAGATCGACGCCGACACCCTCCAGTCGAAGAGCTGAAGAGCTGAAGAGGTTAAGGACTCCGCCATGGCCATCACCCTCTCCAACCCCGCGCGCCGCAGACTGCGCACGCTCGGTTTCCTCTCCCCCTGGCTGGTCGGCTTCAGCGTCTTCTTCGCGTATCCGCTGATCGCCACCGTCTACTTCTCGTTCATGCACTACAACCAGATCAAGGAGCCCACCTTCGTGGGGCTGCGGAACTGGAAGTACGTGTTCGAGCAGATGCCCCTGTTCGGTCCCGCCCTGTGGAACACCCTCTGGCTGGTCGTGATCATGGTGGCGCTGCGGGTGGTCTTCGGGCTCTCGCTCGGGCTGCTGATCACGAAGATCAAGACGGGGGTCGGGTTCTTCCGTACCGCCTTCTATATTCCGTATCTCGCGCCGCCGGTGGCCGCCACCGTCGCCTTCGTCTTCCTGCTGAACCCGGGCACGGGGCCGGTGAACGAGGTCCTCGGCGCGGTCGGCATCTCCGGGCCCAACTGGTTCAACGACCCGGACACCGCCAAGCCCTCACTCGTGCTGCTCTCCCTGTGGGGCATCGGCGACCTGATGGTGATCTTCATGGCCGCGCTGCTCGACGTACCGAAGGAGCAGTACGAGGCGGCCGACCTGGACGGCGCGGGGGCGTTCGCCAAGTTCCGCTACGTGACGTGGCCGTCGATCACGCCGATCGTGATGTTCGCGGTGGTCACGGGCGTCGTGCAGACCATGCAGTACTACACGCAGGCCCTGGTCGCGGGGAAGGTCGCCTCCGGCGTCAACATCGGGCCGGGGTCGGTCATCCAGCCGGGCTACCCGGACCATTCGACCCTCACGGTCCCCCAGCTCGTCTACCAAATGGGCTTCCAGAACTTCAACACCGGTGCGGCGTGCGTGCTCTCCCTCGTGCTCTTCGCCATCGCCATGTCCGTGACGATGCTCCTGATGCGCAAGCGCTCCGGGCTGCTCGCGGCCGAGGACTGAGAACTGAGGACTGAGGCTTTCGATGACATCCACGACTCTCAGCGCGCCCGCATCGACATCCGTCGAACGGACCGGCCCGCGGCGGGGACCCGCCGCCGCCCGCGCCCGCCGCAAGCGCATCCTGCACTGGATCGCCGTGCACAGCGTCGCCATAGCCGTCGCGCTGCTGTTCGTCCTGCCGTTCGTCTTCGTCTTCCTGACGTCGGTGATGAGCGACTCGCAGGCGATGAGCGGCGACCTGTGGCCCGACTCCTGGCACTGGTCGAACTACAAGGCCGTGTTCGAGACGCCGGGCTTCCTGGACTGGTGGCGCAACTCGCTCCTGTACGCGGGACTCGGCACCCTCTTCACCGTCTGCTCGGCGATCCCCGTGGCGTACGCGCTCGCGAAGTTCCGCTTCCGCGGCCGGCGCACGGCGATGCTGCTCGTCATCTCGACGATGATGCTGCCGCCGCAGGTCATCGTCATTCCGATGTATCTGGTGTGGGCCCAGCAGTTCCACCTGTCGGGCACGCTGTGGCCGCTCATCATTCCGATGGCGTTCGGCGACGCGTACTCGATCTTCCTCCTTCGGCAGTTCCTGCTCACCATTCCCAAGGAGTACATCGAGTCGGCGAAGGTCGACGGCTGCGGTGAATTCCGCACCATGGTGAAGATCGTGGTGCCGATGGCCAAGCCCGGCATCGCCGCCATCGCGCTCTTCCAGTTCTTCTACTGCTGGAACGACTACTTCGGACCGCAGATATACGCCGCGCAGAACCCCGGCGCCTGGACACTGAGCTACGGCCTCGAATCGTTCAAGAGCGCCCACGCGGTCAACTGGAACATGACGATGGCCGCGACCCTGCTCGTCATGGCACCCGTCATCATCGTTTTCTTCTTCGCACAAAAGGCCTTCGTCGAAGGCGTCACCCTCACCGGAGTAAAGGGCTGAGAACCGATATGAAGCTCGCAGTGGTCGGCGGAGGGTCGACCTACACACCCGAACTCATCGACGGATTCGCGCGGTTGAGGGACACCCTGCCGATCGAGGAGCTCGTCCTCGTGGACCCGGCGGCCGACCGTCTGGAGCTGGTGGGCGGCCTCGCGCGGCGCATCTTCGCCAAGCAGGGGCACCCGGGCCGCATCGTCACCACCTCCGACGTGGACGCGGGCGTCGCGGACGCCGACGCCGTGCTGCTCCAGCTGCGCGTCGGCGGGCAGGCGGCACGTCAGCAGGACGAGACGTGGCCCCTGGAGTGCGGCTGCGTCGGCCAGGAGACCACCGGCGCGGGCGGCCTGGCGAAGGCCCTGCGCACGGTGCCCGTCGTCCTCGACATCGCCGAGCGGGTGCGCAGGACCAACCCGAACGCCTGGATCATCGACTTCACCAACCCCGTCGGCATCGTCACGCGCGCACTGCTCCAGGCCGGGCACAAGGCCGTCGGCCTGTGCAACGTGGCGATCGGATTCCAGCGGAAGTTCGCGAAGCTGCTCGGTGTCGCGCCGGGCGAGGTGCACCTCGACCACGTGGGGCTCAACCACCTGACGTGGGAGACGGGCGTACGTCTCGGGGGTCCCGGCGGCGACGACATCCTGCCCGAGCTGCTCGCCGAGCACGGGGACGCGGTCGCCGAGGACCTGCGCATGCCGCGCGCGATCGTCGACCGGCTCGGCGTCGTCCCCTCGTACTACCTGCGCTACTACTACCGGCACGACGCCGTGGTCGACGAGCTGCGGACGAAGCCGTCGCGCGCCGCCGAAGTCGCGGCCATGGAGAAGCAGTTGCTGGAGATGTACGGCGACCCGGCGCTCGACGAGAAGCCGGAGCTGCTCGCCAAGCGCGGCGGCGCCTTCTACTCGGAGGCCGCCGTCGACCTCGCGGCGTCGCTGCTCGGCAACGGCGGCAGCCCCTACCAGGTGGTCAACACCGTCAACAACGGCACGCTGCCGTTCCTGCCGGACGACGCGGTCATCGAGGTGCAGGCGGCGGTGGACGGCACGGGTGCCAAGCCGCTCGCCGTGCCGGAGCTCGACCCGCTGTACGCGGGGCTCGTCGCGAACGTCACCGCGTACGAGGACCTCGCCCTGCGGGCCGCGCTGCACGGCGGCCGCGAGCGCGTCTTCAAGGCGCTGCTCGCCCATCCGCTGGTCGGCCAGTACGCGTACGCCGAGCAGCTCACCGACAGCCTGATCGCGCACAACCGGGAGCACCTGGCGTGGGCGTAGGCACGAGCGTGCTCTCGATCGACGCGGGCAACAGCAAGACCGACGTCGCGGTGGTCGCGGCCGACGGGCGCATCGTCGGCGCGGCGCGCGGCGGCGGGTTCCAGCCGCCGCGGGTGGGCGTCGAGACCGCGGTGGACGTGCTCGCGGACGCGGTGACGCGGGCGTTCGCCGAGGCCGGCGTCGACGCCGTGGGGCACGTGTCCGCGTGTCTCGCGAACGCCGATCTTCCCGTGGAGGAGCGGGAGTTGGCGGAGGCGCTGCGGCGACGCGCGTGGGGTGCCTCCGTCGACGTGCGCAACGACACCTTCGCCGTCCTGCGCGCCGGACTCCTGGAGGACGCCGAGCCGCGCGGTGTCGCCGTGGTGTGCGGCGCGGGCATCAACTGCGTCGGCATGCTGCCGGACGGGCGCACCGCCCGCTTCCCCGCCATCGGCCGCATCTCCGGCGACTGGGGCGGGGGCGGCGGACTCGCCGAGGAGGCGCTGTGGCACGCGGCGCGCGCCGAGGACGGCCGCGGCCCGGCGACCGCGCTGCGCGAGACGCTGCCCGCGCACTTCGGCCTGGGGTCCATGTACGCGCTGATCGAGGCCCTGCACCTGGGGCGCGTCGCCCCGGCGCGCCGGCACGAGCTGACACCGGTCCTGTTCGCCACCGCGGCGGCGGGGGACGCCGTGGCGCGGTCGCTGGTGGACCGGATGGCCGACGAGGTCGTGGCGATGGCGGCCGTGGCCCTGGAGCGGCTCGGGCTGCTCGACGAGGAGGCGCCGGTGCTGCTCGGCGGCAGTGTCCTCGCCGCGCGCCATCCGCAACTCGACGACCGGGTGCGTGAGTTGCTGACCGTGCGGGCGCCCAAGGCGGTGCCCCGGGTGGTCGTCGCCCGTCCCGTGCTCGGCGCGGCGCTGCTGGGGCTCGACCGGGTGGGGGCCCCGACCGAGGTGCACGCGCGCGTGCGGACGCATTACGAGGGGGGCGCGAGCGGCCACTGAGTGCGTTCCGTCCGCGCCGTGCACGCGGGCGGGAACCGAACACGCCTCAATCTCGTGTTCCAGGGCAGGGGGGTTCCGCGGCAGGGATCCGCACAAGATCGAGTCAAGGCCTGTGCGGATGTCCGTCCCTGCGGCAATACTTGCGGCCGAGCACTTCTTCCCGCTCCGCGCGTGCCGGGCGGAGACAACCGTCCGATGACCGAGGGGGAGGTCGAGGTCAAGGTGACACATCCGCCGAACGGCGGCCCGGTGCCGCCGGGCCCGCCCGCGCCGACGATGCCCACCGTGCCGCCGTCGGCACCGGGTCTGCCGCCGCAGGTGCCGGGCGTGCCGCCACAGGCACCGGGCACGCCGCCCGCACCGCCCGCCGCCGCCACCGCACCGCCCGCCCGCCGCCGCACCGCCTGGTCCGAGGGCGTCGACCGCCTCCGCGCCGCCGCGACCACGGAGCCGGGCAAGCTGCGCATCATCGGTGCCGTACTGGCCCTGCTCGTCGTCGCGTTCGGAGCGGTCACCACCTGGCAGATGACGGAGCGGTCGGCCGCCGCGGACGACGTGCTGCACCGCAGCCAGCCGCTGAGCGCCGACGCCGCCGCCATCTACCGCTCGCTGGCGGACGCCAACACCGCGGCGTCCAGCGGCTTCCTCGCGGGCGGCCAGGAGCCCGCCGCCGTCCGCGCACGGTACGAGCGCGACATCAAGAGGGCCTCCGAGAAGCTGGCGACCGCCGCGTCGAGCGCGGGCCCGGGCTCGTCGGCCGCGACCTCCGTGGGCAAGCTGAACAAGCTCCTCCCCGAGTACACGGGCCTCATCGAGCGCGCCCGCGCCAACAACCGCCAGGGCCTCCCGCTGGGCGGCGCCTATCTGCGGTACGCGAACGACAAGATGCAGACCCAGATGCTCCCGGCCGCCGAGAAGCTCTACAAGGCGGAGAACGAGCGGCTGAGCTCGGACTACGACAGCGCCAAGCCGTACCCCTGGTTCGCCATCGCCCTCGGCGTCCTCGCCCTCGCCGCGCTCGGCTGGGCCCAGCGCCGCAACTACCGCCGTACGAACCGGGTGTTCAACCAGGGCCTGCTCGCCGCGACCGCGGCCGCCACCGTCGTACTGCTCTGGCTCGTCGTCGGCCACACCGTCGCGCGCGCGGGGCTCAACGAGTCGTACGACGACGGGGTGCGGTCCCTGAACGTCCTCAACGACGCCCGGATCAGCTCCCTGAAGGCCCGCGGCAACGAGAACCTCACCCTGGTCAGCCGCGGCGCCGAGACCACCGAGGTGGACGGCGAGACGGAGGACAAGTTCGACGTCGCGTACCGCGCACAGATGAAGCAGCTGGGCGGCGCCGAGAGCGGTCTCCTCGGCAAGGCGGCCGAGCTCGCCGACGACGACGCCGGCGGGAACCCGGTCGCCGAGGCCGCGAAGAACGTGGGCGTCTGGAAGGACCGCCACAAAGTGGCTCGCTCCAGCGACGACTCCGGTGACTACAAGGGAGCGCTCGACAAGGTCATCGGCGCCAAGGACGACGAACCGACCGGCGAGTGCTTCGACAACGTGGACGCGGCCCTGGACCGTGCGCTCGCGCACGAGCAGCGCGAGTTCAAGCAGGCGGCGAAGGACGGCAGGGGCGCCATGGACGGCCTCGCGGTCGGTGCCGCCGTCCTCGCGGTCATCGCCGCGGCGGGCGCCGTGCTCGGCATCGGCCGCAGGCTTTCGGAGTACCGGTGATGGGCCCAGAGGTGGAAGGGGGCGCGCGGAGGATGCGTACACGACCCGGCACGGCGGGGCTGCGCGGCACGGCCAGGCTGCGCGGCTGGGGCGGTGTGGGCGCGATGGGCCTCGCCTGCACCCTGGCGGGCTCGCTCGTCCTGGCCCTTCCGGACCGGGGTGACAGCAGTGCGGACCGCGGCGGCCCCGGCGCCACCGTGGCCGCGCCCGTGCGGGCCGACGCCGACGACTGCAACGACCGCAGCCTGCGCCCGGAGAGCGCGGACGGCCCGACGATAGAGGCCATCAAGAACCGCAAGGTCAAGAAGCTCATCGTCGGCGTCGACCAGAACAGCTACCGCTGGGGCTACCGCGACCCGAACAAGGCGGGCGGCAAGCTCGAAGGCTTCGACATCGACCTCGCGCGGGAGATCGCCGAGGAGATCTTCGGCGACCGCGACGCCATCGTCTTCCGCGCCATCCCCACCAACCAGCGGATACCGGCCATCCAGAGCGGTCAGGTCGACATGGTCGTCCGTACGATGACGATCAACTGCGACCGGCTGAAGGACGTCGACTTCTCCACCGGGTACTTCGAGACGGGCCAGCAGGTGCTCGCGCCGAGGAAAGCCGAGGACATCACCGGCTACGACGAGTCGCTCAAGGGCAAGAAGATCTGTTCGGCCGCGGGCTCCATCGCCGAGGAGGAGCTCAAGAAGGAGAGCTTCGGTGCCGACATCTCCACCACGGTGCCCAACCAGCTCGACTGTCTGGTCAGGCTCCAACTGGGCGAGGTGGACGCGGTGGTGACCGACAGCGCGCTCGCCGCGGGCCAGGCCGCGCAGGACCCGACGGTCGAGCTCAAGGGCGAGGAGCCGTTCACCACCGAGCACTACGGCGTGGCGATGAAGAAGGGCTCGGACGACTTGGTCCGCCGGGTCAACAAGGTCCTCGACGACTACCGCAAGGACAAGGATCACGGCTGGGAGAAGTCCTACGACAAGTGGCTCAAGGGCGGCCTCGGCAAGTCGCCCGGCCCGCCGGCCCCCGAGTACCGGGACTGACCCGGAGCCGACAACCGACCTGGTACGACTGACGAGTTACCAAGAGCCAAGGCCACGCACAGCGGAGAGGTGATCGATGAGCGTCACGGGACCCCCCGGTCCGGTGATGGACCGGGACGAGGTGGACCGTGCGCTGGCGCGGCTCGACGCCGAGCACGAGGCGATCGAGACCTCGCTCCTCGCCCTCCAGGACCACGCGGGCCGCCGCCTCCTCGAAGGCGCCCGGCTCACCGGCGTCACCGAGGAGCGCTGGGCGGCCACCGAGAGCCGGATCACGCTGCTCTGGGCCTACTTCGACGCGTACGCGGGCGCCCTGCGCACGGCGCACGAGGTGCGGGAGCGCAGGCGCTGGCCCAGCAGGGACGACCTCGCCGAGCTGACCGAGCTGCTGCGCGGCGAGTCCGTGACCGTCGCGGGCGGCACCTCGTCCGGCGCGTCCTCGTCGATCACCGGCCCCGCCAGGCTCACCGAGCGCTTCACGCTCGAAGAGCTCGTGACCCGGATGAACGACCTGTACGCGCACTCCCTCGACATGGTCGTCGCCGCCGACGCCGTGTGGTCCGCGCTGCCCGCCCGCATCGACCTGCTCGCCGCCGAGCTGTCCCGCACCCGCCAGCTCGCGCACTCCGTGGGCGTACGGCCCGGGGAGCACCCCTCGGGCGACGACCTGGAGCGCATCACGCGCAGCCTGACCGCGCTGCGCGAACAGGTGGTCTCCGATCCGCTCGCCTTCTGGCGGCCCGCGCAGGGGAGTTCGGCGCCCGGCGGCGGCCGCCCGGCGACCGACCGCTACGACCGCGAGGCCCGCGCCCTGGAGGACGTGCGCCGCGAGATCGAGGCGGTGCTCACCGTCCGCCAGGACGCGGAGGCCCGCCTCGGCAGGCTGCGCGACGTGCTGTCCCGCGCGGACCGCACCCTCGCCGAGGCACGCTCCGCGCGCGGCGAGGTCCTCGCGAAGATCGCCGCCTCCGAAGTGCCCGCCGTCAGCGGCCCGCCGACCGCCCTGCAGGAACAGCTGGCGACCGCCGCCGAGTACCGCAGGCACGGCCAGTGGCACCGCCTCTCACCCCTCCTGGAGTCCCTGGAGCGCAAGGCCGAGGACGAACTGCTGCGCGCCCGCGAGTCGTTGGGCGCCGTCACGGCGCCGCTCGCGGTCCGCGCCGAACTGCGCGGCCGCCTCGACGCGTACAAGGCGAAGGTCGCCCGGCACGGCCACGCGGAGGACCCGCTGCTCATCGAGCGGTACGACGCGGCGCGCCGGATGCTGTGGAGCGCGCCCTGCGATTTGCGCGTGGCGGAGCAGGCGGTCCTGCGCTATCAGCAGGCCGCCGCCGAAGTGCTCGCGCCGAGGGTCCCGCAGCAGGGCGGGCCCGCCGACCGGACGGGGGAATCGTGAGCCAGCGTCAGTGCCAACGGCCCGCATGCACCGGCAGCTACGAGGACTTCGGCGGCGGTGAGCTGTACTGCGACGCCTGCGGGCTCGCCCCGGTGGTCGCTCCGAACGGCATGGTCGGGTCGCCGCCGACCGGCATCACCGCCGGCGGCAAGGGGTCGCGGGGCAGCGGCAGCTCCAGCGCCCGCTCCTCGTCCCGCTCGTCTTCGAGATCGTCTTCGAGGTCGTCCTCGCGCTCGTCCCGCTCGCAGTCGTCCCGCAGGTCGGTCTCGGGGCGGCTCTCGCGTTCCCTGTCGGGCGGTTCGACGTCCCGTTCGGTGTCGGTGCGCAGCTCCGGCTCTGCGGCCTCGTCCTCCTCGTCCCGCGGGCGGCTCGGCGTCGGCCTGGTCAGCGTGCCGGACGTGCCGCGCCCCGACCCGCGCGAGGCGGTGCAGAAGAACCCCGAGGTGCCCGAGCGGAAGCGATTCTGCTCGCGCTCGGACTGCGGGGCGCCGGTGGGCCGCGCGCGCGGGGACCGGCCCGGCCGCACGGAGGGGTTCTGCACCAAGTGCGGCCACCCGTACTCCTTCGTGCCGAAGCTGAACACCGGCGACATCGTGCACGGCCAGTACGAGGTCGTCGGCTGCCTGGCGCACGGCGGCCTCGGCTGGGTCTACCTCGCCATCGACCGCGCGGTGTCCGACCGCTGGGTGGTCCTCAAGGGTCTCCTCGACACGGGCGACCAGGACGCGATGGCCGCCGCGATCTCCGAGCGCCGCTTCCTCGCCGAGATCGAGCACTCCAACATCGTCCGCATCTACAACTTCGTCGAGCACCTCGACCAGCGCACCGGCTCCATGGACGGCTACATCGTCATGGAGTACGTCGGCGGCAAGTCCCTGAAGGAGATCGCCAACGGCCGCCGCACGCCGGACGGCAGGCGGGACCCGCTGCCGGTCGAGCAGGCGTGCGCGTACGGCATCGAGGCCCTCGAAGCCCTCGGCCATCTGCACAGCCGGAACCTCCTGTACTGCGACTTCAAGGTCGACAACGCCATCCAGACCGAGGGCCAGCTCAAGGTCATCGACATGGGCGCGGTCCGCAGGATGGACGACGACGAGTCCGCGATCTACGGCACGGTCGGCTACCAGGCCCCCGAAGTCGCCGAGGCGGGGCCCTCGGTGGCCTCCGACCTCTACACGGTGGCGCGCACGCTCGCGGTCCTGACCTTCGACTTCCAGGGCTACACGAACGTGTTCGTGGACTCCCTGCCCGACCCCGACAACATCGAGGTGTTCCGCAAGTACGAGTCCTTCTACCGCCTCCTGGTCCGCGCCACCGACCCGGACCCGGCCCGCCGCTTCGCCTCCGCGCAGGAGATGGCCGAGCAGCTCACGGGCGTGCTGCGGGAGGTCGTGGCGCTGCAGACGGGGCGGCCGCGGCCCGCGCTCTCCACGCTGTTCGGGCCCGAGGTGAAGGTGCCGGACACGGAGCTGTTCGCGGAGCTGACCGGGGAGGTGTCGCGGCTGGGGGCCCGCGCCGAATCCACCGGCCCGGACAGCGGCAGGGCCCTGCCGGAGGGCGCCGGCGCCACCGGCATCGTGCGGGCCCTCGACGCCACCGCGACGGCCCTCGCGCTGCCCGTACCCCTGGTGGATCCGAACGACCCGAACGCCGGGTTCCTCGCCGGCCTCATCGCGTCCGCGCCCGCCGAGCTGATCACCGCGCTCGGCGCGGCGCCCGCCGACTCCCTGGAGCTGCGGCTGCGCGGCCTGCGCGCCCGGCTCGCCATGGGTGAACTGGCGCCCGCCGCCCAGGCCCTGGCCGAGCTTGAGCTCCAGCACCCGGACGACTGGCGGGTGGTCTGGTACCGGGGCGTCGCGGCCCTGGCGACCGGCGACTTCGAGAGCGCGGCGCTCTCCTTCGACGCGGTCTACGACGCGTTCCCCGGCGAGCCCGCGCCGAAGCTGGCGCTCGGCGTCTGCGCGGAGGTCCTCGGCCAGCTGGACAACGCCGCGGAGTACTACCGCCTGGTGTGGTCGACCGACCCGAGCTATGTGAGCGCCGCGTTCGGCCTGGCCAGGGTGCAGCTCGCCGCCGGCGACAGGGTGGGCGCCGTGCGCACGCTGGAGTCGGTGCCGGAGTCGTCCATCCACTTCACCGCGGCCCGGGTCGCGGCGGTGCGGGCGCGGCTGCGGCAGCGGGTGGCGCCGGACACGGCGGCCGCGTCGGACACCGCTCTCCTGGACGACCTGACGGCGGCCGCCGACCAGATCGAGGCGCTCGCCGGGTTCGGGCTCGACGCGGTGCGCAGGGAGCGTCTGTCGACCGAGGTTCTGGGGACGGCGCTCGACTGGGTACTCTCCGGTAGGCACCCTGGTCACGTCTCCGCTCCACCGGCCACCGCCGGGGCGCGGACCGTACTGCTCGGCAGCGACCTGGACGAGCGCGGTCTCCGGTTCGGTCTGGAGCGTTCGTACCGGACACTGGCCCGGCTCGCACAGGGTGGCGAGGAGAGGATCGAACTGGTGGAACGGGCCAACCGTTTCCGCCCCCGGACGTGGGTGTGAGTATGTCGCAGATGCCCCAGCTGTCTGCCTGCCCCAGCTGTGAGGAGCCGCTGGAGTCGGGTGACCTGTTTTGCGGTGCGTGCGGGTTCGACCTGTCGGCGGTGCCGCCGCGGCCGGACGTCTCGCCCAACGGTGAGCCGGCGGGCGCCTGGCCCGTCGCGCCGGAGGTGGACAGCTCCGACACGCCGGTGCCGGCGCACCTGCCGACGGACCTGCCGGGTACGGACTCGGCGGGCGGCGAACTGCCGGCCGACCCGGACGTCGTGGCGTCCGAGAACCCCGCGAACTCCGAGAGCCCCGCGAACTCCGATGGCCTCGCAGAGCCGGACGAGTACCCCCTCCCCGCCCCGGACCCCGCCCCCGCCGGCGCCAAGCTCTGCGTGGCCTGCCGTTCGGGCCGGGTCGACCCCGACGGGTACTGCGAGAACTGCGGACACGCCCAGCCGCGCGAGCGCGACCACATGGAGCAGGAGCTCGAAGCGGTCGCCGCGGTCAGCGACCGCGGCCTGCGCCACCACCGCAACGAGGACGCCTTCGCGATCTCCGCGGCGGCGCTGGCCGACGGCTCCCCCGCCGTCGTCGCGATCGTCTGCGACGGCGTCTCCTCGGCGACCCGCCCGGACGAGGCCTCGCTCGCCGCGTCCCGCGCCGCCAACGAGTCGCTGCTGACGGCGCTGCCGCGCGGCACCCACCCGCAGCAGGCGATGCACGAGGCGATCCTGGCCGCGGCCGACGCCGTCAACGCGCTCGCCGCCGAGCCCGCTTCGGCCCGCGAGCACAGCCCCCACCAGAACGCACCCGCCTGCACGCTGGTCGGCGCGGTCGTGGCGGGCGGTCTGCTCGTCGTCGGCTGGGTCGGCGACAGCCGCGCCTACTGGGTCCCGGACGACCGCAGCGGCCCCACCGTCCGGCTGACCGAGGACGACTCGTGGGCCGCGCAGATGGTCGCGGCGGGGCTGATGAACGAGGCCGAGGCGTACGCGGACGAGCGCGCGCACGCCATCACGGGCTGGCTCGGCGCGGACGCGTACGAACTGGAGCCGCACACCGCTTCCTTCAAGCCGGACCGTGCGGGTGTAGTGGTGGTGTGCACGGACGGGCTGTGGAACTACGCCGAAGCCGTCGAGGAGATGGCGGACGCGGTGCCCGCCGACGCCGCGGACCGGCCACTGCACAGCGCCCAGGTCCTCGTCGGCCACGCACTGGACGGCGGGGGCCACGACAACGTAACAGTGGCCGTCGTCCCGTTCCCGTTCGTGCCGCAAGGGGCAGGATCGGCCTAGACAGAAGGCAGGAGCGACCCGGAGCCGGGCGGGGGGCCGTACCGGCTCGTGAGGTCGTGTGGTTTTCAGGATCTGAGGGGGAGCAGTTCCATGGCCAATTTCTCGAAACCGAACGTGCCGCAGTTCTCGGTGGAGGTCTACCAGAACGAGTACCTCCCGGAGGGCGGCCGGGAGGTCAACGCCATCGCCACGGTCACCTCGACCGGTGGCGGGACGATCGGATCCGCGGTGCGCGCGCCGCACCTGTACGCGGCGGGGCAGAGCCCGGACGCCGCCGTGGCGATCATGGTCGACTGTTCCGGCTCGATGGACTATCCGCCGACGAAGATGCGGGGCGCGCGGGACGCGACGGCCGCCGCCATCGACGCGCTCCGCGACGGCGTGCACTTCGCGGTGATCGGCGGCACGCACATCGCCAAGGAGGTCTATCCGGGCGGCGGCCGCCTCGCGGTGGCAGGACCGCAGACCCGTGAGCAGGCCAAGCAGGCGCTGCGCAGGCTGAGCGCGGGCGGTGGCACGGCGATCGGCACCTGGCTGCGCCTCGCCGACCGTCTGCTGGCCTCCGCCGACCTCGCCCCGTCCGCGGTGCGGCACGGCATCCTGCTCACCGACGGCCGCAACGAACACGAGTCGCCGGACGACCTCAAGGCCGCGCTCGACTCCTGCGCGGGCCGCTTCACCTGCGACGCCCGGGGCGTCGGCACGGACTGGGAGGTGAAGGAGGTCACAGGGATAGCCTCCGCGCTGCTCGGCACCGCCGACATCGTCGCCGACCCGGCCGGGCTCGCCGCCGACTTCACGCGGATGATGGAGGCGGCGATGGGCAAGGAGGTCGCCGACGTCAGCCTGCGGCTGTGGACGCCGATGGGCGTGGAGATCAAGTTCGTCAAGCAAGTGGCGCCCCGCGTCGAGGAGTTGACGGACCGCCGTACGGAGGCGGGGCCACGCGCCGGGGACTACCCCACGGGGTCCTGGGGCGACGAGTCCCGCGACTACCACATCTGCGTGCAGGTGCCGGGCGCCGAGCTGGGCCGGGAGATGCTCGCGGCCCGCGTCTCCCTGGTCGTACCACAGGGGGACGGCAGCGCGCAGACGCTGTCGCAGGGCCTCGTGCGGGCGGTGTGGACGGACGACATGGCGGCGTCCACCAGCATCAATCCGCAGGTCGCGCACTATACGGGCCAGGCCGAGCTGGCCCAGGTCATCCAGCAGGGCCTCGACGCCCGTAAATCGGGAGATGTCGACGGGGCGACCGCGAAACTGGGCCGGGCCGTCCAGCTCGCCGCCGCATCGGGCAACGAGGATACGGCGAAACTGCTTTCGAAGGTGGTGGACGTCGTGGATGCCGCGGAAGGTACTGTTCGATTGAAGGCGAAGGTCGCCGAGGCCGACGAGATGACACTCGAGACCCGGTCGACGAAAACTGTTCGCGTGAAGAAGCAGTAGCTTCGCGAGGCAACAGCATTCGCGAGGAAACCACACGTACGGCCCTCGGGCCGGAGAAGGAGAGGGGGAAGCGCCGACATGCCGACCTGCCCGAACGGACACCAGTCGGGTTCCGATGACTGGTGCGAGGTCTGCGGTCACCGCATGGCCGGTGCCGTACCGCCCCCTCCCCCGCCGCCGCCCCCGGCCGGGTACGGCTACCCTCCGCCGCCGCCCGGCCAGGACCCCGGCTTCCCGCAGCCCGCGCCCGGGCGCCCGCATCTGGCCGCCGTGCCGGACCCGGCGCCCGAGGCGCAGCTGTGCCCGCAGTGCCGCACGCCCCGCGAGGCGAACGCGCCGTTCTGCGAGGAGTGCCGGTGGAACTTCCTGACGAACACGGCGACGTCGTACACGCCCGCCGCGCCGAACCCGCCGCTGCCGGCCACGCACGGAGGCCCCGGCCCCGCTCCCCGGCCCGGTCCGGGCGCCGGCCCCGGAATGCCGCCGGGTCCGAACCCGCCGCAGCAGTTCCAGCAGCAGCCGCCGCCCGGGTACGAGTACCAGGGCTCGCGCCCCTCGCAGGTGAACCGGCCCGCGGAGCCGATCCCGCCGTTCGGCAACGGTAACGGTGGTGGCGGTGGCGGCCCGCAGGGTCCGGGTCCGCAGGGTCCGGGTCCGCAGGGTCCCGGCCAGCAGGGCCCGGGCCCCCAGGGTCCCGGCCAGCCGATCCCGGGGCAGCCGGGTCCGCAAGGGCAAGTGCAACCGGGGCAGCCCGGTCATCAGCCTCAGCCCGGTCACCAGCCCGGCCGGCCCGGTCAGGCGCCGCCCGGCGCGCCCCAGGCGTTCCAGCAGCCGGGTCCGCCCGCGCCGCCGGCGTTCCCGCAGGAGACGGGTGGCCGGCAGGGTCCGCCCCCGCCGCCTCCCGGCCCCGGCGGTCCCAACGGCCCCAGTGGTCCCAACGGTCCCGGCGGCCCCTCCTTCGGTGGTGGAGACGACGACTGGGTGCTCTCGCCGCCCTCCTCGGCCCCGTCCCAGCAGGAGTCCTTCCAGCAGGAGTCCTTCCAGCAGGACCCGTTCCAGCAGGGCCCCGCGCAGCAGCAGGCTCCGCAGGGCCCCGGCACCTGGACGGTGACGATCGGGCCCGACCGCGAGTACTTCATGGCGATGATGCAGCGCAGCGGCCCCGAGGCCTCGGGGCTCAACCTGCCCGCGTACTCGCCGGAGCAGCAGCGCCCGCTGGCCGGTAACCAGATCAGCATCGGCCGCCGCAGGCACTCCACGGGCGACACCCCGGACATCGACCTGTCGGTGCCGCCGGAGGACCCGGGCGTCTCGCACCAGCACGCGGTCCTGGTCCAGCAGCCGGACGGCAGCTGGGCGGTCGTCGACCAGAACTCGACGAACGGCACCACGGTCAACGGCGGCGAGGAGCCCATCCAGCCGTTCGTCCCCGTGCCGCTCCAGGACGGCGACCAGGTGCACGTGGGCGCCTGGACGACGATCACGATCCGCCGCGACTGAGACGCTTCACGACGGGCCGTTCACAGCGGCCCGTCACAGCGGCCAGACGTACGGCCCCTCGGGATCGTCCAGCCAGGCCCACTCGTGCGACCCGCTCACCGTGATCCCGAAGCGCTCGCGCACCGGCCGGCCCTCGCGCTGCCACAGCGCGAGCGCTTCGTGCGGGTCGAGGCTGCCCGCGGTCAGCTCGAGGAGGAAGCGGAAGAGCTCGTTCTGCAGTGCCTTGCGCGGCAGTCCGCCGATGTCCTGCTCCTGCGGGACCCGCGCGCCGCCACCGCGCAACGGCACGAAGTAGGCGGGCGTGTGCAGGAAGCGCCCCTCGGCGTGCTCCGCGTCCCGCACGGTCAGCGCGATCAGCCCGGTGGCCAGGGGCGTGAGGATCCGGGCGCCGGGGCGGCACTGTCCGAGCCACGTCCCCGGCACCGAGCTCAGGGTGCAGGTGGCGATGATCCGGTCGTAGGGTGCGCGCTCGGGGCAGCCGGCCGCGCCGTCGCCGGTCACCACGGCCGGGCGGTACCCGGCGGCCGTCAGGTGCCTCCGTGCGGACTCCGTGATCTCCGGGTCGAGGTCGACGGTCGTGACGTGGTCGTCGCCGAGCCGGTGGGCGAGCAGCGCGGCGTTGTAGCCGGTGCCGGCGCCGATCTCCAGTACGCGGTCGCCTTCGCGTACGTCCAGTTCGACGAGCATCTTCGCCATCAGGGACGGCTGACTGCTGGACGAGACGAGTTCCCCGTCGCGCACCCGGGTGGCCAGCGGGGCGTCCGCGTAGGCGCCGCGCAGCCAGCGCGTACGGCGCCGGTCGTCGGGGTCCTCGCCCCACAGCCGCTCGTACCCGCCGACCACGCCCAGGTAGTAGTAGGGCACGAACAAATGCCGCGGCACGGCCCTGAACGCCTCCCGCCAGCCGGGATCGTCCCGCCAGGCCCCGCTCGCCTCGATCTCGCGCACGAGGGCGTTCCGGGCCTCGGTGAGCAGCACAGGATCGGGTTCCATACATCCACTGTGCTGCGCCTTCGCCGCGGATGCGAGGCGATGGTCCTAAGCCTTCCGTACTCGGCCGTCCCGTCTGAGACCATGGAACGCGTGAACGACATCCCACGCGGCACGCTTCAGGAGCAGACCTACTACGAACAGGTCGGCGGCGAGGAGACCTTCCGGCGCCTGGTGCACCTCTTCTACCAGGGGGTCGCGGAGGACCCGCTGCTGCGGCCGATGTACCCGGAGGAGGACCTGGGCCCGGCCGAGGAGCGCCTGGCGCTCTTTTTGATGCAGTACTGGGGCGGCCCCCGCACGTACAGCGACAACCGAGGCCATCCCCGGCTGCGCATGCGGCACGCGCCGTTCACGGTCGACAGGGCCGCGCACGACGCCTGGCTGAAGCACATGCGCGCGGCGGTGGACGAGCTCGGCCTCTCCGAGGAGCACGAGCGCACGCTGTGGAACTACCTGACGTACGCGGCGGCGTCCATGGTCAACTCCGAGGGCTGAGAGCCTGTGTCATGACACAGGCTCTGGCCGCCGGTCCGGGAAGCGCGGCTAGGCGGGTGTGACGGAGAGCCCCGAAGCACCCGCCCGGCGCACCGCGACGGATCCATAGGCCGTACGCAGCCGCAGCCACGCCCCGGACGACAGCAGGGCCAGCGTGTCGCCCCGCAGGAATCCCAGGGTCTGCGCCGCGTGCGCGGCCCGCACGGGCAGCTCCGTGTCGCCGACGGGCCGGGACCAGATCTCCCGCCCCACCCGGTCGAGCTCGGCCCGCACCCGCCGCTCGGCGGGCAACTCCTCGACGCGGGACCGGAATTCGGCCACGGCCTGTTTGACCAGGGACCGCACCGCGTCCGGAGCCGGAAGCCCCGGCTCCGGCCGCCAGCCACCGCGCGGCGGCAGGACGCCCGCCCACGGCGGCCCGGTAACGGCCTCCGGGACGCCGGCGATCCCCGCCGTCTCCGCGGATTCCGCCGCCTCACCGACGCGCTCCAGGAACTCACCGGCCGAGACCGTGACGTCCAGCGCGGTGTCGAGCCCGTGTTCGTACGGCTTGGCGAGGCGGGCCGTCCGGACGACGAGCACCTCGAACGACGGCGGCCGCCCGAACACGGCGAGCGTGTCCCCGGCGGCCTGCAGCCGCACGGCGGCTGCCTTGTCGTAGTGGATCAGCCGGGCCAGGAAGGCGGCGAGGTCGGCCGCCTCCCCGGCATCGGCGAAGTGCAGCCGCGCGGTCATGCGGCAAGCGCCCCCGAGCCACTGTCGGCACCGCCGGCGCTGTCGTCGACGTACTCCTGGAGGAACGACCGCTCCTCGGCGGAGATCCGCCGCGGCCGCTGCGCCTCCAGGTCGAAGGGCACGACCACGGTCGAGGCCCGCACATACACCTGGTCCGCGTCCTTGATCTCGTACGCGATGGTCAGCGACGCCGCACCGATCTTCGTCACCCACGACTCGACGGTGACCGGCTCGTGCCGGTGCACCAACGGCCGCACGTAGTCGATCTCGTGCCGGGCCACGACCGAACCGCCGGAGAACGACGGCGACCCGTCACCGGGCGCGAGCCGGAACATGAAGTCGATGCGCGCCTCCTCCAAGTACCGGAGGAAGACGACGTTGTTGACGTGCCCGAAGGCGTCCATGTCCGACCAGCGCAGCGGGCATTGGTATATGTGTCGAGCCACAGCCGCCTCAGCCTCGCGTGAGCTTCTTGTAGGTGGCGCGGTGCGGACGGGCCGCGTCGGCGCCCAGGCGCTCGATCTTGTTCTTCTCGTACGACTCGAAGTTGCCCTCGAACCAGTACCACTTGGAGTCACCCTCGTAGGCGAGGATGTGGGTCGCGACCCGGTCGAGGAACCACCGGTCGTGGGAGATGACCACAGCCGCACCGGGGAACTCGAGCAGCGCGTTCTCGAGCGACGACAGGGTCTCGACGTCCAGGTCGTTCGTCGGCTCGTCGAGGAGGAGCAGGTTGCCGCCCTCCTTGAGGGTCAGCGCCAGGTTGAGGCGGTTGCGCTCACCGCCGGAGAGCACCCCGGCCGGCTTCTGCTGGTCCGGGCCCTTGAAGCCAAAGGCGGAGACGTACGCCCGCGAGGGCATCTCGACCTGGCCGACGTTGATGTAGTCGAGCTCGTCGCTCACCACGGCCCAGAGGGTCTTCTTCGGGTCGATGTTGGCGCGGCCCTGGTCGACGTAGCTGACCTTGACCGTGTCACCGATCTTGATCTTGCCGGAGTCCGGCTGCTCCAGGCCCTGGATCATCTTGAACAGCGTGGTCTTGCCCGCGCCGTTCGGACCGATGATGCCGACGATGCCGTTGCGCGGCAGCGAGAAGCTGAGGTCGTCGACGAGGACCTTGTCACCGAAGGCCTTCGAAAGATTCTCGACCTCGACGACGATCGAACCCAGTCGCGGGCCCGGCGGGATCTGGATCTCCTCGAAGTCCAGCTTCCGCATCTTGTCCGCCTCGGCGGCCATCTCCTCGTAACGCGCCAGACGCGCCTTGGACTTGGCCTGCCGCCCCTTGGCGTTCGACCGCACCCACTCGAGCTCTTCCTTGAGCCGCTTGGCGCGCTTGGCGTCCTTCTGGCCCTCGACCTTGAGACGGGACTGCTTCTTCTCCAGGTACGTGGAGTAGTTGCCCTCGTAGGCGATGGCGCGGCCGCGGTCGAGCTCCAGGATCCACTCGGCGACGTTGTCCAGGAAGTACCGGTCGTGGGTGACGGCGATGACGCAACCCGCGTACTTCGCGAGGTGCTGCTCCAGCCAGTTCACCGACTCGGCGTCGAGGTGGTTGGTGGGCTCGTCGAGGAGGAGCAGGTCGGGCGCCTCGATGAGGAGCTTGCAGAGCGCGACGCGGCGCTTCTCACCACCGGAGAGGGTGGTGACGGGCCAGTCGCCGGGCGGGCAGCCGAGCGCGTCCATGGCCTGCTCGAGCTGGGCGTCCAGGTCCCACGCGTTGGCGTGGTCCAGGTCCTCCTGGAGCTTGCCCATCTCCTCCATGAGCTCGTCCGAGTAGTCGGTCGCCATGAGCTCCGCGACCTCGTTGAAGCGCTTGAGCTTGCCCATGATCTCGGCGGCGCCGTCCTGGACGTTCTCCAGAACGGTCTTCGACTCGTCGAGCTGCGGCTCCTGCATGAGGATGCCGACGGTGTACCCCGGCGAGAGGAACGCGTCGCCGTTCGACGGCTGCTCCAGGCCGGCCATGATCTTCAGCACCGTGGACTTACCGGCGCCGTTGGGGCCCACGACACCGATCTTCGCGCCAGGAAGGAAGCTCAAGGTGACATCGTCGAGGATCACCTTGTCGCCGTGCGCCTTGCGCGTCTTGCGCATGGTGTAGATGTACTCAGCCAAGAGAAACCGTCCGGCAATCAGTGAGTGGGCAGATACACCCCATCTTGCCTGACGGCCACCCCCCGGAGGAAACCGGATTGTTTCCCGCCGGGGCGGTGGCTCGCGTGGGGTAGCCGTGCGGTCACCCCACGCTGCGGGTCGGGGTGCCTACTCCTCGGTGGACGCGTCGGCCGTCCGCGCCGGGGTGTCGTCCTTCTTGCGCAGGAGGAAGACCGTCGTGCCGCCGAGGACGACGAACGCCACCGCGATGCCGACGATCAGCGGGGTGTTGCTGGAGCTGCCGGTCTCGGCCAGGTCGCCGCCGCCTGAGGTGCCGCCCGCGGACGCGGGGCTCGGTTCGGAGACGGGCTGGGTCTTGGTGCCTATGGTGTCGCCCGCGGTGCGGCAGTCGAGTACGCCCTTGAAGCGGTTCTCGACGCCGTTCGGCCCGGTGATCGTGAAGTCGTAGGGCTGGTCCTCCTGGAGCGGGATCGTCACCGTCTGTGAGGTGCCCGCCTTGATGGTGTGCTTGAACTCCATCAGCCGGAAGGTGAAGGGCTTGTCGCCGTTGTTGACCGCGGTGATGTCGATACCGCTCTTGGCGCAGTTCTTCTCCGCCGAGAGCGCGGGCAGCGCTCCCTTCGCGGCCCAGTCGGCGGTCGCCGTCGCCGACACGGTCGACTCGCTGGAGCCGGCGAGTATCTGCGTCTGGCTCCTGGTCTCGGACGCGAAGGCCCGGCCGACCGGCACGGTGGTCGACGCCTGCACGGAGAGCGCGGCCGAACCGTCCAGTGCGTCCTTCGGCACGTCGAAGTAGAGGTGGCTGCCGTCGCCCGCGGTCTTCAGGGCCTTGCCGTTCTTGGCGACGATCTTCACGCCGTTCGCCGCGGAGTCGCCGGTCTGCGTCACCGTCACCGACTCGGCGTCGGTCCGCACGGTGACAGGACCGAGCCGCTCCCCCGCCCGGCCCGACACGGCGGGCGGCTCCAGCGTCAGCGACGCCTTGGGCTCCGCGCTGCCGCGCGCGCTCTTGTACAGGTAGTCGGCGAGCTTCTCGGCCTCCGGGGCGACGGCGTCGACCTCCGCTCCGTCGGAGTAGCGCCAGATCGCCACCTGGGTGCCGGCCGCGGCGGTCTGCTCGGTGAGGGAGCGCACGCCCGCCTTGCGGGCCAGCGCCGCGAGGTCGTTCACCTGCGGGTAGGAGTGCTGCAGGATCCAGCGGATCTTGCCCGCGTCACGGTTGCCGTTCAGCGAGGTGCCGCTCCAGGGGGTCTCCTGGTACTTGGCGTCCTTCTGCGTGGGGTTGAGGATGTCGATGCAGTACGTCTGGAGGGTGCCGCCGCCCTCCACGGACATCTCGAAGAGTCCCGCGGGCACCTGCTGCGAGCTGCCGTTGTCACGGATGACGGCCTGGTCGTACGTCTGCAGCCCGCCCAGCGTCGCGATCGCGCCGCCCCGGTGCTGTGGCGCCTCTTCGGCCGCGGCCGGGCCCGCGACGGTCACTCCGCCCGCCACGGCCAGGCCCGCCGCCACGGTCACCGCGGCGAACCGGGCGGCGCCTCGGCTACGTATGGACAACGCAGAAAACACTGAATTCCCCTCCGGGCGGGACCCGTTCACAACGTTGGGGGGTGGTCCCGCCAGCAGACTGAAAGGGGCAGGATCACCTGCCACCTGCATGGCATCTCCTGCCAACTGCCCCGTGAGCTACGTCCGGCATCCTAAGGAAGCGGCGCATCGCGAGCCCCACGCATCCCATCGGACGCCGGATCCGACTCGGAATCGTTATCGCCAACAACGGCTCCGAGCTGGGCTTATCGACAAATCAACGGCATCGATTCGCCGATATGCCGCACTTCGGCTCCCTCTTCGCGAGCCGGACTGATGCCCCGTCACCCCACCGGCGCCGGCTCCTTCTCCCTTGTCCCGGCGGCACTTTCCTCCCGCTCGGCCACCGGTTCCGTCAGCGCCGGGTTGGCCCTGCCCACCCGGCGGAACGCCGCGGTACCGCGCGACAGATCGTGCCCGATGGCCAGCGCCTCGATGTCCGCCGACGTCCAGTGCTGCCCGCCCCGCTCCTCGTCCCGGACCTTCAACCGGCCCTGCACGATGACCGGTTCGCCCACGGACACCGATCCCTGTACGTTCGTACCGAGCGCGCGCCAGGCCCAGACCGTGAAGAAATTGGTGTGTCCGTCGTTCCACGCGTTCTTCGCGGCGTCGTAGTACCGCGATGTCACCGCGAGCCGGAACCGCGCCACCGGTCCCGACGGCAGCTCCCGGTACACCGGCGTCGTCGCCACGTTCCCCACCACCGTCACCAAGGTCTCGTTCATCGTCGAACCCCTCCCCCGCTTCGTCCGTGTCCGCCGCCGCGCTGTCCACGGCCGCGAACCCAGACTGCACCGGTCGCGCCGATCCCGCTGAGCCCTGTGGGCAACCCTCAGGTTGTGGAAAACTCCGTCACCCGATCGAGGAACGCGCCCCGTCTCCTCACCTCGGAACGCGCCCCGCCACCTCACCGGGAGACACGCCCCGTCACCCGCACATACTGCTCCCTGACCTCGCGATACCGCAGCAGCTCCGCCGCCACCGGATCCAGGACCCTCGCCCGTCCGCACCCGGCGGCCGCGTCCCGCAGCCGTCGTTCCGCTTCGTATCCGTACCGCCGCGCGGGCCCGCGCGCCGCCATCCTGCTCGTCCACTCCACACACGGGCCGCCCACGATCCCCGCCAGCATCAGCAGCACCGGCACGCCCAGGTTCGGTGTGGCGATTCCGATGATCTGTCCCACCAGCCACAGCCCGCCCATGATCTGGAGCAGCGTCATCGCCGCCTGGGTGAGGACCGCGACCGGCCACCAGCTGGGCCGCGGCGGCCGCCCCATGGGCACCCCCGCCGTCACCGCCAGCTCGTCGAGCGCCTCGGGCAGCCCTCGGGCACCGCGTACGGCCGCCTCCCGCACCGCCTGGCCCCAGGGCGCGGGCAGACCCGTCGCCGCCTGGTCGGCGACCGTGCGCACGGCCTGCTCCACGCGCTGACGTGCCGTCGCCTCCACGTCGGTGGGGATGTGGTTGGTCGGCGTCAGGACGCCCTGCGAGGAGCGCCTGCCCTCGTACCAGCGCCACAGCCGCAGCCAGGGGTCGCCGCACGCCTTGCCCGCGTGCCTGCGCCAGGCACGCTCCGCCGCTTCCCCCGCGGCGGTCGCGCCGACCGCCTCCGCGAGCCGGTCGGCGAACTCGTCGCGCGCCTCCTCGCTGAGCCCGATCCGCCCGCGGTTCCGGCCGCCGCGCGCATCCGTGACGTACACCGGACGCAACCGTTCCGCGGTGGCGTCCAGGTCGGCGGAGATGCGGCGGGCCGCGGCGCCCCGCTCCTGGGTGAACTGGCCGAGCGTCTCGCGCAGTTCACCCATTCCCTCGCCGGTCAGGGCGGAGATCGCGAGCACTGTGGCGCCCGGTTCCCCGTGTTCGCCGAGCGCGACGCCGTCCTCGTCGAGGAGCCGCCGCAGATCGTCGAGGACCTGGTCGGCGGCGTCTCCGGGGAGCCGGTCGATCTGGTTGAGCACTACGAAGGTGACTTCGGCGTGCCCGGCCATGGGCCGCAGATAGCGTTCGTGGAGCATCGCGTCGGCGTACTTCTCCGGGTCGACGACCCAGATGACGGCGTCGACGAGGGCCAGGATGCGGTCGACGTGCTCGCGGTGCTCGCCGACCGCCGAGTCGTGGTCGGGCAGGTCGATGAGGACGAGCCCCTGGAGTTCGTCGGCGCCGGGTCCCTGGAGCGGCCGGCGGCGCAGTCGCCCGGGGATCCCTAGCCGGTCGAGGAGCCCCGCCGCGCCGTCCGTCCAGCTGCATCCGATGGGCGCTGCCGTGGTCGGTCTGCGCACGCCGGTGTCCGAGATCATCACGCCGGCGAGCGAGTTGAAGAGCGTCGACTTGCCGCTTCCGGTGGCGCCCGCGATGGCGACGACGGTGTGCCGTTCGGAGAGCCTGCGCCGGGCGGCGGCCTCGTCCAGGATCCGCCCGGCCTCGGCGAGCGTGCCGCTGTCGAGGCGGGTGCGGGAGAGCCCGACGAGTTCGCGCAGCGCGTCGAGCCGGGTGCGCAGGGGCCCTTCATAAGAAGTGGGGGTTCTTGAGGGGGCGTACGAGCGGACTCCCGTGTCCGTGCCGGTGGCGGTACCCGTGCCGGAGCCGGTGCTCGTGCCGGAGCCAGTTCCGGAGCCGCGCGGTCCGCCGGCGACGCGCCGCGCGATGAGCCCGTCGTCCCAGGCCCTTTCGGAGCCGCTGCCGACCCGCTCGTCGCTCTCGCCCCGCTTGCCGCGCTTGTCACGCTCAGCGCGTTTGTCTCGGTCGCTCCGGTCGCTCCGGTCGCTGTGCTTGGGGTGATCGGCGTGATCAGTGACGGCGGTCACCGCGGTCACCTCTCCTTCTGCAGTACGGACAGGGCGGCGATCAGCTCGGCCTGGGGTTCGGGGTGCACTTCGAGGGCGTCCAGGGGGGCGAGCCTCCGCTCCCGTTCGGCGGCGAGGACCTTCTCCAGGTACTCGGTCAGCAGGCGCCCACCCCGGTCGAGCAGCCGGACCGCCCCCTGGGCGCCGATCCGCTCGGCGAGGACCTCCCCGGCCGAACGTGCCCGGCGCCCGCCGAGCAGCGCCGTGGCGAGCAGCGCGGCGACGACTTCGGGGTCGGGCAGGGCGTTCTTGTCGACCCTCTCCAGCCCGCGCACCTCGTCCTCGGCGTACTCCTCCAGGACGCGCCGCCATCTGCGGACGGCCATCCCGATGCGGTGCTCGGCGCTCTCCACCTCCGGGTCGCGGTCGGCGAGCCCTGGAGCGCCCGCCGCGGGCTCGCGGCGCCAGGCCTCGTCGATGCGCTCGTCGGCGGCCGTGACGGCGCACAGCAGCAGCGCCTCCAGGCTCTCGGCGATGGCGTCGAGCAGTTCGCCGGCCCCGCAGTCGAGCGGATAGCTGCGCCACCGCTTCAGGGCGCCCCCGGCAAGTACGCCGCCCGCCTGCAGACGTCTGTGCACGCGCGCGTGCTCGTTCTCGTACGCGTCGTCGACGGCGGAGGTGAGCCGCAGCGCGGCGGCGTGCTGGGCGGCGACGGCGCTCGCGAGTTCCGGCAGCCGGGAGTCGAGGGACCGGATGACGCCCTGCGCGGTGCGGGCGACGGCCTGGGCGCGGGCCGCGGGTTCCTGGACGCGGTGGGTGAGCCAGGCGCGCAGGGGCGCGACGGCGGTGGCGGGGAGCAGGCCGCCGCCGCCCGCCGACTCGGGCAGCTCGGGCACGGTGAAGCGCGGCACGTCGCCGAGTCCGGCCTTGGCGAGCAGCGCCCCGTACTGGCGTGACACCTCGGTCACCACCTGGTGGGGCACCCGGTCGAGGACCGTGACGAGGGTGGCGTCGTGCTCCTTGGCGGTACGCAGCAGATGCCAGGGGACGGCGTCGGCGTACCGGGAGGCGGTGGTGACCATGACCCATACGTCGGCCGCGGAGATCAGCTCGGCGGCCAGTACGCGGTTGTCGGCGATGAGCGAGTCGACGTCGGGGGCGTCGAGGAGGGCGAGGCCACGCGGCAGGCTGGACGCGGTCTCGATCCGCAGGGCCCGCTCGTCCTCGCCGACGAGCGCCTGTACGTCTTCTTCGCCGTCGCCGTCGTCGTCCCCCTCACCGCTCTCTCCGGGATCCTGCCGGGGCACCCACACGCGCGTGAGGTCGGGCAGGATCCGCATCCCCGAGAACCAGTGGTGATCGTCCGGATGGCAGACGAGCACCGGCGTACGCGTGGTGGGCCGCAGCACACCCGCCTCGCTGACCTGCCGTCCCACGAGGGAGTTCACGAGGGTCGACTTGCCGGCGCCGGTGGATCCGCCGATGACGGCGAGCAGGGGCGCTTCGGGCGCCCTGAGCCGGGGCACCAGATAGTCATCGAGCTGTGCCAGCAACTCGTCCCGGTTGGCACGCGCGCGTGGCGCCCCCGGCAGGGGGAGCGGAAAGCGTGCGGCAGCGACACGCTCGCGCAGGGCGGAGAGTGCGTCAAGCAATTGAGGCCGTACGTCCAAGGTCACCACATGCGAAGAATGCCCAATTTTGGCGGCTTTCTGAAGCATATGGCCGTTCCTGCGCGCCGATCGGACACAGGGGATGGAAGGGGCGACTGGGGCGCAGGCATAACGAGTGCACAACACCCGGGGCGCGAGGCGCCAAAAGCGATGCGAGATTCGCACCTGCCTGCGATTATCAGGACCGCTTCACCGAACCTCCACATCGCGGCGCGGAGGCGAAGCACCAGGGACAAGGCCCCGGGAGCCCTATCCTTGTCCCCGGCAAGGTCACGGATCACCCCCACATCCGAACCCCCTGCCACCCGGCCACACCCGGCCCCCGTAGCTCAGTGGATAGAGCAGGCGCCTTCTAAGCGCTTGGCCGCAGGTTCGAGTCCTGCCGGGGGCGCTTCTGTTCGCACGGTGTTCCACTCTCCCTCGGAGAGGGCGCCTTCCCTGGTCGGGCATGGCCCCTCCCGCCGCTCCCGCCCCGCGTGACTACGCGTCGGCATCTCCCGAAACGCTGCGCTCGGCGAACCAATGTCTGTGTTCGCGAAGTGAGGGTTTAACGATCCGGGCGCGGAGAGTTTTTAGCGCAATGAGCGGAGCGAAATTCTTTCATGCCCACAGGCCGCCATGGCGTGCTACTGTCGTCTCAGTTGCAGTTGTGGTTCCCGAAAACTTCAAGTGCTCCTGGCCGCACACTGCGGTGGGGGCGCTTTTGTATTACCGGTCATTTCCGGGCGGGGTAATCATCGCGGCGACACGGTATCCGCACAGTGCGGATTCCGATGTACTGCCCCAAAGGAGATTGACATGGCTACTGGCACCGTGAAGTGGTTCAACGCGGAAAAGGGTTTCGGCTTCATCGAGCAGGACGGTGGCGGCGCTGACGTGTTCGCCCACTACTCGAACATCGCCGCCCAGGGCTTCCGCGAGCTGCTCGAAGGCCAGAAGGTGCAGTTCGACATCGCGCAGGGCCAGAAGGGCCCGACGGCCGAGAACATCGTTCCCGCCTGACACTGACGCGCACTTTGCAGCTGGGGCCCGCATCCTTCGGGGTGCGGGCCCCAGCTGCAGGCATTTTCCGGAGCGATTCCACCTGCGGGCGAATCGGATAACGCCCCGCCCGCTCATATACACAGTCGACGCTCCGGTCGACACTCCAGGTGACATTCTTTCTTCGCGTCACCGGTCACCCAATTTCAGCGCCTGCGCCCGTATGGATTCACCCGTCGGCCAGTTCCGCTTTCGCTTTAACCATCGGTCCATTCTTGTAATTCTCTGTGCCGCTCATCGCCGGAAGAATTCCTTGATATGCGCCGCATCGAGGAAGGTTCCGCATGAACCGCACACGTACGAACGACCGATTCTCCCGCACCCGCAATGGCGGTGACGCCGGTAAGAGCGGTAGCCGCTTCGGGGCAGCGGCCCCGCGCCGATCCGGTGGGTACAGCCGTCGGCCCGCCGCCGTGCAGGGTGAGTTCGCTCTCCCCAAGACGATCACCCCGGCGCTGCCCGCCGTGGAAGGCTTCGCCGATCTCGACATGCCCGCGCCGCTGCTCGCCGAACTCGGCAGGCAGGGGGTGGCCGTGCCCTTCCCGATCCAGGGAGCGACGCTGCCGAACTCCCTCGCGGGCCGTGACGTCCTGGGCCGCGGGCGCACCGGCTCCGGCAAGACCCTCGCCTTCGGCCTCGCCCTGCTCTCCCGGACCGCCGGCCAGCGCGCCGAGCCCCGCCAGCCGCTGGGCCTGATCCTGGTCCCCACCCGTGAGCTCGCCCAGCAGGTGACCGACGCGCTGACTCCGTACGCCCGTGCCGTCCGGCTGCGCCTTGCCACGGTCGTGGGCGGCATGTCCATCGGCCGGCAGGCCGGCGCGCTGCGCACCGGGAGCGAGATCGTCGTGGCGACCCCGGGCCGGCTCAAGGACCTCATCGACCGTGGCGACTGCCGCCTGAACCAGGTGGCCATCACCGTGCTCGACGAGGCCGACCAGATGGCCGACATGGGGTTCATGCCGCAGGTCACCGCGCTCCTGGACCAGGTGCGGCCCGAGGGACAGCGGATGCTGTTCTCCGCCACCCTGGACCGCAACGTCGACCTGCTGGTGCGCCGCTACCTGACCGACCCCGTCGTCCACTCGGTCGACCCCTCGGCCGGCGCGGTCACCACGATGGAACACCACGTGCTGCACGTCCACGGCGCCGACAAGCACACGGCCACCACCGAGATCGCCGCCCGCGACGGCCGCGTGATCATGTTCCTGGACACCAAGCACGCCGTCGACCGGCTGACCCAGGACCTGCTCAACAGCGGTGTACGGGCCGCCGCGCTGCACGGCGGCAAGTCGCAGCCCCAGCGCACCCGCACCCTGACGCAGTTCAAGACGGGGCACGTCACCGTCCTCGTGGCCACCAACGTCGCCGCCCGCGGCATCCACGTCGACAACCTCGACCTCGTCGTGAACGTGGACCCGCCGACCGACCACAAGGACTACCTGCACCGCGGCGGCCGCACCGCCCGTGCCGGTGAGTCCGGCAGCGTCGTCACCCTGGTCACCCCGAACCAGCGCCGCGGCATGGTCCGCCTCATGTCGGACGCCGGCATCAGCCCGCAGATCACCCAGGTCCGCTCCGGCGAGGAGGCGCTCAGCCGGATCACCGGCGCCCAGGCCCCCTCGGGCATCCCGGTCGTCATCACCGCGCCGGTCACCGAGCGCCCCAAGCGCGGCGGCGCTTCGCGCGGCCGTCGCCGCCCCGCTTCCGCGGCCCGACGCGTCTCCGCGCAGCGGTCCGCCGTCGACACCGCGGCGTAACTCCTTCGCGCCCCCGGCGCGCTCCGGACATCAACCCCGCTTCTAGGAGGACCTTTGACGCTGGTTCAGACGTATTCGCGCCCGGTGGACATCGAGGCCGGACCGCGGGTCTGGGACGACATGACCGTCGAGGTGGCGCTGTCCGTCATGGTCGGCGCCCGCGTCGGGCACCTCCTCGTCTGCGACGAGGACGGCCGGCGCACCGGTCTGGTCACCAGGGCCCGGCTCACGGCTGTCCGTGACGGCTCCGGCTATACGGACCTGATGCGCCTGCGGGACATCGCCGCCGCCCCCGTCCACTGAACCAGCCCGCCACGGGCCGCCCCGATCTCCCTCCCCGCCCCTCCCCATGCGAGGTCTCATGCGCTGTGTCATCGCCCGCTTCCCGTTCGACCTCACCAAGAGCGGGGTGCTGGAAACGATGAAGGGCGTCAAGCCCGAGCCGGTCACCGGCCAGTCCGTGATCATCGGGCGGCGCCACTACCCCGTCAAACAGGTCGGCCAGGTCATCACCCGCCAGGATCGCCGTGATTTCAGCGCGGGCGAAGTCCTCCGGGCCATGATCCAGCTCGGCTTCACCTGCCGGACCCCTCCCGCGGCCGGGCCTGTGTCCGCGCCGGCGTCCGCGTCTGCGTCCTCGGTCGCCATCAGTCCGCTCCAGCGGGCTTCCGTCATGCTGGGCGGCGCCCCCGTGTCCGCCTGATCGGCGAAGCCCGGCGCGAGCCGCGCCGGAAACAGCAGTGAGGCCCGACCGGTGTGTACCGGTCGGGCCTCACTGCGTGCCAGGCGCTGGGCCGTTCCGAGCCGAGCCGAACCGGCGGGTCAACAGTCGAAGCGGGAGGACGGCGCGCATGGTCCGCGCGGCTCGCTGTCGCCTCAGACCACTACCGCCTCAGACCACTGTCGCCTCAGACCGCGGCTGACGGGGACGTCTCGGCGGCGCGGCGGTACTCGGCGTTGATGCGCTGGGCTTCCTCGAGCTGGTCCTCGAGGATGATGATGCGGCAGGCAGCCTCGATGGGGGTGCCGCGGTCGACGAGTTCCCGGGCGCGGGCGGCGATGCGCAGCTGGTAGCGGGAGTAGCGGCGGTGGCCGCCCTCGGATCGCAGCGGGGTGATCAGGCGGGCTTCGCCGATGGCGCGCAGGAAGCTCTGGCTGGTGCCGAGCATGGCGGCGGCCCGGCCCATTGTGTAGGCGGGGTAATCATCGTCATCGAGACGGCCGAAGGAATCGTCTGCTGTCATCACGCCTCTCTGGCACACGTCGGGGGGCCCGGGTGCCGTACTGGCACCCGGGCCCCGAAGGAACTGCTACACCATCTGCCGGCCCTAGTGCTGCGCCGGCCTTCTGTGTCCGCATGACCAGCCCGGAGGGGATGGGCACTGCGGGGATCGCGGTTGCGTGACCGGAGACCACCTCACTAACGATGTCCTGCGGTACCCGGGCCGACTTCCCGCCCGGGCGATCCTGATGGCTTTCAGCTCCTCCGTTCTTCCCTCTTGATCAACTACTTACTTACTACCTGGTGATGCGTACTGCGTACTGCTGGGTACTGCTGGGTCCTGCTCACGGCGGCCCCTGATCACTGCGGGCCACCCGGTCCGGCCGTCAGCCCCGTCGCCGTCCTGCAACGCTCTGGCTTCGAGACTCCACCGCCGCACCGTCCTGCGTACTACCGCCCGGCAGTTCGTGTCTGCCGGGCCCAGCTCGATCTCAGCTACGAGAGAAACCGTACCCACAGCACAGCCGAATGTCTACCTCCGTCGGAATAGATTTCCGTGTGTCCGGGAGTGGGGTTGTCGCTACCGAGCGCCGACAGCAGCCCGGCCGGCTCCCGTCACCGCGGGCCGCCGCCCCTGTGAGGCCGGCGGCGCCGCCGGCCTCGCCAGCTTTGTGGGTTTCAGCTGCCGTAGAGAGCCTCGATCTCGGCCGCGTAGGCCGCCGTCACCGCGTGGCGTTTGATCTTGAGGGACGGGGTCAGCAGGCCGTTGTCCTCCGTGAACTCGCCTTCCACGATCGCGAACTTACGGATCGATTCGGCCCTGGAGACCGCCGAGTTCGCGTGGTCCACCGCCTTCTGGATCTCCGCGATCATCTGCGGGTCGTGGGCGAGCTCCGCGAGTGGTGTGTCCGCCGGGCGTTTGCGGACGGTGAGCCAGTGGTGCACCGCCTCGGGGTCCAGGGTGACGAGTGCGGCCACGTACGAACGGTTGTCGCCGACGACGATGCACTGGCCGACCGGGGCGCGGCTGCGCAGGCGGTCCTCCAGGACGGCGGGTGAGACGTTCTTGCCTCCGGAGGTGACGATGATGTCCTTCTTGCGGCCCGTGATCGTGAGATAGCCGTGGTCGTCCAGCGCGCCGAGGTCGCCGGTGGCGAGCCACTCGTTCGTGAGTACGGCGTCCGTCGCGGCCGGGTTGTTCCAGTACGAGCCGAAGACGATGCCGCCCTTGATCAGCACCTCCCCGTCGTCCGCGATGCGTACCGCCGTGCCGGGGACGGGCAGCCCGACCGTGCCGGGGCGGGGCCTGAGCGGTGGGGTGATGGTGGCGGCGGCCGTGGTCTCCGTCAGGCCGTACCCCTCGTAGATGATGATTCCGGCGGCGTAGAAGAAGAGGTTGAGGTCCCGGTCCAGGGGTGAGCCGCCGCTGATCGCGTACCGCAGCCGGCCGCCGGCCTCCTTGCGGATGCGCCGGTAGACGAGGAGTTCGTAGAGCCCCCAGCCGGCGTAGAGGGCCGGGGACGGGCCCGGGCCCTTCTTGTCCAGGAACTTGTTCAGATACGCCTCTCCGAAGCGCACCGCGATCCGCTCCGCGCGGTCGAAGGAGGAGGCGCGGCCCATCTTCTCGGCGGTCGCCCGGCCGGTTTCGTGGATCTTCTCGAAGAGGTACGGGACGCCGACGATGAAGGTCGGTTTGAACGCCCGCAGCTCCGGGCGGAGTTCCTCGGGCTTGATGCCGGGGCAGTGGCCGAGCTCGATGCGGGCGAGCATGCAGGCGATCTGGATGCTGCGGCCCAGGATGTGCGCGAGCGGCAGGAAGAGGAGCGTGGCGGCGACCTGCCCCGTGATCTCCTTGAAGACGGGGTGGAGGAGGTCGACGGTGTTCGCCGCCTCCGCGTGCAGGTTGCCGTGCGTGAGGACGCAGCCCTTGGGGCGGCCCGTGGTGCCCGAGGTGTAGACGAGCGTCGCGATGGAGTCCGGGGTGAGCGCCGACCTGCGTTTGGTCACTTCCTCGTCCGACAATTCCCCGCCGAGGGCCGTCAGTTCCGCCATCGCGCCGCCGTCGAGGTGCCGGATGCGCGGCGGGTCGTCGAGGGCGGCCAGTGCCTGCTCGGCCGTCGCCGCGTTCTCCGCGGTCTCGGCGATGAGGAAGCGCGCGCCCGAGTCGCGCATGATCCACTCGATCTGTTCCGTCGAGGACGTGGCGTAGATGGGTACGGTCTGGCCGCCCGCCGCCCAGATCGCGAAGTCCAGGACCGCCCACTCGTAACGGGTGCGGGACATCAGCGCCACGCGGCCGCCCGGTTCGAGGCCGTCCGCGATCAAACCCTTGGCCGCGTCGGTCACTTCGCGGGCGAAGGCCGCGGCCGTCACCGGGCGCCACTGACCGCTCTCCTTGCGGCGCAGGACCACGGCGTCGGGGGCCTCGACGGCGTTGGTGTACGGGATGTCGGCGGTGCTGCCCGCGGTGGCGGGCGCCACGAGCGGGGCGGTGCGGGCCTCGCGCACGGTGCCGTGTTCGTCCCTGATGAGTTCGACTTCGGCACGGTCCGCCAGGTCGCTGCGGCGCTGTGCCCTTTTCAGGTCCTTGCGTACGCCCATGACGCGGCTCCCCGGCTTCCGGTTCTCAGCGGATGTGCAGGCGGATGTGCAGGCGGATGTGCAAGTGGTCGGCGTGTGCTTGGCTTTGTACCGTCGCTTACTCAACGGTCAACTTACTGACCCGTAAGAAAAATTCAATGGTGCAGCAAGGAGATTGTCGTGGCGGACGACATCAGCAGGATCGCCGAGCTCGACTTCGCGCGCGTCACGCCCGAGGAGTTCGCGCGGATCGTGAAGGGGCTCTCCGGCAAGCAGATCAGCCGGATCGCCGAGGACGGCGAGTTGCGCGGGCGCGTCCTGAAGGAGGTCTTCGGGCGCATGGAGCGGCAGTTCAAGCCGGCGGCCGCGGGGGCGCTGGAGGCGCTCATCCGCTGGAAGGTCACGGGCAGCGGCGGCAATGAAGACGTCGTGTACGAGACGGAGATCGCCGACGGCACGTGTGCGGTGCGCGAGGGGCGCTCGGACGGGGAGCCCCGGCTCACGCTCGTCATGGCCGACGCGGAGTTCCTCAAGCTCGTCTCCGGCAACGCCAGCCCCGTCACCCTCTTCATGCTGCGCAAGGTCAAGCTCGCGGGCGATGTGGCCCTCGCCGCCGCGCTCACGCGGTACTTCGACATCCCGAAGGCGTGAGGCCGCGGCTCCGCAGGCGGACTGGTGTACGTGGCTCAAGCCCTCGCTGACCTGCGCCGATGTAGCGGTCATGACGACCTCTGCGTACTCAGCCGTCCGTGGTCCCGAAACCGTCGCCGGGCCGTCGCCCGGAGCGGCGCCCCGGCGATGGCGGGGCCGCGTCCGGCTCGCCGTCTGTCTGCTGCCGGCGCTCGTCATCGGCGTCGCCGGGTTCCAGCGGCGGTGGATGTCCGATGACGGCCACATCTACGTCCGCACGGTCCGGCAGGTGCTGGCGGGCAACGGTCCCGTCTTCAACCCCGGGGAACGCGCCGAATCGTCCACCGGCACCCTGTGGCAGTGGCTGCTCGTCGCCGGCGGGGCGACGGGGGCCGACATCGCGACCCTGGCGATGTACGGGGGGCTGCTGCTCACCGTCGCCGGGTTCGCGCTCGCCTCGCTCGGGGCCCGCCGGCTCCACGGAACCCTGCCGCTCCGCCGCGGGAACGGCTTCCTGCTGCCCTGCGGCGCCCTCGTGCTGCTCGCGCTGCCGCCCGTCTGGGACTTCGCCACCTCCGGTCTGGAGACCGGCCTCGCCACCTGCTGGATCGCGGGGTCCTGGCTCGCCCTCGTCGCGCGGCCGCGCTCGCTGATGACCTGTGCGCTTTTGGGGCTCGGCCCTCTCGTACGGCCCGACCTCGCCCTGGTGTCGGCCGTCTTCCTCGCCGCCCAGTGGGTGACCGTGCGGCCCACGTGGCGCGGGGTGCTCGCGGGGGCCGGGGTCGCGGGTGCGCTGCCGGTCTCGTACGAGATCTTCCGCATGGGGTACTACGGGCATCTGATGCCGCTGCCCGGCGTCACGAAGGAGGCCTCGCGGAGTCTGTGGGGGCGGGGGCTCGGCTACCTCTCGGACTTCGTCGGGCCGTACGCGCTGTGGGTGCCGTTGGTTGCCGTCGTCGGGGGCGCCGTGTACGCCGCTCTGGTCGCCGGGCGGCGCGGCGAAGCGCTCCCTCCGGGCAGGGTTCCGCTCGTCGCGCCCCTCCTCGCGGGCGCCCTCTGCTGGGCGTACGTCATCAAAGTGGGCGGTGACTTCATGCACGGGCGGATGTTCCTGCCCGGGCTGCTCCTGATGCTGCTGCCCGTCTTCCTCGTGCCCGTCACGCGCGCGTGGAGCGTCGTCGCCGTGGCGGTCGGGGTGTGGGCCGCGGTGTGCGCGAGTGCGTTGCGGGTGCCGTACGAGGGGCACATCGGGCGGAGCGGTGTCGCGGACGAACGCGGGGTCTACGTACAGCAGAACGCGGCGCCGCACCCGCTCCACCACGACTTCGCCGGCCACCCCGGCAACAGGGCGTACGCCGGGCTCGTGCGGGACAGGGCGCGGGACGGCGCGGGCACGCTGCTGCTGGCCAGGACGCCGGTCGGGGCCCGGCAGCCCGGTGTGACCGGCGTCTACAACACGCTCGGCTTCAGCGGCACCGTGATCCCGCTGTCCGGTGCCGCCCTCGACCCGATCGGGCTCGCCTACCCGCTGGCGGCCCACTCCGAGGGCTTCATCGGCCGCGTGGGGCACGACAAACGGCTCCCCGACGAGTGGATCGTCGCCGAGCGCGGTGTCCCCGGCGAGCTGCCCGCCGGGATGGACCCCGCCCGCGTCGACGCCGCCCGGCGGGCGCTGCGCTGCGCTCCGTTCCAGGAGCTGCGGGCTGCCACGCGCGCGCCCCTCACGGTGGGGCGGTTCTGGCGGAATCTGACGGGAGCCGCCGACCTCACCTCCTTCCGGTTCCCGAGCGATCCGGTACGCGCGGAGCGGGAGCTGTGCGGCGGGGGGAGGTAGGGGCGGCGGGGCTCGCCGTCCTGGCCGGTCTCGCCGGTCAGCCGGCGAGGGCGTCGGCGGGCCGGATCTCGCCGCGCGGCGGGCCGGTGGTGGCGCCCTCGTCCTCGGCCGGGCCGCCGGTGCCGTTGCCGGTGAGGCGCACGGCCCGGTCGATGGCCTCGGTCAGTTCGCGCGCCTGCTTGTCGCGGGTCGGCAACGCGCGCGCCCACCCGGACAGTTCGCGCAGGGACGGTGTGGCGGGGAGCCGGTCGGCGCGGTCCCGGTCGGAGCGGCCGGCCGGGGCTGCCGCGCGCAGGCCGTCCGCGAAGTAGGCGGCCGTCGCCGCGACCTGCAGGCCCTCGTCCGCGTCCCGCAATGAGTCGTCCAGGTCGGCGCTCTCGATCCGGCCCGACTCCTCGTGCGGCGCGCGGCCGTCGGGGTCGAGCCAGCGCACGCTCGCCGTGGCGAGATGCCCGTCCGCGCCCGGCTCGGTCCGCACCGCGTACAGCGCCGTCACCGTGTGGCCGGGGCCGACCTCGCCGCCGTCCACGGAGTCGTCGCGGAAGTCGTCGTCGGCGACCTCGCGGTTCTCGTACCCGATGAGCCGGAACCGCTCGACGGTCTCCGGGTCGAACGCGACCTGCGCCTTCGCCTCGCGGGCCCGCAGGCCGATGTTGGCGGGGAGCTTCTCGCAGAACACGTCGCGGGCGTCCTCGTCGTTCGACACGTACGTGGTGTGGCCGTCGCCCTTGTCGGCGAGCCGCTCCATGAGGGCGTCTCCGTAGTCGCTGCCGACGCCGACGCCGAAGAGGGTGATGCCGTGCTCGCGGCGGGCGTCGGAGATCCGTTCGAGGATGCCGTCGGCGCTGGTGTCGCCGGTGTTGGCGAGGGCGTCGGAGAGCAGCACGACCCGGTTGGTGGCGCCCTCCTTCCTGCCGCGCACCGCGGTGTCGTAGCCCGTGGTGACGCCCGCTTCGAGGTTGGTGGACTGGGTGGGCTCCAGCGCTTCGATCGCGTCGTGCGCGCGGCCGCGGCCGTCCCCGGTGCGGGACTCACCGAGGCGGGTCATCGGCAGGACCGTCTCCGCGGTGTCGCTGAAGGTGACGAGCGCGATGGAGTCGTCGGGCCGCAGCTGATCGGTCATGGTCCCGAGCGACCTCTTCACGAGGTCGAGGCGGCCCGGTTCGGCCATGGATCCCGATACGTCGATGACGAAGGTGAGGGCGGCGGGCGGGCGCTCGTCCGGGTCCGGCTCGCCTCGGGTGGCGAGGCCGACGCGGAGGAGCGACCAGCCGTCGTCGCCGGTGCGCGCCCCGTCGACGCTCACGCTGAACCCGTCGCCGTCGGGCCGCGGGTAGTCCTGCCGGAAGCTGTTGACGAATTCCTCCGGGCGGACCGTCGCCGGGTCGGGCAGCCGCCCTTCGGCGAGGGTGCGGCGCGCGTAGCCGTACGAGGCGGTGTCGACGTCCAGGGCGAAGGTGGAGAGGTAGTCGGGCGGGGGCGCGGCGTCCCGCCCGCTGTCCTCGTGCCCGTCCTCCCCGCCGGTGCCGGGCGCGGGGGCGGGCAGCGCCGAGGAGCCGCGCTGCTTGCTCCTGCCGTCCGTGGCGGTGCTGTCGTGACCGCCGCCACCGGTGCAGCCGGTGATCAGCAGGCCGCCCACCATGGCCGCGGCGAGCAGCCCGTGTCGTTCCGTCCGGGTCCGCATCTCTCCCCCTCGCGTCGTCGTCGGCTTTCCTGACTGTGACGCGGAGGAGGCCTCGAACGATCGTCCCGGGACGTTGCGGAAGGGTTGCGATGCGGATACGCGGCTATGCGGCGGACAGTTCACACCACACGTACTTGCCGGTGTCCCCGGTGGCTGTCAGCGGATACCAACCCCACCCATCTGCACAGCTGCGCACGAGGGCGAGGCCGCGGCCCTGTTCGGCATCCGGGGCGATGTGCGGGGCGGGGACCGGGGCCGGTGGTCTCGGGTCGGTGTCCCACACGCCGACACGGAGCAGCCCGCCCGTCCAGCGCAGACGCAGCGCGGCGGGGCCCTTGGTGTGGCACAGGGCGTTGCTGACCAATTCGGCGGCCAGGAGTTCGGCGACTTCGGAGAAGTGGGGCAGGCCGTGCGCGGCGAGGACCAGGCGGAGGGTACGGCGGCAGATCGTGACGGCGCGGAGGTCGTGGGGGATGTAGAGGGTGTACTCCCAGGGCTCGGGCTCGGTTCCGTGTTCGAGTTCGGGTTCGGGTTCGGGTTCGGGTTCGGGAGCCTGGTCTTCCGGTGCTTTCGGCATGGCGGAACTCCGGGTGGGGTGAGGGGGGTGGGGGCGCCGCGATGGGCAGCGGGACGGTGGCAATGTCACGTCCGTCATGGCAGGACGGAGTGGTGCGCTTCCGATATCCCGGCGATCTCGAAGCGTGTGCGTTACGTCACGGACAGTACGGGGTTCAGTTGAACCTCGTCAAGCGCTACTGGGATACTCAGCCTTCTCAACTCGCGCGAAAGCAGGGGTAAATGTCGGCACGGAGCATCATCACGGCACGCCAGGCACGGCTCGGTACCGAGTTGCGAAAACTGCGGGAACGGGCCGGCTTGTCCGGGCGAGAGGCAGCCCGGGGTATGGGGTTCGCCGAGACCAGGATCTCCGCCGTGGAAAGTGCGCGCGTGGGAGTCAGCGGGGAGCGCGTCCGATACCTGGCCGGCCAGTACGCCTGTGACGACACGGCCCTCATCGATGCGCTGGTCGCAATGGCGGACGAGCGAGGGCACGGGTGGTGGGAGGAGTACCGCGGACTGGTGCCGTCCGGCTATCTGGACCTCGCCGAACTGGAAAACAAGGCAGCGCACTTGAGCACGTTCCAGACCATGCATGTGCCAGGCCTGTTGCAGACAGAGGAGCACATCCAAGCCGTCTTCGGCGCTTCAGTACCGAAACTCTCAGAGGAGCAGATCGAGCGGCGCACCGAGTTCCGTCTGCGGCGCCAAGAGACATTGGGGGCAGATCAGGCCGTGCCCTACCGAGCTTTGATCCACGAAGCAGCGCTCCGGATAAAGGCAGCGGACAGCAAGGCGGCCCGGCGGCAGCTGTTGCACATCCTGGAGCGGTCCGAACTTCCTCAGGTGACTGTGCGGGTCATTCCGTTCGAGGTGGACGGGTTCTCCGGAATCGCCCATCCACTCGTGCACGCCGGTGGCCCTGTCCCGCAGCTGGATACGGTCATGGTCGAAGGCCCGCACGGCGGGGCGTTTCTGGACGCCGAAGCGCAGTTGGCGCGCTACCGCCAGGCCCTTCGCCAGGTGGAGGAGGCCGCATTGGGAGTCATAGAGTCACGGCAGTTCATCCACCGACTGGCACAGACCATGTGAAAGGTACGGACATGGCGCAGGACACCGCATGGCAGAAATCCTCGTTCTCCGGCGGCGGAGACGCCCCCGACTGCGTGGAGCTCACCGCAACCGCCGGAACCATCCGCCTCCGCGAAAGCGAAGCCCCCGACACAGAGCTGGCCACCTCCCCCGCCCAGCTCGCCGCACTCATACGCAGCGTGAAGATACGCACCGAAGGCCGCTGACGCCTGGGCCCGGAGCACCGGGACTCCAGGCATCCAAGCCCCACAAGCCCCCCTCAGCTCACCACGTCCTTCCGCGCGAACCCCCGGAACGCCAGCGCGAACAGCACCAGCGCGTACGACACCGAGATCGCCGAGCCCTGGATCATGCCGCCCCACTCGGCGTGCGGCTGGAGCGCGTCGGCCCAGGCGAACTGCCAGTGCGCGGGCAGGAAGTCGCGCCAGTCGCCGAGGGCCGTCACCGCGTCCAGGACGTTCCCGACGATCGTCAGGCCGACCGCGCCGCCGACCGCGCCGAGCGGGGCGTCGGTCTTCGTGGAGAGCCAGAACGCGAGGCCCGCGGTGACCAGTTGGGACACGAAGACGTACGCGACGACGATCAGGAGGCGCCGGGTCGCCGTGCCCGCGGGGAGGGCGCCGCCGGTCGGGATCTCCAGCGGCCCCCACCCGTACGCCAGCGCGCCGACCGCCAGTGCGACCAGCGGCAGGAGCACCATCGCGGCGGCGCTCATGCCGAGCGCGACGGCCATCTTGGACCAGAGCAGCCGGGCCCGCGGCACGGGGGCCGCGAGGAGGTAGCGCAGGGAGGACCAGCTCGCCTCGGAGGCGACGGTGTCCCCGCAGAACAGTGCGACGGGGATGACGAGCAGGAAGCCCGCCGACACGAACAGGCACGTCGCGGCGAAGTTCGTGGCGGACGCCGTCGCCGTGTCCATCAGCGTCACCTCGCCGCTGCGGGAGCCCGGTGAGCCGCCCGCGACGGCGAACGCGATGACCAGCACGACGGGGAGCAGCGCCATGATGCCGCCCATCACGAGCGTGCGGCGCCGCTTGAGCTGGCGGACGGCCTCGACCCGCAGGGGCAGGGTGCGGCCCGCGCGGTAGCCGGGCGCGGTGGGGCGCTCCAGGGTGGGGGCGCTCATGCGGTGCCTCCGATCAGGGTCAGGAACGCGTCTTCGAGGCGGCGGTGCGGGCCCATGGACTCCACGGGCACGTCCAGGCGCACCAGTTCGGGCAGGAGGCGTACGGCACTCGCGTCCTCGGTGCCGTCGAGCCGGATCAGGATGCCGTCGTCGGCGCGCACCGCCGACGCGACGCCGGGCAGCGCGGCGACCTTCTCGACGAGTGGATCGGGGATGTCCGTCGCGAGGCCGACGAGGAGCGTGTCTCCGGAGCCCACGATCTCGGCGACCGGGCCCGCCTGGACGAGGCGGCCGCGGTCCATGACGACGAGGTGCGTGCAGGACTGCTCGACCTCGGCGAGGAGGTGGCTGGAGACGATGACGGTGCGGCCGCCGCGCGCGTACCGGATCATGACCTCCCGCATCTCGCGGATCTGCGGCGGGTCGAGGCCGTTGGTCGGTTCGTCGAGGATCAGCAGGTCCGGGAGGCCGAGCATGGCCTGGGCGATGGCGAGGCGCTGCCGCATGCCCTGGGAGTACGTCCGCACGGCGCGAGCCAGCGCGTCGCCGAGGCCTGCGATCTCCAGCGCCTCGGCGAGGTGGGCGTCCTCGGCAGGCCGTCCTGTGGCCTTCCAGTACAGCTCCAGGTTCTCCCGGCCGGACAGGTGGGGCAGGAATCCGGCGCCCTCGACGAACGCGCCGACGCGGGAGAGGACGGGCGCGCCCGGCCGGATCGCGTGGCCGAAGACGCGGATCTCGCCCGCGTCGGGGCGGATGAGGCCCATGAGCATGCGCAGGGTGGTGGTCTTGCCCGCGCCGTTCGGCCCGAGGAGGCCGAGGACCTGGCCCTTCTCCACGGTGAAGGAGACGTCGCGGACCGCGTACCGGTCGCTGGACCTGGCGTACCGCTTGCTCAGATCCGTGATCTGGAGCGGCACTTCGGCGAGGCCGGGATCGGGCGCCGGTGCCGTGGTGCGCCTGCGCGCGGTGGCGAGCAGGCCGAGGGCGAGGACGGCCGCGGCGGCGGGCAGCCACCACACCCAGGCGGGCAGCGGCGCGGCGGCGGTCTCCACGCCGGGCGCGGTCGGCACCTTCAGGTCGCTCTTGAGGGAGACGGTGTACTTGGCGGGTTCGGCGGGTGACGCGTAGCCGAGGTCGGTGGAGGAGAGGGCGAGGCGGAGGCGGTGGCCCTTCTGCACCTCGTGGTCGACGGCGGGCAGGGTCAGCTCGACGTCCTTGCCGTCCTTCGCGTCCGTCACCCTTATGGGGGCGACGAGTTGGGAGGGCAGGACCTGCTGCTTGCCGTCGGGCCCGACGTCGTACACCTTCCCGAACAGCACCGCGTCACCGCTGGAGGACTTCACGTGGGCGCGCACGGTCGGCGTGCCGGTGATGCGGAGGTCCTTGTCGAGCGGCTTCGAGTCGAATTTGGCGAACTGCCCCGGGAATTCCAGGGATACGCCGACGCCCAGGGAGGACAGCCGGGAGAGCGAGCCGACGCCGGGGAGCCCGGAGATCGCGGGCGGACTGGCGCCCGCCGGGTTGTCGAAGGTCTGCTCGCGGCCGCCGAGCGGCACCGCGCGCGGCCCGTTCCGCAGGCCCGGGTAGCGGTCGTCGCTCGCGCCCCGCTGCCGCGCGGCACCGTCGGTGGAGTCCATCCCTCCGGTGCGGGTGACGCGGAACGCGGGGCCCGTGTCGACGCCCTTGTCGTCCTTCAGATAGCGGTCGAACCACGTGCCGATGCGCTTCTCCACGCGGTCGCGCTCGCGGTCACCGCCGTCGTGGCCGCCGGCGATCCAGTCGACGGACACGGGCGCGTGGTTGGCGCGGACCGCCTTGGCGATGGCGTCGCCCTGGGAGAGCGGGAAGAGGGAGTCGGTCTGTCCCTGGGCGAGGAACGTCGGCACCTTGATGCGGTCGCCGACGGCCACCGGGCTGCGTTCGGCGAGCAGTTCGCGCGCCTCGGCGTCGGGCTTCCCGGACACGGCGACCCGCTCGTACATGGCGCACAGCCGCTTCTCGAACCGCTCGCAGCCGCCACCGGTGTTGATGAAGACGCCGGTCCAGAGCTTCTTGAAGACGTCGTCGGGGAACAGCGCGTCCGCGAGGTTCCAGTACGTGATCTGCGGGGCGATCGCGTCGACCCGCTTGTCGTGCCCGGCGGCGAGCAGCGACACCGCCCCGCCGTAGGAGGAGCCGGTGACGCCCACGCGCGGGTCGCCGTCCTTGTCGAGCCGCACCTCGGGGCGGGTCGCCAGCCAGTCGATCAGCTTGGAGACGTCGGCGACCTCGCCCTTCGGGTCGTTGAGCCCGATCTTGCCGGTGGACCTGCCGAAGCCGCGGGCGGACCACGTCAGGACGGCGTACCCGTCCTCGGCGAGGTCTTCCGCCTGCTCGCGCACGTCGCTCTTGCTGCCGCCGAAGCCGTGCCCGATGAGGACGGCGGGGCGCTTCTCGTCCGGGTCGCCCGCCGTGAAGTACGAGGTGTCGATCCGGGCGCCGCCGGTGTCGACCATCCGGTCCGCCCTGCGCACGGCGGGGCCGTCGTCCGAGGCGACCGCCGACCACGTGCCCACGCCTGCGAGCACCGCGACGGCGGCCACGGTGGCGAACAGCCGGCGCGGACCGCGCGGCACGGGGAACCTGGCCCTTGGCAGTCGTAGATCCATACCGTCAAAGGTACGGGCGCCCGCCGACAACGTCGGCAGCCGCCGGTCTGAACCCCGCGGCCTCCCCGGGGAGTAGACTCCGCGCCGCCCGTACCGCGGTGGTGGTACGCGGGGATCAGCCCGCACTCGGCGCGGAACGCCGGGTGAGGAACGCGATCCCGATGACGGGCAGCATGCAGACGGACTGCGTCACCGCGTACCACGGCGGGCAGACGCCGGGGATCAGGTCGACGCCGATGACCGCGATCGGCATGACGACGGCGAGGGTCCGCACGCGCTCGAAGGCCCGGCGGGAGCCGCGGGAGGCGGAGCCGGTCAGCCGGTGGATCACCACGGCGACCAGGGGCAGCAGCACCGCCCGCACCCACATGAACGTGTTGACCGGGTGCCCGGTCGCCGCGAGCACGGCGACCGTGCCGAGGAGCGCGGTGCTCAGCGCGCCGTAGAGGGTGACGAGGAGCCGGATCGTCCGGAAGGTGTGCGTGAGGGATTCCATGCCGTCGACGCTAGGGAGCGCGTGACCTGCGGAGTATCCGTCTGGACGCACGGGTGGGTGGGGCCAGACCCACTCTCCGGTCGATCGGGGAGGCCGCGGCCTGCGTCCGGTGCAGAGTGGGAGCACCGGGACGGAAGGCGAAGGAAGAACATGCGTCAGCTGAGTAAGTGGAGGGCGTTCGGGGCGCGCGTCGGCACGGGATTCGTGCGAGCGTGCGCCGTGGCGGTCGTCAGCATGCTGGTGCCGTCCGTGTGGGCGGCCGCCGTGGTGCTGGGGATCCGGTGGGGAGCGTCGAACCCGTGGTCGTGGCTCGCGCCGCTCGTGCTGGTCTGCGGGGGCACGCTCGCGCTGGCCCGTCCGGTCTGCCGCGCGGTACGGCACCTCGTCGCGCGGTGGACGGGCACGGAGCTCCCCGCCGGATACCGGCAGGCGGGGCCGGTGACGCGGATGTCCACCGGGTACTGGTGGAACGGCTTCGGCTACGAGCGGACCAGGCGCGACGCCCTCATGGACCAGAAGTGGCGGGTCCGGTGGGCCGATCCCGCCAACCGGCGCGACCTGCGCTTCACGTTGCTCGTGCCGTTCACCGCGGGGCTGGTCGCCTGTGTGCCGCCGGCAGGTGCGGCCGCGGCGGTCGTCGGGCTCGGCGCGGCCGGGGCCGGGGCGCGTGTCGTCGGGGCGCTCGGTCTGGTGGTGGCGGTCGCCGCGGCCCCGTACGCCTGGCGCCCCCTGGAACCGGTGGCCGTCCGCCTCCTGCGCCCGTCGCCCGCGAGGGCGCTGGCCGACCGCGTCGCCGAGCTGACCGCCCAGCGCGCGGACACGACCGTCGCGCAGGCCGCCGAGATCCGCCGCATCGAACGGGACCTGCACGACGGGGCGCAGGCCCGCCTCGTGGGCCTCGGGCTCTCCCTCGCGACCGCGGAGAAGCTGATGGCGACCGATCCCGAGCAGGCCAGGGCGCTGATGCGGGAGGCGCGGGCCGGCGCCGCGGCCTCGCTGGCCGAACTGCGCGAGCTGGTACGGGGGATCAGCCCGCCGGTGCTGACCGAGCGGGGGCTCGTCGACGCCGTCCGCGCGCTCGCCCTCGACGTCCCGCTCGACGTGACCGTCACCGCCGACGACGGGCTGCGCCTGGACCCGCCGGTCGAGGCCGCCGTCTACTTCGGCGTCGCCGAGCTGGTCACCAACGCGGTCCGGCACGCCGCCGCGTCCCGGGCACGCGTCACCCTGACCCGGGACGGCACCGGCGTCGTCGCCGAGGTCGAGGACGACGGCCGGGGCGGGGCCGGTGCGCGGGACGGCGGCGGACTCGCGGGCCTGCGCCGCCGCCTCGCGGTGTTCGACGGCGCTCTGGAGATCAGCAGTCCCGCGGGCGGCCCGACGCGTGTGAGGATGGCGGTGCCATGCGAATCGTCGTAGCCGAAGACCTCTATCTGCTGCGGGACGGGATGGTCCGCCTGATCGAGGCGTGCGGGCACGAGGTGGTGGCGACGGCGGCCACCGGGCCCGAGACGCTCGACGCGCTGCGGACGTTCCGCCCCGATGTGGCCGTCATCGACGTCCGCATGCCGCCGACGCAGTCGGACGAAGGGCTGCGGGCGGCCCTCGCCGCCCGCCATGAGATGCCGGGTCTGCCGGTGCTCGTCCTCTCCCAGCACGTCGAGCAGTTGTACGCGCGGGAGTTGCTGGCCGACGGCTCGGGCGCCGTCGGCTACCTCCTCAAGGAGAGCGTGTTCGACGCCGACCAGTTCATCGGCGCCCTGGAGCGCGTCGCGGGCGGCGGGACCGCCATGGACCCGGCCGTCATCGCGAAACTGCTCTCCGCCGGGTCCGCGGGGCGGGGCCTCGACCGGCTCACCGAACGCGAGCACTCCGTCCTCGCCCTCATGGCCGAAGGGCTGTCCAACCAGGCCATCGGGCGCCGCCTGTTCCTCAGCGAGAGCGCGATCAGCAAGTACACGACCTCCATGTTCGGCAAGCTCGGCATCAGTGACGACGACGACAGCAACCGCCGCGTCCTGGCCGTCCTGACCTACCTCAACGAGTCCTCGCCGCCCGCCTGAATAGAGTCTCCCGTCATGACATCCCGGGATTCCGCCTCTCTCGACTCCCTCGGCTCTCTCGCCACCGGCCAGCGCTCCCTGGGCGATCCGGCCGTCCGCTTCCCGCTGTGGCCGCCGCTCACCGCCGGGTGCCCGGTCACCAGTACGGACACCGTGTCGTACCCGGTCGAGGTCGACTACGCCTACGACAAGGTCCCCGCCGGCCTGTTCACCACCGCGCCCGGCCGCCCGCACGGCCACGACCGGTGGGCCCCTCTCCTGCCGCCGCTGCACGCGCCCGGGCTCGGCGAGGGCGGCACGCCCCTCGTGCCCTTCGGCGACGGCCTCTGGATCAAGGACGAGTCCCGCAACCCGACGTGGAGCCACAAGGACCGCATCAACCGCGTCACCGTGAGCGCGGCGGTCGGCGCGGGCGCGGAGGGCGTCGTCGTCGCCTCGTCCGGCAACCACGGGGCCTCGGCGGCGGCGTACGCGGCGCGGGCCGGGCTGCGCTGCGCCGTGCTCACCTCGGCGGACACGCCGCCCGCGGTCGACGCGTTCCTGCGGGCGTACGGCGCCGTGGTGCTGCCGGTGCCCGTGGACGCGCGGTGGCCGCTGCTGCGGCGGATCGTGGAGCGGTTCGGCTACCACCCCGTCAGCAACGTGACGCCGACGCACACCGGGCACGCGTTCGGACCCGAGGGCTACAAGACCCTCGCGTACGAGATTTACGCCGAACTCGGCGTGCCCGGCGCGGTGTTCCTGCCCACCGGGTACGGCGAACTCCTCTTCGGCGTCTGGAAGGGCTTCGCGGAGCTGGTCGCGCTCGGCGTGACCGACCGGGTGCCGCACCTGTACTCATGCGAGCCGGCGGTCGGCGGCCCGCTCGCCGCCGCGCTGCGGGACGGGGTGCCCGCGACGCAGGTGCCGGTCGGCGAGACGGCGGCGTACGCGATCAGCTCGTCGGTGGGCGGCTACCGGGGCATCGTCGCCGTGCGCGAGAGCGGGGGTGCGGCGCTGCTCGTCACGGACGCGGAGATGGTCGCGGCGCGGGACGAGCTGGCGCGGGGCGGGCTGTGGCCCGAGCTGTCCGCCGCGGCGGGGCTCGCGGGGTACCGGCAGCTGGGTGCCGACGCGGTGGACGGTCCCGTGGTGTGCGTGTCGACGTCCAGCGGGTTCAAGGACCGTGACCTGCCGGCCGCCGCGGGCTCCGTCGAGCTGGACCCGGCGGACTGGGCGGAGGTGGAGCGGCGGGTGGGTGGATGAGCGGGTGGGACGGCCGGGCCGCTCAGCCCTGCCCGTCCTCCGGCACGCTCACCAGCCACCGCGTGTCCCGCCGCGGCCGCAGGTACAGCGCCCAGTACAGGGTGGCGGCCACGACGATGCCGCCGGTCCAGCCGAGGTACGCCAGTTCCTGCTGGCTCAGGACGTACGCGAGGACCGCGATCAGTACCACCGGCACCGCCGGCCACAGCGGCATCCGCCAGGCCGCCGCGTGGCCGTGCGAGCCGCGGCGGGCCAGCAGCGCGGCGACGGCGACCAGCAGGTACATGCCGGTCACGGAGACGCCGGTGACGCCGTACAGCGTGTCCAGGTTGACGAAGCAGAGGAGCGCGCCGGGGACGCCGACGAGCAGCGTGGCGATCCAGGGGGCGCCGGACGCGCCGAGCTTGGACAGCGCCTTGTTGACCGGCGAGGGCCAGGCCTTGTCGCGGGCCGAGGCGAAGAGGACGCGGGAGTTCTGGATGACCATGACGATGCCCGCGTTGATGATCGCGAGGGCGACGCAGAGGCTGACGAACGTGCCGACGGCCGAGTTGGACCAGGCCGCGACCATGGCGCTGATGTCGCCCTCGGTCAGCGCGGTGAGGCTCTCCGCGCCCATGGTGATGGCGATGACCGGCACCAGGATGATCACGGCGGAGATGGCGAGGGTGGCGAGGACGGTACGCGCGACGTTGCGGCGCGGGTTCTCCATCTCCTCGGAGAGGTAGACGGCCGTGGAGAAGCCCTGCGTGACGAAGAGGGCGATGGCGAGGCCGGAGACGATAAGCATCGCGGTGACGGTGTCGACGCCGCCGGAACCGCCCGAGCCTGAGCCGGAGGCCACCGACAGGTCCACCAGGCTGCCCGGCCCCCGCTCGGCGTGCGCGAAGCCGAGGACGGCCACGACGCCCGCCGCGACGACTTCGAGCACCAGGAAGATGCCGGTGATCCACGCGTTGGCGCGCAGGTCGAGGAGGCCCGCGAGGGTCGCGCAGATCATGACGCCCGCGCCCGCGTAGGACGGGTCGAGGTGGACGACCGGGGCCAGGTAGTCGGCCGTGCCCATGGCGATGACGGGCGGCACGATCATCACGACGAGCAGGGACAGGACGAAGACGAGCCAGCCGGCGAGGCGGCCCGCCATCGTGGAGACCATCGCGTACTCGCCGCCCGCGCTGGGGATGAGGGTGCCCAGCTCGGAGTAGCAGAACGCGACGCCCACGCAGAGCAGCGAGCCGATCGCGATGGTGAGGGCGGTGGCGGTGCCGAGCGAGGAGAAGAGGTCGGGGACGACGACGAAGAGCGTGGAGGCGGGCGTCACGCACGACAGCGTGAGGAGGGTGCCGCCGACGACGCCGATGGAACGCTTGAGCTTCTGGGGATCGCCAGGCACGGCCACCGGCGCCGGCGGGGCGTCGGGGGTGGCGGACTGGAGCGGGCGAAGCGTATCGGTCATGGAGCGCGGTTCCGATCGACTCGTACGGCAGGAGTGCGGTGAACGATGCGACGGGAGCCCTATCGCCTCCGAAGGCTGGTTGAGCTGCGTGTTTCGGTGGCTCCCGGCGCGTCATCGAACCCCGGCGACAACCGGAACGTCAACGGTCACTTACCTACGGAATCCGCAGCACGGTCACACTCCAAGTCGCCTCGCATTCCCAAGAGTTTGCCGAGACGGGCCTCAATGAACATGCCGCCACCGAAGATGACCTTCATATTGCAGGCGTATGAACATGGGGGCTTTAGCTGCCCGAATTGCGCCCTGTGCACGGGAACCGCAAGGAGAGCGTCAAAAAAGAATCAGGGCCGTCCGGAATCCGGACGGCCCTGCTGTACGTACTGTCACCGAACAATTCCGGTCAGTGCGTCGGATGGAGCCGGTAGGACGGATCGAGGTCGCGGACCTCCGCCGAGTACGTCGCGCCCTCGACCCCCGACAGGTGCTTGCCGAGCAGCGCGAGCACGTCGTCGGAGAGCTCCGCCTTCACGGCGGGCCCCCGCCCCGGCAGCAGCCCCACGGTGACGTGCACGAACGGCGCGTCGGGCCTGCCGTCGACGAAGGCCTCCGAGGAGCGGCAGAACGTCTTGCCGACCCCGACCGAGTCCACCCGCTCCACGACCAGCGGATGCAGCTCAGCCACCAGGGCGGGCAGATCCAGCACGCCGGACAGGGTGTCGGCGTAGTCGATGTCGATGTGCGGCATGCTCACGGCCTTTCATGCAGTGCACACGCATCGTAGAGCCGCACCCCTCCCGCCCCGACGGGCGGGTCTCAGTGGTTGCGCGGGAACCCCAGGTCCACCCCGGTCGGCGCGTCCGACGGGTCCGGCCAGCGCGTGGTGACGACCTTGCCGCGCGTGTAGAAGTGCGTGCCGTCGTTGCCGTAGATGTGGTGGTCGCCGAAGAGGGAGTCCTTCCAGCCGCCGAAGGAGTGGTAGCCCACCGGCACCGGGATCGGCACGTTCACGCCGACCATGCCCGCCTCGATCTCCAGCTGGAAGCGGCGGGCCGCGCCGCCGTCGCGGGTGAAGATCGCCGTGCCGTTGCCGAACGGCGAGGCGTTCATGAGCGCCACGCCCTCGTCGTACGTGTCGACGCGCAGCACGCACAGGACCGGGCCGAAGATCTCGTCCTGGTAGGCCTTGGCGGTGGTCGGGACGCGGTCGAGCAGGGAGAGGCCGATCCAGTGGCCGTCCTCATGGCCCTTCACCGTGTAGCCGGTGCCGTCGAGGACGACCTCGCAGCCCTCGGCCGCGGCGCCCGTGACGTACGAGGCGACCTTGTCGCGGTGGGCGGCCGTGATGAGCGGTCCCATCTCGGACGCCGGGTCGTTGCCGGGACCGATCTTGATCTTCTCGGCGCGCTCCTTGATCTTGGCGACCAGCTCGTCGGCGATCGCGCCGACCGCGACGACCGCCGAGATGGCCATGCAGCGCTCGCCCGCGGAGCCGTACGCGGCCGAGACGGCGGCGTCGGCGGCCGCGTCCAGGTCGGCGTCCGGCAGGACCAGCATGTGGTTCTTGGCGCCGCCGAGCGCCTGCACGCGCTTGCCGTTGGCGGAGGCGGTGGCGTGGATGTGGCGGGCGATCGGCGTGGAGCCGACGAAGGAGACGGCCGCGACGTCCGGGTGCTCCAGGAGGCGGTCCACGGCGACCTTGTCACCGTGCAGCACGTTGAAGACGCCGTCGGGCAGCCCGGCCTCGCTCAGCAGCTCAGCGATCTTCATCGACGCGGACGGGTCCTTCTCCGACGGCTTCAGGACGAAGGTGTTGCCGCACGCGATGGCCAGCGGGAACATCCACATCGGCACCATGGCCGGGAAGTTGAACGGCGTGATGCCCGCGACGACGCCCAGCGGCTGGCGGATGGACGCCACGTCCACCCGGCTGGCGACCTCCGTCGACAGCTCGCCCTTCAGCTGCACCGTGATGCCGCAGGCCAGGTCGACGATCTCCAGGCCGCGGGCGACCTCGCCGAGCGCGTCCGAGTGCACCTTGCCGTGCTCGGCGACGATGAGCTCGGCGATCGCGTCGCGGTTGGCGTCGAGCAGCGCGCGGAACTTGAAGAGGACCTTGGTGCGCTGGGCGAGCGAGGAGGTGCCCCAGGTCGCGAAGGCCTCGCGGGCGGCGGCGACGGCGGCGTCCACCTCGTCCACGTTCGCGAAGGCGACCTGTGTGGTGACGGCGCCGGTCGCCGGGTCGGTGACCGGACCGTACGTTCCGGACGCGCCCTCGACAGTCTTGCCACCGATCCAGTGGTTGACGGTCTTCGTCATGACAAGCATCCCTACTCTCACAGGTGGCGGCGTCGGGCTGCGACGTGCCGGTCGTACTCTTCCCTGGCCTTGACCGCGGACATCCGGGTCGCGGTCTCGGCCACGGGCACATCCCACCACGCCTGTGCCGGGGGCGGGCCCGACACTGTGTCTGCCGTTTCCGTCTCCACATAGACACATGTGGGACGGTCTGCCCCGCGGGCTTCGCGCAGCGCCTCGCGCAGCTCGCCGACGGTCCCGGCGCGCAGGACCCGCATGCCGAGCGAGGCCGCGTTCGCCGCGAGATCGACGGGCAGCGGGCCCCCGGTGTACGTCCCGTCCGGCGCCCGGAAGCGGTAGGCGGTGCCGAACCGCTCGCCGCCCACGGACTCCGAGAGGCCGCCGATGGAGGCGTAGCCGTGGTTCTGCAGGATGACGACCTTGATGGGCAGGTTCTCCTGGACGGCCGTGACGATCTCGGTCGGGTTCATCAGATACGTGCCGTCGCCGACCAGCGCCCACACGGGCCGCTCCGGCGCGGCGAGGGCGACGCCGATGGCGGCGGGGATCTCGTATCCCATGCAGGAGTAGCCGTACTCGACGTGGTACTGCCGCGGCGACCGGGCCCGCCACAGCTTGTGCAGGTCGCCGGGGAGCGACCCGGCGGCGTTGATGATCACGTCGTCGTCCGTCACCAACTCGTCGAGCAGACCGACGACTTGGGCCTGCGTCGGCCGTACGTCCGGTTCGTCCGCCCGGAACGCGGCGTCGACGCGCCGCTCCCAGCGCTCCTTGCCGTCCGCGTACTCGACGGCATACGCGGGTTCGACGCGATGGCCGTGCAGCGCCTCCGTGAGCGCTTCGAGTCCGGCGCGGGCGTCGGCGATCAGGGTGTCGGCCGCCATCTTGTGGCCGTCGAAGGGCGCGATGTTGAGGTTGAGGAACCGCACCCCGGCCGCTTCGAAGAGGGTGCCGGACGCGGTGGTGAAGTCGCTGTAGCGGGTGCCGACGCCGATCACCAGGTCGGCGGTGCGGGCGAGTCCGTCGGCGGTGGCGGTGCCGGTGTGGCCGATGCCGCCGACGTCCGCCGGGTGGTCGTGGCGCAGGGAGCCCTTGCCTGCCTGGGTGGCGGCGACGGGGATGCCGGTGGCGTCGGCGAAGTCCCGCAGGGCGTCCTCGGCGGCGCTGTGGTGGACGCCGCCGCCCGCGACGACCAGGGGGCGCCGGGCCTCGCGCACCAGCGCCGCCGCGGTGGACAGTTCGCGCGGGTCGGGGGCCGGCCGCCGGACGGTCCACGTCCGCTCCGCGAAGAACTCGTCCGGCCAGTCGTACGCCTCCGCCTGCACGTCCTGCGGCAGGGCGAGCGTGACGGCGCCGGTCTCCGCAGGGTCGGTGAGCACGCGCATCGCGCCGAGCGCGGCGGGGATCAGCGCCTCGGGGCGGGTCACGCGGTCGAAGTACTTCGACACGGGCCGCAGGCAGTCGTTGACCGACACGTCGCCCGCGTACGCCACTTCGAGCTGCTGGAGCACGGGGTCGGCGGGGCGGGCCGCGAAGGTGTCGCCGGGCAGCAGGAGGACGGGCAGCCGGTTGACGGTGGCGAGCGCGGCGCCGGTGACGAGGTTGGTGGCGCCGGGGCCGATGGAGGTGGTGACGGCGTGGGTGGCGAGCCGGCCGCGCTGACGGGCGTACCCGACGGCTGCGTGCACCATGGCCTGCTCGTTCCGGCCCTGGTGGAAGGGCATCTCCTCGGCGTACTCGACGAGCGCCTGGCCGATGCCGGCCACGTTGCCGTGCCCGAAGATGCCCCAGGTCGCGCCGATCAGCCGCTGCCGGGTGCCGTCCCGCTCGGTGAACTGCCGGGACAGGAAGCGGACAAGGGCCTGGGCCGTGGTCAGCCTGGTCAGCCGGTTCATCGGTATACCTCCGTGTGGTCGGGGTGGAAGCAGATCCGCCACTCCCGTTCCGCGCCCGGACCCGCCATCACGTTCAGGTAGTACATCGCGTGCCCCGGCTGGGCGACGGACGGGCCGTGCCAGCCGTCCGGCACGAGGACGGCGTCGCCGGTGCGGACCTCGGCGAGGACGTCGGTGCCGCCTTCGCGGGACGGGAAGACCCGCTGATACCCGAAGCCCTCGCGGCCGCCCGGCGCCTCGATCTCGAAGTAGTAGATCTCCTCGAGCTCCGCCTCGACGCCGGGGCGGTGCTCGTCGTGCTTGTGCGGCGGGTACGAGGACCAGTTGCCGCCGGGCGTGATCACCTCGACGGCGATCAGCCGGTCGCAGTCGAAGGCGTCCGCCGAGGCGAAGTTCCGCACCTCGCGGGCGCAGGTGCCGCTGCCGCGGCTCTCGACGGGTACCTCCGGCGCGGAGCCGTAGCGGGCGGGGAGTCGACGCTCGCACTTCGCTCCTGCCAGGGCGAAGCGGCCTCCCGCGCCGGAGGCGATCTGGATCCGGGCGTCACGGGGCACGTAAGCGAAGTCGGAGACTCCGCTGAACACGCTCTCGCGGCCCAGCAGTTCGATGATCCCGTCTGCTGTCTGCACCGTACAGCGGCCGGTCAGCGGGAGCACGATCCATTCACTCTCGCCGGTGGAGAAGGAGTGCCGCCCGCCCGGTTCCAGCTCGACGACGCGCAGGTACGAGTAGGCCCAACCGGCCTTTTTCGGGTCGATGTCGAGGGCGTACGGACCGTCGGCCGCACTCCCTTTCGGTACGTACGTCATGTGAGCCTCCTCAGCCTGTGCGCCCAGCCTGCCCTGCCCGTATCCCCTGCTACAGCAGTCCTACGGCCGTGTCGACCGCCGCCGTCACGTCCCCGTCGGGCGGATAGAGCAGCGCCCGGCCCACGACGAGCCCCTGCACGGTGGGCAATTGCAGGGCGCCGCGCCACTTCTCGTACGCGGCGTCTCCCCCCACGTCACCGCCGAGCAGGACAGCGGGCAGCGTCGAGGCCTCCATGACGCGGGCCATGTCGTCGGGGTTCTCGGTGACGGGGATCTTCAGCCAGGTGTACGCGGAGGTGCCGCCGAGTCCGGAGGCGATGGCGATGGAGCGGGTGACGGCGTCGGCGCTCAGGTCGTTGCGGGGCGGCCCCGTGCCGTCGCGTCCGGTGAGGAACGGCTCGACGAAGACGGGCAGCCGCCGCTCCGCCATCGCGTCGACGACGCGCGCGGCGGAGTGCAGGGTGCGGAGCGAGCCCGGGTCGTCGTGGTCGACGCGCAGCAGCAGCTTGCCCGCGTCGAAGCCGAGCCGTTCGAGGTCCTCGGGCCGGTACCCCGTGAACCGGTCGTCCATCTCGAAGGACGCCCCGGCGAGACCGCCACGGTTCATCGACCCCATGACGACCTTGCCGTCGAGCACGCCGAGGAGCAGCAGGTCGTCGAGGACGTCGGCGCTGGCGAGCACCCCGTCGACGCCGGGCCGCGACAGCGCGAGGCAGAGCCGTTCGAGGAGGTCGGCCCGGTTGGCCATGGCGAGCGGGTCCCGCCCCACCCCGAGCGAGCCCCGGGCGGGGTGGTCGGCGGCGACGATCATCAGCCGCCCGTCCGCACGGAGCAGCTCCCGCCGCACCCGCCGGGCGGCGGCTTCGGCGATGGCTTCGGGGTGCCGGGCCCGGGTCCGCGCAAGGGCGGCGACGTCAACGGGGATGAGGGAATTCAGCCCCTCCGGCGTTTGAGGAGCGGGGTCCGGGGCGGAGCCCCGTGCGCGGCGCCCCGGTGCGGCGTTCACGTGACGGCTCCCTCGTCCACCGCCAGGGCGACCTCGCCAGGAAACGGCATGGCGGAGGAACACTCCAGGCGGGAGGCGACGATCGCCCCCGCCGCGTTGGCGTACCGCATGATCCGCTCCAGCCCCCACCCTTCGAGCAGCCCGTGGCAGAGCGCCCCGCCGAACGCGTCGCCCGCGCCGAGTCCGTTGAGGACCTTCACCGGGAGCGGCGGCACCTGGGCCGACTCGCCCGCGCGGTTCATCGCGAGGACGCCGGCGGGCCCCTGCTTGACGACGGCGAGTTCGACGCCCGCGTCGAGCAACGCCCGCGCCGCCGCGCCGGGTTCGCGCACCCCCGTGGCGATCTCGACCTCGTCGAGGTTGCCGACGGCGACGGTGGCGTGGGCGAGCGCCTCGGCATAGGGCGCTCTGGCCTCCTCGGGCCGGTCCCAGAACATGGGCCGCCAGTCCAGGTCGAAGACGGTGATCCCCGACCGCGCGCGGTGGGCGAGCGCCGCCACCGTGGCCGCGCGGCTCGGCTCCGCGCAGAGCCCCGTCCCCGTCATCCAGAAGATCCGTGCCGCCCGGATCGCGTCGAGGTCGAGCTCGTGCGCGTGGATCTCGAGGTCGGGCGCCTTCGGCAGCCGGTAGAAGTAGAGCGGGAAGTCGTCGGGCGGGAAGATCTCGCAGAAGGTGACCGGCGTCGGCAGGCCCGCGACGGGGCTCACCCAGCGGTCGTCGACGCCGAACTCCCGCAGCGCGGTGTGCAGATACGTGCCGAAGGGGTCCTCGCCGGTGCGGGTGACGACGGCGACGCGGCGGCCGAGGCGGGCCGCCGCGACGGCGACGTTGCTGGCCGAGCCGCCGAGGAACTTCCCGAATTCGGTCACCTCGGCGAGGGACACCCCGGATTGCAGGGGATACAGGTCCACCCCGATCCGGCCCATCGTGATGACGTCGTACGGATCACTCACCCTGTGCGTCCCTTCGCCCGACCCGACGATCGTGTGCCCCCAGGTCTAATCCCGCCCGAGGAACCCTGTCAACATTTTGTCCTTACATTCGGACCACTGCTTGACACTCTTCCGGGACGGCCTGGAGTCTGGCGGCCATGACGACGCTGTCCCGCATCCGGATCGGTTCGGCGCCCGACTCGTGGGGCGTCTGGTTTCCCGAGGACCCTCGGCAGGTCCCCTGGCGGCGCTTCCTCGACGAGGTCGCGGAGGCCGGGTACGAGTGGATCGAGCTCGGCCCGTACGGCTATCTGCCCACCGACCCGGCCGAACTGACCGCGGAGACGGCCCGCCGCGGCCTCAAGGTCTCGGCTGGCACGGTCTTCACCGGCCTGCACCACGGGCCCGCCGTCTGGGAGAAGACCTGGGCCCACGTCGCGGACAACGCCGCGCTCGCGCAGGCCATGGGCGCCGAGCACCTGGTGGTCATCCCCTCCTTCTGGCGCGACGACAAGACCGGCACGGTCCTGGAGGACCGCGTTCTCACGCCCGCACAATGGCGCGAACTGACCACCCAGACCGAGCGCCTGGCCCACGAGGTCCGCGAGCGGTACGGCCTGCGCGTCGTGGTCCACCCGCACGCGGACACGCACATCGACACCGAGGAGAACGTCACCCGTTTCCTCGACGCGACCGACCCGGACCTCGTCTCGCTCTGCCTGGACACCGGCCACTACGCCTACTGCGGCGGCGACAGCGTCAAGCTCATCGAGACGTACGGCGAACGCATCGGCTATCTGCACCTCAAGCAGGTCGACCCGGAGATCCTCGCCACCGTGCGCGCGGACGAGGTGCCGTTCGGCCCCGCGGTGGCGCGCGGCGTGATGTGCGAGCCGCCCGCCGGGGTGCCCGCCCTGCGGCCCGTGCTCGCCGCGGCGCAGAAGCTGGGCGTCGAGCTCTTCGCCATCGTGGAGCAGGACATGTACCCGTGCGAGCCGGACCGGCCGCTGCCGGTCGCCCGCCGCACCCGCTCCTATCTGCGGTCGTGCGGCGCGTAGCGGCAGCCTCATTGCGTCTCTTCTGTCACAAACACTCCCGTCCTGTCACACATGTCTCGCGTACGCGGGGCTTGCGTCACAGGCGGTCGACAGTCGCCCCCCTGTGGTCACCCTGCGTCGTTGCACGGGGCACAGGCTGAGTGATCGCCACGCGTCACGTCCAGTTCCCCCGTCGGCCTCTCGGGCCGCCCTGGGCGTGCGCAGGGAGGTGCCACCATGACCGACCGCAGACTCTGGTCGTACAAGGAGATCGCCGCGCACATCCGTGTGCAGCCCGACACCGTGCGCTCCTACCGCAAGCACGGACTGCTGCCCGACCCCGACCACGTGGAGAGCGGCAAGCCCTACTGGTACGCGGACACCGTCCGCGCGTGGGTGGCCGCCCGGCCCGGCAACCGGGGCCGCAGGGGCTGACCCGCCGGACCCGAGCCCGTCCGCCGCGCCCCCGCCTCGTTGAGTAATACCCCCTAGGGGTATAGTCTTCGGTGTGTGAGGAGGTCGCCGGGGCTCCCGGGCCCCCTCCAGCACGCTACGCCGCATACGTACACATCCCTCCCGAGGAGAACGACATGAGCGCCCAGACCGAGCTCCCGCAGGCCGAGTCCGAGACGACCGGGTCCTGCTGCTCCCCCAGCGGTTCCTGCCACTCCGACGCCGCCGAGACGCCGCGGAACGGCGCCGTCACCACCGAGTACGAGGTGACGGGGATGACCTGCGGGCACTGCGAGGGAGCTGTGTCCGAGGAGATCTCCCAGATCGCGGGCGTCAGCTCCGTCAAGGCCGTCGCCGCCACCGGCCTGGTCACCGTGATCTCCGACGCGCCGCTCGACGAGGCCGCCGTGCGCGCCGCCGTCGACGAGGCGGGTTACGAGCTCGTCGGCACCAAGGCCTGAGCCCGGCCAAGCCGCGGGGCCCTGTGGTGCCGGACGCCGGCACCACAGGGCCCGCCGTCGTATCCCGACCCGGAAGTAGTACGAAAGAGTCATGACCGAAGTCGAACTCGCCGTCGGCGGAATGACCTGCGCCTCCTGCTCCTCGCGCATCGAGAAGAAGCTGAACCGCATGGAGGGCGTGACCGCGACGGTCAATCTCGCCACGGAGAAGGCGAAGGTCTCGTACGAGGAGGACGAAGGCGTCGCGGTCGACCAGCTCATCGCCCTGGTCGAGAAGCTGGGCTACACGGCCGAGGAGATCGTGCCGCCCCCGCCGGAACCCCCCGAGCCCGCCGCCGGCGGCGCCCCGGCCCCCACCACCGCCGACATCGCCGAGCCCGACACCCTGCGCCAGCGCCTGATCGTCTCCGCCGTGCTGTCCCTGCCCGTGGTGCTGCTCGCGATGGTCCCCGCCTTCCAGTTCGAGAACTGGCAGTGGCTCTCGCTGACGCTGGCCGCCCCCGTCGTCGTCTGGGGCGGCCTCCCCTTCCACCGGGCGGCGTTCACCAATCTGCGGCACGCGGCCGCGACCATGGACACCCTCGTCTCCGTCGGTACGCTCGCCGCCTTCGGCTGGTCGCTGTGGGCGCTGTTCGTCGGGGACGCCGGGATGCCGGGGATGCGGCACGGCTTCACGTTCACGGCCTCACCCGGTGACGGCGCCTCGACGATCTATCTGGAGGTCGCCGCGGGCGTCATCACGTTCATCCTGCTCGGGCGCTGGCTGGAGGCCCGCTCGAAGCGCAGGGCAGGATCGGCGCTGCGCGCCCTGCTCGAACTGGGCGCCAAGGACGTGGCGGTGCTGCGGGACGGCACGGAGAAGCGGGTGCCGGTCGGGCAGCTGGCCGTCGGGGACCGCTTCGTCGTACGCCCCGGGGAGACCGTCGCGGCCGACGGCACCGTCGTCGAGGGCGCGTCCGCGATCGACGCCTCCATGCTGACCGGCGAGTCCGTGCCGGTCGACGTGGCGGCCGGTGCCGTCGTGACCGGCGGCACCGTGAACGTCTCCGGGCGCGTCGTGGTGCGGGCCACGCGCGTCGGCTCGGACACCTCGCTCGCGCGGATGGCGCGGCTCGTCGAGGACGCGCAGACCGGCAAGGCGCAGGTGCAGCGGCTCGCCGACCGGATCGCCGGGATCTTCGTGCCCGCGGTGCTGCTCATCGCGACCGGCACGCTCGGCGGCTGGCTCGGCGCCACCGGCGACGTGACCGCCGCGTTCACCGCGGCCGTCGCCGTCCTGATCATCGCCTGCCCCTGCGCGCTCGGCCTCGCGACCCCGACGGCCCTGATGGTCGGCACCGGGCGCGGCGCCCAGCTCGGCATCCTCATCAAGGGGCCCGAGGTCCTGGAGTCCACGCGCCGCGTCGACACCGTCGTCCTCGACAAGACGGGCACGGTGACGACGGGCCGCATGGAGCTGACGGACGTGCACGTCGCCGGGGACACCGGGGAGGAGCTGCTGCTCCGGCTCGCGGGCGCCGTGGAGCACGCCTCGGAGCATCCGGTCGCCCGCGCCGTCGCGGCCGGTGCCGCCGGGCGGCTCGGCATCGGGGCCGGCGAGCTGCCGGTGCCGGAGCGGTTCGAGAACGTCGCGGGGTCCGGGGTGCGCGGCACGGTGGACGGGCACGAGGTGCTCGTCGGCCGGGAGCGGCTCCTGGCGGACGCGGGGGTGACCGGCCTGGAGGCGGTGGCCAAGCTGCGGGACGACGCGGAGGCGGCCGGGCGCACGGCGGTCCTCGTCGCCTGGGACGGCGCCGCGCGCGGTGTCCTCGCGGTGGCGGACGCCCTGAAGGAGACCAGCGCGGAAGCGGTGCGCGACCTGCGCGCGCTCGGTCTGACGCCGGTGCTGCTGACCGGTGACAACAAGGCCGTCGCCGACACGGTCGCCCGCGCGGTGGGCATCGCGCCCGAGTCCGTGTACGCGGAGGTCCTGCCGCAGGACAAGGTCGATGTCGTACGACGGCTCCAGGGCGAGGGCAAGGTCGTGGCGATGGTCGGGGACGGGGTGAACGACGCGGCCGCGCTGGCCACCGCCGATCTGGGGCTCGCGATGGGCACCGGCACGGACGCGGCGATCGAGGCGAGCGACCTGACACTGGTGCGCGGGGACTTGCGGGTCGCGGCCGACGCCATCAGGCTCTCCCGGAAAACCCTCGCCACCATCAAGGGCAATCTGTTCTGGGCCTTCGGCTACAACGTGGCCGCGCTGCCGCTCGCGGCGGCCGGTCTGCTGAACCCGATGATCGCGGGCGCCGCGATGGCGTTCTCCTCGGTCTTCGTGGTCACGAACAGTCTCCGCCTGAGGACGTTCACATAACCCCTTCACAAGGCCGTTTCAGCATCCTCACCACTGCCGCCAGATCCCCATATCGGGCCTCTTGCGCATGTACTGGACATATGCAAGAGACGCAGATCACAGTGATCCGAACGTAACCATTGAGGGGGGTCGAGAGTCTAATGGTGCGATGCAGGAAGATGTCTTGGGGGACGTCGTCCGGCATCAGGGGACATCTTGGGGGATGTTTCCTGGAAATTGCGTTGCCGGGGCACGTGCACCGGGGAGCTTTGAGCGGCCCTCCCGTACGTACGCGTCCCGGCAGACCGCAGGGCAGCCACAGACGCCCGGCCGGATCCCGTGGGGGGAATCCGCACCGGGAAAAAGGGAAGCGCCCCGACCGTCGACCCGTGGGGGGATCGGCGGCGGGGCGCTTTCCGCTTGTTCGCCCGGGGGTCAGCGACCCTCGACCGGGACGAAGTCGCGAAGGACCTCGCCCGTGTAGATCTGGCGCGGGCGGCCGATGCGCGAACCCGGCTCCTTGATCATCTCGTGCCACTGGGCGATCCAGCCGGGCAGCCGGCCGAGCGCGAAGAGCACGGTGAACATCTCGGTCGGGAAGCCCATCGCGCGGTAGATGAGGCCCGTGTAGAAGTCCACGTTCGGGTAGAGCTTGCGCTCGACGAAGTAGTCGTCGGCCAGCGCGTGCTCTTCCAGCTTCAGCGCGATGTCGAGCAGCTCGTCGGACTTGCCGAGCGCCGAGAGGACGTCGTGCGCCGCCGCCTTGATGATCTTCGCCCGGGGGTCGAAGTTCTTGTAGACGCGGTGCCCGAAGCCCATGAGCTTCACGCCGTCTTCCTTGTTCTTCACCTTGCGGATGAAGGTGTCGACGTCGCCGCCCGAGGCCTGGATGCCTTCCAGCATCTCCAGGACCGACTGGTTGGCGCCACCGTGCAGCGGTCCCCACAGGGCCGAGATGCCGGCGGAGATCGAGGCGAACATGTTCGCCTGCGAGGAGCCGACCAGACGCACGGTGGAGGTCGAACAGTTCTGCTCGTGGTCCGCGTGCAGGATCAGGAGCTTGTCGAGCGCGTTGACCACGACCGGGTCCAGCTCGTACTCGGCGGCGGGCACCGAGAAGGTCATGCGCAGGAAGTTCTCGACGTAGCCGAGGTCGTTGCGCGGGTAGACGACCGGGTGGCCCTGCGACTTCTTGTACGCGTAGGCCGCGATCGTCGGAAGCTTGGCGAGCAGGCGGATCGTCGAGAGGTGACGCTGCTTCTCGTCGAACGGGTTGTGGCTGTCCTGGTAGAACGTGGACAGCGCGCTGACCACGGAGGACAGCATCGCCATCGGGTGCGCGTCACGCGGGAAGCCGTCGTAGAACCGCTTGACGTCCTCGTGCAGCAGCGTGTGCTGCGTGATCTCGTTCTTGAAGGTGGCCAGCTCGTCGACCTTCGGCAGTTCGCCGTTGATCAGGAGGTACGCCACCTCGGTGAAGGTGGAGCGCTCGGCCAGCTGCTCGATCGGGTAGCCGCGGTACCGGAGGATGCCCTGTTCACCGTCGAGATAGGTGATGGCGGATTTATAGGCGGCGGTGTTGCCGTAGCCGCTGTCCAGGGTCACCAGACCGGTCTGGGCGCGGAGCTTCCCGATGTCGAAGCCCTTGTCGCCGACGGTCGACTCGATCACCGGGTAGGTGTACTCGCCGTCGCCGTACCGCAGTACTACACCGTTGTTAGCGTTCTCGCTCACGTCATCCCTCACCGACGTTGTGCCTCTTCTTCGAGGTGCCCTGACTGTCTCTACCATCCCCCATTTGGCCCTGGAGAGTGCACTCGGGGTCGACCATTGGGCCTATTGGCGGCACTCAGTGCCGCCAACCTGCTCATCCTGCCCCCTTCGCCCCGGTTCCGGAAGTGCTGTGTGAGGTTTCCTACTCGTTTGATCGATCAAAATGTTCCAGGACCCTCTCCGCGGCGTCCCGGACGGCCCGAAAGCCTGAAATCCAGGGCCGTACAGCGCCTTCCCGCGGAGACCGTGCGCACTGCCTGTCCCAGAGCCTTGCGCGAACCGACGAGGACGACCAGCCTCTTGGCGCGTGTCACGGCGGTGTAGAGCAGATTGCGCTGGAGCATCATCCAGGCCCCGGTGGTGACCGGGATCACCACGGCGGGATATTCGCTGCCCTGGGAGCGGTGGATCGTCACGGCGTAGGCATGGGCGAGCTCGTCCAGTTCGTCGAAGTCGTACGGGACTTCCTCGTCCTCGTCGGTGCGAACGGTGAGCCGCTGCTCGTCGGTGTCGAGGGCGGTGACGACGCCCACCGTGCCGTTGAAGACGCCGTTCTGCCCCTTGTCGTAGTTGTTGCGGATCTGGGTGACCTTGTCGCCGACGCGGAAGACCCGGCCGCCGAACCGCTTCTCCGGCAGGTCGGGCCTGGCGGGGGTGATGGCCTGCTGGAGCAGGCCGTTGAGATTGCCCGCGCCGGCCGGGCCGCGGTGCATGGGGGCGAGCACCTGCACGTCGCGGCGCGGGTCGAGGCCGAACTTCTTCGGGATGCGGTGCGCGGCGACGTCCACCGTCACGCGGCCCGCGTCCTCGGTCTCCTCCTCGACGAAGAGGAAGAAGTCCTTCATGCCCTGGGTGATGGGCGGCACGCCGGAGTTGATGCGGTGGGCGTTGGTGACGACGCCCGACTCCTGGGCCTGCCGGAAGATGCGGGTCAGGCGGACGGCGGGGATCGGGCTCTCCTCGCTGAGCATGTCCCGCAGCACCTCTCCGGCGCCGACGCTCGGCAACTGGTCCACGTCGCCCACGAAGAGCAGGTGGGCGCCGGGCGGCACGGCCTTCACCAGCTTGTTGGCGAGCAGCAGGTCGAGCATCGAGGCCTCGTCGACGACGACGAGGTCGGCGTCGAGCGGCCGGTCCTTGTCGTACGCCGCGTCGCCGCCGGGCTTCAGTTCGAGGAGGCGGTGGACGGTGGAGGCCTCCGCGCCGGTGAGCTCGGCGAGACGCTTGGCGGCTCGCCCTGTGGGGGCGGCGAGGACGACCTTGGCCTTCTTGGCGCGGGCCAGCTCGACGACGGAGCGGACCGTGAAGGACTTGCCGCAGCCGGGGCCGCCGGTCAGGACGGCGACCTTCTGGGTCAGCGCGAGCCGGACCGCCTCCTGCTGCTCGGGGGCGAGCTCGGCGCCGGTGCGGTCCGCGAGCCAGGCGAGGGCCTTGTCCCAGGCGACGTCCCGGAAGGCGGGCAGGCAGTCGTCGGAAGTCTTCAGGAGCCGCAACAGCTGTCCGGCGACGGACAATTCGGCACGGTGGAAGGGGACCAGGTAGACGGCCGCGATGTCGTCGCCGCCGTCCGGGTCGGGCAGGGATTCGCGGACGACGCCCTCCTCCTCCCCGGCCAGCTCGGCGAGGCAGTCGATGACGAGGCCCGTGTCGACCTGGAGCAGCTTCACCGCGTCGGCGATGAGGCGCTCCTCGGGCAGATAGCAGTTGCCCTGGTCGGTGGATTGCGAAAGGGCGTACTGGAGGCCCGCCTTGACGCGCTCGGGGCTGTCGTGCGGGATGCCGACGGACTGGGCGATGCGGTCGGCGGTGAGGAAGCCGATGCCCCAGACGTCGGCGGCGAGGCGATAGGGCTCGTTCTTGACGACGGAGATCGACGCGTCCCCGTACTTCTTATAAATGCGGACGGCGATGGAGGTGGAGACGCCGACTCCCTGGAGGAAGACCATGACCTCCTTGATGGCCTTCTGCTCCTCCCAGGCGGCGGCGATCATCTTCGTCCGCTTGGGCCCGAGCCCGGGGACCTCCACCAGCCGCTTCGGCTCGGTCTCGATGATGTCGAGGGTGTCCACGCCGAAGTGGGTGGTGATCCGGTCGGCCATCACCGGGCCGATGCCCTTGATGAGGCCGGAGCCGAGATAGCGGCGGATGCCCTGGATGGTGGCGGGCAGCACGGTCGTGTAGTTCTCCACCGTGAACTGCTTGCCGTACTGCGGGTGGGAGCCCCAGCGGCCGTGCATCCGCAGCGACTCGCCGACCTGCGCGCCGAGCAGCGCGCCGACGACGGTGAGCAGGTCACCGGCGCCGCGGCCGGTGTCGACACGCGCGACCGTGTACCCGGTCTCCTCATTGGCGTACGTGATGCGCTCGAGGACCCCCTCGAGCACCGCCATCGCTGCAGCTGGACTCGACATGATCCGACGCTACCGCCCGGCACCGACAACGCGGCGGGCCTGTGGACAACTTCGGGCCTGTGGACAACTCCGGGTGGCCGGCGACTTCGAAGGGGCCTGGTCCCGTGGACCAGACCCCTTCGGGTTTCCCCTCCCCTGCCAGAACCTCGCGATCCCCCCGGATCCCCCGGATCCCCCCAGATCCTGGATTTCCCCCCTCAGAAGCCCTGACGCCATATACGACACGCGTCGTGCCCGAAGGGTTGCACGGTGTTGCCCAAAAGTTTTCAGCGGGCTTCCAGGTGCTGACAATGCGGGGCATAGGTAGCGTTTGACGCATGAGTGAGGAGGAATGATGTTCGGTGTCCTCGCGAAGTTGAGCAAGCCGGTGGCCAAGGCGGTCTCCAAGAAGACCGGCATTCCCGCGCCGACGGTCACGCGTGCGATCGAGGTGGCCATTCCTGTGGTCCTGACCGTGCTCTCCAAGCGGGCCGCGCGCACGAAGGGCAAGGGTGGCGCGGGCCCCACGGGCAGGGGCCGCGGGAAGTAGACCGGGGCCGCGGGAAGCAGACCGCTACGCGTGCGCGCGGAAGCGTGCCGCCGTCTCCCTCAGCACCTCGCTCCCGTCCCGTTCCCACAGCTCCTCGTTGAAGATCTCCACCTCGATCGGGCCGCGGTATCCGGCGGCCTCGACGAGCCCGCGGAAGGCCCTGAAGTCGACGCTGCCGTCGCCCAGTTGACCGCGCCCCAGCAGCACGCCCGCGGGCAACGGTGTGATCCAGTCCGCCAGTTGGAAGGCGTGCAGCCGGCCCGCCGCGCCCGCCCGCGCGATCTGGTCGGGCACCAGGTCGTCCCACCACACGTGGTACGTGTCCACGACCACGCCGACCTGGTCGGCGGGGAAGCGTTCCGCGAGGTCGAGGGCCTGGCCGAGGGTGGAGACCACGCAGCGGTCGGAGGCGAACATCGGGTGCAGCGGCTCGATGGCGAGGCGCACGCCCCGCTCCTCGGCGTAGGGCCCCAGAACGGCGAGCGCGTCCGCGACGCGCTCGCGCGCGCCGGCCAGGTCCTTGCTGCCGGCCGGCAGGCCGCCCGAGACCAGGACCAGGGTGTCCGTGCCGAGGGCCGCCGCCTCGTCGACCGCCGCGCGGTTGTCGTCGAGGGCACGCGCGCGTGCCGCCTCCTCGATGTCCGTGAGGAAGCCGCCCCGGCACAGGCTCGTCACCGTGAGGCCTGCGTCCCGCATCAGGCGGGCGGTGCGCTCGACCCCGTACTCCTGGACGGGCGCGCGCCACAGGCCGACCGCCCCGATGCCCTCCTTGACGCAGCCCTCGGCGAGTTCGGGGAGCGACCACTGCTTGATCGTCTCCTGGTTCACGCTCAGCCGTGACAGCGACAGCGGCGCGAGGGCGGGGGCGGGCTCGGGGCTCATTGCGGGACTCCGTGGACGGTGAGCAGGGATCGCATGCGGGTGGCGGCCAGGTCCGGGTCGGGGAACAGGCCGAGGCCGTCGGCGAGTTCGTAGGCGCGGGCCAGGTGGGGCAGCGAGCGGGCCGACTGGAGGCCGCCGACCATGGTGAAGTGCGTCTGGTGTCCGGCCAGCCAGGCCAGCAGGACGACACCGGTCTTGTAGTAGCGGGTCGGGGTCTGGAAGAGATGGCGGGACAGCTCGACGGTGGGGTCGAGCAGGGCGCGGAAGCGCTTCACGTCGCCGGTGTCCAGGATCCGCACGGCCTCCGCGGCGAGGGGCCCCAGCGGGTCGAAGATGCCGAGCAGGGCGTGGCTGAAGCCGTGGTCGTCGCCGGCGATCAGCTCGGGGTAGTGGAAGTCGTCGCCGGTGTAGCAGCGGACGCCGTCGGGCAGGCGGCGGCGCAGGGCGATCTCGCGGTCGGCGTCCAGGAGGGAGACCTTGATGCCGTCGACCTTGTCGGGGTGGGCGGCGATCACCTCCAGGAAGGTGTCCGTGGCGGTGTCCAGGTCGGCCGAGCCCCAGTAGCCCTCCAGCGCGGGGTCGAACATGGGGCCGAGCCAGTGCAGGATCACCGGCTCGCCGGCCTGGCGCAGGAGGTGGCCGTACGTCTCCAGATAGTCGTCCGGCGAGGCGGCAGCGGCGGCCAGGGCGCGGGACGCCATGAGGATCGGCTGGGCGCCGGCCGACTCGACGAGGGCGAGCTGCTCCTCGTACGCGCCTCTGACCTGCGGAAGGCTCGCCGGGGCGGTCGCGGGGGCGGTCAGTTGGTCGGTGCCGACCCCGCACGCGATGCGGCCGCCGGTCGCCTTCGCCTCCGCGGCCGACCTGCGGATCAGCTCGGCCGCTCCCGCCCAGTCCAGGCCCATGCCGCGCTGGGCGGTGTCCATGGCCTCGGCGACGCCCAGGCCGTGCGCCCAGAGGTGGCGGCGGAAGGCGAGCGTGGCGTCCCAGTCGACGGCGGCGGGGCCGTCCGGCGACACGTCCGCGTAGGGGTCGGCGACCACGTGGGCGGCCGAGAAGACGGTGCGTGAGGTGAGCGGGGGGCCGCCCGCGGTCGTGCGCGGCGGCTCCTCGCGCGGGGTGTACGCGCGCGTGCCGCCTCCCGCGGCGGGCAGCAGCACCTGGCGGGGCCCGGTCACAGCGCGATCTCCGGTACGTCGATGCGGCGGCCCTCGGCGGAGGACTTCAGGCCCAGTTCGGCGAGTTGCACGCCGCGCGCGCCCGCGAGGAGGTCCCAGTGGTAGGGCGCGTCGGCGTACACGTGCTTGAGGAAGAGCTCCCACTGCGCCTTGAAGCCGTTGTCGAACCCGTCGGCCTCGTTGTCGGGCACCTCCTGCCACTGGTCGCGGAAGGAGTGGGTGACGGGCAGGTCCGGATTCCAGACCGGCTTCGGCGTCGTACTCCGGTGCTGTACGCGGCAGTTGCGCAGCCCGGCGACCGCCGACCCCTCCGTGCCGTCGACCTGGAACTCCACGAGCTCGTCGCGGTTGACGCGCACCGTCCAGGAGGAGTTGATCTGCGCGACGGCGCCGCCCTCCAGCTCGAAGATGCCGTACGCGGCGTCGTCGGCGGTGGCGTCGTAGGGCTTGTCGCGCTCGTCCCAGCGCTGCGGGATGTGGGTGGCGGTGAGCGCCTGGACGGTGCGCACGCGGCCGAACAGCTCGTGCAGGACGTACTCCCAGTGCGGGAACATGTCGACGACGATGCCGCCGCCGTCCTCCGCGCGGTAGTTCCAGGAGGGGCGCTGGGCGGGCTGCCAGTCCCCCTCGAAGACCCAGTATCCGAACTCCCCTCGGATGGACAGGATCCGGCCGAAGAACCCCCCGTCGATGAGCCGCTTCAGCTTCAGCAGCCCCGGCAGAAAGAGCTTGTCCTGGACGACGCCGTGCTTGATGCCGGCGTCCTCGGCGAGGCGGGCGAGGCCCAGGGCGGCGTCGAGTCCGGTGGCGGTCGGCTTCTCGGTGTAGACGTGCTTGCCCGCGGCGATGGCCCGCTTGATGGCGTCCTCGCGCGCGGAGGTGACCTGCGCGTCGAAGTAGATGTCGACGGTCGGGTCGGCGAGGACCGCGTCGAGGTCCGTCGAGACGTGCTCCAGGCCGTGCCGGTCGGCGAGTGCGCGCAGCGCGTGCTCCCTGCGGCCGACCAGCACGGGTTCCGGCCACAGCACGGTGCCGTCGCCCAGATCGAGGCCGCCCTGTTCGCGGAGGGCGAGGATGGAACGGACGAGGTGCTGGCGGTGGCCCATGCGTCCGGTGACGCCGTTCATGGCGATGCGCACCGTCTTGCGTGTCACGGAAGTCCCTCCGTAGGAGCGTAGCAAGCGCTTTCTATTCAGGGGCAAGCTAGCCTGCCGGACAAGGTTCGGACAAGGGTTCCGGTCGGGAGCGGCGGCCGGGCGGGGACGAACGGGTGACCGGGGGCGGACGCGATGGGTGACCGGGGGCGGACGTGGCGGCTGATGGAGGCGGACGTGATGGGTGACGGGAGGCGGACGTGATGGGTGACGGGAGGCGGACGTGACGGCTGATGCTGGCGGACGTGGTGGCTGCCGGGAGGCTCGTGTGATCGGTGACCTGAGGAGTACGACATGACGGCCGTGACCCTGGCGGACGTGGCGGCCCGCGCGCAGGTCTCGCCGGCCACCGTCTCCCGCGTCCTGAACGGCAACTACCCCGTGGCGGCCGCCACGCGCGAGCGCGTCCTGCGCGCCGTGGACGACCTCGACTACGTCCTGAACGGTCCCGCGAGCGCGCTCGCCGCGGCCACCTCCGACCTGGTCGGCATCCTCGTCAACGACATCGCCGACCCCTTCTTCGGGATCATGGCGGGCGCCGTGCAGTCCGAGATCGGCGGGCCCGGTGGCCGCGCGGGCGGCGAGCGGATGGCCGTCGTCTGCAACACGGGCGGCTCTCCGGAGCGCGAACTCACCTATCTCACGCTCCTTCAGCGCCAGCGCGCCGCCGCGGTGGTCCTCACGGGCGGGGCGATCGAGGACGCCGCACACGCCGCCGCGATCGCCGGGAAGCTGCGGCGGCTTTCGGAGGCGGGCACGCGGGTGGTGCTGTGCGGCCGGCCGCCCTCGCCGGACACCGACGCGGTGGCGCTCACCTTCGACAACCGTGGCGGCGGTCGGCAGCTGACGGAACACCTGCTGGGCCTCGGCCACCGCCGCGTCGGCTACATCGCGGGCCCGGAGGAGCGCACGACCACCCGGCACCGCCTGGAGGGCCACCGCGCCGCCCTCGCCGCGCGCGGCATCCCCGACGACCCGGCGCTGACGGTCCACGGCCCGTACGACCGCCGCTCCGGCTACGACGCCACGGCCGAACTCCTGCGCCGCGCCCCCGACCTGACGGCCGTCGTCGCCGCCAACGACACGGTGGCACTCGGCGCGTGCGCGGCCCTGCGCGACAAGGGCCTGCGCATCCCCGACGACGTCTCGGTGGCGGGCTTCGACGACCTCCCGTTCAGCATCGACGCCGTGCCCGCCCTGACGACGGTCCGCCTCCCCCTCCACGAGGCGGGCGCCCGCGCGGGCCGCATCGCGATGGGCAAGGAGAAGGCTCCGCCGGGCGGGGTGGCGACGGTGCACGGGGAGCTGATGGTGCGGGGGTCCACGGCGGGGCCGCGGTAGCCCTCGCCGTCGCGGGCACTTCCCCTGCCGGGGGCGCTCCCATCGCCGCGGGCGCCCCCACCACCGCGGTCACCTGCACCACCGAGGGCGCCGCACCATCCCGGCCGCCGCACCGCCGCGGGCGCCCGCATCGCCGCGCCCATCCCCACCACCGCAGCCGTCCTCCCGCGCTCACCGCGCCCCCATCACCGGCGGCACCCGCACCACCGCAACCGCCCCACCACCCCCACCCCGGACGCGGACCCACGCCCCCTCACACCGACGGCCCCTCGCCGCGCACCAACCGCCCCACCACCCCCACCCCCTCCGCGATCTCCGCCGTGCCCGTCGCCGCGTACCCGAGGACCAGGCCCGGAGGTTGGGGCCGTTGGGTGTGCCAGGACAAGGGGTGGACCTTGACGCCGTGGGCGAGGGCCGCGGTGGCCAGCTCGGCGTCGGGGAGTACGCCGTAAGGGCCTCCGCGCGCCTCCGTACCGAACGTAATCATCAGGTGCAGGCCCGCCGCCGCGCCGTGCACCACCGCCCCGGGCAGGTGTTCACGGATCGCCCCGATCATCGCGTCCCTGCGCCTGCGGTGGTGTCTGCGGATGAGGCGCAGGTGGCGTTCCAGGTCGCCCGATTCCATGAGGTGGGCGAGGACCAGCTGGGGCAGTGCCGGGCTGCCGAGGTCGATGAGGCGTTTGGCGTCGACGAGTGCGTCCCGGTACGCGGGCGGTGCCAGCAGCCAGCCCAGGCGCAGGGCGGGCGCGAGGAGCTTGGAGACGCTGCCCGCGTAGCAGACGTGTTCGGGGAGCAGGGCGCGCAGCGCGGGGACGGCGGGCCGGTCGTAACGGTGTTCGGCGTCGTAGTCGTCCTCGATGACGAGGCCGCCGTCGCGGGCCCAGTCCATCAGCTCGCGGCGCCGTTCGCCGCCGAGGACGACTCCGGTGGGGAACTGATGGGCGGGCGTGAGCAGTACGGCCGGCGCCCCCGTGGCGCGCAGCGCGTCGACGCGGATGCCGTGGGCGTCGACCGGGACGGGCGGGGTGCCGAGCGGCCGCAGGTGCTGGCGTACGCCGAGCGATCCCGGTTCCTCCACCGCCACGTCGGTGATCCCGTCGGCGCGCAGGACGTCGACGAGCATCCGCAGCGCCTGGGCCGTGCCGTTGACGATCATCACGTCGTCGGGGTCGGCGGGGATCCCGCGGTTGCGCGAGAGCCAGTGCGCGACGGCCCGGCGCAGGGCCGGGGTGCCGCGCGGATCCCCGTACCCGAAGTCCGCAGGGGAGAGCCCTGCGAGGACGGAGCGTTCGGCGCGCAGCCAGGCCGCGCGCGGGAAGGCGGCGAGGTCCGGCAGGCCGGGCGACAGGTCGATGCGGGCGGGCGCGGAACGGATGGCGTCGAAGACGCCGAGGTCGGGTGGGGTGGTGAAGAGGCCCTCGGGCGACGCCCCACCGTCCCTGCCCGGTAAGGGACTTGGCCGTATCGGCGCGTGCGGTACGGCGACCACCACCGTGCCGCCGCGCCCCCGCCCCGCGACATGTCCGTCCTCGGTGAGCCGCCGGTAGGCCTCGGTGACGACGCCGCGGGACACGCGCAGGTCGGCGGCGAGCGTACGGGTGGCGGGGAGTCTGCTGCCGACGGCGAGGCGGCCGTCGGCGATCGCGCTCCGGATCCGCCGCGCCAGCCAGTCGGAGAGCCCGCCGCGGGGTGCGTCCCCGGCGTCGAGCTGGAGGAAGTCGGAGGCCCCGCCCGGACTTATGGACCTGTCGAGTGGAGATCCAATGGACCTGTTCATGGAGCCATTGTGGCGCCAGGGTCGAGGCATGGAATTCTTCCTCACCTCCCTCGTCGTCTGCGTGACGCCCGGCACCGGCGCCCTGTTCACCATCGCGGCCGGCCTCTCGCGCGGCACCCGCGCCGCGTTGATCGCGGCGGTCGGCTGCACGCTGGGCGTCGTCCCGCACATGGTGGCCGCGATCACCGGTCTCGCGGCGCTCCTGAACACCAGCGCCGTCGCCTTCCAGACGCTCAAGTACCTGGGTGTGGCCTACCTCCTGTACATGGCGTGGAGCACGCTGCGGGACAAGAGCGAGCTCACCGCCGGCGGGGAGAGCGAGCCGCGTTCGGCGGGCCGCACGATCCTGACGGGCGTGCTCATCAACATCCTCAATCCGAAGCTGACCCTGTTCTTCTTCGCGTTCCTGCCGCAGTTCGTGAGCACCGACGAGCCGTACGCGGCCCTGCGCATGACGGAGCTGAGCGCCTACTTCATGCTGATCACGTTCCTGGTCTTCGCGGTGTACGGCCGGTTCGCCGCGGCCATGCGCAGCCACGTCATCTCCCGCCCGCACGTGGTGGCCTGGCTCCGCCGCACCTTCGCCGTGGCGTTCGCGGCGCTGGGGGCGCGGCTGGCGTTCATGTGAGGCGGTCGGCATCCCTCTGAGGGGCGCCCGTGGGATGAGCCGTTCGGCCCATCCAGGGCTTCCCAGCCCCGCCACCCCGGCGTACCGTTGACTCAGTCAAAGGTAAACCGGAGTGATCCGTATGACGAAGACCCCTCATGAAGCCCCGGCACGCATCGCGCCGGGCGCCCCCATCCACGAGATGCGCGCCTTCAACCGGTTCTACACGAACCTCATCGGCGCGCTGGACTACAGCCGCCACCTGTACGTCCCGTACACCCTCACCGAGTCCCGCGTCCTGTACGAACTGGCGCACTCGGCGCGGACCGACGCGGCCGACCTGCGGGCGGAACTCTCCCTCGACGCGGGGTACTTGAGCCGGCTGCTCGCCAAGTTCGAGCGGGACGGGCTGGTCGAGCGGGCGCCCTCCGCGGCCGATCCGCGACGCCAGCGGATCACGCTCACCGCGCGCGGGCGCGACGCCGCCGAGCTGCTCGACGAGCGGTCGCGCGAGGCGGTCGGCTCGCTGCTCTCCGAGGTGCCCGCGGCGGACCGGCACCGGCTCGCGGCGGCCATGCGCACGGTGCGGGAGATCCTCGGGGGCGGTCGCGGGCGGCTCCGCCGCCGCGGGAGGCGCGAGGACGTCCTGCTCAGGGAGCCGGGGCCGGGCGACCTCGGGTGGATCGTGCAGCGCAACGCCGCCGTGTACGCCGCCGAGTTCGGCTGGAACACCGAGTACGAAGGCCTGGTCGCCCGCATCGTCGCCGACTTCGCCGAGGACCACGACCCCCATCTGGAGCGCGTGTGGATCGCCGAGCTCGACGGGCGGCCCGTGGGGTGCGTGATGTGCGTACGGGACGACGCGCCGGGCACCGCCCGGCTGCGGCTCCTGCTCGTCGAGCCCGACGCGCGGGGCCTCGGCATCGGGGACCAACTGGTCACGGCCTGTATCGAGTTCGCGCGCGGCGTCGGGTACCGCGAGCTGACCCTGTGGACCAACGACGTGCTCGCGTCGGCCCGCGGGATCTATCTGCGCCACGGCTTCGCCCTCGTCGCCGAGAAGCCGCACCGCTCCTTCGGCGTCGACCTCGTGGGACAGGACTGGCGGCTTCCGCTGCACGGGCGGCCCGCGTGAGCCGCCCGCCGGGGCGGGGTTGACCGCGCCCGCACGCCGCCTACTGTCGGGACCATGAAATTCGCCTTCTCCACCCTCGGCGTGCCCGGCCTGCCCGTCCCCGACGTGCTGCGGCTCGCCACGGAACACGGCTACCACGGTGTCGAGCTGCGCGCGCACCCCGAGGAGCCGGTGCACCCCGGGCTCGGGCTCGTCGAACGGGCCGACGTGGCGGCCGAGTTCAAGGCGGCCGGAGTCGAGACCCTCGGAATCGCCGGGTACGCGCGCGTGGCGGCGCCCGGCGAGGACGGCCCCGTCCTCGACGAGATACGGTCCCTCGTCGACCTCGCCCGCGACCTGGGCGCCCCCTTCGTCCGCGTCTTCCCCGGCGGCGGCACCGAACAGAGCGCGGCGGAGGCCGACGCGACCGCCGCGCGGCGGCTCGGCACCGCCGCCCGGCACGCCGCCGACGCCGGCGTACGCATCCTCCTGGAGACCCACGACTCGCACCGCACGGGCGCCGACGCCACCCGCGTCCTCGGCACCGTCGGACACCGCCAGGTCGGCGCCCTGTGGGACGTCATGCACACCTGGCTCGGCGGCGAATCCGTCACCGACACCTTCGCCGCGCTCTCCCCCTACCTCGGCTACGTCCAGGTGAAGGACATCGCGTCGGCGGACGACACGACGCCCCTGGCCCTCGGCGCCGGCGCGCTGCCGCTCGCCGAGTGCGTGGCGCTGCTCAGCGCGGAGCAGTGGGAGGGGTGGCTGTGCTGGGAGTACGAGAAGCGCTGGTACGAAGGGGCGGCGCCGCTGCCGGAGCTGCTGGGGCCGGGACGTGAACTCCTGTCCCGTCTGGCGACCCGCTCCGGCTGACCCGGGGGCGGGCCGGGCCGCCCGCCCCCGTGAACGAGGTCAGCGCGACGCCGCCCACCAGCAGGGCCGCCGCGCACCACCGCAGCCCGCTCACCGACTCGCCGAGGACCAGGGCGGCCGACGACATCCCGAAGACCGGCACGAGCAGGGAGAACGGGGCGACCGTGGACGCCGGGTGGCGCCGCAGCAGGTATCCCCACGCACCGAAGCCGAAGACCGTCGTCACCCAGGCGACGTAGACGATGATGCCCGCGCCCGACCAGTCGAGGCCGCGCAGGGCGTCCAGGTCCCGGGACGGCCCCTCGAAGAGCAGGGAGAGCGCGAGCAGCGGCAGCACCGGGACCGCGCTCACCCACACCATGAAGTTCAGGGCGTCCGGCGGGGACGCCTTGCGGGTCAGGATGTTGGAGACGCCCCAGCAGGCCGCGGCGCCCATCAGCAGGGCGAAGGCGGTCAGCGGCCCGGTGCCGCCCTCGTCGACGGCCGCGACCGCGATCCCCGCGAGGGCGACGACCATGCCCGCCACCCGTACCCGGCCGGGCCGTTCCCCCAGCAGCACGAAGGCGAACAGGGCGGTGAACACGGCCTGCACCTGCAGCACGAGCGAGGAAAGACCGGCGGGCATCCCGGCGTCCATCCCGATGAAGAGCAGCCCGAACTTGGCCACGCCGAGCACGAGCCCCACCCCGACCACAGCCTTCCACGCCACCTTCGGCCGCCCCACGAAGAAGACGGCGGGCAGCGCCGCCACGAGGAAACGCAGCGCGGAGAAGAGCAGCGGCGGGAAGTGACCGAGACCCACCTCGATCACCACGAAGTTGACGCCCCAGACGGCGGCAACGAGGACAGCCAGACAGATGTGTGCAGGTCGCATGCGTCGAGGATCACCCGCTCCGACCATGTAGCACCAGCACGGATCTCTGCATGATTGGATGAAGCGACGCTTACGAGTCGCTGATGAATGGGGAGGGCCCGTGCTCGATCTCGCCCGGCTCCGCGCCCTGCACGCCGTCTCCGTGCACGGCACGGTGGGCGCGGCCGCCACCGCGCTCGGCTACACGCCCTCCGCGGTCTCCCAGCAGATAGCCAAGCTGGAACGGGAGACCCGCACGACGCTCCTCGAACGGCGCGGCAGAGGCGTCGCCCTCACCGAGGAAGCCCTCCATCTCGCCGAGACGGCCCGCCAGTTGATGGCCATCGTGGAACGCGCCGAGACCGAACTGGAGGAACGGCGCGGGGTGCCGGCCGGGCGCCTCACCATCGCCGCGTTCGCCTCGGCGGCGCGGGGCCTCCTCCCCTCCGTCCTCGCCGATCTGGCGCGCCGCCACCCCGCCCTTGACACCCGCATGTCGGAGATCGACCCGCACCTCTCCGTCGACCTCGTGGCCAAGGGCGCGGTCGACGTGGCCGTCGTCCACGACTGGGACATCGCGCCGCTCCCCACGCCGCCCGGCGTCGAACAGGCCGTCATCGGGGACGACTTCTGCGACCTCGTGGTCCCCGACGGGCACCGGCTCGCGGGGCGCGCGTCCGTACGCCGCGAGGAGCTGAAGAACGAACGCTGGATCACGCAGCCTCCGGGGCTCGTCTGCCACGACTGGCTGATCCGCACGCTCCGCGAGGCGGGGTGCGAGCCGGACATCGCCCACCAGGCCGAGGAGAACCCGACCCTCGTCGCGCTCGTCGCCGCGGGGCTCGGCATCGCGCTCATCCCCCGCCTGGGCCGCGGCCCCGTCCCGGCCGGCGCGGTCACGGTCTCCCTCGACCCGGTGCCGGTCCGCCGGCTCTACGCCCTGTGGCGGACGGGGGCCTCCCGCCGCCCCGCCATCGCGGAGACGGTCCGCACCCTTCAGGCGCACTGGCAACCGAGCCCACCCTCACCCCAACTTCCGTAAATCTTCGGCCGGTCGGGAACCGTACCGCTCCCCCAGCCGTCCAACCGGCACGCTGCCGGTGAGTCTCCGCAAGGCGGTGTCGGCATCGCTGCTGGCTGCGAACGCTGACCACCCTCTCCGCCGCCTGCGGCCCGGCAGCCCGCCGTCACCGGTGCGCCCCCCCTTCAACAGCGCCGGTGACGGCCCCGCGCTCCTCCCTTGACCGGCAGAAATCTTCGGGATATCCGTAACTCCTGAAAGTTTCCTCCGAACCGCGGGAGCCCACGTGCAGCAGCCCGACGACAGCGACCGCAGGCTCCGCGAACTCGTCGGCTCCATGTCCCTGGAGGACAAGGTCGGCCAGCTCTTCGTCATGCACGTGTACGGCCACCGCGCGACCGACCCCGACCAGGACGACGTCGACACGAACCTCCGGGAGCTCGGCGTGCGCGACGCCGCCGAGCTGATCGCCCGCTACCGTCTCGGCGGCGTCATCTACTTCGGCTGGGCCCACAACACCCGCGACCCCCACCAGATCGCCGAGCTCTCCCGCGGCATCCAGGAGGCGGCCCCCGGCGTCCCCGTCCTCATCTCCGTCGACCAGGAACACGGCGCCGTCGCCCGCGTCGGCGCCCCCGCCACGCTGCTCCCCGGCGCCATGGCCCTCGGCGCGTCCGGCTCGTACGACCACGCCCGCGAGGCCGCCCGGATCGCCGGCACCGAGCTGCGCGCCCTCGGCATCCGGCAGGACTACGCCCCGGACGCCGACGTGAACGTGGACCCGGCCAACCCCGTCATCGGCGTACGCTCCTTCGGCGCCGACCCCGAAGCCGTCGCCGGATTCGTGACCGCGCAGGTCGAGGGCTACCGGAGCGCGGGCATCGCGACCGCCGCCAAACACTTCCCGGGGCACGGCGACACGACGGACGACAGCCACACCGAGCTGCCGCACATCCACCACACCCGCGAGGAGTGGGAGCGCTACGACGCGCCCCCGTTCCGCGCCGCGATCGCCGCGGGCGTCGACTCCGTCATGACCGCGCACATCGTGGTGCCCGCCCTCGACCCGTCGGGTGACCCGGCGACGCTCTCCCACCCGATCCTGACCGGCATCCTGCGCGAGGAGCTCGGCTTCGACGGCGTGATCGCCACGGACTCGCTCGCGATGCGCGGCGTCCGTACGAAGTACGGCGACGACCGCGTGGCCGTGCTCGCGCTCAAGGCGGGCGCCGACCAGCTCCTGAACCCGCCGCGCCCGGACGTCGCGTGGCACGCGGTGATCGACGCGGTCAGGAGCGGCGAGCTGACGGAGGCCCGGATCGACGAGTCGGTCCTGCGCGTACTGCGCATGAAGGCGAGGGTCGGCCTCCTGGACGGCGAGGAGCCCACCCCCACCCCCACCCCCACCCCCACACTCTCTACCGTCGGCGCCCCCGCCCACCTGGCCGCCGCCGACCGCATCGCCGAAGCCACCACGACCCTCCTGGTCAACACCGACGGGCTCCTCCCCCTGTCACCCGCCACGCGCCCCCGCGTCCTCGTGGTCGGCGCCGACCCCCGTTCGCCGTCCGGGACCACGGGCCCGCCGACCGCGGTCCTCGCGGACGCACTCAACGCCCTGGGCTTTCAGGCGACGGCCCTGCCCACCGGAACCGCGCCCGACGAAGCGGCGATCGAGAAGGCCGTGGCGGCGGCACAGGGCGGCCAGGACGCCGTCCTCGTGACGACGTACAACATCACCACGCATGCCACCACGAGGGACAACACCCAGGCGGCGAACACGACCCTGGACAACACGCACGCCCGAGCCCACCGGGCGACGGACAGCCCCGACGACACCAGCCAGGCCACCCTCGTCGCCGCCCTCAAGGCCACCGGCGTCCCCGTCATCACCCTCGCCGTCCGCAACCCGTACGACGTGGCCCATCAGCCGCCCGTCGACGCCGCCCTCGCCTCGTACTCCTGGACGGACGTCGAACTGCGCGCCGCCGCCCGGGTCATCGCGGGCCGGGCCGCTCCCCGGGGGCGGCTGCCCGTGCCGGTGCGGCGGGCGGACGACCCGGCGCAGGTGCTGTACCCGATCGGGTACGGCCTGACGTACTGAGCCGTACGCCGCGCCACCCGCACGCCACCCCCAAGCGGCCCAAAGCCCCCCGCGCGCCTGGCGTGCGCCCGCTCCGGCGGGCCACGCTGGGGTGCGCGTATCGGGGGGATGGCCATGGTTGCCTGCGACAGGGCACGGCCGCGGGCGGCGGCTGTGGGGCTGGTCCTGGCCGTGCTGGCTGTCCTGGTCGCGCTGGTCGCGCTGGTCGCACTGACCGGGTGTCAGAAGCCCGACCGCTCCGATCCCCCCGGTTCCGATCCCACCGGCTCCGATCCCACCGGTTCCTTCCCCGTCTTCCTCGCCGTCGACGAGTGCAGTACGCGGGGCCGCGCGACGTTCACGGAGGTCTCGTGCACCAGTGAGCGGGCGGCGGCGCGGGTCGTCGCGCGCTACGACGGGACCGTACGGCAGGGCCCCGCCTGCCCGGCCCACACGGACTTCGTGCTGCACATCAGCGAGAGCAGGCCCGCCGTCGACGAGGACGGCGACGGCGAGGTCCCGCGGGGCTACGCCTGCATGCGGAATCTGGAGCCGCCACACCCCGGCGACCCCGGTGGCGGCGGCGGTCCGCGGACCGTCGTCGGGGACTGCGTGTACGGCGCGGGGCGCGGCGAGGTGCGGGAGACGGCCTGCGACGGCTCCGGCGAACGGCGTCCGGAGTACCGGGTGACGTCGGCGGTACCGGACCGCGCCGCGTGCCCCGCCGCCACGCGGCTCTACGTGACCCTGGACGGGAAACGCCCGGTGGGGTGCGCGGTACGGCTGTAAGGGGCCGACGCGGTGCGTCGGCCCCTGTCGCGAGACGCGAGACGGCCGGCCGTACTACGGCCGCAGCGTCTGCTCCTTCCGCACGTCACGCCGGTCGAGCTTCTTGTCGTACGCGGCCAGCGGCTTGCCGGAGTCCGAGGGCACCCCGGCCCACGTCTGGATCCGCTCCGTCGCCTTCGCCTTCTCGTCCGCGACGAGCTGCGAGACGCTCGCGCCGTGGTTCGCGCCGGGCGCCGTGAAGACGTGGCTGTCGTGCTTGGCGCCGCGCGCGGGACGGAACCGCTCGGCGCCCCACGGGTCATACTCGCCGTACACGTACATCATCCGGTGCGCGTTGTGCCGCACCCAGCGGTCGACGTCCCGCATCGCGTGCGGCTCGAACGTCATCGGGATGTCGCGCGGCACGAAGTTCCGCGGCGGCTGATAGCCGTACCGGCTCAGGTCGCCGAGCCAGGGCTGCTCGATGGTGGGCGCGCCGAGCTCGGTGCCCGCCTGGTAGTAGTACGGCGTGTACGGGGTGAGGCCCTGGTCGGTGTAGGAGGACCAGCCGCCCACCGAGTCGACGTAGTCGAAGAGGGCCTGGTCGGTCATGGTGGCCGCGTCCGGGATCTGCCCGCAGGCGGTGGCGGCGGGCTGGTACTGCCAGAAGCCCCACACCAGGTCCATGACGACGGCTTCGAAGGCCTTGTCCAGCGTGCCGACGGTCTTGAAGGTGTAGCCCTCCGCCTCGGCGAGGGCCGCGAGCTTCGCCGACAGCGGCTCCCTGCGTACGAGCGCCTCGCGCTGCACCGCCTGGATGCTTTCGCGGCACTCCTTGGTGCCGACGCCCTCGAAGAACTCGTCGTAGGCCGAGTCCTCCTTGTCGACGACGTCATTGGGCGCTACGTAGGAGACGATTCCCGCCATGTCGCGCGGATAGAAGCGCTCGTAGTACGTCGCCGTCATGCCGCCCTTCGAGATGCCGGTGGCCAGCCACTTCTTGCCGTAGATCGGCTTGAGCGCCTGGTAGATGCGGTGCTGGTCCGTGGCGGCCTGCCAGATGTCGAGCTTCGACCAGTCGGCGGGATCGGGGCGCGATGGCGTGAAGAAGCGGTACTCCATGGAGACCTGGTTGCCGTCGACGATCTGTGTCGGCTCGCGGCGGCTGGGGTTCGTGGAGACGCTGTAGCCGCTGGTGTAGTAGACCGTGGGGCGGCTGGTGTCCTTGTGCAGCACGGTGAGGCGCTGCTTGAAGGTGCCCTTGGACGGGCGCCGGTGGTCCACCGGCTGGGTGTAGTTGAGTACGAAGAAGCGGTAGCCGGGATACGGCTTTTCTTCGATCAGGCTCATGCCGGGTATGGCGAGCAGCCTGTCCTTGATGTCGCTGATATCGGCACTGGCACTGTTCGTGCCATCCGTTAGGCCCGGTTCTGCAGCGGTGGCCGCTCCGGACGTCGCTCCGGCCGCGCCCACCGTGCCTATCAGCACCACGAGCGACAGCACCCATCTGAGCGTCTTGCGCATGCACCCTCCCCTGTCGACACAGCAATGCCCCGGAACCTAACGGAGCAACTGGGTCCACACCAGGGGGAGTTCGCTCAGCAGTTCGCTCAGCAGAGGATCCAGCCGGAACTGACCCCGTGCCCGCCGATCTTCCCCTTCACCCACACGCAGCGGTGGCCCGCGTGGACCGTCACCGGGCCCGCGTGGTGGCTGTACCGGCCCTTGTCACGCGCGGGCCGGCTGCCGCGGGCCTGGACGCTGACGGACATCGTCTTGCGGACCCTGGTGTTTTTGGCGAAGGCCACGGCGCAGACGTAGCCGCGGGTCTTGAAGACGTCGACCCGGCCGGTGCTGAAGGGGAGCGTGCGCACCTTGCGGCCGGCGCAGAGGCCGGTGACGGCCTCCGCGGATGCGGTGCCGGGGCCCGCGAGGGCGAGCAGCACGGCGGCGGCGAGCACGGCGGTGCCGAGCGTCAGCCGCCGTCGTATCCGACCACAGCTCCGCCCGCTGCTCCGCCCACCGCTCACGGTTGCCCCTCCCGCCACTCCTGCCTCAGCGTACTGATGTACGGACGCAGCCCACCCCACCCGCGGTTGCGGGTCGCCCCGCCTTTTCCCGTGACCCTTCCGCCCCCTCAGGCCGCTTCGACCGGCTCGCCCACGAATGTCCGCCACAGCCGCGCGTACCGGCCGTCCAGCGCGAGGAGCTCCTCGTGCGTGCCGTCCTCCGCGACCCGGCCGTGGTCCATCACGACGACGCGGTCGGCGCGGGCCGCCGTGGTCAGCCGGTGGGCGACGACGAGTGTCGTGCGCTTGCCGGCGATGCGGTCGGTGGCCTGGTTGACCTGCGCCTCCGTGGCGAGGTCGAGCGCGGCCGTCGCCTCGTCGAGGAGCAGGATGTCGGGGTCGACGAGTTCGGCGCGGGCCAGCGCGATGAGCTGGCGCTGTCCTGCGGAGAGGTTGCGGCCCCGCTCGCTCACCTCGTGGAGGTAGCCGCCCTCCAGGGTGGCGATCATCTCGTGCGCGCCGACCGCGCGGGCGGCCGCCTCGACCTCGGCGTCGGTGGCGTCGGGACGGCCGTAGGCGATGGCGTCGCGGACCGTGCCGGCGAAGAGGTACGCCTCCTGCGGCACGACGCCGAGGCGGTGACGGTACGAGGTGAGGTCGAGGGAGCGGAGGTCCGTGCCGTCGACCGTGACGCGGCCGCCCGTGGGGTCGTAGAAGCGGGCGACGAGCTTCACGAGCGTCGACTTGCCCGCGCCGGTCTCGCCGACGAAGGCGACGGTCTGCCCGGCGGGTATCCGCAGGCGTACGCCGCTGAGCGCCTCCTCGGGGTCGCCCTCGCCGGTGGCCGCGTACGCGAAGTCGACGTCCTCGAAGGCGATCTCGCCGCGCAGCGAGAGCACCTCCATCGGCTCCTTCGCGGCCTGCGTCGACGTGGGCTCCTGGAGGAGTTCCTGGATGCGGCCCAGCGAGACGGACGCCTGCTGGTAGCCGTCGAAGACCTGCGACAGCTGCTGCACGGGCGCGAAGAACAGGTCGATGTAGAGGAGATAGGCGACGAGCGCGCCGGTCGTGAGCGTGCCCGCCTCGACGCGGCCCGCGCCGACGATGAGTACGGCGACGACGGCGACGGACGACAGGAACTGCACGAACGGGAAGTACACGGAGATCAGCCACTGGCCGCGGATGCGGGCCTGCCGGTAGCTGTCGCTGTTCTCCGCGAACCGCTCGGCGCCCGCGCGCTCGCGCCGGAAGGCCTGCACGATGCGCAGCCCGGCGACGGACTCCTGGAGGTCGGCGTTGACGACGGACACCCGCTCACGGGCCAGTTCGTACGCCTTCACGCTGGCCTTGCGGAAGAAGTACGTGCCGACGATCAGCAGCGGCAGCGTCGCGAAGACGACGAGGGCGAGCTCCACGTCGATGACGAGCAGGGCGGCCATGATGCCGAAGAAGGTGACGACGGAGACGAACGCGGTGACGAGTCCGGTCTGCAGGAACGTGGACAGCGCGTCGACGTCGGTCGTCATCCTGGTCATGATGCGCCCGGTCAACTCGCGTTCGTAGTAGTCGAGTCCGAGCCGCTGGAGCTGCGAGAAGATCTTCAGCCGGAGCGAGTAGAGCACCCGCTCGCCGGTCCGTCCGGTCATCCGCATCTCGCCGGTCTGCGCCACCCACTGCACGGCGACGGCGGCGAGCGCGAGCCCGGCCGCGGCCCAGACGGCGCCCAGCGCCAGCTCGTTGACGCCCTCGTCGATGCCGTGCCGGATCAGGACGGGCAGCAGCAGCCCCATGCCCGCGTCGACGGCGACGAGCAGCAGGCTGAACAGGAGCGGCACCCCGAACCCGCCGAGCAGTCTGCGCAGGCCGTACGACTCCTCGGGCGTGACGGCCCGTGCCTCGTCGATGCCGGGGGTGTCGGCGGCCGGGGGCAGCGCCTCGACCTGGGCGAGCAGTTCGGGCGTGGACGGCATCCCGGCGAGGGAGGTGTCCTTCGGCTCCCGGTCGCCGGTCCACAGGGCGGGCGTGATGCCGCGCTCCGCGTCGAACTCGGCGTCGAGCTCGTCGCGTACGGAGGTGTCCTCGGGCCGGTCGGGCAGGTCGGCGGGGAGTGCGTGGCCCGGCGAGACGCCGCCGAGCTCGTCGGGGTCGGTGAGCAGCCGCCGGTAGAGGGCGGAGCGCTCCTCCAGCTCGTCGTGGGTGCCGAGGTCGGCGAGGCGTCCCTCGTCGAGAACGGCGATGCGGTCGGCGAGGTTGAGGGTGGAGCGGCGGTGAGCGATGAGAAGCGTCGTACGCCCCGCCATCACACCCCGCAGCGCCTCGTGGATCTCGTGCTCCACGCGCGCGTCGACGGCCGATGTGGCGTCGTCGAGGACGAGGAGGCGGGGGTCGGTGAGGATGGCGCGGGCGAGCGCGATGCGCTGGCGCTGGCCGCCGGAGAGGGTGAGGCCCTGCTCGCCGACCTTGGTGTCGTACCCCTCGGGCAGGTCGGATATGAAGCCGTGGGCCTGGGCGGCGCGGGCGGCGGTCTCGATCTCCTCGCGGGTGGCCTCCGGGTGGCCGTAGGCGATGTTGGCGCCCACGGTGTCGGAGAAGAGGAAGGAGTCCTCGGGGACGAGCCCGATGGCGGACCGCAGGGAGTCGAGGGTCAGCTCACGCACGTCGTGGCCGCCGATGAGGACGGCGCCGTGCGACACGTCATAGAAGCGCGGCAGGAGCAGCGAGACGGTGGACTTGCCGCTGCCGGAGGAGCCGACGACGGCGAGGGTCTCACCCGGCCGGATCTCGAAGGAGAGACCGCTGAGGACGGGCCGGTCGTCCTCGTAGGCGAACCCGACGTCGTCGAACTCGACGGTGGCGGGGGCGTCGGCGGGCAGCTCCTTGGTGCCGTCCGCCATGCTCGGCTCGGTGTCGATGAGTTCGAGGACGCGCTCGACGCCCGCGCGGGCCTGCTGTCCGACGGTGAGGACCATGGCGAGCATGCGCACGGGTCCGACGAGCTGGGCGAGGTAGGTGGAGAAGGCGACGAACGTGCCGAGGGTGATGTCCCCCTCGACCGCGAGCCAGCCGCCGACGGCGAGCATGGCGACCTGGCCGAGCATCGGGACGGCCTGGAGGGCGGGCGTGTAGCGGGCGTTGAGGCGGATGGTCCGCAGCCGTCCGGCGAAGAGCTTGCGCCCGACCTCCCTGAGCTTGCCGGTCTCCTGGTCCTCCTGCCCGAACCCCTTCACGACGCGTACGCCGCTGACGGCGCCGTCGACCACTCCGGCGACGGCGGCGGCCTGGGCCTGCGCGTACCAGGTGGCGGGGTGCAGCCGGGAGCGGGAGCGGCGGGCGATGAACCAGAGGGCGGGGGCGACGGCGAGGGCGACGAGGGTGAGCGGCAGGGAGAGCCACGCCATGATCACGAGGGAGATCACGAAGAGCAGGATGTTGCCGATGGTCATCGGCAGCATGAAGAGCAGGCCCTGGATGAGCTGGAGGTCGCTGGTGGCGCGTCCGACGACCTGCCCGGTGGACAGCTCGTCCTGCCGCCGCCCGTCGAGCTTCGTGATCGTCCCGTACATCTCGGTCCGCAGGTCGTGCTGGACGTCGAGGGCGAGGCGGCCGCCGTAGTAGCGGCGGATGTAGGTGAGGACGTAGACGACGACGGCGGCGCCGATGAGCGCGCCGGCCCAGGGCCCCATGGACCGGCCGCCGCCCTGGCCGTCCTGCCCGATGACGTCGTCGATGATCACCTTGGTGATCAGCGGGACGAGGGCCATGACGGCCATGCCGCCGAGCGAGGACCCGAGCGCGAGCACGACGTCCTTCGGATACCGCCACGCGTACCCGGTGAGCCGCTTGGCCCAGCCGGATTTCTCCGGCCCGGCCCCACCCCGTTGCTGCGCCACGTGCTGCCTCCCGTCGACCTGACCTGCCGAGAGGCCCAACGCGGCGGGACGCGGATTTCATCCCGCCGCAACAAATGTCAGTCGCCGGGCACCGCCACGAAGGCCTCACGGGGCGTGTCCGTCGGCACGTACCTGCTCGCCGCCGCCGCACGGGGCGTGAGGTCCTTGTGGATGGCCTTGGCCACGCCCTGAATCGTGGCGACGCCATAGTTCATCGTGCTGTTGCCGTGCGTGAGCACGGAGATCGTGTAGTCGTGGCCGCCGCCCTTGAACGCGCCGACGCTGTGCACCCGCCAGCCGTGGGTGGACCGCTGCAGCCAGCCGTTCTTGACGTGGATCTTGACGCCGGACGGCGCGCCCGCCGGGGTGCCCCAGCGCTGCGAGGAGACGACCTTGCCCATCAGCTTGAGGATGTAGGCGCGCGCGTTGTCGCTCAGGACGGAGTTCTGGGCGGTGACCAGCGCAAGGAGCTTCTGCTCGTCCGCCGCGTTGATCCGGGTCAGGCCCCAGTAGCCGCCGGACCCCGGCACCGTCTTCGTCATCTTCGCGGCCTTGAGGAACTCCTTGATCTTCCCCGTGCCGAGCTGGCGCCAGAGCGTGCTGGTCGCCGCGTTGTCCGACTTGGTGATCATCGCGTACGCGAGGTCCGACTCGCGCTCGGACAGCTTCCGCTCGGTCTTCTTGGCGTCCCACAGGAGCGCCGCGAGGACGGTCACCTTGACGACGCTCGCCGAGTCGAAGGCGGTGCCCGCGCGCAGGGTGCAGGTGGTCTTGGTGGTGCGGTCGTGGAGGCCCACCGCGACGGTGCCCTTGCGGTTCTTCAGCGCGGCGGTGATGTCCTTGGTGAGCTTGGCGGCCAGGCCGGCCTGCGCGGAGCTGCAGGTGACCGTGGGCGCCGGCGCGGCGGCGGCGGGCGTCGCGGTCGCGGCGGTGCCGAGCGGCACGAGCACTCCGGCGGCGAGTCCCGCCGAGAGTATGCGGGCACGCCGGGACATCCCGGTTACCGGGTGAGTCATGGAAGTCTTCCCATCCCCTTGGGTCCGTACAAGACCCACGGGGCCCGTACAAGTGCGTCCCCCGACGCACTCACTTCACATGACCCACCGGTACCGATGATGGTTGTACGAAGAAGTGATGATCAGCCCAGATGTGTCGGGGCGAACATCTTCAGGACCGCCGGAAGCACCACTACGGAGGGCCCCGGTTCGCCCAGCGCCTTCGCCAGGTCGTCCCTGAGCGTCTCCGGAGAGGACCGCACCCCCGGCACCCCGAAGGACTCCGCGAGCCTGACGAAGTCGGGCCGCGCCAGCTCCGTGCCGGTCGCCTCGCCGAAGGCGTCGGACATGTACTCGCGCAGGATGCCGTAGCCGCCGTCGTCGACGATCAGCCAGGTCACCGGCAGGTCGTACTGCTTCGCCGTGGCCAGCTCCGCGATCGAGTACATCGCGCCGCCGTCGCCGGAGACGGCGAGCACCGGGTGGGAGGGGTCGGCCACCGCCGCGCCGAGCGCCGCCGGAAAGCCGTAGCCGAGGCCGCCCGCGCCCTGCGCCGAGTGCATGGTGTTCGGGCGCCGCGCGTCGAACGCCGACCACGCCCAGTACGCGAGGATCGTCATGTCCCAGAAGGACGGTGACGCGTCCGGCAGGGCGTCGCGGACAGCGGCGAGGACCTGCTGCTCCAGGGTGAGGTCCTGCGCGGCGATCCGCTCGCGGACGCGGTCGAGCACCGCCCGCACCCGCTCGGGGGCCTCCGCGTCCTCCCTGGGCGTCTCGATGGTCTCCAGGAGCGCGGAGAGGGCGATCCGCGCGTCCGCGTGGATGCCGAGCCCGGGGTGGTTGGACTCCAGCTTCCCGGCGTCCGCCTCGATCTGGATCACCCGGCCGCGCGGCTTGAAGGTGTGGTAGTTCGAGGAGAGCTCGCCGAGGCCCGAGCCGACGACGAGCAGGACGTCCGCGTCCTCCAGGAAGTCCGTGGTGTGCCGGTCCTCCAGCCACGACTGGAGCGAGAGCGGGTGCTGCCAAGGGAAGGCGCCCTTGCCGCCGAAGGTCGTGACGACGGGGGCGTTCACCAGCTCGGCGAGCGCGCGGAGCTTGCCGGAGGCGTCCGAGCGCACGACGCCGCCGCCCGCGATGATCGCGGGCCGCTCGGCCCGCGACAGCAGATCGGCGGCCACCGCGGTCAGCTCGGGGCGCGGCACGACCTCCTCCGGGGTCGCGTCCATCGCCGTCACGACGGGCAGCGTCGTCTCGGCGAGCAGCACGTCCTGCGGGATCTCGACCCAGACCGGGCCGTGCGGCGCGGTGAGCGCCGACTCCCAGGCCGCGGCGATGGCGGACGGGATCTGCGAGGCCGTACGGACCGTGTGCACAGATTTGACCACGTCACGGAAGGACGCCTGCTGGTCGCGGAGCTCGTGCAGGTAGCCGTGGCGGCCGCCGCCGAGCCCGGCCACCGGGACCTGGCTGCCGATCGCCAGGACCGGCGACGACCCCGCCGCCGCCTCCTGGAGCGCGGCGAGCGAGGTGAGCGCGCCGGGCCCGGTGGAGAGCAGCAGCGGGGCGACCTCGCCGGTGATCCGGCCGTACGCGTCCGCCGCGAACCCCGTGTTGTTCTCGACGCGGAACCCGACGTACGAGAGCGAGGAGCGCCGCAGCGCGTCGAACATGCCGAGCGCGTGCTGGCCCGGGAGTCCGAAGACGGTGGTCGCGCCGAGCCCGGCGAGCGTCTCGACGACGAGGTCGCCGCCGTTGCGCCCGGGGGGCGGGTTCAGGGCGGCCTCGGTCTGGGCGGCGGTGGGCCGCAGGACTACGTCGTGGTCGTGGCTCACCGCTCGCTCACCGCCTGGCGGGGCAGGCGGGCCTCCGCGATCTGGCGGGACATGATCGTCGTCAGCTCGTACGCCGTGTGGGAGGCCGCGACGGCCGTGATCTCGGCGTGGTCGTAGGCCGGGGCGACCTCGACGACGTCGGCGGAGACGAGGTTGCAGGAGGCGAGGCCGCGCAGGATCTCCAGGAGCTCGCGGGAGGTCATGCCGCCGGCCTCCGGCGTGCCGGTGCCCGGGGCGTGCGCCGGGTCGAGGCAGTCGATGTCGATGGAGATGTAGAGCGGGCGGTCGCCGATGCGCTGGCGGAGCTGGTCGGCGACCTCGTCGGCGCCGCGGCGGTAGATGTCCGCCGAGGTGACGATGCCGAAGCCCATCTTCTCGTCGTCGGTGAGGTCCTTCTTGCCGTACAGCGGGCCGCGCGTGCCGACGTGGGAGAGCGCCTCGGTGTCGAGGATGCCCTCCTCGACGGCGCGGCGGAACGGCGTGCCGTGCGTGTACTCAGCGCCGAAGTAGGTGTCCCAGGTGTCCAGGTGCGCGTCGAAGTGGAGCAGCGCGACCGGGCCATGCTTCTTGGCGACCGAGCGGAGCAGCGGAAGCGCGATGGTGTGGTCGCCGCCGAGAGTCATCATGCGGGCGCCGGAGCCGAGGAGGTCGTCGGCGGCGGCCTCGATGGTCTCGACGGCCTCGTTGATGTTGAACGGGTTGGCCGCTATGTCGCCCGCGTCGGCGACCTGCGCGAGCGCGAAGGGCGAGGCGTCCTGCGCCGGGTTGTAGGGGCGCAGGAGGCGGGAGGCCTCGCGGATCGCGTTGCCGCCGAAGCGGGCGCCGGGGCGGTACGAGACGCCGGAGTCGAACGGCACACCGACCACCGCGACGTCCGTCTTGCCGCCGACCTCGTCGAGGCGGGGCAGCCGGGCGTACGTCGCCGGGCCCGCGTACCGGGGGATGCGGGAGGAGTCGACGGGGCCGCGGGGCGTCTCGTTGCTGCTCATGGTGGGGAGTGCCTTCCTTTTTACGCTTCGATGCGCTTTGTGGGCGCTTTCTGACTTTACTGAGGTACGGGGGCCGGTTCGGCCGTGGGCTCGGGGTCGGCGCCGCGCCCGGCGAGGCGTTCGCGCCAGGCGGCGAGGACCGCCGGGTCGGTGGGCTTCGTGGCGAAAGAGGCCACTACGTAGACGCCGAGTGAGATCAGCAGCCCGTAGTAGACGGGCTCGTTGGCGAGGATCCCGTACCCCCACATGAGCCCGATGACGGACAGGCCGCCCGCGGCGACGGCGGCGAGCGCGCCGGCCGCGGTGCCGCGGCGCCACAGCAGCCCGCCGAGGATCGGCACGAGCAGACCGGCGACGAGCAGGTTGTAGGCGACGGTCAGGGCCTCGACGACGTCGTTGAGCGCGATGGCGATGAGGATCACGCCGACGCCCATGACGAGGATGAAGGCGCGGTTGCCCTTGACCTCGTCGTGCGGCTCGTCGTTCCGCTTTCCGACGGCGCCCCGCAGCCGCGACCAGATGTCGTTGTTGGCGACCGTCGCGCAGGCGATGAGCGCTCCGGAGGACGTCGACATCACGGCGGCGAGGGCGGCCGCGAGGACCAGTCCCCGTACGCCCATGGGGAGTTCGTCCTTGACGATGGTCGCGAAGGCCGCGTCGGCGCTCGGCAGCTTCGGGTACATGACCTTGGCGGCGGTGCCGATGACGGCGCCCGCGATCGCGTAGACGAGGCAGTAGGTGCCCGCGACGGTGCCTCCGTAGCGGGCGACCTTGTCGCTGCGGGCGGTGAAGACGCGCTGCCAGATGTCCTGCCCGATGAGCATGCCGAAGGTATAGATCAGCACGTACGTGAAGATCGTCTCGCCGCCGACGCCCAGCGGGTCGAAGTACTCGGTGGGCAGCTTCGCCTTCATCTCGCCGAAGCCGCCGGCCTTGACGACCGCGATGGGCAGGAGCAGGAGCAGCACGCCGATGGTCTTCACCACGAACTGCACCATGTCGGTGAGGGTGATGGACCACATGCCGCCGAGCGTGGAGTAGGCGACGACGATCGAGCCGCCGAGGACGATCGCCACGGTGCGGTTCAGGTCGAAGAGGACGTCGAAGATCGTGGCGTACGCGATGGTCGAGGTGACCGCGAGCATCAGCGTGTACGCCCACATGACCACTCCGGAGATGACGCCCGCGCGCCCTCCGTAGCGCAGGTCGAGCATCTCGGAGACGGTGTACACCTTCAGGCGCGCGATGCGGGCGGAGAAGAACACGCTCAGCGCGAGGAGCCCGAGGCCGATGGTGAAGACCATCCAGGCGCCGGAGAGCCCGTACTGGTAGCCGAGGCCCACGCCCCCGATGGTGGACGCGCCGCCGAGGACGATGGCGGCCATGGTCCCGGAGTACATCCACGGCCCGAGGCGGCGCCCGGCCACCAGGAACTCGCTCTTGGACTTGGCGCGGCGCATGCCCCACCAGCCCATGGCCAGCATCCCGGCGAGATAGACGACGATCACTGTGTAGTCGACGGCCATAAGGGGGCCTCCTTCGCGCACCTCGGTGGCGTGTCGTGCAGATGGAGTGAGGACCGGCCGCGGGGACATCCGCCCGTACCCGCGGCCTGTGGTCGGCACGACCTTAGGTGGCCGGAAAGCAACGCTGAAGTGTACGTTTCCTCCACTCTCCGCGACTCGGACGGATGGAATGTCCACCATGGCCGACCCCACGGCTCTCCCCACGGCTCCCCCCACGGTTCCCCCCACCCCGCCCGTCCCGCTCGCCGCGCTGCTCGCCCGCGAGGATCTCGGCCTGCGCCAGCTCGCGGGCCCCGACGCGCGGGCGGCCGGCCCGGCCGTGCAGTGGGTGCACACCTCGGAGATGGCAGACCCGTACCCGTACCTGCTCGGCGGCGAGCTGCTCCTCACCGCGGGCGTGCACATCACCGACCCGGCGGACTCGGGCGCCTACCTCGACGCCTACGTGTCCCGGATCGTCGCGGCGGGCGGCGCGGCCCTCGGCTTCGGCGTCGCGCCCGTGCACGACACGGTGCCGCCCGCCCTCGTGGCGGCCTGCGACCGGTACGGCCTGCCGCTCGTCGAGGTCCCGCCCCGCACCACCTTCAGCGGCGTCGCACGGGCCGTGTGGCGGCTGATGGCCGAGGCCCGGCACGCGGAGCTGCGCCGCGTCACGGAGGCGCAGCAGGGCCTCGCCACGGCCGCCGCACGCCCCGACCCGGTCCCGGCCGTACTGCGCCAGCTCGCGGCCCGGCTCGGCGGGGCGGCGGTGCTGTACGGGCCGGACGGGGCGGAGCTCCAGGCGGCGGGGCGGGTTCGGGACGCCGCGCGCGGCGCGCTGCGGGAGCTGACCGAGGTCGTACGCCGCCCCGCGCCCACGGCCCCGGCGTCCGCCGCCGACTCCGCAGGGACCACGCACCTGGCCGCCTACGCCCTCGGCGGCGGCCGCGGCTTCGCGCTCGGGATCGCCACGGAGCGCCGCGAACCGGGCGACCACACCATCGCGGGGGCGGCCGTCGTGCTGCTCTCGCTGCTCACCGGCGAACACCAGGGCGCCTCCGAGGCGGCCCGCTCGGCGGCGCTGGTGCGGCTGCTCCTCGGGGCGCCCCCGGAGGAGATCGGCCCTCTCCTCGGGAGCGACCTGTGGACCGTGGTGCACGCGCGCGGGGAGCGCACCCCGCTGTCCGCGTCCGCCCTCGCCGCGGCGCTGGGCACCGGTCTGGTGGACCCGCGCGGCTCCGAAGACGCCGTACGCCTCCTCCTCCCCGCCGACCGCGAGGTCACCGCGACGGACGGCTGGACCCTGGGCGCCTCCGCCCCCGCACCCCCCGGCGACCTGTCCGCCGCCGACGCGCAGGCGGCCCGCGCCCTGCGCCGCGCGGAGGCCACCCGGCAGCCCCTCGTACGCCACCACGAGAACGGTCTCGCCGCCCTGATCGCCCCGCAGGAGGCCGACACCCACGCGCGCGTGCTGCTCGCCCCGCTGGCCGGCAACGACGCCCTGACCACTACCCTGCGCACCTGGCTCTCCCTGCACGGCAGTTGGGACCGCACGGCGGTGGCACTCAGGGTGCACCGCAACACGGTCCGCCAGCGCATCGCCCGCTGCGAGGCCCTCCTCGGCTCCGACCTGAACGACCCGGACGTCCGCATGGAGCTGTGGTTCGCGCTGAGCCGCACCTCCTGAGGCCGAAGGGGCAGAGGTCACAGGTCCGGGGTTCGGGACAGCCCACCGCCGGAGCGTCACCGACGGCAGAATGGGACGCATGCCGATACCCACCCGTGCCGCGCTCGTCGACCACCTAGTCCGCACCCGTATCGCGGGTGACGTCGCCACGCCCCGCGACAACAACCTCAGCCACTACAGGAAGCTCGCGAACGGCGACCGCCACTACTGGCTCGGTCTGGAGCTCGGCGACCGGTGGACCGACGAGCAGGACGTCCTCGCGGTGATGGCGGAGCGCTGCGGCGTCATCGACGACCCGCAGCACCGGCACGGCCAGGACACCATCGACCCGGAGCTGACGGTCGACGCCCTGGAGCGGATGGCGGCACGCCTGCGCAAGGCGGCCGCAAGCAAGGAGAGCGTGCTTTTCGCGACCGGTCACCCCGGAGGGCTGCTCGACGTGCACCGCGCGACGGCCGCGGCCCTGCGCGCGGCGGGCTGCGAGATCGTGGTGATCCCGGAGGGTCTGACGGCCGACGAGGGCATGGTCTTCCAGTTCGCGGACGTGGCGGTCCTCGAACGCGGCGCGACGCTGTGGCACACGCACTCCCCCGAGCCGATGAACGCCATCCTGGACGGCCTGGAGCGCGAGGGCCGCCCGCAGCCGGACCTCGTCGTCGCCGACCACGGCTGGGCGGGGCGCGCGGGCCAGCGCGGCCTGGACTCCATGGGGTACGCGGACTGCAACGACCCGGCGCTGTTCATCGGCGAGGCCGAGGGCACCGTGCAGGTGACCGTGCCGCTCGACGACCACGTCCTGAGCCCGCGCCACTACGACCCGCTGACGGCCTACCTGCTCGACGCGGCGGGGCTGACGCCCGCGTCCTGAGCCGGGCCGGGTGTCGGGTCCAGGTAGACGCGCCGGACCGCGGGGAAGCGCTCCTGGAGGCGCTGCGCCATCCGGTCGCAGGCCCGCTCGATGTCCCCGGCCGTCGACACGTCCCGGAAGTCGACCTTCGCGGCGACCAGGGCCTCCTTGGGGCCCTGGAGGAGCGTGGTCAGCTCCAGTACGTCCACCACGTGCGGGTCGGCGAGCAGTTCGGCACGGACGGCGGCCCGCATCTCGGGCGGCAGCGGACGCCCGATGAGCAGCTCGGAGTTGGCGTGCCCGAGGACCCAGGCGACGTACACGAGCAGGACGCCGATGCAGAGCGAGGCGACGCCGTCCCACACGCCGGACCCGGTGAGCTGCCCGCCGAGCAGTCCGGCCGCGGCGAGCACGAGGCCCGCCAGCGCCGCCGAGTCCTCCATCACGACGGCCTTGACCGCGGTGTCCGGAGTGTGGCGCAGATAGCGCTTGAGGTGGACTCCGAAGCGGGCCGCCTCGCCGCGCGCCTGCTTGAGGCCGGTGCGCAGCGAGTAGCCCTCCAGGAGGAAGGCGATGGCGAGCACGATGTACGAGATGAGCGGGTCGCCGGGGTCCTCGCCGTGGGTGAGGGTGTGGATGCCGTCGTAGACGGCGAAGACGCCGCCGCCGACGAAGGTGGCGACGGAGGCGAGCAGCGCCCAGATGTAGCGGGCGCCTCCGTAGCCGAGCGGATGCTCCTCGTCGGCGGGTCTGTCACTGGCCTTCAGGGAGACGAGCAGCATCAGCTCGGTGACGGTGTCGGCCACGGAGTGCGCCGCTTCGGAGAGCATGGCGCTGGAGCCGCTGATGACGCCCGCGACGGCCTTGGCCAGCGCGATCCCGAGGTTGGCGACGGCGGCGACGATGACGGTGAAGGTGCTTTCGCCACTCTCGCCGCTCTCGCCACTCGCGCCGTTGCCCTGCTGTTCCACTTGCTCCGACATGTATCGGACGGTATGTCCGATCAGCGGGGAACGCGAACGACACCCTCCTGGATGACCGTCACCGCGAGCCGCCCGTCCTGCGTCCAGATCCGCGCCTGGCCGAGCCCGCGCCCGCCGGAGGACGACGGCGACTCCTGGTCGTACAGCAGCCATTCGTCCGCGCGGAAGGGCCGGTGGAACCACATGGCGTGGTCGAGGGAGGCGCCGACGACGTCGCCGACGGCCCAGCCGCCCCGGCCGTGCGCGAGCAGCACGGAGTCGAGCAGCGTCATGTCGGAGACGTACGTGGCGAGGCAGACGTGCAGCAGGGAGTCGTCCGCGAGCTTGCCGTCGGTGCGGAACCACACCTGGGAGCGCGGCTCGCGCGGCTTTCCGACGGTGGCCCAGGGCGGCTCGTCGACGTAGCGCAGGTCGACGGCGGCGCGGGTCTCCAGGAGCCGGTCCGCGACCTCGGGCGGCAGGTGGCGCGGGAGCGTCTCGGCGGCGGTGGGGAGCGTCTCCGGGGCGGGCGCGGGCGGCATCCCTGCCTGGTGCTCCAGGCCTTCCTCGTACGTCTGGAAGGACGCGGAGAGGTGGAAGATCGGCTGCCCGTGCTGGACGGCGACGACGCGGCGCGTGGTGAAGGAGCGGCCGTCGCGGATGCGGTCCACGGAGTACACGATCGGGGCGCCGGGGTCCCCGGGGCGCAGGAAGTACGCGTGCAGGGAGTGTGCGGGACGGTCGTCGGGGACGGTGCGTCCGGCGGCGACCAGCGCCTGTGCGGCGACCTGGCCGCCGAAGACGCGGGGCACGAGCGCCGAGCGGCTCACGCCCCGGAAGATGTCCTCCTCGATCTGCTCCAGGTCGAGCAGAACGAGGAGGTCGTCAAGTGCCTGGTTCATGAAGACAGTTCTACAGGCGTTCTACAGGCCCATGTTCTTCGCGATGATCATCTTCATGACCTCGCTGGTGCCGCCGTAGATGCGGTTGACGCGGTTGTCCGCGTACAGGCGGGCGATGGGGTACTCGTTCATGAAGCCGTAGCCGCCGTGCAGCTGGAGGCACTTGTCGATGACGCGGTGCGCGACCTCGGTGGTGAAGAGCTTCGCGGAGGCGGCCTCGGCGGCGGTCAGCTCACCGGCGTCAAGGGCCTCCAGGGCGCGGTCGACGACGGCCTCGGCGGCGTCCACCTCGGCCTGGCAGGCGGCCAGTTCGAACTTGGTGTTCTGGAACGAGGCGACGGGCTTGCCGAAGACCGTGCGGTCCTGGACGTACTCCTTGGCGAACCGGACGGCGGCCTTGGCCTGTGCGTACGCTCCGTAGGCGATGCCCCAGCGCTCGGAGGGGAGGTTGCTGCCGAGGTAGTAGAAGCCCTTGTTCTCCTCGCCGAGGAGGTCCTCGACGGGGACCTTGACGTCGACGAACGCCAGCTCGGCGGTGTCGGAGGTCTTCAGGCCCAGCTTGTCGAGCTTGCGGCCGATGGAGTAGCCCTCGGACTTGGTGTCGACGGCGAAGAGCGAGATGCCGAAGCGGCGGTCCTCGGCGGTGGGCGCGGCGGTGCGGGCGCAGACGATCACGCGGTCGGCGTGGACACCGCCGGTGATGAAGGTCTTGGAGCCGTTGAGGACGTAGTGGGTGCCGTCCTCGGAGAGCTTGGCGGTGGTCTTCATGCCCGCGAGGTCGGAGCCGGTGCCCGGCTCGGTCATCGCGAGGGCCCACATCTCCTCGGCGGAGACGAACTTCTCCAGGTAGCGCTTCTTCTGCTCGTCGGTGGCGAGCATCTTGATGTACGGCAGGGCGAGCAGCACGTGGACGCCGGAGCCGCCGAAGCTGACGCCCGCGCGGGCGGTCTCCTCGTACTGGACGGCCTCGAACTTGTGCGTGTCCAGGCCGGCGCCGCCGAACTCCTCGGGGACGTTGATGCCGAAGAGGCCCAGCTCGGCGAGCTTGTAGTAGAACTCGCGCGGCACCTGGCCGGCGGCGAACCACTCCTCGTGGACGGGGACGACCTCGGCCTCGATGAAGGCGCGCAGGGTCTCCCGGAACGCCTCGTGGTCCTCATTGAAAACGGTACGGCGCACGGAGAACTCCCTCTGCCAACAGCTGCCTGCATCGACTAAGCGCTTGCTCAGAGGAAGGTTACCCGGCGGTCACCAGAGCGTCCAGAGACGCGTGTCACTCCGCGGCGGCCGCGAATGCCCCCCGGGCCAGCCGGTGCAGGAGTTCCGCCATGGCCGCCCTGCTGGGCAGCGCGTCGCGGCGGCTCAGGTGCGGCGTGGAGTTCAGCAGGCCGAAGACGGCGTGCACGGACACCCGCGCCGCGTTCTCCGCGAGGTCCGGATAGACCTTGCGGACGACGTCGACCCAGATCTCCACGTACTGCCGCTGGAGCTGGCGGACCAGCTTGCGGTCGCTGTCCCGCAGGCGGTCCAGCTCGCGGTCGTGCAGGGTGATCAGGGAGCGGTCGTCGAGCGCGAAGTCGATGTGCCCCTGGATCAGCGCGTCGAGGACCCGCTCGGGCGATCCGTCCACGTCGGCCACGCAGTGCTTGCCGCCCGTCAGGAGCTGCCCGCTGATGCCCACGAGCAGTTCGGCGAGCATCGCGTCCTTGCCCGCGAAGTGCCGGTAGAGACCGGGCCCGCTGATGCCGACGGCGGCTCCTATCTCATCCACGCCGACCCCGTGGAAGCCCCGCTCGGCGAAGAGCCGGGCGGCTTCCTTGAGGATCTGCTCGCGACGGGTGGGGGCGTCGGTTCTGGTGGCCATGGAATTGATTCTAGACAGGCCGGTTAGCGGTCGTTAACCTGAACGAAACGCGTTAACGCTCATTAACCGATCAGAGGTCGACCGAGTGAACCGAGTGGACCGAGCAAGGGGGCTCGACTGATGCGGCAGGCACCAGTGCTGACGAGCGCGGCTGACCCCGCGTCCGAGGCATGGCGGGCGAACGAGACGGCGCACACCGCCCTCGTCGACGAGCTGCGGGCCAAGCTCGCGGCGGCCGCGCTCGGCGGCGGCGAGCGGGCGCGGGACCGCCATGTGGCGCGCGGCAAGCTGCTGCCCCGCGACCGGGTGGACACGCTCCTCGACCCCGGCTCGCCCTTCCTGGAACTGGCTCCCCTCGCGGCCGACGGGCTGTACGGGGGAGGCGCTCCGGCGGCCGGTGTCATCGCCGGCATCGGCCGGGTCTCGGGCCGCGAGTGCGTGATCGTCGCCAATGACGCCACCGTCAAGGGCGGCACGTACTACCCCATGACGGTGAAGAAGCACCTGCGCGCCCAGGAGGTGGCCCTGGAGAACCGCCTCCCGTGCCTGTACCTGGTGGACTCGGGCGGCGCCTTCCTGCCGATGCAGGACGACGTCTTCCCCGACCGCGAGCACTTCGGGCGGATCTTCTACAACCAGGCGCGGATGTCGGGCGCAGGCATCCCGCAGATCGCCGCCGTCCTCGGCTCCTGCACGGCCGGCGGGGCGTATGTCCCGGCGATGAGCGACGAGGCGGTGATCGTCCGCAATCAGGGCACGATCTTCCTCGGCGGCCCGCCGCTGGTGAAGGCCGCCACCGGAGAGGTCGTCACCGCCGAGGAGCTCGGCGGCGGCGAGGTCCACTCGCGGACCTCCGGGGTGACCGACCACCTCGCCGAGGACGACGCCCACGCCTTGCGCATCGTGCGCACCATCGTCTCCACGCTCCCCGAGCGCGGCCCGCTGCCGTGGACCGTGCGGCCGGTGGAGGAGCCGAAGGTCGATCCCCTGGGGTTGTACGGCGCGGTGCCGACGGACTCCCGCACTCCGTACGACGTCCGCGAGGTCATCGCGCGCGTGGTCGACGGTTCCCGCTTCGCCGAGTTCAAGGCGGAGTACGGCACGACGCTGGTCACCGGCTTCGCCCACATCCACGGCCACCCGGTCGGCATCGTCGCGAACAACGGCATCCTGTTCTCCGAGTCCGCCCAGAAGGGCGCCCACTTCATCGAGCTCTGCGACCAGCGCGGCATCCCGCTGGTGTTCCTGCAGAACATCTCCGGCTTCATGGTCGGCAGGGACTACGAAGCAGGTGGCATCGCCAAGCACGGCGCCAAGATGGTGACGGCCGTGGCGTGCACGCGCGTGCCGAAGCTGACGGTCGTCGTCGGCGGTTCGTACGGCGCGGGCAACTACTCCATGTGCGGCCGGGCCTACAGCCCCCGCTTCCTGTGGATGTGGCCGAACGCCAAGATCTCCGTGATGGGCGGCGAGCAGGCCGCCTCCGTCCTCGCCACCGTCAAGCGCGACCAGCTGGAGGCGCGCGGCGAGCAGTGGACCGCCGAGGACGAGGAGGCCTTCAAGGACCCGATCCGCGCGCAGTACGAGGAGCAGGGGAGCGCGTACTACGCCACGGCCCGCCTCTGGGACGACGGCGTGATCGACCCTCTGGAGACCCGGCAGGTCCTCGGCCTGGCCCTGACGGCGTGCGCGAACGCACCGCTTCCCCAAAAGGACCCCGCGGCGCCCGCCTTCGGCGTCTTCCGGATGTGAGGAACGAATGACGATGTTCGACACGGTCCTGGTCGCCAACCGGGGCGAGATCGCGGTCCGCGTCATCCGCACGCTGCGGACGCTCGGCGTCCGCTCGGTCGCCGTCTTCAGCGACGCGGACGCGGACGCACGGCACGTGCGCGAGGCCGACACGGCGGTACGGATCGGCCCGGCGCCCGCCACCGAGAGCTATCTGCGCGTGGACCGCATCCTGGAGGCGGCCGCGAAGTCCGGCGCCCAGGCGGTCCATCCGGGCTACGGCTTCCTCGCGGAGAACGCGGAGTTCGCGCAGGCCTGCGCCGACGCCGGGCTCACCTTCATCGGCCCGCCCGCCGCCGCCATCTCCCTCATGGGCGACAAGATCCGCGCCAAGGAGACCGTCGAGGCGGCCGGCGTGCCGGTCGTCCCCGGCTCCTCCGGCAGCGGCCTGAGCGACGCCCAACTGGTCGACGCGGCACGCGAGATCGGCACCCCCGTGCTGCTCAAGCCCAGCGCGGGCGGCGGCGGCAAGGGCATGCGCCTGGTCAGGGACGAGGCGCTCCTCGCCGACGAGATCGCCGCGGCCCGCCGCGAGGCCCGCGCCTCCTTCGGCGACGACACCCTGCTCGTGGAGCGCTGGGTCGACCGCCCCCGGCACATCGAGATCCAGGTCCTCGCGGACGGCCAGGGCGGCGTGGTGCACCTCGGGGAGCGCGAGTGCTCCCTCCAGCGCCGCCACCAGAAGATCATCGAGGAGGCGCCCAGCGTCCTCCTGGACGAGGCCACGCGCGCGGCGATGGGCGAGGCCGCGGTCCAGGCGGCCCGCTCGTGCGGGTACTCCGGCGCGGGCACGGTGGAGTTCATCGTGCCGGGCAAGGACCCCTCCTCGTACTACTTCATGGAGATGAACACCCGCCTCCAGGTGGAGCACCCGGTCACGGAGCTCGTCACCGGACTCGACCTGGTGGAGTGGCAGCTGCGGGTGGCGGCAGGCGAGGAACTGCCCTTCACCCAGGACGACATCACCCTCACCGGGCACGCTGTGGAGGCCCGTGTCTGCGCCGAAGACCCCTCGCGCGGATTCCTGCCCTCCGGCGGCACGGTCCTCGCCCTGCACGAGCCGCAGGGCGACGACGTGCGCACCGACTCCGGCCTCAGCGAGGGCACCGAGGTCGGCAGCCTCTACGACCCGATGCTGTCGAAGGTCATCGCGTACGGCCCCGACCGCGCGACGGCCCTGCGCAAGCTGCGCGCCGCCCTCGCGGACACGGTCACCCTCGGCGTCCCGACCAACGCGGGCTTCCTGCGCAGGCTCCTCGCCCACCCCTCCGTGGTCGCGGGCGAGCTGGACACCGGCCTCGTGGAGCGCGAGGCGGACGGACTCGTCCCGGACGGCGTGCCCGACGAGGTGTACGAGGCGGCGGCCGCGGTGCGCGAGGCCGCGCTCCGGCCCGCGGCCGACGGCTGGACCGACCCCTTCTCCGTGCCGAGCGGCTGGCGGCTCGGCGGCACCCCGACACCCGTGACGCACTGGCTCAAGGCGGCGGGACTCGAACCCGTCACCCACCGCCTGCGGGGCACCGACCGCACGGTCACCCCCGACCGCGTGCACGTCACCGTCGACGGCACCCGGCACACCTTCCACCGCGCCGCCGACTGGCTGGGACGAGAAGGCGACGCCTGGCACATCCAGGACCACGACCCCGTCGCGGCCTCCCTCACCGGCGCCGCGCACGCCGGGGCGGACGCCCTCACCGCCCCCATGCCCGGCACCGTCACCGTCGTGAAGGTCTCCCCCGGCGACCGGGTGGACGCGGGCCAGAGCCTGCTGGTCGTCGAGGCGATGAAGATGGAGCACGTCATCTCCGCCCCGCACGCCGGCACCGTCACCGAGCTCGACGTCACCCCGGGCACGACCGTCGCCATGGACCAGGTCCTCGCCGTCGTCGCCCCCGAGGAGGAGCAGGAATGACCAGCACCGACCCGGCCTCCGAGCCCGATCCGCCGGAGCTGGCGGAGGCGCCGCTCCCCATGGTCGTCCCGGCCCGCGGCCTGCCGTCCCACGTCCGCATCCACGAGGTCGGCGCCCGCGACGGCCTGCAGAACGAGAGCTCGGTCGTCCCCACGGACATCAAGGCGGAGTTCATCCACCGCCTCGCCGACGCGGGCCTGACGACCGTCGAGGCGACCAGCTTCGTGCACCCCAAGTGGGTGCCCCAACTGGCCGACGCCGAGCAGCTGTTCCCGCTCCTCGGCGACCTCCAGGGCGTCCACCTGCCGGTCCTGGTGCCGAACGAACGCGGCCTGGACCGCGCCCTCGCACTCGGCGCGCACCGCGTCGGGGTGTTCGCCAGCGCCACCGAGTCGTTCTCCCGGGCCAATCTCAACCGCACGGTGGACGAGGCCCTCGCGATGTTCGCGCCGGTGGTCGCCCGCGCGCGCGAGCAGGGCGTGCACGTCCGCGGCTACCTCTCGATGTGCTTCGGCGACCCCTGGGAGGGAGCCGTGCCCATCTCCAAGGTCGTCCGCGTCGCCCGCGCCCTGATCGACATGGGCTGCGACGAGCTGAGCCTCGGCGACACCATCGGCGTGGCCACGCCGGGCCACGTCTCCGCGATGCTCGCCGCGCTCAACGGAGTGCAGGTGCCGACCGACCGCATCGGCGTCCACTTCCACGACACGTACGGCCAGGCGCTCACCAACACCCTCGCCGCCCTGCAGCACGGCGTGACGACGGTGGACGCCTCCGCGGGCGGCCTCGGCGGCTGCCCGTACGCGAAGAGCGCCACCGGGAACCTCGCCACCGAGGACCTCGTGTGGATGCTGCACGGCCTCGGCATCGACACCGGGGTCGACCTCGTCCGTCTCAGCGCCACCAGCGCCTGGATGGCCGACCAGCTGGGCCGGCCCAGCCCGTCCCGCACCGTCCGCGCCCTCACGGCCCGCTCCCACGACGAGCAGACCGCGACCGCCTCCCACCAGGAGCAGTGAAGAACGATGGACCACCGTCTGAGCCCCGAGCACGAGGAACTGCGCCGCACGGTAGAGGCGTTCGCGCACGACGTCGTCGCCCCCAAGATCGGCGACCTCTACGAGCGCCACGAGTTCCCCTACGAGATCGTCCGCGAGATGGGCCGCATGGGCCTGTTCGGCCTGCCCTTCCCCGAGGAGTACGGCGGGATGGGCGGTGACTACTTCGCGCTGGGCATCGCCCTTGAAGAGCTCGCCCGCGTCGACTCGTCCGTGGCGATCACCCTGGAGGCGGGCGTCTCGCTCGGCGCGATGCCGCTGCACCTCTTCGGCACGGAGGAGCAGAAGCGCGAGTGGCTGCCGCGGCTGTGCGCGGGCGAGATGCTCGGCGCGTTCGGCCTGACCGAGCCGGACGGCGGCTCGGACGCGGGCGGCACGCGCACGACGGCGGTGCGCGACGGCGACGACTGGGTGATCAACGGCTCCAAGTGCTTCATCACCAACTCCGGCACGGACATCACGGGTCTGGTCACGGTCACCGCCGTCACCGGCCGCAAGGACGACGGGCGCCCGCTGATCTCCTCGATCATCGTGCCGTCCGGGACGCCCGGCTTCACTGTGGCCGCGCCCTACTCGAAGGTGGGGTGGAACGCCTCGGACACCCGTGAGCTCTCCTTCACCGACGTCCGCGTGCCCGCCGCGAACCTCCTTGGCGAGGAGGGCCGGGGGTACGCCCAGTTCCTGCGCATCCTCGACGAGGGCCGGATCGCGATCTCCGCGCTCGCCACCGGGCTCGCGCAGGGCTGCGTCGACGAATCCGTGAAGTACGCCAAGGAGCGGCACGCCTTCGGGAAGCCGATCGGCGCCAACCAGGCCATCCAGTTCAAGATCGCCGACATGGAGACGCGGGCGCACATGGCCCGCGTCGGCTGGTACGACGCGGCGTCCCGGCTGGTCGCGGGCGAGCCCTTCAAGAAGGAGGCCGCCATCGCCAAGCTCTACTCGTCGACGGTCGCGGTGGACAACGCCCGCGAGGCGACGCAGATCCACGGCGGGTACGGCTTCATGAACGAGTACCCGGTCGCCCGCATGTGGCGGGACTCGAAGATCCTGGAGATCGGCGAGGGCACGAGCGAGGTGCAGCGGATGCTGATCGCCCGGGAGCTGGGTTTCGCGAGCTGAGGCGACTCCGGCATACGGAGAGGACGGAGAGGCGAGGGGTCGCCGGGGCCAGAGTTAGCTTAGGTTAACCTAAGCTACGATTCCGGCCAGCGGCCCCACCGCCGTCCCGTCACGAAAGCAGAGACCCACATGTCCCAGCCCCGTCTCCCCCTGCCTTCCCGCCGCGGCATCCTCGCCGCCGGCGGCGCCCTCGGCCTCACCGCCGTCCTGGCGGCCTGCGGCGACGACAAGAAGGACGGGTCGAGCAAGACCGAGGGCGGCGCGGGCAAGTCCGGCCCCTGGAGCTTCAAGGACGACCGCGGCGAGACGGTGAAGAAGGACGCGACGCCGAAGAACATCGTGGCGTTCACGGGTGTCGCCGCGGCACTGTTCGACTACGGCATCCAGGTCAAGGGCGTCTTCGGCCCGACGGAGACCAAGGACGGCAAGCCGGACGTCCAGGCCGGCGACATGGACATCAGCAAGCTGACGATCATCGGCAACGAATGGGGTCAGTTCAAGATCGAGAAGTACGCGAGCCTCGCGCCCGACGTGCTGATCTCCACCATGTTCGACGGTCAGGGCACCCTCTGGTACGTCCCCGAGGAGAGCAAGGACAAGATCCTCAAGCTCGCCCCGAGCGTCGGCATCAGCGTCTACGACCGCCAGCTCCCCCACCCCCTGCAGCGCATCCAGGCGCTCGCCGAGTCGCTGGGCGCGGACGTGAAGGCCGACAAGGTCGTCAAGGCGAAGAAGCGCTTCGAGGACGCGTCGGAGCGGCTGCGCAAGGTGGCGAAGGCGAACAAGGACATCAAGGTCCTCGTCGGCTCCGCGAGCCAGGAGCTGTTCTACGTCTCCGGCACGAACCTCTCGGTCGACCTGGAGTACTTCAAGGCGCTCGGCGTGAACTTCATCGAGCCGCCGGAGAAGGCCAAGAAGGAGTCCGGCGGCTGGTTCGAGAACCTCAGCTGGGAGAACGTCGACAAGTACGACGCGGACATCATCATGATGGACAACCGCACCTCCGCGATCCAGCCGGCCGACCTCGACAAGTCCAAGCCGACCTGGAAGAAGCTGCCCGCGGTCAAGGCCGGGCAGGTCATCTCCCGCGTGACGGAGCCGATCTTCTCGTACGACAAGTGCGCGCCGATCCTCGAGGACCTCGCCGACGCGATCGAGAAGGCGAAGAAGCTGAAGTAGCGCCCGCTGCCCGGCACTTCCTTCGCGCCGCCGCCCCCTTCGCTCACGGAGGGGGCGGTTTCGCTTTCCCGACCCGGCCCCGGACGCGGACCCCAAGGGAGGTGAAGTTAGGTTAGGCTTACCTAAGTCAAGTCCCGGACCTGGAGGACAGTTCATGCGCTCGCACCTGCTCAACGGCACCACCGCGGAGCGGTACCGCAGCTCCGTGACCGAAGGCGTCGAGCGGGTGGCCGCCCGGCTCGGCACCGCCTCCCGTCCGTCCGGCGAAAACGCCGCGGACGACCTCGCCCGCCAGGTCGGCGCCGTCGACCTGGACGAGCCCCTGCACGACACCATCGCCGCCCTCGACGAACTCGACGAGCTGTACCTGCGCGACGCGATGCTCCCCCACCACCCCCGCCACCTCGCCCGCCGCCACGCCCCGGCCGTCATCCCCGCCGTCCTGGGCGAGGCCGTGCTCTCCGCCGTCAACTCCCCGCTCGACACCCGGGACGAGCCGGCCGGCGCCACGCTCATCGAGCGCCGTGTCATCGACTGGACCGCCGAACGGATCGGCCTCGGGCCCGCCGCCGACGGGATGTTCACCGGCGGCACCGCCCAGTCCGACCTGGAGGCGCTGCTGCTCGCCCGCGAGGCGGCCGGTGACCGCGACCCCGCCGCCCTGCGGATCCTCACCTCCGACGCCGCCGCCCCCGGCGTGCGGCGGACGGCCCGGCTGCTCGGCCTCGGCGAAGAAGCCGTCGTGGCGGTCCGCACCGACCGGAGCCGGCGCATGCAGACCGTGGCCCTCGCCCGGGCGCTGGAGCTCTGTGCGCGCGACGACCTCTCCCCCATGGCGGTCGTCGCCACCGCGGGCACCGCCGACTTCGGCTCCATCGACCCGCTGCCGGAGATCGCCCGGCTCTGCGCGCAGTACGGCACCTGGCTGCACGTCGACGCCGCGTACGGCTGCGGACTGCTCGCCTCGCGCCGGAACCGGCACCTCCTCGACGGCATCGAGCGCGCCGACTCCGTGACCGTGGACTACCACAAGTCCTTCTTCCAGCCGGTGGGTTCGTCGGCGGTCCTGGTGCGCGACCGGGCCGGCATGCCGCCGCGGACCACCGGCCGGCGCTTCGACGCCCTCAAACTGTGGATGACGCTGCGCGTGATGGGCGCGGACGGCATCGGCGACCTCTTCGACGAGGTCTGCGAGCTGGCCACCCGTGGCTGGAGACTGCTCGTCGCCGACCCGCGCTTCGACGTGGTGGCCGAACCGCAGCTGTCCACGCTCGTCTTCCGCTACATCCCCGCGGAGATCTGCGCCCCCTCCGTGATCGACCGCACCAACCTGTACGCGCGCAAGGCCCTGTTCGCCGCAGGGGACGCGGTGGTGGCGGGCACCGAGGTGGGCGGCCGCCAGTTCCTGAAGATCACGCTCCTAGACCCCGAGACGACCACCGCGGACATCACGGCCGTCCTCGACCTGATCGCCGGCCACGCCGAGCAGTACTTGGGAGAGCACCTTGACCGCGCTTGCTGACCTCCGCCTGCCCACCGACCGCCTCGACCGCGGCAGCGCCGACTTCACGCTCCGGACCCTCGACCCTCTGACCGACTCCGAGCTGGTGCACACCTGGGTGACGCACCCCCGGGCGGAGCACTGGATGCTCCGGGACGCCACCCTGACGGACGTCGAGCGCGCCTACATGGCGATCGCCGCCTCCCACCACCGCGAGGCCTACCTCGGCCTGCGCGAGGGCGTGCCGTCGTTCCTTCTGGAGTGGTACGACCTGCGGGCGCTAACGGCCCCCTGACCGGGCGGGGCTCCCCCCCGCCTACTTGGCGGGCCAAGGCACCTGCGGCGACCTGTAGTAGCCGATGCCCAGCGCGTCCCAGCGCGGGGCCTGCGCGGCGAGCCGCACCTTGTACGTCTCCCAGTCGTGCGTGGCCGCGGGCGACCAGCCGAGCTCGGCGATGCCGGGCAGCCGGGGGAACGCCATGTAGTCCAGGTGCGCGGAGGTCGACAGGGTCTCCGTCCACAGCGGCGCCTCGACGCCGAGGATCGAATCCGCGGGCGCGCCCTGGAGGTACGTGGCCGGGTCCCAGTCGTAGGAGCGTCGCACCTCGACGTAGCCCGCCCAGGACAGACCGAGCGGCGTGTCCTTCGTGTATTTGTGGTCGAGGTAGGAGCGGTCGGCCGGCGAGAGGACCAGTTTGGTGCCGTTCTTCGCGGCGTTCACGACCTGCTCGCGCTCGGCGGCGCCGGTCCTGTCGTAGCCCCAGTACTGCGCGACGGCGCCCTCCGCGGGCTTCGCGCCGGTCAGCTGGTGCCAGCCCATCACCGTCTTGCCGTACTTGGCGACGACCGGCTGCACCTTGTCCATGAAGGCGACGAAGTCCTCGTGGCTCGTGGAGTGCGCCTCGTCGCCGCCGATGTGGAGGTACTTGCCGGGCGTCATCGCGGCGAGCTCGCGGATCACGTCGTCCACGAAGTCGTACGTCACGTCCTTCTTCACGCACAGCGAGCTGAAGCCGACCGCGGTGCCGGTGTAGAGGGGCGGGGCGACGCCGTCGCAGTTCAGCTCGGCGTACGAGGCGAGCGCGGCGTTGGTGTGCCCCGGCATGTCTATCTCCGGGACGACCTCCAGGTACCGCGAGGCGGCGTAGTCGACGATCTCCTTGTACTGCGCCTTCGTGTAATAGCCGCCCTTGCCGCCGCCGACCTGCGTGGAGCCGCCGTACGTGGCGAGGCGCGGCCAGGAGTCGATGGCGATGCGCCAGCCCTGGTCGTCGCTGAGGTGCAGGTGCAGCTTGTTCATCTTGTAGAGGGCGGCCTGGTCGATGTAGCGCTTGACCTGGTCGACGGTGAAGAAGTGCCGGGACACGTCGAGCATCGTGGAGCGGTAGCCGTAGCGCGGCATGTCCCTGACGGTGCCGCCCGCGACGCGCCAGGGTCCCGGCTGCTCCGTCTTCTTCTCGACGGCGGCGGGCAGTTGCTGGCGGACGGTCTGTACGCCGTGGAAGAGGCCGGCGCCGGACCAGGAGGTGATGGTGAGGGAGCCGCGCGCGGAGATGACGCGGTAGCCCTCGTTGCCGAGGACCTTGTTCGCCGGTTCGGCGCTGATGCGCAGCCGGATGCCGTCGTCGCCCTCGCCGGTGGTGATGGGCAGCCGGTAGCCGGTGGAGGGGCGCAGCACCTTGGCGAGGTACTCGCCGACGCGCCGTTCCTCGGGGTTGCCCTCGCCCACGCGGATGCGGGTCTTGGCGGTGATCCGGTATCCGGCGCCGTCCGCCTCGGCCGCCAGCGGCGCGGGCACGACGGCGCCGAGCGGGGTGACGGCGGGGGCCCTTGCCCCGTCGGAGGAGGGCGCGGCGGCGAACGAGGAGATTCCGGCGGCCGCCACGAGCAGCAGCGAGCCGAGTACGCGTGCCGTTCTACTGTTCGTTCCTCTGTGCGATGTCACAAGCGGGTCCCTTCGGCGGGCCGTGCGTCGCAATCGAACGGTCCTCATTGGTAGTCCGGCCCTCATAAGGGGTCAAGGGGTGTAGAGGGTGTACACCAGCTGTCCGTGTGCTCGGTGCGAGAATCGCCGCATGGCGGAAATCATCCAGCGCGACGGGACCTGGACCTTCGACGGGGAGACGCTGCGCCTCGTCCCCGGACGCGACAAGAACGTACCGCTGTTGCGCGCGGCGCTGGGCGAACTGGCCGTGCCGCTGGGCGCGTTGGCGGGCATCGCCTTCGAGCAGGGCAAGAAGTCGGGCCGGTTGCGGCTGCGGCTGCGGGACGGCGCCGACCCGCTGCTCCAGGCGACGGGCGGGCAGCTGCCGGACTCCTCCGACCCGTACCAGCTGACGGTCGAGCCGGACCGGTACGGGGTCGCGGAGTACCTGGTGGACGAGGTCCGCAACGCCCATCTGCTCGAACAGGTGCCGAGCTCGCCCTGCGACGCGTATCTCCTGCCCGGCCCGTCCGTGCCGCTGTCCGTCTCCGCGGGGGACGGTACGGCGAGCTTCGACGGGGAGCGCGTACGCCTGGAGTGGAACTGGAAGACGGAGGAGGCGAAGTCGGCGTCGGGGACGCGGTCGCTGGCGCTCGCCGACATCGCGGCGGTGGAGTGGCAGCCGGCGGTCGGCCTGGAGAACGGCTGCCTGCGGTTCACCGTGCGGAACGCGCCGACCAAGGCCCCGCCGAAGTACGACCCGAACTCGGTGGAGCTGTGGGGCTTCAAGAAGGACCCGCTGATGGCGCTGGTCGCCGCCGCGGTCCAGGCCCGCCTGCCGCACCCGTCGGCCCCCGCGGTCCCGGAGGGCGCGCCGCCCGCCGTCGGCAAGAGCCTCGCCCCGCCGCCCGCGGCCGACGACCACGACGTGCTGCTGCGCCGGCTGCGCGAACTGGGCGAGCTGCACCAGGGCGGAATCCTCACGGACGAGGAGTTCGCGACGGCCAAGCAGGCGGTCCTGCGCCGCATGTGAACACGATCCTGCCCGATTCCGGGCAGGATTCTTGCGAAAGGGCATGCGATACCCCAGGATCAACGAATGCACGACGACCTGGTGGATCACCTCACCCGCAGCACCCCGCTCCAGCGGGGCGAAGCGCTGCGGGTCGTCCAGGACGTGCTCGCCTACTTCGACGAGACGACCGAGGAGTTCGTCCGTCGCCGCCACCGCGAGCTGCAGGGTCAGGGCCTGCTGAACGCGGCGATCTTCGAACGGATCTCGGCGGAACTCGCATACCGCGCGGTCGCGCCGCCGGAGCTCACGCTCCGCCAGCTGCGCCGCATCGTCTACGGCTAGGAATCCCTCTATGTGCGGAATCGTCGGTTACATCGGCAAGCGTGACGTCGCCCCGCTGCTCCTCGAAGGCCTGCAGCGCCTGGAGTACCGCGGCTACGACTCGGCGGGCATCGCCGTCACCAGCCCCAAGGCGTCGGGCCTGAAGACGGTCAAGGCCAAGGGCCGCGTCCGCGACCTGGAGGCCAGGGTCCCCGCCCGCTTCAAGGGCACCACCGGCATCGCCCACACCCGCTGGGCCACCCACGGCGCGCCCTCCGACGAGAACGCCCACCCGCACCTGTCGCAGGACGAGAAGGTCGCCGTCGTCCACAACGGCATCATCGACAACGCCTCCGAGCTGCGCGCCAAGCTCACCGCCGACGGCGTCGAGTTCCTCTCCGAGACGGACACCGAGGTCCTCACCCACCTCATCGCCCGCTCCCAGGCGGACACCCTCGAAGAGAAGGTGCGCGAGGCGCTGCGCCACATCGAGGGCACCTACGGCATCGCCGTCCTGCACGCCGACTTCAACGACCGCATCGTCGTCGCCCGCAACGGCTCCCCCGTCGTCCTCGGCATCGGCGAGAAGGAGATGTTCGTCGCCTCGGACGTCGCCGCGCTCGTCTCGCACACCCGCCAGGTCGTCACCCTCGACGACGGCGAGATGGCCACCATCAAGGCCGACGACTACCGCACGTACACCACCGAGGGCTCGCGCACGACGGCCTCGCCGACCACCGTGGAGTGGGAGGCCGAGTCGTACGACATGGGCGGCCACGACACGTACATGCACAAGGAGATCTTCGAGCAGCCCGACGCGGTCGACCGCGTCCTGCGCGGCCGCATCGACGACCGCTTCTCCACCGTGCACCTCGGCGGCCTCAACCTCGACGCCCACGACGCCCGCAAGGTGCGCCGCGTCAAGATCCTCGGCTGCGGCACCTCGTACCACGCGGGCATGATCGGCGCCCAGATGATCGAGGAGCTGGCCCGCATCCCCGCCGACGCGGAGCCGGCGTCCGAGTTCCGCTACCGCAACCCGGTCGTGGACCCCGACACCCTCTACATCGCGGTCTCCCAGTCCGGCGAGACGTACGACGTCCTCGCCGCCGTCCAGGAGCTGAAGCGCAAGGGCGCCCGCGTCCTCGGCGTCGTGAACGTCGTCGGCTCGGCGATCGCCCGGGAGGCCGACGCGGGCGTGTACGTCCACGCGGGCCCGGAGGTCTGCGTCGTCTCCACCAAGTGCTTCACCAACACCACGGTCGCCTTCGGCCTGCTCGCCCTGCACCTCGGCCGCATCCGTGACCTGTCGGTCTCCGACGGCAAGCGGATCATCGAGGGCCTGCGCAAGCTGCCCGGCCAGATCTCGGAGATCCTCAAGCAGGAGGACGAGATCAAGAAGATCGCCAAGAGCTATGCGGATGCCCGTTCGATGCTCTTCATCGGTCGCGTACGCGGCTACCCCGTCGCCCGCGAGGCGTCCCTCAAGCTCAAGGAGGTCTCGTACATCCACGCCGAGGCCTACCCCGCCTCCGAGCTGAAGCACGGCCCGCTCGCCCTCATCGAGCCCGCCCTGCCGACGGTCGCGATCGTCCCGGACGACGACCTCCTGGAGAAGAACCGCGCCGCCCTCGAGGAGATCAAGGCCCGCAGCGGCAAGATCCTCGCGGTCGCGCACCAGGAGCAGGAGAAGGCCGACCAGACCATTCTCGTCCCGAAGAACGAGAACGAGCTGGACCCGATCCTGATGGGCATCCCGCTCCAGCTCCTCGCCTACCACACGGCACTCGCGCTCGGCCGGGACATCGACAAGCCGCGCAACCTCGCGAAGTCGGTCACCGTGGAGTAGCCAGATAAATCTACTCGTGCGTAGAGGTGGTTTGCGCCCTTGTGAAGGGTACATAACGGCCGTCGACGCGGGTCGGGGTAATGGGCGACCCCGACCCTTGGGGAACGACCCCCTGTGTGCTGGTGGCACGCACAGGGGGTCGTTCATTTCCCGGTCCGGCGGGGGCCGTTCGCGTTACGGAATGACGACGACCGGGCGCTGAGCACGGCGCGCCAGCCGTCCCGCGACGGAGCCGAAGATGCGGCCCACGATGCCATGCGTGGAGCCGACGACGATCGCGTCCGCGCTGTACTCGCGGCCGACCTCCTCCAGCTCGTGGCAGATGTCGCCGCCGCGCTCGACCAGGATCCACGGCACCTCGGCCAGATAGTCCGCGCAGGCCAGCTCCAGACCGAGCACTTCCGTGCGGTGGTCCGGCACGTCGACGAAGACCGGCGGCTCGCACCCCGCCCACACCGTGGTGGGCAGCCGGTTGGCGACATGGACGATGATCAGACCGGAGCCGGAGCGGTGGGCCATCCCGATGGCGTACGAGAGGGCCCGCTCACTGGAGGTCGAGCCGTCGAAACCGACGACGACACCGTGCCTGAAGGCGGGATCGCAGGACTGACGCGGTTCTTCCGCCGCTCGGGGGGTCGCTGTCGGATCGGCGACCTGCCGCTTGCGGTCCGCAGGTTCGAAGGATTCGTGACCGGCCATCGGTGTCTCGGCGAAGGAGTCCTCTGTGGGAGGGTCGGCTTTTTTCGGGTGGTGCGAAAGTGCAGGACCTGGAAGGTCGTCCGGGAATCATCTTCCCAACCCCATACCCCCAAGGGTACGGCGGCACTCCTCTCCTGCCCAGAGCCTGCTCAGAGCCCGCGAAGAGCCCCGCGCGGAGGCCGCGCCGGGCCTGCACAGGGCCGCCCGGCGTTCACCGGAGCATGCATGAGCGCCGCCCGTATGGCAATGGTTGCTGCCTCCTACAGGCGGTTTGCCCACCCGTCCGGCGCCACCCGGCGGCCTCCCCAGTGACCCGCCGGGAGGCCAGACGTTGGACAGCGCCGGACCTCCGTACGCCCACCGCCACAGGGAGCACGCCGTGCCTGGACCTTCGCCCGCGTCCTCACCTTCCACCCTCTTCCCGCCTTCACCCGAGCAAGGACGGCCGGGCGCGCACGAGCGTCACGCCGCCGCGCTGCCCGCGCCGCGCACGCGCGAGCCACGGGACGCGCCCCCGGGGGACTCGGTGAGCGACGTCGTCCGCTGGGCGGCGTTCAGCTGCGTACTGGTCCCCGTGGTCCTCGTCGGATACGGCGGCTCGCTGGCCGGCGCCGCCGGCGCGGCGCTCGGCCTCGTGGCCGTCACCGGGGTCTGCCGGATCCTCCTGCGGCAGTCCGAACGGGGCGCCGCGCGACTGCTTGCAGAACAGAACAACGGGCACCGGGGACGGCACGGCAGGACGGGCTCGGGGGCGCACAGGGGCACTCGTCACAGTGCCGACAGTGCGCCGGTCGACTGACCGATTCACACACACGCGCCCGTAGCTTTTCAGCCAACTTCCGGGGGCCGTCGATTCCTTGGCCGAACGCCCCCTCAACCCCCGTCCGACCAGGGCTGAAAGGCGCGCTCAAGCCGCGCGCACCCTACGGGGACCGGCCATGGAGCCAAGGCGCACTTCCCAGCAAGCCGCCCGAGTGCAACGCTTCGTGATCGAATGCTTCACGCCAAGTTGCCATGTCGACAATCTGCCGAGTGATGAACTGGTCACCCCGGCAGCACGGGACGCAGTAGATTCGATCTTGACTGTATTACGGCGGGGGACTGGTGGAGGACCGAGGGGAAACGTGCAGCAGCGACAAGCCAGGCAAGCGCGTCAAGCACGTCAAGAGCGTCAAGAACAGGGAGCCGCGACGCCCGAGGGGGGTTTAGCACCATGAGCCACGACTCCATTGCCGCGCCGGAGGCCGCGGCTCGGAAACTCTCGGGGCGCCGCCGCCGGGAGATCGTAGCGGTGCTGCTCTTCAGCGGCGGTCCCATCTTCGAGAGTTCCATACCGCTCTCCGTATTCGGCATCGACCGGCAGGACGCGGGGGTCCCCCGCTACCGGCTGCTGGTCTGCGCCGGCGAGGAGGGCCCGCTGCGGACCACCGGCGGACTCGAACTCACCGCGCCGCACGGCCTCGAGGCCATCGGCCGGGCCGGCACCGTCGTCGTACCGGCCTGGCGGTCGATCACCTCACCGCCGCCGCCGGAGGCGCTCGAAGCGCTGCGCCGCGCGCACGAGGAGGGCGCCCGCATCGTCGGTCTGTGCACGGGCGCGTTCGTCCTCGCCGCGGCGGGGCTGCTCGACGGGCGCCCGGCGACCACCCACTGGATGTACGCGCCGACGCTCGCGAAGCGCTATCCGTCCGTCCACGTGGACCCGCGCGAGCTGTTCGTCGACGACGGGGACGTCCTGACGAGCGCCGGCACCGCGGCCGGAATTGATCTCTGTCTGCACATCGTGCGCACGGACCACGGCAACGAAGCGGCGGGCGCGCTCGCCCGCAGGCTCGTCGTGCCGCCGCGCCGGGCCGGCGGCCAGGAGCGCTATCTCGACAGGTCTTTACCCGAGGAGATCGGCGCCGACCCGCTCGCCGAGGTCGTCGCCTGGGCGCTGGAGCACCTCCACGAGCAGTTCGACGTGGAGACCCTGGCCGCGCGCGCGTACATGAGCAGGCGCACCTTCGACCGCAGGTTCCGCTCGCTCACCGGCAGCGCGCCGCTGCAGTGGCTCATCACCCAGCGGGTGCTGCAGGCACAGCGGCTGCTCGAAACCTCCGACTACTCCGTCGACGAGGTCGCGGGCCGCTGCGGCTTCCGGTCGCCGGTCGCGCTGCGGGGTCACTTCCGGCGCCAGCTGGGCTCGTCCCCCGCCGCCTACCGGGCCGCGTACCGCGCCCGCAGGCCGCAGGGCGAGCGCGTGCTCGAGCCGGTGTCGGCGACGGCGCAGACCGTGCCCACGCTGGTCGAGGCCGGCCCGGTGCCGACCCAGACCCGGCGCACGGCGGCCGCCAGCGCGCTCGGCCCCTCGACCTCGGTGCCGACCGAGAGCGGCAAGCCGAACTCGGACGCGTATGCGCCGGGACGTGCTCCCCTGCCCGGCCAGAGGAGCGCGCCGTAGGGTTGGGGGCATGAACGATCGCATGGTGTGGATCGACTGCGAGATGACCGGGCTCTCGTTGACGGATGACGCACTTATCGAGGTGGCCGCACTGGTCACCGACTCGGAACTGAACGTGCTCGGCGAAGGTGTGGACATCGTGATCCGCCCGCCGGACGCGGCGCTGGAGACCATGCCCGAGGTGGTGCGCGCCATGCACACCGCCTCGGGACTCCTCGACGAGCTGGCCGGCGGCACCACGCTGGCCGACGCCGAGGAGCAGGTCCTGGCGTACGTACGTGAGCACGTCAAGGAGCCGCGGAAGGCTCCGCTGTGCGGAAACTCGGTCGGCACCGACCGCGGCTTCCTGCTGCGGGACATGGCGACGCTGGAGGAGTACCTCCACTACCGGATCGTCGACGTCTCCTCGATCAAGGAGCTGGCCCGGCGCTGGTATCCGAGGACGTACTTCAACAGCCCGGACAAGAACGGCAACCACCGCGCGCTCGCCGACATCCGCGAGTCCATCGCCGAGCTGCGCTACTACCGCGAGGCGATCTTCGTGCCGCAGCCGGGACCCGACTCGGACACCGCGAAGTCGATCGCGGCCAAGCACGTCCTGCCTGCGGAATAGCCGCAGAAGGAGCCCTGTGTACGGGGTCCGGGAAACGTGGGCGCGAGCACCCCTTCGGACCCTGTACACTTTTTCTCGGCCGGTCGGAAGAACGACAAAAGACCGGACATGGTGGGTGTAGCTCAGTTGGTAGAGCACCTGGTTGTGGTCCAGGTGGCCGCGGGTTCAAGTCCCGTCACTCACCCTGAAGGAAGGGCCCCGGTTCGAGAGAACCGGGGCCCTTCCGCTGTTCCGGGCCTTTCGGGAGAAGCCGCTCCCGGTTCTCAGGAAGAGTCCCGCTCCACCAGTTCCGTCGGAAGCACCAGCTGGCGCCGCTCCAGGCGCCGGGCGGCCGCGGGGCGGCTGTCCGCGATCTCGGCGAGCAGCAGGTCGATCATCGCCCGCCCCATCTCCTCGATCGGCTGCCGCACGCTCGTCAGCGGCGGGTCCATGTGCCGGGCGATCGCCGAGTCGTCGAAGCCGACCAGCGCCACGTCGTCGGGTATGCGGCGGCCCGCCTCGCGCAGCGCCTGCCGGGCGCCCGCCGCCATCACGTCGGAGCCCGCGAAGACCGCGTCCACCTCGGGGCAGGCGGCGAGGAGCTCCCGCATCGCCCGCCGGCCGCCCTCCTCCGTGAAGTCGCCCGGCACGATCATGCGCTCGTCCACCGCGCGGCCCGCGTCCCGCAGGGCGGCGCGGTAGCCGTCGAGGCGGCGCTGGGCGCCGTACACGTCGAGGCGTCCCGTGATGGTGGCTATGGACGTACGGCCGCGGGCCAGCAGGTGCTCGACCGCCGAGCACGCCCCGGCGAAGTTGTCGGAGTCGACGGAGGGCAGCGCCTCCTCGGCGGAGCGGCGGCCGCTGATCACCGCGGGGATCTCCAGCTGGGAGAGCAGGTCGGGCAGCGGGTCGTCGGCGTGCACCGAGACGAGGAGCACCCCGTCGACCCGGTGGGCCGCCAGGTACTGGGCCAGGCGCTGGCGCCGCTGGTCGTTGCCCGCGAAGATCAGCAGCAGCTGCATCTCGGTCTCGCTGAGCTCGGCGCCGACGCCGCGCAGGACGTCGGAGAAGTACGGCTCGGAGAAGAAGCGGGTCTCGGGCTCGGGCACGACAAGGGCGATGGCGTCCGTGCGGTTGGCGGCGAGGGCGCGGGCCGCGGTGTTCGGGACGTACCCCAGCTCCGCGACGGCGGCCTCGACGGCCGTGCGGGTCGCCTCGCTCACCCGCGGCGAGCCGTTGATCACGCGGGACACCGTCCCCCGGCCGACCCCCGCCCGCGCGGCGACCTGTTCCAGAGTGGGCCGTCCGCCACTGCGGCCGCGCGCTGCGTGAGCTGCCATTGTCCGCCTCCCGTCACACTTCCCCCGGCGAGGAATGTAACAGCCCGATCTTTGCCGGGCCGCCGGGCCGAACCCGATCCGGACCCGGGCCCGACGCGGGCCTTCCCGTAACGGCCCGATAACCGAAGGCGTAACTCACTGTCCGGTCCCTTGACACCCCCGGCCGCAGCCACGAGTCTTCAACTCATCACCTGTGGGAGCGCTCCCACACTACCTGACACGTACACAACCCGCACGTTCCCCGCCCGAGCCGCAGCGTGAACCAACGGGCCCAGCAGTGCAGTTGGCCGGGGGGTCGGCACGTCAGGCAACAGGAGGACGTCATGCGCACCAATTACCGCCGGTCCCGACGGCTGGTGGCTTACGCGGCAGCGACCGCGCTGGCCACGGGTCTGCTGACCGCATGTTCGAGCGACGACGACAGTGGCTCGGCAGGCGGCGACGGCAAGGTCACGCTCAATGTCGGCACGTTCGGCGTACTGGGCCTGAAGCAGGCAGGGCTCTATGAGGAGTACGAGAAGTCGCACCCGAACATCGAGATCAAAGAGAACGTCATCGAGCGGAACGACGCCTACTACCCGAAGCTCCTCACCCAGCTGCAGTCCGGCGCGGGCGTCAACGACGTCGCGGCCATAGAGGTCAGCAACATCACCGAGGTCGTGCAGACCCAGGGCGCCAAGTTCGAGGACCTGGGCAAGGCCGAGGGCGTTCAGAAGTCCACGTATCTCGACTGGAAGTGGCAGCAGGCCACGACCGAGGACGGCAAGACGATCGGCCTCGGCGTCGACATCGGCCCGACGGCACTCTGTTACCGCAAGGACCTCTTCGAGAAGGCCGGTCTGCCCACCGACCGCGAGAAGCTCGCCGAGGAGTGGGCCGGCGACTGGGACAAGTACGTCGCCATGGGCGAGAAGTACATGAAGAAGGCGCCCGGGGGCAGCAAGTTCGTCGACTCCGCCGCCAGTGTCTACAACGCCGTCTTCGCCGGTGCGAAGGAGCGTTACTACGACAAGGGCGGCAAGGAGATCTACGAGGACAGCCAGGGCCGCAAGGACGCCTGGGACGCGGCGATGAAGGTCGCGCAGGGCGACATGTCGTCCAAGCTCAAGCAGTTCGACCCGACGTGGGACCAGGGCTTCGCCAACGCCAAGTTCGCGACCGTGGCCTGCCCCGCGTGGATGGCCGGGTACATCCAGGAGAAGACGGGCCCCGAGGGCAAGGGCCAGTGGGACATGGCCAAGGCGCCCACGGACGGCAACTGGGGCGGCACGTTCCTCGGAGTGCCGAGCGCGGGCAAGCACAAGAAGGAGGCGACCGAGCTCGCCGTCTGGCTGACCCAGCCCGAGCAGCTCGCGAAGATCTTCGCCAAGCAGGCCAGCTTCCCGTCCACCCCGTCGGCGTACGACACGCTGAAGCCGTCCCCGGCGACCAAGGCGTACTTCAATGACGCGCCCATCACGGAGATCTTCGCCGACATCGCGAAGAACACCCCTTCGGCCGTCTACGGCCTGAAGGACGCCCAGATCGGCCAGTCCATCACCGACATCGGTGTGCTCCAGGTGGAGCAACAGGGCAAGTCCCCGGCGGAGGGCTGGAAGGCCGCGCAGGAAGAGATCAAGGACGTTCTGGGACAGTGACGCCCATGTCCGAGACCGCTGAGTACGCCGAGACCGCGTCCCCCGGTGAGGGGGGCGCGGCCCCGGCCGCGTCCGGAAGCCGCAAGGCCTCCCCCACGTCCTCGTGGCGCAGCCGTCTGTACCGCTGGGACATAAAGGCGTCGCCGTACGTCTTCGTCGCGCCCTTCTTCCTCTTCTTCGGTGCCTTCGGCCTCTTCCCGCTGCTCTACACCGGCTGGGCGTCGATGCACCGCCTGTCGCTGACCAACCTCGACGACAGCACCTGGATCGGCCTGGAGAACTACACCAACCTGTTGCAGAGCGACTACTTCTGGAACGCGCTGGGCAACACCTTCACCATCGGTGTCATCTCCACCGTCCCCCAGCTGGCCGTCGCCCTCGGCATCGCGCACCTGCTCAACTACAAGCTGCGCGGCTCCACGCTGTGGCGCGTGGCGATGCTCGCTCCGTACGCCACCTCGGTCGCCAGCGCCTCGCTGGTCTTCACGCTGCTGTTCGCGTGGGACGGCGGCATGGTCAACTGGATGATCGGGTCGGTGGGCATCGACCCCGTCAACTGGCGCGAGTCGTCCTGGGGTTCGCAGTTCGCGGTTTCCTCGATCGTCATCTGGCGGTGGACCGGGTACAACGCGCTGATCTACCTCGCGGCGATGCAGGCCGTCCCGCACGACCTGTACGAGTCGGCCTCGCTGGACGGCGCCTCGCGCTGGCAGCAGTTCCGGCACGTGACGATCCCGATGCTGCGGCCCACGATCCTGTTCACGGTGGTCGTCTCCACCATCGGGGCGACCCAGCTCTTCGGCGAGCCGCTGCTGTTCGGCGGCACGGCCGGGTCCAAGGGCGGCGCCGACCACCAGTTCCAGACGCTGGGCCTCTACCTGTACGACCAGGGCTGGATCAACGGCCACCTGGGCCGGGCCTCGGCCGTCGCCTGGCTGATGCTCGTGATCCTGCTGCTCATCGCCGCGGTCAATCTGCTGATCGCCCGACGACTGAGGAAGGACCGATGAAGGCCCGCACGGTGGACCTGGCGGACGGCCGGCCCGAGGACACACGGACCGACGACCGCCCCGCGGACCGGAAACCGGGCGGCCGCGGACGGCGGCTGGGTCCGAAGGCCGGCCGCACGATGCACGCGGGGCCCGTGACCTACCTCGTCCTCGCGCTGTTCACGGCCGTCTCCCTCGCACCGCTGATCTGGACGGCGATCGCGGCCTCCCGGACGAGCGGACGGCTCGCCCAGACCCCGCCGCCCCTCTGGTTCGGCGGGAACCTCTTCAAGAACCTGGAACGGGCCTGGACCGAGGCGAGCCTCGGCGACGCGATGCTCAACACCACGATCGTGGCGGGCAGCATCACCATCGGCACGGTCCTGTTCTCCACCATCGCCGGGTTCGCCTTCGCCAAGCTGAAGTTCAGGTTCAGCAGCGCGCTGCTCATGCTGACCATCGGCACGATGATGGTGCCGCCGCAGCTCAGCGTCGTACCGCTCTATCTGTGGGTCGCCGACCTGCAGTGGACCAACCAGCTCCAGGCGGTGATCCTGCCGACGTTCGTGAGCGCCTTCGGGGTCTTCTTCATGCGGCAGTACCTGCTGCAGGCGCTGCCGAGCGAGCTGATCGAGGCGGCGCGGATGGACGGCGCCAGCAGTCTGCGGATCATCTGGCACGTGGTGTTCCCGGCGGCGCGGCCCGCGATGGCCGTCCTCGGACTCCTCACGTTCGTCATGGCGTGGAACGACTTCCTGTGGCCGATCATCGCGCTCAACCAGTCGAACCCGACCGTCCAGGTGGCGCTCAACTCCCTGGGTACGGGGTACATCCCCGACCGGGCGGTGATCATGGCGGGCGCGCTGCTCGGCACGCTGCCGCTGCTGCTGGCGTTCGTCCTGTTCGGCAAGCAGATCGTGAGCGGCATCATGCAGGGCGCGGTCAAGGGCTGACTCTCCGGGAGCCCTCGCGGCTCCCGGGCTTCCCCCGCCCCTCCCGTACCCCCGCCCTTCCCGTACCCCTTCTGTCTTCTCTCTCTTCTTCCCTCTCTCTTCTTCCCTCTCTCTTCTCATGGGAGCGCTTCCATGCCTGAATCCCTCAGCTTTCCGGCCGGTTTCCTCTGGGGCACCGCGACCTCGGCGTACCAGATCGAGGGCGCCGTGCGCGAGGACGGCCGCACCCCCTCCATCTGGGACACCTTCAGCCACACCCCGGGCCGGACGGCCGGCGGCGACACCGGTGACGTCGCCGTCGAGCACTACCACCGCTACCGCGACGACGTGGAGCTCATGGCGGACCTGGGCCTGAACGCCTACCGGTTCTCCGTCTCCTGGTCGCGGGTGCAGCCCACCGGGCGCGGCCCCGCCGTCCAGCGGGGCCTGGACTTCTACCGGCGCCTGGTCGACGAACTGCTCGGCCGGGGCATCCAGCCCGCCGTGACCCTCTACCACTGGGACCTGCCGCAGGAGCTGGAGGACGCGGGCGGCTGGCCGGCGCGTGAGACGGCGTACCGGTTCGCCGAGTACGCGGGCATCGTCGGTGAGGCGCTCGGCGACCGCGTGTCGTCCTGGATCACGCTCAACGAGCCGTGGTGCAGCGCCTTCCTGGGCTACGGCTCCGGCGTGCACGCCCCCGGCCGCACCGACCCGGCGGCCGCCCTGCACGCCGCCCACCACCTCAACCTCGCGCACGGCCTGGGCACGCAGGCGCTGCGTGCCGCCCTGCCCGCCCGCGCCGGTGTCGCGGTGAGCCTCAACTCGGCGGTCGTCAGGGCGGTTTCGGACGCCCCGCAGGATCACGACGCCCGGCGCCGCATCGACAACCTCGCCAACGGCGTCTTCCACGGCCCGATGCTGCACGGTGCCTACCCCGAGGACCTGTTCGCGGACACGGCCCGGATCACCGACTGGTCCTGCGTCCAGGACGGCGACCTGGCCGCCATCCACCAGCCGCTGGACGCGCTCGGCCTCAACTACTACACGCCCGCGCTGGTCTCGGCCGCCCCCGACGGCACCGCGACCCGGCGCGCCGACGGCCACGGGGCGAGCGAACACTCCCCGTGGCCCGGCTCCGACGACGTCGCCTTCCACCAGACGCCGGGCGACCGCACCGAGATGGGCTGGACCATCGACCCGACGGGGCTGCACGAGCTGATCATGCGGTACGCGCGGGAGGTGCCCGGACTCCCGATGTACATCACCGAGAACGGCGCGGCCTACGACGACAAGCCCGACCCGGACGGCCGCGTCCACGACCCGGAGCGCATCGCCTACCTGCACGGCCACCTGGGCGCCGTCCGCCGCGCCATCGCCGACGGGGCCGACGTCCGCGGCTACTACCTCTGGTCGCTCCTGGACAACTTCGAGTGGTCGTACGGCTACGGCAAGCGCTTCGGCGCGGTCTACGTCGACTACGAGACGCAGGCCCGCACCCCGAAGTCGAGTGCGCACTGGTACGCGACGGTCGCCGCGGCGGGCGCGCTGCCCGCGGAGTCGGTCGTGGGCTGACCGGCGCGGTCGTCACTCGTACGCGGCGAACGCCTTCGTGAAGGCGAGCGGCTGCTGCTCTATGGACGAGCACGTCGGCTGCGCCGAGCCGGAGGCGCCGCCCGGGCAGGCCTTGTCGCGGGTCGAGGACCACATCGACAGCTGTCCGATGCCCTTGGCCTTCGCGAACTCGACGAGTTGTGCGGCGTCGTCGACCTTGAAGATCTCGGTGGTGACGTCGTTCACGCCGATCATCGGGGTGACGGCGACGGTCTGCCACGCGGCCTTGTCGGAGAGGCCGAGCGCGGACTTCAGCTGCTTCTGGGTGGCGGTGGCGGCCTGGACGGCGTACTCGCCCATGTCGCCGCTGTAGGCGGGCCCGTAGTCCATGGCCATGATGTTGACCGCGTCGATCCGCACGCCGTTCTTCTTCGCGTCGGTGAGCAGGTCGACGCCGGGCCCCGTCAGACCCTCGGGCATCACGGGCAGGGTGAACGACACGTCCAGATCCGGGTGCCGCTCCTGGAGCCGGGCGATCGCCTGGGCACGGCGGGTGTTGGCGGCGGTGTCCGGCAGCGCTGCGCCCTCGATGTCGAAGTCGACCTTGGTCAGGTCGTACGCGTCGACGACCTTGCCGTACGCCCCGGCGAGGGCGTCGGCGCTGTCGCACTTGAGGCCCAGCTCCGAGCCCGCCGCGCCGCCGAAGGAGACGCGGACGTCGCCGCCCTCGGCCCGCAGGCCGTCGATCTGTGCGGCCACCTTGTCGTCACCGAGCCCGGTGGCGCCGCCCCACAGCGGCTCGCAGCCGCCGCCGGAGGTGATGAAGGCGAGGTTGAACTCCTTGACGCCGGTCTTCTCGGCGGTGTCGACGAGGTCGTAGGCGGGGGCGAGGGAGGTGTCGACGAAGGGCGCGAACTTGGCGGCGGCCTTCTCCGCGGGCTTCTCGGCGGGCGTCTTCGCCGGTGTCTTCGTCGCGAGCGCCGTCCCGGAGAAGAGGAAGGCGCCGCCGCCCACGAGTGACGCGGCGACGAGTCCGCCCACGACCTTGGACCGGGTGCTCATCGTGCGCCGGTGCGTGCTGCTCATCGCGTGCCTGCCTTAGCTGTACGGGGGTGGGGGTGCGGCAGCACGCTAGCCGCGCGAGAAACGACAAAACGCCCAGCCCGGGCACGGGTTGGGGATCTTAGGGTGCGCTTAAGGAAGGGATGGGGGCCGATTAAAGATCGCGTGCCGGGACGCGGTCCCGGCGGGCGGACTGTGACTTTCGGCTGAGCCCACCGTATGAGGGCTGGGCCGCCCCAGTGATCATTTAGCCGCGCGGGGCGCCGCGGCTTCTCCCGCACCGGACGACACCGCTTGACTGACGCCGAACGCGGTGTGGCCGATCCAGCCGGCGCGCCGCTCCCCGTCGTGGTGTGAGGAGTCGTGCATGTCGCAGATCACCGGTCCGGCCCCCGGCGCTGTCTTTCCCCGTCTGGACTGGGTGAACGAGCTGGTCCTGCCCGCGCTCCGGACGGCCGTGGCGGCCCTGCCCGCGACGGAGCGCAGGGCCGCGGGCTACCACCGCGGCTGGTGCGAGGCCGACGGCACGCCGCTGACGGCGGTGGCCGGCCGGGGCAAGACCGTCAGACCGGCCCTGACCCTGCTCTCCGCGGTGGCGGTCGGCGGCTCCCCGGAGAACGTGCTGCGGGGCGCGGTGGCCGTGGAACTGGTCCATGACTTCACGCTGTTGCACGACGACGTGATGGACGGCGACGCGCTGCGCCGCCACCGCCCGGCGGTCTGGTCGGCGTTCGGCACGGCGTCGGCGGTGCTGACCGGTGACGCCCTGCTGGCCGCGGCGATGCGGGAAGTCGCCCATGCCCCCGCGGAGTTCGCGGCCGCCGCGGTGCAGGAACTGGTCCGCGCCCTGCTCGACCTGGTCGAGGGGCAGAGCCTCGACATGGCGTTCGAGAGGACCGCCGAGGTGTCGGCGGCGCAGTACCTGGCCATGGCGGAGGGCAAGACGGGGTCCCTGATGGGGTGCGCCTGCGCCCTGGGCGGCGTCCTCGCCGGGGCGGACGCCGAGCGGGTGCGCGGGCTGCGGGAGTTCGGCCGCCGGCTCGGCGTCGCCTTCCAGTGCGCCGACGACCTCATGGGCATCTGGGGCCGTACGGCACGCAGCGGCAAGCCGGTCGGGGCCGATCTGGCGGCCCGCAAGAAGTCCTTCCCGGTCGTGGCGGCGCTCGCGGGCGGCTGCTCCGCCGCGGAACACCTGCGCTCCCTGTACGAGGCGCCGGACCCGCTGGGCCCCGAGGAGGTGCGCCTTGCCGCGGAGTTGGTGGAGAAGGCCGGCGGACGCCAGGCCGCCGAGGAGGAGGCCAGGCGGCAGCTGTCGGCCGCGCTGCGGGCCCTGTCGTGCGCCCGGCCGACGGCGGACGCGTACCGGCAGTTGCAGGAGATCGCCGCGACGATGATCCAGCGGGATTCCTGACAGCGGTCGGCCCGCGGGCGTGACTTCGGCCCCGGTGGGCCGTTGACCGTGCGGTGGACATTCACAAAACGTGTCGAAGGTTCCGCCATCGCCCGAACGGGAACTCTTCGTGACGAAACGCAGTGGAGTAGTGCAGCAGACCGAACCCGGTGAGGCCCTCCCGGGCGATGTCCCGGCCGTGTCCGCCTATGGACTTCGGGTGGACCGCGGCAGCCACACGGTCCTGTCGAACGTCACCTTCACCATCCCCCGCGGCTGCATCGTGGGCCTGCTCGGCCCGAGCGGCTGCGGCAAGACGACGCTGCTGCGGTCCGTGGTCGGCGTACAGGAGGCCACCTCGGGACACGTCCAGGTCCTCGGGTACGGCGCGGGCGCCCACCAGTTGAAGACCCGGGTCGGGTACGTCACCCAGGCCCCCTCGGTCTACGCGGACCTGACCGTCCTGGAGAACCTGCGCTACTTCGCCGCCGCCCTCGGCATGCGGGGCTGGCGCCGGGAGGACGCGGTGGTCCGCGTGGTCAAGGAGGTCGACCTCGCCGGCTACGCGGACAAGCTCGTCACCCAGCTGTCCGGCGGCCAGTACTCCCGGGTCTCACTGGCCGTGGCCCTCCTGAACAAGCCCGACCTGCTGGTGATGGACGAACCGACCGTCGGCCTCGACCCGATGGTGCGCCGGGAGCTCTGGCTCGTCTTCCGGCGCCTCGCCGTGGAGGGCGCCACCCTGATGATCTCCAGCCACGTGATGGACGAGGCCGACCGCTGCGACCGGCTGCTGCTGATGCGCTCCGGCCGGCTGCTCGCCGGCGCCGACCGGGAAGCGCTGCTCCAGCACACGGGCTGTACCGATGTGGAAGAGGCATTCATGCACCTGGTCGAGGCGGCGACGGCGGCGGAGGCGCGGGCCCGCCAACGGGCCGCGTCGCAGCACCTGTTCCCCGATCTGCCCGGCCTGCTCGACCAGCCGTCCGCACCCGAGGCCGAGCGCTCCTTCTTCGCCACGGACGTCCGGTCGTGAACACTTCCCGACTGGCCGACCGGCTGCCCTTCTCCCCCACCATCACCGGCGCCACCGCCGTCAGGGTCCTGCAGCAGGTCTCCCGCGACAAGGGCAGCACCGCCCTGCTCCTGGGCATCCCCTGCATGCTCATGGTGCTGCTCAAGCTGATGTTCCACGGCTCGGACAGCACGCTCCAACGCGTCGGCCCCCAGGTCTTCGGCGTCTTCCCGGTCATCGTGATGTACCTGGTGGCGTCCGTGTCGACGCTCCGCGAACGCACCACAGGCACCGCGGAACGGCTGCTCACCATGCCGGTGCGGCGGCTCGACATCGTGCTCGGCTACAGCCTCGCCTTCACCTTCCTCGCCCTGCTGCAGGCGGTGCTCTCCACCCTCCTGTCGGTCGGCCCGCTGGGCCTCGACATCGAGGGGCCCGCCTACCTGCTCATGGTCATCGCCATGCTGGGGGCCCTCCTCGGGCTCGCCCTCGGGCTGCTGGTGAGCGCCTTCGCGCGCAACGAGTTCCAGGCGGTGCAGTTCCTGCCGGCGGGCGTCCTGCCGCAGTTCCTGGTGTGCGGCCTCTTCGTGCCGCGGGACGAGATGCAGGGCGCGCTGGCGGCCGCGGCCAAGCTGATGCCGATGACGTACGCCGTCCAGGCCGCCGGTGAGGCCGCCAACCACCCCGGCATCACCGGGATCTTCATCCGGGACGCGCTGCTGATCCTGGGGTGCGTGATCCTGGTCCTCGTGGCCAGCGCCGCCACGCTCAAGCGCTGAGACGAGAAGAGGGTGGGAGCCGTCAGGGGACGGCTCCCACCCTCGCTCCGTCGCGGACGTCAGTCCCGCAGGCTCCAGGAGAAGCCACTGGAGACGGTGCCGTCCCGCGGGACGTCGAACGGGCCGACGTGCAGGGGGTGGTCGCGGTCGTCGTGGTCGTGGTGGTCGCGGGGCTCGTGGTCGTACGGGCCCGAGACCTCGGGGCCCGGGTAGACCGGGTTGTGGTCCGACCGCGCCGAGGCGGCGGCCGCTGTCACGCCACCCGCCATCACCGCGACGGCAGCGAATGACACGACGGCCATACGGCGAAACCGCAATGACATGAAAATCCTCCTGCAAGAGATGTGCGTACGGGGAATGGGAATCGGCGATTTCAGCCTAGCGGTCCGCGGGGCGACGCGCGTCACACAATGCGGGAAAAGCGTGACCCACGCACCATTGCAGCAAATAGAAATCAAATAGAATGAGCGAAAAGGAACCATGAAAGGAACGAGCGGCATGACAGGAACGAGCAGAAGGACCCTCGCCCGGCCTTTCGTACTCCTCGCCGCGCTGCTGGCTCTCCCCCAGCCCGCGTGGGCCGTGCCCCCGGCGTCCCCGTCGGCCGACATGGTCGACGCGGTCAACCGGCACCGGGCCGACGCCGGCTGCCCTCCCGTACGGTTGCGCGACGCCCTCAACCGGGCCGCGCAGCGGCACAGCGCCGACATGTCCCGTCACGACCATCTCAGCCACGCCGGGACCGACGGCAGCCGCCCGGCCGGCCGGATGCGGGACGCCGGGTACCGCCCCGGACCGGCCGGCGAGGTCATCGCTGCCGGGCCCGGCACCCCGAGGGGCGCCGTCTCGATGTGGATGGACAGCCCGTCACACCGGACCATCGTCCTGACCTGCGACTACACGGACGCGGGCGTGGGCGTGGCGGACGGCCCCGGCGGCCCCTGGTGGACGCTGGACCTGGCCGCCGGGCGCTGACCTCAGGCGAGATCGGCGTGCCACCACCAGGCGACGCCGGGCGCGCCCTCCACCGGACCGGGCCGGGTGTCGGACGGCTCATCGGCGTACGTCAGGAGCGCGTCGTCCATGTCGTCGGGCCAGTGCCCCTGGCTGAGGTAGCGGGGCACCCGCATGCCCCACTCGTTGTTGCCGCGCAGTCCGTACCGCAGGCCCTGGAGGTACGTCGCGAGGTCCGCGCCGGCGGTCGGCCTGACCTGGTCGTGGAGTTGCAGGAACCGCCACAGGATGCGGTCGCGCAGCGCGTTGGCCTGGTGGACGGCCTCTTGCAGCGGGAGGTCGCGCTCGGCCATCAGGACGGTGTAGATGTTCTGGTCCGCCTGCCCCTTGGCCAGCTCCTTGTGCAGCGAGTGCCGGTCGTTGTCGAGGGAGGCCACCATGACCGCCATCTCGGTCAGCGCCTGCACGGCGGGCCGGTGCATCTCCCGGTCGGGAACCTCCGCCCCGGTGGCCAGTTCCAGCAGCGCGAACGTGGGGAAGCCACCCCCCGCCAGCAGCCGCATCACCAGGAACTCGTCGAGACCCGGCATCCGGCCCACGGCCTGGTTGCCGATCTGCCAGGCCACCCCCGACAGCCACGCCCGGTGGGCGTGGACGAAGCGGATGACCTGCGTGGGCGGCGCGAAGGAGCGGAAGCGGCGCATGATGTCCTGCAGAGCGCCGGCGTACCGGTCGTCGGGCGTCGCCGTGCCGGTCTCGCAGGCCCGCTGCACCTGTCCCGCCAGGGCGTTGAACTGTGCGGGCCTGCTGCTGAGCGGCCCGCTGTCGCAGCGGGCGTCGTCGAAGGCGAAGCCCCAGTACACCCAGAGGGCCGCCGCCAGCAGCCGCTCGTCGTCGGCCACCGGGGCGAACCGGCCGAAGAAGTCGGCGCTGTGCGTCGCCACGACCCACGCCTTCTCCCGGTCCGACGCGCACATGCCGCTGTCGCCGATCCATTCCACGGCCTGTTCGTGGACCTGCCGCACGTGCGGGTGCACGGCGGATTCCAATGGACAGAAAAGAGGCGGCAGTTCCACTTCGGACAGTCGGTTTTTCACGGCGACACAAACCTTCCGGCGAATGGTAGAGGGAATCCACGATCATCTGGGACCGTGCGCCGTGAATTCGATGAGGCAGGCCCGGGGAACGGTCACGTCCTCCGAAGGAATGGCGGAGAATGACCCGTTGACCCCACGCCGTGGTGGTGACCTTGAGATCACACTTACAGCGACCCCTGTGACCGGCGGGAATTCGCGTCGTTGTAGCAGGCATGCGATTCCGTACGTATCACCGTGCCGCCGTCCTCCTCGTGGCCCTGCTCGCCCTCCAGGGCGGTGCGACCGCCGTCGCCGACGGGCACAAGCCCCCGGCCCCCAAATCGTCCACGGTCAACCCGCTCGCGCCGTTCGAGCAGGGCGCCTCCGCCTTCGTCAACATGGCGGCGCCGTTCGTCGACGCGGCCAGTCAGGCGATGTTCCCCAGGAAGTAACGACCTCCGGCCGCCATCACGCCATCACGCCGTCACGCCGTCCGGCTCGGGCCCGGGACGCGCTTGCGGCCGCGTACGGCGGCTCCCCGGTGGCCCCGCCGCCCCTCCCCCGGGCGGCGGGCGTCCAGCTGGATCCAGATGCGGACCTCCGTGCCGCCGAGGACGGAGCTGCCGATGCGGACGTCGCCGCCCGTCGACTCGGCGAGGCGGCGCACGATGTCGAGGCCCAGGCCCGTGGAGCCGTCCTCGCCGGAGCCCGCGCCCCTGGCGAGCGCGGCCTCCGGGTCGGCGATGCCGGGGCCCGCGTCGGAGACGAGGACGATCACGGCGTCCTCGCCGCTGTGCACGTCCACCGAGAAGGCGGTGCCTTCGCGCGTGTGCCGGAAGACGTTGCCGAGCAGCGCGTCGAGGGCGGCGACCAGTTCGGGGCGGGCCACCGGGATGCGGACCGGCCGCTCGACGCCCGCCACCCGCACCTCGCGCCCCTCGTCCTCGGCGAGCGCCGACCAGAACGCCATCCGCTCCCTGATCACCTCGGCGGCGTCGCAGCCCGCGCCTGGCCCGGCCGTCGCGGTCTGCGGCTTCGCGTCGCGCGCGGTGCGGATGATGGTGTCGACCTCGCGCTCCAGCGTCTCGACCGCCGTGCGGGTCTGCTCCGCTGCGGGTCCTTCGCCGAGCGAGGCCGCGTTCAGCCGGAGCACGGTCAACGGCGTACGCAGCCGGTGCGACAGGTCGGCCGCCAGCTCCCGCTCGTTGGCGAGGAGCCGCACCACCTGGTCCGCCATCGAGTTGAACGCCACGGCGGCGAGCCGCAGCTCCTTCGGCCCCTCCTCGGGCACCCGCGCCCCCAGCTTCCCCTCGCCGAGGTCGTGCGCGGCGCCCACCAGCCGCTTGGCGGGCTGGACCATGCGTACGCCGAGCCGGTCCGCGACCGCCACCGAGCCGATGACGAGCGCGATGCCGACGCCCGCGAGCACCAGCCACGCCGTGGTCACACCATTGCTGACCTCGGCCTCGGGGACGTAAATCTCCACGACCGCCGTGCCCGAACTGAGCGCCGTCGGCTGGAGCACCACGAAGCCGCCGGGCACCCCGGTGGTCCTGGCCCGGCCCTCCTTGCGGGTCGCCTCGACGGCCCGCGACCCGGCGCGCGGGTCGCCGACCTCGAAGGCCTCGGCGCCGTCGACGGCCGGCACGTACACGGCCATCCGGCCGTCGCCGCCCGCCTCGGACGAGGCGACGGCCCGGGTGAGCTCCTCGCGGTCGGTGGTGATGGAGAGCGTGGGGCCCATGCCCGCGCCGTGCCGTTCCGCGTTCGAGATGGCGCGGTCCCTGGCCATCTCCTTGACGACGAGACCGAGCGGCACCGCGAAGGCCACCACGACCATCGTCGTGACGGCCAGGCAGACCTTGACGAGGGCCCATCTCACGGCGCGGGCTCCGGCAGCGGCGGCTCCAGCTTCACGCCGACCCCGCGCAGGGTGTGGAGGTAACGCGGCCGGGCGGCCGTCTCGCCCAGCTTCCGCCGCAGCCACGACAGGTGTACGTCGATGGTCTGGTCGTCGCCGTACGACTGCTGCCACACCTCGGCGAGCAGTTCCTTGCGCGGCACGACGACACCGGGGCGCCCGGCGAGGAAGGCGAGCAGGTCGAACTCGCGGCGGGTCAGGTCGAGCCGCGCCCCGTCCAACTCGGCCTGGCGGCGCAGCGGATCGATGGAGAGCCCGCCGACCTGGAGCACGTTGCCGGGCGGTGCCTCGCCGGCCGGGACGCGCGCGCGGCGCAGCACGGCGGCCATGCGCGCGGAGAGGTGCTCGACGGAGAACGGCTTGGTGAGGTAGTCGTCGGCGCCGTCGTTCAGGAGCCGCACGATCTCCGTCTCGTCGTCCCGCGCGGTCGCGATGATCACGGGGACGTCCGTGATGCCGCGGAGCATCTTCAGCGCCTCCGACCCGTCGAGGTCGGGCAGGCCGAGATCCAGGATCACCACGTCAAAGCGGAAATGGGCGACCTCACGCAGCGCCTCCAGGGCGGTGCCGACGCTGCGCACGGTGTGCGCTGCCTCGGTCAGATGCCGGATGAGGGCGGAGCGTACGAACTGGTCATCCTCGACGACGAGCACACTTGCCATGGGCGGCACCGTACGCCATACGGGGGAACGCGGTCCCGCCCACGGGTGCCCCCTCCCCCAGGGGACGGACGCGCGACGCGTGGTGCAGTATGGCCCGCGATGCGCAGAGGACTCGTACACGGAATCGCCTGGTCGCTCGCCACGGGCGCGGCGGTCACGCTGTCCTGGTGGGGCGTCCACACGGTGATGGCGGGCACGGCCTACGACCCGCCGCGCGCCCTGCCCCTGGCGGGCGACGACGGCGGCGCGGGCCGCGCGGAGCCGCTGTCGTCCTCGACGCACCGCCCCGAGTCCGCGTCGGCCAAGAAGCCCGACAAGTCCCGCAAGCCGGGGAATTCACCGAAGGCATCGCCGAACACACCGAAGCCACCGAAGTCCGGCGAACCGTCCGGAACGTCCTCCCGCAAGCCCTCGCCGCCCCCGCCCACCAGCTCGGGCACCGGCACGGTGAAGAGCTACAGCACCGACGGCGGCCGAGTCGTCTTCGACCTCGGCAAGGACTCCGCGACGCTGGTCTCGGCGACACCGGCGGCGGGCTGGTCGGTGCAGACGTGGAAGCAGGACAAATGGATCCGCGTGGAGTTTATTGGGGGCGCGGCCCGGGTCTCGGTGTTCTGCACGTGGCACGACACGGCGCCACGCGTGGAGATCGACAAGTCCTGACCCTCGCGGGCCCCGGGAAGGGCCGGCGTCAGCGGAAGACCGACGGCGGTGGCGCCGGCGAGGCGACCGCGCCTTCGTCGGTGACGGCCGCCGCTCCGCCGCCGAAGTCCCTGAGCCCGCGCCCGTGTTCGACCCTGCCGGGGTGCGGGTCGCCCGCGCAGCGCCGGGTGAGCTCGGCGACGGGCAGTTCCCGGTCGGAGGCGAGCAGCACGGCGTTGCCGAAGCGTTTGCCGCGGAGCACGGCGGGGTCGGCGGCGAGGGCGAGTTCGGGGAAGAGCACGGCGGCGGTGGCGAGCTGGCCGCGCAGGTGGGCGAGTGGCGGGCCGTCGGCGAGGTTGGCGGTGTAGTAGCCGCCGGGCTTCAGGACCCTGCGTACGTCGGTGAGGAATTCCGTGCTGGTGAGGTGGGCGGGGGTACGTGCCCCGCTGAAGACGTCGGCTATGACGAGGTCCGCCCAGCCGTCGGCGATCTTGGCCAGGCCCTCGCGTGCGTCGGTGCCGCGCACCCGTATGCGACTCTGCGGGACCAAGGGCAGCTCTCGCCGGACGAGTTGTACGAGGGCGGTGTCGCGCTCGACCACCTGCTGGGTGGAGCGGGGGCGGGTCGCGGCTATGTAGCGGGCGAGGGTGAAGGCGCCGCCGCCGAGGTGCACGGCGTGGACCGGTTTGCCGGGCGGGGCGACGAGGTCGGCGATGTGGCCGATCCTGCGCTGGTACTCGAAGTCGAGGTACGCGGGGTCCTCGAGGTCGACGTGGGACTGCGGGGCGCCGTCCACGAGCAGCGTCCAGGCGCGCGGCCTGTCCCGGTCCGGCATGATTTCGGCGAGCCCGCCGTCCACTTTCTCGACGACCGCCTCCCGCGCTTCCCGGGCCCGCTTGTTCCTAGCCATCCGGCCATTATCCGTCCACGGGGAGGGCGCGGCCTGCCGGCGGGCGGGGGCGGGAGCTGGGCTCAGCGGCAGTTGTCGGCTGCTTCGATCGTGCGGGCGGCCTGGCCGAGTGCGGCGCGCAGGACGGCCGGGTCGGTGACGGGGTCCGTCTCGTTGCCCGGCGGGAGCAGCCAGCCGGTGCCCGCGACGGGCGGGTCGGGGATGACGGGCTCGGCGGGGCCCGGCTGTCCGGTGCCGGGGCCCGTGTACACGCTCGTGCCGCGTCCGAAGGTCTGCGTACAGGCGCTGCCCGGCAGGTCCCAGCAGTCGGCGGTGCCCGGCGGCACGAGGAAGCCGAGGGTGTCGCAGCCGCCGTCGTGCAGCACCGGGCCGATCGTGTCGCCCGCGCCGCGGCGCAGGATGTCGACCGCCTCGAGGCCCTGCCTGGCGGGCACCGTCACGAGGTCGCAGCACTCGTCCTCGCAGGGTGCCGGGCCGGGGGGCGGAGCGCTGCGGTCCTGGGTGGGCCGGTGCCGCGCCGTCGTCAGTGACGCCGGGGGCGTGCCGTTGCCCGTACGGGAGTCGCCGTTCTCCATGCCGATCTCCAACAAGGAAACCCCTCCTCGCCAGTGCGGCAGCCGCCCGGCTCCCGCTCCTCATGGTTCAACGCGGGAAAGCGTCAACAGGCACTGCGGCACGCCGCCGCAAAGGATGGCAGTTCATGGCGGATCCCGGGTGAGATATCCGGTTTGTAGCCAAACACCGCGTGGCGTACCCATGACAGCCGGTACGTTCGTGCTCCGCCGGAACAGGGCAGGCCCGCGAGATCCGGAGCGCGGGTACGGCGTCCAGTGCGCGAACGTGTGCACGGTCCGGCACGATCCGCACGAGAGGGTCCGGCCATGGCGTCGTCACCGATGGCATCGTCAACTCAGTCCCCACGACCGAACCTCGCATTCCGACAGCTCCGCGGACAGCGCTCACCCGGCGAGTTCGCGGCGGCCGTCCGACGCTCCGCCCGCGAGATCGGCGAGCGGGTCAGCTGCGACGCCCGCTACATCGGGCGCGTGGAGGCGGGCGAGATCCGCTGCCCCAACTACGCGTACGAGCGGGTGTTCCTCCACATGTTCCCGGGCCGGACGCTGACGGACCTGGGGTTCGCCCCCCGCGCACTGGTGCGCGGACGGGCGGCACGCACCGAAGAACCGACCACGATCCAGTCGTACGAGTCCCAGCCGTCCGGGTCCGGTCCCCGCGCCTGCGATCCGTACGCGGTCCAGATCCCCGAGGAGAGCGACGTGCGGCGTCGCGCGTTCATGACCGGCTCCACGGCCACCGTGGCCACCGCCCTGGGGCCCATCGGCCTCACCCTGGGCGGTCCGGCAGAGGCCGCCACCCTGCGCGGCCGCAGGGTCGGTGACGCCGAGGCCGTTGCGGTCGAGGAGGCCGTGCGCAAGATCAGGCTGCTCGACGACCGGCACGGCGCCGACGGGCTCTACCGGCGCGCGGCCGCCCCGCTGCGCACCGCCTACACCCTGCTCGACGCGGGGACCACCACCCGGCAGGCCACCTCGGACCGGCTGCACGCGGGCGCCGGTGAGCTGGCGATCTCCGTCGGCTGGCTGGCTCACGACTCGGGCCGCTTCGACGACGCCCGCTCGCACTACGCGGAGGCCCTCGCGACGGCCCGCGTCTCCGGAGACGCGGCTTTGGAGGCACACGCCTTCTGCAACACGGCCTTCCTCGCGCGCGACGCGGGACGGCCCCGCGAGGCGGTGCGGGCGGCCCAGGCGGCCACCCGCGCCGCCCGCCACCTCGGCTCGCACCGGCTGCTCTCGCTCATCGCGCTGCGGGAGGCCGGGGGCTGGGCGGGGCTCGGCGACCGGTCGGGCTGCGAGCAGGCGCTGGCCCGCGCCCACAGCCTCTTCGACCGCGGGGCCCGCGCCGAGGACCCGGAGTGGATGAGCTTCTACGGCCCCGCCGAGCTTGCGGGCCTGGAGGCGCAGTGCTGGTCGGCCCTCGGCGAGTGGGAGCGGGCCACCGGGCACGCCCGGCTCGCCGCGGACACCGCCTCCTCGCAGACCCCGCAGTTCACCCGGAACATCGCGCTCTACACCGCCGAGCTCGCCGACGACCTGGCCCGCGCGGGCCGCCCCGACGAGGCCGCCGCGGCCGGGCTCGAAGTCCTCGCGCTCCTCGGCGAGGTGCAGTCCTCGCGCATCCAGTCGATGCTCGCCACGACGGCGCGGGTGCTCCTGCCGCACCGCAGCACCTCGGGGGTGAGCGACTTCCTGGAGAAGCACGCCGGCCTGCCGCGCGCGGTCTGAGCACCGGCCGTCAAGCGCTACGCCAGGTGGCCCGTCTCGTTCCACGACTCGACGGCGGGCTCTCCGTAGGCCCAGCCGAGCACCGACAGGGACGTCGGGTTGAGGCGGATGCGGGCGGCGAACTCGATGCCGAGGCCGAGCCAGCGCGCGCCGATGACCCGCAGGATGTGGCCGTGCGCGAAGACCAGCACGTCGCGGTCGGCGCTCCTCGCCCACTCCACGACCTCGTCCGCGCGCGCGGCGACCTGCTCCAGCGTCTCGCCCTCGGGGACGCCGTCGCGCCAGATGAGCCAGCCGGGCCGGATCGCCTGGATGTCGGCGGGGGTCATGCCGTCGTACGCCCCGTAGTCGAACTCCATGAGCGCGTCCCAGGTGGTGGCGCGGTCTCCGAAGCCGGCGATCTCGCAGGTCTCCCGCGCGCGGGAGAGCGGGCTGGTGCGCACCTCCACGTCCGGGAGGCCTTCGTAGGGCGCGCGGTGCAGCCGCTCGCCGAGCAGCTTGGCGCCGCGTCGGCCCTCCTCCAGGAGGGGGATGTCGGTCCTGCCGGTGTGCTTCCCGGACAGGGACCATTCCGTCTGTCCGTGCCGGGCCAGCAGGATGCGGGGGGCCATGGGATCTCTCCAAGTCGTACACATGTCCGTCGGGCCATGAGCGCCGACGGCACTTTTGATGCTTTTTACGGACAGGGCGCGCCTGCCCCCTCCATCATCACCCACCTGTGATCCAGCCCCCGCCCGGCCGGGCAACCCGGTCGCCGATCTCTGCGTCTTAGACGGCCGGGGACACACCTCGACGGCCTTCGCGTACGCCGTAAAGTGTGGCCGCGGCATCCGCCGCGTGAACAGAGACGATGGGGGATCTATCGGATGCCGAAGACCGACGTGCCGGGCCCCATGGGCATAACCGGGCCCCGGCTGCGCTGGTGGACGGAGCTGCCGCTGATCGTCCTGGTGTACGCCGCGTACTCGGCGGGCCGGCTGATCGTCCGAGGCGATGTCGCCAGCGCGATCGACCACGGCGTGGGGATCCTGAAGGCCGAGCAGTTCCTGCGCATCGACGCCGAGACCCCGCTGAACCGTCTCTTCACCGCCAACGCCTGGATCGGCGTCCCCGCGGACTTCTGGTACGCCTCACTGCACTACCTCGTGACGCCCGCCGTCCTGGTCTGGCTGTTCCGCAGCCGGGCGGTCCGCTATCGCGCCGCACGCGCGTGGCTGATGATCTCCACCATGATCGGCCTGATCGGCTTCACGCTCCTGCCGACCTGCCCGCCCCGGCTGCTCAGCAAGGGGTACGGATTCGTCGACACCATGGCGCAGTACAGCACCTACGGCTGGTGGGGCGGCGAGGCGAGCGCGCCCCGCGGGCTCGGCGGGATGACCAACCAGTACGCGGCGATGCCCAGCCTGCACGTGGGGTGGGCGCTGTGGTGCGGCGTGATGCTGTGGCGGTGCGGGCGCACGCCGCTGACCAAGGTGGCCGCCGTCGCCTACCCCCTCATCACCACGATCGTGGTGATGGGCACCGCCAACCACTACCTCTTCGACGCGCTCGCGGGCGCCGCGGTGATGGGTGTCGGGCTGCTGCTCGTGCGGCCCGTGCAGCGGCTCTCGGAACCCGTGATGAACCGGCTGCGGGCCCGTTTCCTTCGGCCCTCGGCGACCTCGTCCGCCACAGAGCCCTCGATTGTCAGTGCCGGATGCCAGACTTCGACGGGTGAGCGAATTCCCCGACAGCGCAAGCAGAGTGTCGTCGCCGGCGCCGAGTCGAGTGCCCGCCCCGCAGACGTCGACCGACCCGCCGACGCGGGGGAAGACGCCCCGGACTGGGACCTCCCCTACTCGGGCGCTGCCGAGAGTGTGGGGAAGGCTCGCTGAGCTGCGCGGCGCGGACCTTCCCGCGCGGCCGCTGGACGCCCGGGCGCTGGCCGCGCTCGCGGCCAACCCGGGGTGCAGGCGGCGCGCGCTGCTCGACGGCGCGGGCGTCGACAAGACGGCGCTCGCCCAGTCCCTCGGCTCCCCCTCGGGGTTCGGCCAGTCCCAGTTCGCGTTCATGCGGGGCAATGCCTTCGAGGCGCGGGTCAAGGCCGACGGCGGCGCGGAGCTGCTGCGCCTGACGCACGCGCGCGTGGGCGGCGGTCCGGAGCCGGTGCCGGGTGAGTCGGCCGTCCCCGACCTGTCGGCGGCGGGCCCCGAGGGCCGCGCGGCCCGGACGGCGCTCGCGCTGCGGGAGGCCACCGGTGCGGGCGGCTGGACGCTCCTCGACCATCCCATGCTGGTCCTCGACGTCGCGGGGACACCGGCCTTCCTGGAGCCGGACGCGGTGGTGGTCCACCCCGACGGCAGCTGGACAGTCGTCGAGATCAAGTCCTTCCCGATGATCGACGGTGCGGCGGACGCGGCGAAGGTGGGCGCGGCCGCGCGCCAGTCCGCGGTGTACGCGCTGGCGCTGGAGCGGGTGGCGGAGCGCATGGAGCCGGCGCCCTCCGTCCGGCACCACGTCCTCCTGGTCTGCCCCAAGGACTTCTCGAACCTGCCGACGGCCTCCGCGATCGACGTCCGCAAACAGCTGTCGGTGACCCGCCGCCAGCTGGCCCGCCTCACCCGCGTCGAGGACATCGCGGCGGAGCTCCCGGAAGGCACGACCTTCGACGTACGACGCCCCGCGGAGGAGCTGACGGCAGCGGTCGAAGCGGTCCCCGCGACGTACGCCCCCGAGTGCCTGTCCACCTGCGAGCTCGCCTTCCACTGCCGCGACCGCGCCCGCGCGACCGGCGAGGTGACCTCCCTGGGCCGCTCCATCCGCGGCGAACTCGGCGGCCTGACCACCATCGGCGAGGTCCTCGCCGCGGCCACGGGCACGACGGGCGACCCGGACGACCCGGCGGTGGCGGCGCTGCGGAGGGCGGCTCGGCTGCGCTCCGAGGCGGTTGCCGGCGGGGGCGCCTTGGGCGGTGCCCCGTGCTGAGCGCCGCCCTGTCGCCGGGACGTCACCTCCCCACCCGCCCGCCCTTTCCCCGGCGGGTGCCGGGGTCGGGTGGCGGGGACGGCTCGCTGCGCTGCGGTCTGGAGGGGAGCGGCGGGCCGCGCGGCCGGTCCGGTGGCGCCGGGCCCGGCGACGCTCAGCCGGGCAAGCCCGGCGACCGCAGGCGGGGCGGCAACGAGGCAGGCGGTCGCGAGCCGGAAAGCTGGGCGGGCGCTGCCGGTTCTGGTGGCGTCAGGCCCCACGGCGGTGGGTCGCGTGGCGAGGCTGGTGGGCGCAGGCCCGGCGGCGCTGGGGCGGGCGGGCGCGGGTTTCGGGCCCGGGCGGTGTTCGGTGGTTATGATCCGCAGCCTGAGAGGGGGCTACCGTGTCGTTGATCGACAGTCTTGGGCGGCTGGAGGCGGTCAGGTCGGGGCGGGCTCAGGCTCGGGCCACTGTTCGGCACCGGCATGTTTCTCAGCGGCCGCTCGTGGTGGTTCCGCTCATCACTGCGGGTGAGGCCGGGGCTCCGCTCGGGGCGCTGGTCGGGACGGAGCGTACGTCGCCGCGGCTGCTCGTCGTGCCGCAGCCCCGGGACCGCGACCTCCGCTTCGCGTTCCTCGCCGAGCTCGCCGAGATCGTCCTGCCGTACGTGGACAGCTTCGCGCAGGACGTCGAGGCCGCCGAGCGCAACGAGACCGATCCGGAGACCGGCAAGCGGGTCAAGGTGGAGGTCGAGCTCTGCACCGACGCGCCGCAGCTGATCGTGCCGAGCCGTGCGGGCATCGAGTTCGTCCGGCTCCTCGGCCGTTCCATGCGCTTTCGCCGGACCGCCGAGCAGGACCCCGACGCGCCCTACCCCGCCCCGCCCCGCGTCCCCCTCTTCGGCCGCTGGCTGACGCACTTCGGGGAGCGCGCCCGCGTCCCCGGGTCGTCCCTGCTCGTCGCCATGACCGAGCTGCTCTCCCGGCACTGGGCGACGGGCCAGTCCAGCCTGGAGGACCAGCACCTGGGCGCCCTGCTCGCCTGGATCGAGGCCCCGGAGGGCACCTCGGGCGCCGAGGCCGCGCTCCGCGCCGAGCTGGCCCGGGACAAGGACGGCCAGCTGCTGTGTCCGCCCGCCGGCCCCGCCACCGACCCCGCGTTCGACAACGACCTGCTGGCCCCCGCCATCGAGCGCTACGACCGCGCCCGCACCGCCCTGGCGGCCGCCGAGGACGGGGTCGAGGCGGACCAGCGGCTCGCGCTCCTGACCGCCGCCGAGCGGGAGATCCACGCACTGATCGACAGCAGGACCCGGCCCACCTGGGACGCCGTGTGGCGCGGCCTCGACGTCCTGTGCACGCTCCCCGAGGCCGCGCACGCCGCCGACCGGTGGACCCGCGACCGCTGGTCGTTCACCGGCCACCGCGACCGGGTGACGGCGGGCGAGCCACCGCAGCCGCGCGTCGACGACGCGGTCACCGCGGCGAACAAACTGGCGACGCGCGAGCGCGAGCAGGCCCGCCTGGACGCCCAGGAGGCCCTCGACGACCCGCTGGTCATGGCGGGCCGCCGCCTCGCGGGCGAGGCCTTCGTCGGCGAGGTGACGGAGGTCGTCATGGCGTACAGCGAAGGGAAGAGCCCGCGGCCGCGCCCCCTGGTCACCGTCCGCACGGAGGACCACCCGCACCTCGGCGAGCGCACGAAGGTGTACCGCGCGCTCGGGGACAAGCCGCAGACCGCGGAGTTCGTGGCGTACGAGAGCGAGAGCGGGGGCGGCAAGGAGGCCGTCGTGCTGCGCATCACCGACAAGATGGGGCGCGGCAAGGAGCCCGAGTCCGGCTCCGTTCCCCAGAAGGGCGACCGGATCTGCTGGACCCTCTTCGAGCACGAGCAGCGCGGCGGGCCCAAGCTGCCCGACCCGGAAGCCACCCCGTGGACCCACGGCGGTCCGCCGTCGGACGCCGCGGAGAGTCCCGATCCCGTGACCGCGGAGGACACCCTGTGATGCAGCTCGCCCCGCCCGCGGGTGGCACCTTCGATCCCGGCGCCGAGGCCGCGCGCGCCACGGAGGCGATCCTCCATGACACGCTGCACGGCACCCACCGCGGCGTCGTCGTCGACTCCCCGCCCGGCGCCGGAAAGTCGACACTCGTGGTCCGCGCGGCCCGCGAACTGGCCGCGGCGGGCCGCCCCCTGATGGTCATCGCGCAGACGAACGCGCAGGTGGACGACCTGGTCCTGCGCCTCGCCGAGAAGGACCCGGAGCTTCCGGTCGGCCGTCTGCACAGCAGCGACCCCGACCCGTACGACAAGGCGCTCGACGACCTGGCGAACGTCCGCAAGTCGACGAAGGCGGGAGAGCTGGCGGGCCTCGACATCGTCATCTCGACGGCCGCGAAGTGGGCGCACGTCAAGGCCGACCAGCTCGACGCGCCGTGGGGGCACGCGATCGTCGACGAGGCGTACCAGATGCGGTCGGACGCGCTGCTCGCCGTGGCGGGGCTCTTCGAACGGGCGCTGTTCGTGGGCGATCCGGGGCAGTTGGACCCGTTCTCCATCGTCGGCGCGGAGCAGTGGGCGGGTCTGTCGTACGACCCGTCGGCGTCCGCCGTGACGACGCTGCTCGCCCACAATCCGGAGCTGCCGCAGCACCGCCTGCCGGTGTCCTGGCGGCTGCCCGCGTCGGCGGCGCCGCTCGTCTCGGACGCGTTCTACCCGTACACGCCGTTCCGCAGCGGTACGGGGTACGGGGACCGGGTGCTGAACTTCGCGGTGCCGTCGGACGGTTCGGCCCCGGACCGAGTGATCGACGAGGCGGCGGAGTCCGGGTGGGGCCTGCTGGAGCTGCCCGCGCGGAACACGCCGCGCACGGATCCGGAGGCCGTTCACGCGCTGGCGCAGGTCGTCCGCCGCCTCCTGGACCGGGGCGGCGCGGCGACCTCCGAGCGCGGGCCCGGCCCCGCCCCGCTCACCGCCGACCGGATCGCCGTCGGCACCGCGCATCGCGACCAGGCCGCGGCGGTCCGCGCCGCCCTCGCGGGCCTCGGCGTCCCCGACGTCACGGTGGACACGGCCAATCGCCTCCAGGGCCGGGAGTACGACGTGACGGTCGTCCTGCACCCGCTCTCGGGCCGCCCCGACGCCACGGCGTTCCACCTGGAGACGGGACGCCTCTGCGTCCTGGCCTCCCGCCACCGGCACGCCTGCATCGTCGTCTGCCGCGCGGGCGTCAGCGCCCTCCTCGACGATCACCCGTCCACGGAGCCGGTCCAGCTCGGGGTCACGGTCAAGTTCCCCGACGGCTGGGAGGCGAACCATGCGGTGCTCGCACGCCTCGCGGAGCACCGGGTGACGTGGCCCCGTTAGGCCGCCCCCCGAACCCGCCGCAGCCGCGTCTGCCGAGATCCCCGCGTACGCGTCTGCGGCCCGCCAGGGGCTGAGCGCGCAGTTCCCCGCGCCCCTACACAGCACCCCGCAACACACCCGCGGCCCCCTCAGGGGCGCGAGGAACTGCGCGAGCAACCACAAAACACCCGCAGCCGCGTCTGCCGCGATCTCCGCATACGCGTCTGCGGCCCGCCACGGGCTGAGCGCGCAGTTCCCCGCGCCCCTGCACAGCACCCCGCAGCACACGCTGGGCCCCCGTCAGGGGCGCGAGGAACTGCGCGAGCAACCACAGAACACCCGCAGCCGCGTCTGCCGAGATCCCCGCATACGCGTCTGCGGCCCGCCACGGGCTGAGCGCGCAGTTCCCCGCGCCCCTACACAGCACCCCGCAACACACTCTGGGCCCCCGTCAGGGGCGCGAGGAACTGCGCGAGCAACCACAGAACACACGCAGCCGCACCCGCCGAGAACCCGGCAGACGCGTCCGCGGCCCGCCGCAGGCCGGGCGCGCCCCCACGCAGCCCCCGGCGGCCCACTTGCGCGGCAAGGGAGAATAGGAGTCGGCCGGCACCGGACGGACGGCGCGCACCGTACGAGGAGGAACAACCATGGCGGAGCCCGAGCGGGCCCGGACCGAACAGCGCACCGAACAGCGCGCCGAGCAGCGCATGCGGCCCGCGCCGCTGCTCTTCGAGCCGGCGGAAGCGACGGCCGATCCGGAGCATTTCTTCGACCTGGAGTCGATCGAGGACCCGCGGGAGCTCCTGGACCGCGCCACCGAGCTGACGCACGCGTTCCGCGCCGCGACGGACCGGTCCGTCGAGTTCCAGGCCGTGGCGGCCGCCCAGCTCGCCGACCCGCGCCGCTTCGACCGGCTGACGCCCGCGCTGATCGCGGAGCGGGCGGAGTGGACCGAGGACTACGCGAAGAAGATGGTGGAGTTCGGCCGGGATCTGATGCGGGGCGGGATCGAGAAGCGCTGAGGCGTGGTCGCGCCGGATCCGGCCGGCCATGCGATCAAGGTCGCGTGGCATATGCGCCCAGGCAAGGTACTCCCCCACCCCCCTCGCTGTCCCCGTTTCCGGGAAGTCCCGGAGACTGAGACCTCGCCTTCGGTAGACGTACCTGGTATGAGCAGTACGCGCAGCACTCCCCTTCACGGCGCCTGTGATGTCACCCACGGCGCCTGTGACGTCACCGACGAGGGCGCCGCCTGGCTTGCCTCCGCCGAAACGTATCCGCGCAGCGCTCTCGCCCTCTGGCGGAGCCGGCCCGCCGCCCCGGCCGTGCTTCCCTGCGGTTCCGCGTTCGACGTGGTGAGCGTCCCCGCGGTCTTCGGCCGCCGGATGCTCGACCGGTTGTGGGAGGAGGGTCCGGGCTCCGGCCCGGTCGCCGCGCACCGCGGCCGCGTGCTGCTCTTCGCCTCCCCCGGTACCGCCCAGCGCCTGCCCGCCCTCCTGGAGTGGGAGGAGTGGGGCAGCTCCGCGGTCCCGCCCGTGCTCTGTCACGGCACGGGCGACGCGGTCACCGTGCCGCCCCTCGCGGCCGTCGCCGACCCGCGGGCCCCGTCCGGCGGGCGTCTCGGATCCCGCTGGCTGGTGGCCCCGGGCACCCGTCATCCCTGGCTGCCGGGCCCCGACGTGTTCCTGTGGGCCTGCGTGCGGGCGGCCCGGGGCGGGGTCCTGCACCGACCCGGCCGCCCGCGTATCGATTTTTCCTGGCGGCGATCAGAGTGCTAAGGTCTACGACGTCAGCAGGCGCCGCTAGCTCAGTTGGTTAGAGCAGCTGACTCTTAATCAGCGGGTCCGGGGTTCGAGTCCCTGGCGGCGCACAGACGGTGAGAAGCCCCTCGCGGAAGCGGGGGGCTTCTCACGTGTGCGGCCGGACTTCAGCCCGTCGTGACGTTCACCGTCCACGCGCCCGAGGCCGTCCGCCCCACCACCTCCACGCGCACTCCGTGGCCCGGCACCGTGAAGCTCTCGCCGACCCGTACCGGAGCGTCCGCCAGCTGGGGATAGACCGAGTCCCCCCAGCAGGACTCGGTCTCCGGGTGGGCGTCGACGACCTCGACGGGGCCGCTGCCCGACGCCGTGCCGTTGCGCACCTCGTAGAGGAGCACGCCCTCCGTGCACGTGGCGTGGTCGTTGCCCACGGGGCCGCGGGCCTCCAGGGCGAGCACCGCGTCCCGGCCCGTGCGGACGACCGCGAGCCTGGTGCCGCCGAGGGCGCCGGGCGCCGGGGCCGCCGACAGCGGTTCCAGGGTCAGCCGCTCCGTCCCCGCGCCCACGCACCGCACCTGCCGCGGCTCCAGCCAGCCCAGCTTCCACTTGTGCCAGCCGAAGAGGTCGGGGGCGAGACCGAACTGGCTGCCCATGACGTCCCAGTCGCCGACGTGGGTGTCCCAGTCGCCCTTGCCGTCGGTGGGCCGGTGGTACAGGTCGGGGAGGTCGAAGACGTGGCCCGTCTCGTGGGCCAGCACGTTGCGGTCCGGGGGGTGCCGTTCGAAGACGGTGACGATGCGCCGGAGCTCCGTGCCGTCGGCCCGCATCGGCCGGTCGAAGTTGACCACCTTCGTGGCGTCCGAGTCGACGCCGGGCGCGTCCGGGTCGGCGATGAAGTACACGATGTCGTACCGCGAGAAGTCCACGTGCGGGTCGGCCGCGGCCACCGCGTCGCGCAGGTAGGCGGCGCGGCGCTTGGGGTTCCAGTCGCGCTGTATGGCGTACGAGAGGGAGTCGTGCGGCATTCCGACCCACTCGCGCTGCGGGTGCGGGGCGAGCGTGAACTTGCCGTACGAGGCGCTTTCGAAGAAGCGGCTGGTGGCGGGGAAGTGGTCGGCGGCCAGTTCCCCGGGGGTGGTCAGCGGCGGGGAGTCCGGGAAGGACAGGAACACCAGCGCCGCGTCCAGGGTCCTGGACGGGCGCGGGTAGGCGGTGTTCCAGGTGTCGAGGCCCTCCGAGTGGTGCGCGGCGGTGCGGCGCAGGGCGCACGGTCCCGCGGTGGACTCGGCGGTGGCGGGGCCCGCGACGAGTGAGGTGGCGGCCAGCGCGGACAGTGAGGTGATGAAGGCGGCGGTGCTGCGCAGGCGGGATTTCTCCCCTCCACGGGTGAGTCCCCAATAGGGGAGCTGACGCGGCACGTCGACCTCCGGGTGCGGAATGCGGGACACCCCACCCACCTTGTGACGCTTTGTTGACCTTCGCCCTGTTTGTCTGGCCCTTCCGAGTGAGTACGCGGCCGGGGGACGACACTCCGACCGCTCACGGAACGTCACAAGCGATCGGGTCGTAACGGAAGCAGTTCAGTGCCGAGCAGAAACGATCTGCCGACGGCGGCGGGCCCGGTCCGGCCGGGCGGCACGGCTGGAACGGTCATCGGGCCAACCTCTATGATCGGCACACTTTCCTGCGCGGGCCCGGTCCCCACACCACCACCCGCCACCTGCCCGCCGCCCGACGAGACCTGTTCGAGAACAAACTGCACTGCGGGAGCAAGCGGTGAACGGAACGTCCGAAGGGCCCACCCCCACGGCCACAGCACCCGGCCGGACCCGCCCCGATGTCACGGAGCGTCGCCGAAAGGAGCGGTCCGACTACCGCGCCGCCTTCGCGGCCGCCCCATTGGCCCTCGCGGTCGTCGACGGCGAGGGCTTCGTCGTCAGCGCCAACGACGCGCTGGCCGATCTGTTCGGCGAGGCCCCCGGCGCGCTCGCGGGCCGGGTCGCCGCCGACCTGATCGACCTGGCGTCCGACGCCCGCACCTGGCACACGTACCTCGAGGTGCTCCGCGGCCGGCAGGCCCGGCTGCGCTGCACCCGGCGCCTGAAGCACCCCGACGGGCACTCCCTGTGGGTGCAGGTCACGGTCTCGCCGATGCCGGGGGGCGGTGGCAGGAACGACGGCGGCACCGTCCTCCTCGCCGCCGCCGACATCAGCGCGCGCCGCGAACTCCAGGCCCGCCTGCGCCATGTGCAGATGCACGACCCGGTGACCCGGCTGCCCAACAGGAACCTCTTCTTCGAGCGCCTCGCGTCCGCCCTCGAAGCGGGGACGTACGACGACACGAGCACCGGCCGGATCGGGCTCTGCTACCTCGACCTCGACGGGTTCAAGGCGGTCAACGACACCCTCGGCCACCGGGTCGGGGACCGGCTGCTCGCCGCCGTCGCGGAGCGGCTCACGCGCTGCGCCGACCGCGCCGGGTACGGCAGGGCGGCGGCGCCCCTCGTCGCCCGGCTCGGCGGCGACGAGTTCGCGCTGCTCGTGGAGGACTCGACCGGCACGGACCAGCTGGCGGACCTCGCCGAGACGACGTTGCGGGCGCTCCAGGAACCGTTCGACCTGTCCGGGCAGCGGCTCGCCGTCTCCGCGTCCATCGGCGTCGTCGAGCGGCGCGCCGCGGGCACCACCACGACGGGGCTCATGCAGGCCGCCGACACCACGCTGTACTGGGCGAAGACGGACGGCAAGGCCCGCTGGACCCTCTTCGACCCCGAGCGCAACGCCCACCGCATGACCCGCCAGGCGCTCTCCAGCTCGCTGCGGCCCGCCGTGGACCGCGACGAGTTCGTCCTGGAGTACCAGCCGCTGGTGGGGCTCGACGACGAGGGTCTGCACGGCGTCGAGGCGCTGGTGCGGTGGCAGCATCCGCAGTTCGGCCTCCTCACGCCGAATCGGTTCATCGGATTGGCGGAAGAGGACGGGTCGATCGTGCAGCTCGGCCGCTGGGTGCTGCGGAGCGCCTGCCGGCAGGCCCGGCGCTGGCAGCTCGACCACCCCGACCGTGACCCGGTCTTCGTCAGCGTCAACGTGGCCGTGCGTCAGGTGTGGGACTCGGACCTGGTCGCCGACGTCGCGGAGATCCTCACCGAGACCGGCCTCTCCGCCCACCTGTTGCAGCTTGAACTCACCGAGTCCGCCGTCATGGGATCGGCCGGGCGGCCGCTCCAGGCCTTGCAGGCGCTCAGCGACATGGGCGTGCGGATCGCCATCGACGACTTCGGCACGGGGTACTCGAACCTCGCGTACCTGAGCCGGCTCCCGGTCTCCGTCCTGAAGCTGGACGGTTCCTTCGTACGGGGATTCCAGTACGAGGAGGGCGAGCAGCACACCAACCCCGCCGACGAGGTCATCGTCGAGGCGATGGTGCAGCTCGCGCACCGGCTGGGGCTGACGGTGACCGCGGAGTGCGTGGAGACCGCGGCGCAGGCGGCGCGGCTGCGGCGGATCGGGTGCGACACGGGGCAGGGGTGGCTCTACTCCCGGCCGGTTCCGGCGGATCGTATCTCCGTACTGCTGGGCGGGGTCGCCTAGCCCCGACCCGCCGGGCTCTCTCCCTAGCCCAACCAGGTCACATCTGCGGCCAACCCTCCCCCGGCCGGTGCGTCCCCGTGGCCGGTGCGCGCCGATCGGACGATGTTGGTGCCCGGTGTGCGTGCCGGTGGGTGACCTCGGCACCTGACGAGGACGAGAGCTAGGGAGCCCACGATGCCGGAACTGTTTGTCGACGGCGAGTGGACCGGGGCCGTCCAGGGCGGGCGGCGGGAGGTGGTCAATCCGTTCGACGCCTCCGTCATCCAGCAGGTCGACGACGCCGACGAGACGGATGTCGACCTCGCCGTACAGGCCGCCCGGCGCGCCTTCGACCGCGGTGACTGGCCGGCCGCGCCCACCCGGGAGCGGGCCGACGTGCTGCTGAGGGTGGCGCGGTTCCTGCTGCGGGACCAGGAGGAGATCGCGCACGTCGAGTCGCTCGACACGGGCAAGACGCTCGCCGAGGCGCGGATCGACGTCGAGGACGTGTCGAACGCGTTCCGCTACTTCGCCGAGATCGCCGACAAGGACGGCGGCCGGGTCGTGGACGTCGGCCCGGACGTGCTGAGCCGGGTCACGTACCACCCGATCGGGGTCTGCGCGCTGATCGCGCCGTGGAACTACCCGCTGCTCCAGGCCTCCTGGAAGGTCGCTCCCGCGCTGGCCGCGGGCAACACCTTCGTGCTGAAGCCGAGCGAGACGACGCCGCTCTCCACGATCCACATGATGCGGCTGATCGCCGAGGCGGGTGCTCCGGCCGGCGTCGCGAACCTCGTCCTCGGCCCGGGTGCCACCGTCGGCGCGGCCATGTCCGCGCACTCCGACGTGGACCTGGTCTCCTTCACCGGCGGTCTCGCCACCGGGCGCCGGATCATGGAGGCGTGCGCGCCGGGCGTGAAGAACCTCGCGCTGGAGCTCGGGGGCAAGAACCCGAACGTGGTCTTCGCGGACTGCGACTTCGAGGCCGCCGTCGACCACGCCCTGGAGGCGTCGTTCCTGCACTCGGGGCAGGTCTGCTCGGCCGGGTCGCGGCTCTTGGTGGAAGACTCCCTGCACGACCGGTTCGTGGAGCGGCTCGCCGCCCGTGCGAGCGCCATCCGGCTCGGCAACGGCATGGACCCGCAGACCGAGAGCGGGCCGCTCAGCTCGGCGGAGCACCGCGAGAAGGTCGAAAGCTATCTGGAGATCGCCCGCGACGAGGGTGCCCGTCTCGTCTGCGGCGGCCGCCGCCCGGACGACCCCGAGCTGTCGCGCGGCTTCTTCCTGCTGCCGACGATCTACGCCGACTGCGACCGTTCCATGCGGATCGTGCAGGAGGAGGTCTTCGGCCCGGTGGTCACGGTGGAGCGGTTCCGCTCCGAGGACGAGGCCGTGGAGCTGGCCAACGACACGCGGTACGGCCTGGCGGGCGGCGTCTGGACGAGCGACGCGAGCCGCGCCCAGCGGGTCGCGGCCCGGCTGCGGCACGGCACGGTCTGGATCAACGACTTCCACCCGTACGTGCCGCAGGCGGAGTGGGGCGGCTTCGGCCGCTCCGGGTTCGGCCGGGAGCTCGGGCCCACCGGCCTGCGCGAGTACCAGGAGGCCAAGCACATCTACCAGAACCTGCGGCCGGGCCCCTCCGGCTGGTTCAAGGGCTGAGCGGACAGGGCGAGGCGGGGCGAGAGAGAGGGCGACGGCATGGACGACGAGACGACGACCTACGACTACCTGGTCATCGGCGGCGGTACGGCGGGCTCCGTACTGGCCGCCCGGCTGAGCGAGGACCCGGCCTCCCGGGTGTGCGTGGTGGAGGGCGGGCCCAGCGACGTCGGCGACGACCGCGTCCTGAAGCTCCGCAACTGGATCAACCTGCTCGGCGGCGAGCTGGACTACGGCTACACCACCGAGGAGCAGCCGAACGGCAACTCCCACATCCTGCACTCGCGGGCCCGGGTGCTCGGCGGCTGCTCCTCGCACAACACCCTGATCAGCTTCCTGCCGTTCCCGCAGGACCTCGACGAGTGGGTGGCGAGCGGCTGCGAGGGGTGGGGTCCCGAGACGATCCTGCCGTACCGGTCGCGGCTGCAGAACACCATCGTGCCCGTCGGCGCCGCCGACCGTAACGCCATCGCCCAGGACTTCGTCACGGCGGCGGCCACCCGGCTCGGCGTCCCCGTCGTCGAGGACTTCAACGCCCGTCCCTTCACCGACGGCGCCGGTTTCTTCTCGCTCGCGTACGACCCGCAGACCAACAACCGGTCATCGGCGTCGGTCGCGTATCTGCATCCGATCATGGACCGGCCGAACCTGACGCTGCGTCTGGAGACCTGGGCGTACCGCCTGTTGCAGGACGAGGAGGGGCGCTTCACCCGGGTGCAGGTGCGCAACCCCGACGGGTCGGTGTCGACGCTGGAGGCCGAGGCGGAGGTACTGCTCTGCGCCGGGGCCATCGACACGCCGCGGCTGCTCATGCTCTCCGGCATCGGCCCCGCCGACCAGCTGCGCGACCTGGGCATCGAGGTCCACGCGGACCTGCCGGGGATCGGCGAGAACCTGCTCGACCACCCCGAGTCGGTGATGGTGTGGGAGACCCGCGGCCCGCTGCCGCCGAACTCGGCGATGGACTCCGACGCCGGTCTCTTCCTGCGCAGGGACGAGGCGGGCGGCCCGCGGCCCGACCTGATGTTCCACTTCTACCAGGTGCCGTTCACCGTCAACACGGAACGTCTCGGCTACCCCGTCCCCGAGCACGGCGTCTGCATGACGCCGAACGTGCCGCGCGCCCGCTCCATCGGCCGCATGTGGCTGCGCAGCTCGGATCCGACCGTCAAGCCCGCCCTGGACTTCCGGTACTTCACCGATCCGGAGGGGCACGACGAGCGCACGATCCTCGACGGGCTGCGGATCGCCCGCGAGGTGGCGGCCACGGCTCCGCTCAGCGACTGGCTGCTGCGCGAGGTGGCGCCGGGGCCGGACGTCACGTCGGACGCGGACCTGTCGGAGTACGGGCGGCGGGCCGCGCACACCGTCTACCACCCGGCGGGCACCTGCCGGATGGGCGCCGAGGACGACCCGATGGCGGTGGTCGACCCGCAGCTGCGGCTGCGCGGGCACGACGGGCTGCGCATCGTGGACGCGTCGATCTTCCCGACCATGCCGTCCATCAACCCGATGGTCACCGTGCTGCTCGCCGCCGAACGCGCGGCGGACCTCATCATGGCCCGCCCAGCTCCGGGGCAGGCCGCCGGGGAAGGACCCGTCCAGTGACCGCCCCCGGCCCACCGGACGCCGCCGGGCAGACGGCTCCCGGGGAAGAGAAGTCGGAGTTCCGCAAGGACATGGGACCGTGGGCGAACTTCGCCCTCGGCTTCACGTACCTCTCGCCCGTGGTGAGCACGTACACCCTCTTCGGCACGGCGCTCGCCGACGGCGGGCCCCCGATGATCTGGGCCTTCGTCATGGCGGGCTGCGGGCAGTTCCTCGTGGCGCTGGTCTTCGGCGAGGTCGTCGCGCAGTACCCGGTCGCGGGCGGCGTCTACCCGTGGGCGCGGCGGCTGTGGGGCAAGCGCTGGGCGTGGATGACCGGCTGGGTCTACATGTGGGCGCTGCTCGTCACGATCACCAGCGTCGCGTACGGCGCCGGGCCCTACATCGCGATCCTGCTCGGCTTCGATCCCACCGTGCACACCACCGTGCTCTGCACGATCGCGCTGATCGTGATCTCCGTGCTCATCAACTACGCGGGCACGAAGGCCCTTTCGTGGGCTGCCCTTATCGGCTTCAGCGCGGAGCTGCTCGGTGCGCTCGTCGTCGGCATCATCCTGCTGACCACGCACCGCTTCCACGGCCTCGGCGTTCTCTTCGACGACTTCGGCGCGGCCGGTGACGGCTCCTACCTGCCGGTCTTCCTCGGCGCGGCGATCATCGGCTTCTACCAGTACTACGGTTTCGAGGCGTGCGGGGACGTCGCCGAGGAGGTCAAGCACCCCGGCAAGGTGATCCCCAAGGCGATGCGCCGCACCATCTACGTGGGCGGGGCGGCGGCGACGTTCACCTGTCTGACGCTGCTCCTCGCCGTCGTCGACTACCGGGCGGTGATCTCCGGGGAGGACACCGATCCGGTGGTCAGGGTCCTCTTCGACGCCCTCGGTGAGGCGGGCGCGCGGACGGTGATGGCCGTCGTGCTCATCTCGTTCCTGTCCTGCACCATCAGCCTCCAGGCCGCGGCCGGGCGGCTGATCTACTCCTACGCCCGCGACGAGATGATCATCGGGCACCGGGTGCTGCGGAAGTTCTCGGAGGCGCGCGCGGTCCCCCCGTACGCGCTGCTGATCGCGGCGGTCCTGCCCGCGCTGATCGCCGTCGGCTCGCTGATCTCGGAGAACGCCCTGACGAAGATCGTGTCCTTCGCGATCCTCGGCATCTACGCGTCGTTCCAGATGGTCGTCCTGGCCGCGCTGCGGGCCCGCCTCAAGGGGTGGAAGCCGAGCGGCGAGTACCGGCTCGGCCGCTGGGGCATGGTCGTCAACTTCGGGGCGCTCGCCTACGGGATCTTCGCCATCGTCAACATCGCCTGGCCCCGCACCCCCGAAGCCGCCTGGTACGACAACTGGATCGTGCTGCTCAGCGGCGGCATCGTGGTGCTCGCCGGGCTGGTCTACATGTTCACGACGCACCACTACGGCCGCAGCGACGCCCCGTCGGACAACGCGGTGCCCGACCCGGACGACGCCCGGCCGTAGGAGGTGGCGGGGTTACCGGCTACGCCTTCGGCAGGCCGTACGCGTCCGCGATCAGTTCGTAGGAGCGCAGCCGGATGTCGCCGCTGTGCGCGTTGCCCGTGATCATCAGTTCGTCGGCGCCGGTGCGCTTGGCGAGGTCGTCGAGGCCGGTGCGGACCTCGTCGGCGGTGCCATGGATGACGTTGGCGTTCCAGCTGGTGATGAAGTCCCGCTCCATCTCGCTGAAGGCGTACGCCTCCGCCTCCTCGGGGGTGGGTACGAGGCCGGGGCGGCCGGTGCGCAGGCGGACCATGTTCAGCGCGGCGGCCATGACCTGGCGGCGGGCCTCCTTCTCGTCGTCGGTCGCGAGCGCCGAGACGCCGATGAGGGCGTACGGGGCGTCGAGGACGGCGGAGGGCCGGAACGTCTCGCGGTAGAGGTCGAGGGCCGGGATCGTGTTCTGCGCGGAGAAGTGGTGCGCGAAGGCGAACGGCAGGCCGAGGGTGCCGGCGAGGCGGGCGCTGAAGCCGGAGGAGCCGAGCAGCCAGAGCGGGGGCCGGTGCGGGGACTGGACGCCGCCGGGCGAGGTCGCCTGGACCGGTCCCGGGACGGCGTGGATGCGGGCGTAGGGGTGCCCGTCGGGGAAGTCGTCGTCGAGGAAGCGGGTGAGCTCGGCGAGCTGCTGGGGGAAGTCGTCGGCGCCTTCGTTGAGGCGGTCCGTCCTGCGCAGTGCGGCCGCCGTCGCGCCGTCGGTGCCGGGCGCGCGGCCGAGGCCGAGGTCGACGCGGCCCGGGGCCATCGCCTCCAGGGTGCCGAACTGTTCGGCGATGACGAGCGGTGCGTGGTTGGGCAGCATGACGCCGCCGGAGCCGAGCCGGATGCGGTCGGTGTGGGCGGCCAGGTGGGCGAGGATCACGGCCGGCGACGAGGAGGCGACGCCGGGCATGGAGTGGTGCTCGGCGACCCAGTAGCGGTGGTAGCCGCGGGCCTCGGCGAGCTTGGCGATCTCGACGCTGGTGCGCAGCGCGTCGGTGGCGGTGCGTCCGGCGCCGACGGTGACGAGGTCGAGCACGGACAGGGGGACGGGCGCGGTGCCGTGCCGCTCGCCGCGGATGCCGTCTTCGCGGGTGCCTTCGCCGGTCGGGTCCACTGTCACTGGGGTGCCTCCTGCACTGCGTACATACGTCACGTGGGTACGGAACCAGCAACAGGAGGCTCACTCCGTTTTATTCCCCGCTACGGTGCTGGCCATGGCTGATCCCCTGAAGACCCTCGTCGACGGAGTCGAGGTCGAAGTGCCCAACACCATCCCGGACATCCGCGCCGCCCTGCCACGGGAACGGCGCGCGGAGTTCGACCGGGCCATCAACGCGGCCGGCGTCGACGAGATCCACTCGGTGATGCGGCACTGGATGCTGGAGGCCGTGCCCGACCCCGAGGCCGAGGCCCGGCTCGTCCGGCTCGCGTCCGACGAGGCGGAGAGGCGGGGCACGTCGTGAGCCCGCGCCACCGCAAGAGCCACCGCGTCACCTACGCGCCGCCCGCCGACGACACCCTCACCAAGATGGGCGACGCCGACGCCTTCCGCGCCACCCTCGCGCGGACCGTGGGCCGCGACCCGTACGGGCACGGCTCCACGCCCGTCAGGGACGACCCCGACCGCAGGGAGGCCACGGTCGACGGCGCCATAGTCCTGTACTACGTCTCCGGATCGGTCCAGACGTTAACGGTGGTCAGACTGATCCTCAGCCCGTGACCTGGACCAGCGGCTCCTTCGTGAACAGGAAGCCCAGCGCCGGCGCGTTCACCCTGCGCTGGGCCAGGCGCAGCGCCTCCCAGACGGTGACCTGGTTCGCCGTCAGGACCGGCTTGCCGAGCTCGGCCTCCAGGTCGCGGACGTACGCCGCCGTGTGCAGGGCCGTGTCCGGCAGGAGCACCGCCTGGGCGTCCGGGTGGTCGCCCGCGCGGGCCAGCGCGAAGACCTCGTCGCGGCCCCACGTGCCGACCTCCGCCGCCGTGACGATGCCGCTCCCCCGGGCCGACACGACCTCCACGCCCGCGTCCTTCAGGAACGCCGAGAAGAGCCCGGCCACGTCCTCGGGATACGTCGCCGCGACCGCGACCCGGGCCGCCCCCACCTCACGCGCGGCGTGGGCGAAGGCGAACGAGGTCGAGGAGGCGGGCAGGCCCGCCGTCATGGCCAGCTTGCGGACCTGGTCGTGGGCGCCGTCCCAGCCGAGGACGAAGCTGCCGCTGGTGCACGCCCACACCACCGCCTCGGCGCCGGAGAGCCGCAGCTCCTCGACGCCCGCGGCGAGCCGCGCGGCCGACCCCATCTCGAGGAGCGCGTCGACCCGGTGGGCGTCCTCGCCGATGTCGGTGTGGACGAGCTGCAGCCGGATGTCGCTGCCGAGCATCTGCTCCATGCGGGGGTATTCGTCCTCGGCCGAGTGCCCCGGGTAGAGAAATCCGAGTGCCGTCACGTCCAGCCTCCTCCTTCTGCGGGTGGTCCTTCGGGCAGGCCCTGCGGCGGTGCCGGCGGATTCAGCGGGCTGCTCGCGCCCGGCCGTGCCGTCGGATCGATCAGTGCCTGATAGGGCCCTACCGCACGGGTACCCAGCCGACGCAGCGCGGACCACATCGTCACCTGGTTCGCGGAGATCACCGGCATCCGCAGCTCCGCCTCCAGCTGCGGGATGACGTCGTACGTCGGCAGGTTCGTGCAGCTGATGAAGAGCAGGTCGACACCGCCGTCGCTGCCCAGGACCGCGCGGCGCGCCATGTCGGCCACGTCCCGGTAGGGAACCTTCCAGATGTGCCGGGTGAGGCCGAGATAGGCGCGCCCCGTGACGGCCACCTCCGCCGCCGCCAGGTACTCCTCCAGTGCCTTGGTGACCGACCAGGTGTAGGGCGTGACGAGCGCGATGCGCCGGGCGCCCAGTTCTTCGATGGCTTCCAGGAGCGCGCCCGACGTGGTCACCGAGGCGACCGCGCCCTCGCGCGTCATGGCCTCGCACATCGCGCGCTCGCCCGCGGTGCCGCCGACGAAACTGCCCGACGTACAGGCGTACGCGAGGACTTCGGGCTCGGCGGCGGTCAGCGCGCGGACCGCCTCGGCGAGTGTCTCGTGCTCGCTGACGAGGCGTGCCAGGTCGAGGCTGACCTCGACGGGCACGTACGGCGTACGGGTCAGATGGAGGGAGACCTCGTCGGGGATCCAGCGCCAGAGTTCGCGGTCGAGGACGAAGTCGAAGGGGGCGACGACACCGACACCACGTTGCGGGTGCGGTCCGCCGAGGAAAGAGACGTCCATGTGCAGTCCCCAAGTTCGTGCGTGTATTCAGGGACCGGCCCAGGGCCGGGGACGAGCGATGCCGGCGACGTGCCGGGACGTCGGGACGGGGAGATCCGCGCGCTGCCACGGAGCGTGTGAGCGGGCTGCACGGAGAGTACTGGTTCTTTGCACTGCCGGTACAGCAGTGCCTCTGTTGACGAAGGTAGGTTCGGGTGCGAGCGTGGTCAATCCGCACATCTCAGACGGCTGAGCCCGGTTTTGGACGCGGCTGAGCCGTACCTCCGAACAGGGAAGCGGAATCTCATTGCGAAACGGTGTCCCGTCGGTTTCCGAAACGACCGTCCTCGTCCTTGACGCCGCCCCACCGACCCCGCCGCCGCGCCTCGGGAGCCTGGCGGGGAAGGCCCGGGTCGAGCACGCCGACGCGACCACGCTGGCCGGCCGACTCCCGCTGGCCGACGTGCTGTTGGTGTGGGACTTCACCTCCGACGCGGTGCGCCGGGTCTGGCCGGGCGAGGGGCCGCGGCCGCGCTGGGTGCACACCGCGAGCGCGGGCGTCGACCACCTGATGTGTCCCGAACTCGCCGCGTCCGACACGGTGGTGACGAACGCCCGCGGTGTCTTCGACCGGCCCATCGCCGAGTACGTGGCCGCGCTGGTGCTCGCCATGGCCAAGGACCTGCCGCACACGCTCGAGCTGCAACGGGAGCGTTCCTGGCGCCACCGCGAGACCCAGCGGATCGCGGGCACGCGCGCGTGCGTGGTCGGCTCCGGGCCCATCGGGCGGGCCATCGTGCGGATGCTGAAGGGGCTCGGCATCATCACCGCCCTGGTGGGCCGCACGGCGCGGCCCGGGGTGCACGGCGCCGACGAGCTCGACCGGCTGATGGCGCGGGCCGACTGGGTGGTGTGCGCGGCGCCGCTCACGGACGACACGCGCGGCATGTTCGACGCCCGGCGCTTCGGCGTCATGCAGCCCTCTGCGCGGTTCATCAACATCGGGCGCGGGCTCCTCGTCGTCGAGGCCGACCTGGTGGAGGCCCTGTCCAAACGGTGGATCGCGGGCGCCGCCCTCGACGTGTTCGAGCACGAGCCGCTGCCCGCGGACAGCCCGCTGTGGACGGCGCCGGGCCTGCTCGTCTCCCCGCACATGAGCGGCGACACGGTGGGCTGGCGCGACGAGCTCGGCGCGCAGTTCGTCGGGCTGTACGAGGAGTGGGCGGCGGGCCGGCCGCTGACGAACGTGGTCGACAAAGAACGTGGGTATGTCCCAGGTCATTGATCACCCGGTCCCTCCCCCTGACAGCCCCGCCTCTCCCTCCGATCGCCCCGTCTGCTTCTGAGGAGCCTGCATGACCGAGCTCACGGATCTCACCGCGGTACAACTCGTCGACGGCTATCGCAAGGGCCGATTCAGCCCGGTCGACGCGGTACGGGCGGTGCTGCGCCGGGCCGAGGAGACACAGCCGGCGGTGAACGCGTTCGTGCGGATCGAGGCGGAGCGGGCGCTGGCGCAGGCCGAGGCCAGTGCGGAGCGGTGGCGGCGGGGCGAGCCGCAGGGTCTGGTGGACGGCGTGCCGGTGTCGGTGAAGGATCTGCTTCTGCTGCGCGGCGGGCCGACGCTGCGCGGCTCGCGGACGGTGCGTCCGGAGGGGAAGTGGAACGAGGACGCGCCCTCGGTGGCCCGGCTGCGCGAGCACGGCGCCGTGTTCGTCGGCCGCACGACGACCCCGGAGTTCGGGTGGAAGGGCGTGACGGACAGCCCGCAGAGCGGCATCACCCGCAATCCGTACGATCCGTCGCGCACCTCCGGCGGTTCCAGCGGGGGCAGCGCGGTCGCCGTGGCGGTCGGCGCGGGCCCGCTGTCGCTCGGTACGGACGGCGGTGGTTCGGTGCGGATCCCGGCGGCGTTCTGCGGGATCTTCGCGCTGAAGCCGACGTACGGGCGGGTGCCGCTGTATCCCGCGAGCCCCTTCGGGACGCTCGCCCATGTGGGGCCGATGACGCGGGACGCGGCGGACGCGGCGCTGATGATGGACGTGATCACGGGCCCCGACGTCCGCGACTGGTCCCAACTCGGCGCGCTCGGCGGGAGTTTCAGGGACAGCCTGGGCGATGGCGTGCACGGTCTGCGCGTCGCCTACTCGGCCTCGCTCGGCGGGCAGGTCGCGGTGCGGCCGGCCGTCGCGGCGGCCGTGCGGAGGGCGGTGGAGTCGCTGGCGGCGCAGGGCGCGTACGTCGAGGAGGCCGACCCCGACTTCACGGAGCCGGTGGAGGCGTTCCACACGCTGTGGTTCAGCGGGGCGGCGCGCGTCGTGCACCATCTCTCGCCCGAGCAGCGTGAGTTGCTGGATCCGGGGCTGCGGGAGATCTGCGCGCAGGGGGCGCGGTACAGCGCGCTGGACTACCTGGAGGCGGTCGACGTCCGGATGGATCTCGGGCGCCGCATGGGGCAGTTCCACTCGACGTACGACCTGCTGGTCACGCCGACGCTGCCGGTCACCGCGTTCGAGGCGGGAGCCGAGGTGCCGAAGGGGTCCGGGCACCGGCGCTGGACGGGGTGGACCCCGTTCACGTACCCCTTCAACCTGACGCAGCAGCCCGCGGCGACGGTGCCCTGCGGGGTGGACGAGGACGGGTTGCCCGTGGGCGTGCAGCTGGTGGCCGCGCGCCACGCGGACCCGGTGGTGCTCCGTGCGGCGCACGCGCTGTACGAGGCGGGGGCCGGCGGGATCGCACCGCCCCCGCGGGCCGGGGCTACAGCCTCCTGAAGTTCAGCGTCTCGCCCTGCGCGCCCGTGCGCCACAGGTCGTTGCAGGCCTCGGCCATCCGGTCGAGGCCTTCGACGATCCGGCCCCAGACGATGCCGGGGACCCAGCCGACGTCGCCGTTCAGGAGCAGATTGTTCCGTTCGTAGAAGAGGGCGAGGTCGACGACGGTGGTGCCCGCCTTCACGTCGGCCTCCGCCTCGTATCCGTACGCCTGGGTGCCCAGTTCCGTACCGGAGAAGGAGAAATAACAGAGATCTCCCGGGATGGGGGTGACTGTCGGGTTCTCCAGGGGCGGCTCGCGGTCCGCGAACGCCGGGAAGAGGGCGTAGATCTCATTGCGCGCGTACTTCGCGTGGTAGACGTCCGAGCCGAGCGGGAGTGCCTCCCACACCGCCGCGCAGGTCACCGGGGCCCGGTCGTCGAGCAGTTCGGCCGTGCACTGGACTCCCCGCTTCGCGAGGGAGACTTCGATGAATCGCTCTGCCATGTGCCCCATGCTCCTCCCTGGTTCACTCCCTTGGTCAAGAGCACAACGATTGCATCAGGGGCCTGAATTCGTCGGCATATCTCGCTTCGAGTCGGGTAGCCGCGCGCCCATGGCTCCACCACTTGGGAACAACGAGGGTTTCATCGGCAGAGCGGTTCGCCGCCGCGCCCTGCTCGCCGGAGCGGGCGGGGCGGCTCTGGGCACATTCGGGGTCTCGGCGTGCAGCCGGGTTCCGGAGGAGGGGAAGGTTGAGGGGGGCGATCTGCTGGACCGCCTGCGCGACAGCGGTACGGTCAGGATCGGTGTCGCGGGCGAGGTCCCGTTCGGCTACATCGACGAGAACGGCGAGGTCACCGGCGAGGCCCCGGCCATCGCCAAGGTCATTTTTCCCCGTCTCGGCGTGCCGAAGGTCAAGGCGGTGCCCACCAAGTTCGGTGCGCTGATCCCCGGGCTCACACAGGCCCGGCAGTTCGACGTGGTGTCGGCGGGCATGTACATCAACCCGACGCGGTGCGAGCAGGTCCTCTTCTCGGACCCCGACTACCTCATGCTCGACTCCTTCATCGTGAAGAAGGGCAACCCGCACGGCATCAAGGACTACGACGACATCGCCAAAAAGGGCCTGAAGCTGGCGAGCGGCACCGCCTACGCGGAGATCGACTACGCCAAGGCCGCCGGTGTGAAGTCCGTCCTCGTCCTGCCCGACCAGGTGGCGGGGCTCGACGCCGTGGCCCAGGGCCGCGTCGACGCCTTCGCCGGCACCAACGTCACCGTGCGCACGGTGATCAAGGGGAACCAGCGGGTCGAGGCGACGGAACCGTTCCAGCCCATGGTCGACGGCAAAGAGGCGTACGGCGCGGGCGGTTTCGCCTTCCGGCTCTCCGAGAAGAACCTGCGGGACGCCTTCAACAAGGAGCTGCACAAGCTCAAGGAGAGCGGCGAACTCCTGCGCATCGTCAAGCCGTTCGGCTTCACCGCGGCGGAGATGACGGATCTGACCCTGCGGAAGCTGTGTCCCCCGGCGAAGGGCGTCTCCTCATGATGTCGTCGGAGTTCTTCGGGAACTGGTTCCTGCCCGGCATCTGGATCACCGTCCAGGTCACGTTCTACAGCGCCGCCCTCGCCTTCGTGATCGCCTTCCCGATCGGCGTGCTGCGCACCAACCGGCTCTGGATCGTGCGGTTCCTCGCCGGGGCCTACTTCGAGATCTTCCGCAGCACGTCGTCGCTGGTCTTCATGTTCTGGATCGCGTTCACCGTGCCGCCGGTCTTCAACATCAGTTTCCAGCCGATGTTCGCGGGCGTACTCGCCCTCGGCATCACCTACGGCGCGTACGCCTCCGAAATCGTGCGCGGGGCGCTCGCCGCGGTGCCACCCGCGCAGCGCGAGGCGGGCATCGCCCTGAACTTCACGCCGCTGCAGCGGCTGCGCCGCATCGAACTGCCGCAGGCCTGGCCGGAGATGATCCCGCCCTTCAACAACCTGCTGATCGAGCTGCTCAAGGGCACGTCACTGGTCTCCCTCATCGCGGTGGCCGACATGACCTTCGCCGGTGACCTGCTGCGGCTGGTCAAGAACGAGAGCGCGCCGATCTACACGCTGCTGCTCGCCCTGTACTTCGTCCTCGCGTTCATCCTGACCCGCGGCATGCGGCTCCTGGAGCGGCACGCCAAGAAACGGGTGGGCCAGGCGCCCGAGAAGACGGGCCTGTTCAGCGGGATGCGCGCCAAGTCGTCGATCGACGTCGTCGCCGGTACGGGGGGTGCCAAGTGAACTGGAACTGGTCGCACGTCGACGACTTCATGCCGCTCTTCTGGGACGGCCTGGAGCTCACCCTCAAGGCGCTGTTCTTCGGCACCCTGATCGCCTTCTCGCTCGGTCTGGTCTGGGCGGTCGCCCAGCGGTCGGAGAAGAAGTGGATCCGGTGGCCGGTCACGGTCGTCACCGAGTTCATCCGGAACACCCCGCTCCTGGTGCAGCTGTTCTTCCTGTTCTACGTGGTGCCGGAGTGGGGCCCCTCGATGTCCCCGCTCACCACGGGCATCGTCGGCCTCGGGCTGCACTACTCGACGTACACCTCGGAGGTCTACCGGGCGGGCATCGAGGGTGTGCCGGCCGGTCAGTGGGAGGCGGCGACCGCGCTCAGCCTCTCCAAGCGCCGCACCTGGACGTCCGTGATCCTGCCGCAGGCGGTGCGCCGGGTGATCCCCGCGCTCGGCAACTACGTGATCGTCATGCTGAAGGAGTCGCCGCAGATGGCGGCCATCGGCGCGCTCGACATGCTGGGCCAGGCCCAGGGCTACAGCCAGACGACCTTCACCTACGAGGCGATCAGCGTGGTCGGCGTCGCCTTCATCGTCATCGCCTACCCGGCCTCTCTTCTTCTGCGAGTTTTGGAGCGTCGCCTTGTCCGCTGACAGCAGCACTTCCCAGGAAATCGCCAACCCGGCCGTCGACGGCAGCGAACTGATCCGCTTCGACAAGGTCGTCAAGCGCTACGGCTCCAACGTCGTCCTCGACGAGCTGGACTTCTCCGTCGCGTCCGGCAAGCACGTGACGCTGATCGGCCCCTCCGGCTCCGGCAAGACCACCATCCTGCGGCTCCTGATGACGCTGGTGAAGCCGGAGCAGGGCACGATCAAGGTGGGCGGCAAGTACCTCACCCACGAGGAGAAGAACGGCAAGCTCGTCCCCGCGGGCGAGAAGCACGTCCGCGAGGTCCGCAAGAACATCGGGATGGTGTTCCAGCAGTTCAACCTCTTCCCGAACATGAAGGTGCTGCGGAACATCACCGAGGCGCCGGTCTCCGTGCTCGGCCTGTCCAAGGACGAGGCCGACGTGCGGGCCCGCGAACTGCTCGACCTGGTGGGGCTCGGCGACCGCTGCGACGCCTACCCGACGCAGCTCTCCGGCGGCCAGCAGCAGCGGGTCGCCATCGCGCGGGCCCTGGCGATGCGCCCGCAGGTGCTGCTGCTCGACGAGGTCACGTCCGCGCTCGACCCGGAGCTGGTGGCGGGCGTCCTCGACGTGCTCCGCGACATCGCGCACACCACCGACATCACGATGCTCTGCGTGACCCACGAGATGAACTTCGCCAGGGACATCTCGGACCAGGTGCTCATGTTCGACTCGGGCCGGGTCATCGAGTCCGGGACGCCGGAGAAGATCTTCACCGAACCCGAACACGACCGCACCCGGGAGTTCCTCAGCGCGGTGCTGTGACCGAACCAGGATTGGGGCATGACTGAGGCATATGCCAGAGTGGCGCGTTCCTGCGTACAGGGAAGGAGCGCGCCACCAATCCCCCCAACAGACGCTCCCAATACGTCACTTGACCGCTATCTTGGTACGAGGCCCAGCTGTCCGGAACCGTTGCACGCAGGGGGATGCCGTGGCGTTGCAGCACGAGGCGATCACGCCGCACCGCTCCGTACAGAGCGCCCTGCGGGTCCTCGAGACCGTCGCCCGGCACAGCAGCGGAGTGACCGCCGCCCGTATCGCCCGCGACACCGGACTGCCCGTCGACCGGCTGACACCGCTGCTGCGCATGCTGTGCAGTGAGGGGTACGTGGAGCAGCTCACCGACGACGCGACCGGGGCGTACGTCGCCGGGGAGACCCTAGACCGCCTCGGCTCGACCGAGGACCGCGCCGAGGCGCTCCGCGAGAAGCTCCGGCGCACGCTGGACGGACTGCGCGACTCCATCGGCGCCGCCGTCTACATCAGCCGGTACGTGGACGGCGAGATCCGCGTCACCGACTGCGCGGCGGGCCCCCGCACCCCCGCGGTCAACGAATGGGTCGACTTCCGCTCCTCCGCCCACGCCAGCGCGATCGGCAAGAGCCTGCTCACCCAGCTCGACGTGGACGGCCGCCGTGACCATCTCTCCCGGCACAAGATGGCGCGGCTCACGTCGCGGACCATCACCAACGAGCGCGTGCTGCTGAACCGCCTCGCCACCCAGCCCGCCACGGTCCCGGTCCTCGACCTCCAGGAGTACGCGGTCGGCACGGTGTGTGCCGCGGTTCCGATCACCGCGGGGGCCTCGGTGGGGTGCCTCGCCCTGTCCTTGCCGGTGGAGCACGCGCATCGCTTGCGCGAGGCCGCGGACACGCTTAACCGCCGGGCGGCGCCTGTGCTGCTGTCCCTGGCGATCTAGACCCCTCCGGAAGCGTGTCCTGAGCACCCCTGGGGACCAGGTATTATTTACTCGTCAGCAGGCGCCGCTAGCTCAGTTGGTTAGAGCAGCTGACTCTTAATCAGCGGGTCCGGGGTTCGAGTCCCTGGCGGCGCACTTGCGAATGCCGAAAGGGCGTTCCCGGTCTCCGGGGACGCCCTTTCGCATACCCCCCACCGGCAGGGTGCGGTTTTCCGCACCCCCATCCGACGGCAACCCCCATACCGCCGCTGACCTGCAATTTCTAGCGTGGCATCCATGGACCTCATGACTCTCGCCCTCCCCCAGGAACCCGCCGGCGGCATCGCAGGATGGGCCGCCGACCTCGTGGACACCCTGGGCGGCCCCGGCGCGGGGCTCGCCATCGCCCTGGAGAACCTCTTCCCGCCGCTGCCCAGCGAGGTGATCCTGCCGCTCACCGGCTTCGCCGCCGGGCAGGGAGTCATCAGCCTGGCCTCCGCGCTGTTCTGGACCACGCTCGGCTCGGTGGTCGGCGCGGCCGCCCTCTACGGCATCGGCGTCTGGTTCGGGCGCGAGCGCATGCACGCCCTGTGGGCGAAGCTGCCGCTGGTCAAGATCTCCGACCTGGAGCGCACCGAGGCGTGGTTCGCCAAGCACGGCACCAAGGCCGTCCTCCTCGGCCGGATGGTGCCGATCTTCCGCAGCCTGATCTCGGTACCGGCCGGCGTGGAACGCATGCGGCTGCCCGTCTTCCTCGCCCTCACCACGCTGGGCAGCCTGGTCTGGAACTCGGTGCTCGTCCTGGCCGGCTACTGGCTCGGCGACCAGTGGGACGTCGTCGAGGCGTATGTGGGGCTCCTCTCCAAGGCCGTCCTGGTCCTGGTCGTCGGGGCCGTAGCGGTGTACGTGGCGGTACGCGTACGGTCCCGCAACCGGCCCAGGTCCGGGTCCGGGTCCGAGGCCCGCCACCGCCGCACCCACTAGGGCTCGGCTAATGTCGGGCGATGTGAGGGAACCCGTTGCCGCGCCGTTGCTCATGCGGGTCTCCGGGGTGCTCGTCGGGTGCCTGACCGCCCTCCTCGGGCTGCTGTACTTCGTCGTCGCCGGCGCGGCCCTCGGCGCCTTCCTGCTCTGGCCCCGCACCCGCCGCCGCGCCCACGCCCTGCTCGCCGCGGGCGCCCGCAGGCTCACCGTCGTCGAGCGGTGGCGCCGGTCCCTCTTCTTCCACGACGCGTTCCCCGAGCACCGCGCCTCCGACCAGCAGATCCTGCGCTACCTCGCGGCCCGCACGTACTCCGGGCTGCTCTGCGCCGTCGTCGTCGGACTCGTCGACTTCGGGGCCGTCCTCGCGGGGATCTTCGCCGTGTCCCTCGCCAGGTCGTCGATGACCTGGGTGGACCTGCTGAGCCAGGTCGTCCTCGGCGGCACGCTGCTCTTCCTCGCAGTGCAGGGGCTGCGCGCCCTGACCGAACAGGACGCCCGGCTCGCCCGCGAGTGCTTCGGCCCCTCCGAGCGGGAGCTCCTCCAGCGCCGCATCGACGAGCTGGCCACCAGCCGCGCCGCGGTGGTCAGGGCGGTCGACGTGGAGCGGCGCCGCGTCGAGCGCGATCTGCACGACGGCGTCCAGCAGCGGCTCGTCGCGCTCGCCATGCTGCTCGGCAGGGCCCGCCGCGGCCGCACCCCCGAGCGGGCCGACGCCCTCCTCGAGCAGGCCCACAAGGAAGCCCAGGAAGTCCTCACCGAGCTGCGCGAGGTGGCCTGGCGGGTCTACCCCACCGCGCTCGACGGCCTCGGCCTGCGCGAGGCGCTCGGCGGGGTGTCGGAGCGGTGCGCGATCCCCGTACGCATGGAGTACGACGTACCGGACCCGCTGCCCTCCGCCGTCGAGACGGCCGCCTACTTCGTCGTGTCGGAGGCCGTGAACAACGCCGCCAAGCACTCGGCGGCCGATGAGGTCTTCGTCGGCATACGACAGCGGGGCGGGTACGTGTCCGTCGTCGTCCGCGACACCGGGACCGGCGGCGCCGACCCCACGGGCAGCGGCCTCACCGGACTGTTCAGCCGCGTCGCCGCGCTCGACGGGACACTGCACGTCGACAGCCCCCTCGGGGGACCCACCACGATCACCGCGGAGCTGCCGTGCGCGTAATCCTCGCCGAGGACTCGACCCTGCTGCGGGAGGGCCTGGTCAGGCTGCTCGCCGAGGAGGGCCACGAGGTCCTCGCCGCCGTGGGCGACGCCGACGCGCTGCTGCGCGAGGTCGCGGCGCACGAGCCGGACGTCGTCGTCACCGACATCCGGATGCCGCCGGACCACACCGACGAAGGCCTGCGCGCCGCGGTACGGATCCGCGAGCTGCGCCCGGAGATCGGCGTGGTCGTCCTCTCCCAGTACGTGGAGCGCAACTACGCGGCGCAGCTGCTCACGTCGAGCGCCGAGCGCGTCGGCTACCTCCTCAAGGACCGGGTCGCGCAGGTCGAGGAGTTCCTCGACGCGCTGGAGCGGGTCCATGCCGGGGGCGCCGCCATCGACCCCGAAGTCGTACGGCAGCTGCTCATCCGCACCACCCACGCCGACCCGCTGACCCGGCTCACGCCACGGGAACGCACCGTCCTCGAGGCGCTGGCCGAGGGCCACACCAACGCGGCCATCGGGCAGAAGCTGCACATCTCGCTGAGCGCGGTCGAGAAGAACCTCGCCGCGATCTTCGACAAGCTGGGACTCTCCCAGACGACGGGGTACAGCCGGCGGGTGCTTGCGGTGCTGCGGTATCTGGAGTCGTGAGGTGCTGGTGAGTCCGGGGGCGGATATCCCTCTCGCCGGTGAGGACGGTGGCGGGCGGGCGCGGTGATACTGGCGGCTCTCCCACCTGAGGAGCCGCCGTATGCGTATGTCCGGGGTCGCCCGGTTCGCCGCGCGGGCGCGGGCCGCTCCGCCGTGGGCCGTCGACACGGCGCTGGCCGCCGTCGTCCTGTTCGCCGTCTCGCTGCAGTTCCTCTTCCCCGACGAGGGCGGCGACGCGCTCTCCCCGGCCGGCTACCTGCTCGGCGCGGGCACCGCCGTGCCGCTGGTGTGGCGGCGCCGCGCGCCCTTCCTCGTCGCGTGCGCCGTCACCTGCTGCACGCCCGCCATGGCGGTGCACCACCGGCCGCCGCCGGACATCGTGTACGGCGGGCTCGTCGCGCTGTACACCGTGGCCGCCCTCGCCCGGCCCTGGCAGCGGCGCGTCATGCTCGCCGGGTGGCTGGTCGGCACGACGGTCACGATGGCGTTCCACGAGCGCGCGGAGCCCTACGAGTACCCCTTCCACCTGCTGAGCCTCGTCAGCGCGTACGCCCTCGGGTCCCTGGCCCGCGTACAGCGCGCGTACACCGCCGCCCTCGAGGACCGGGCGCGGCGCCTGGAACGGGAGCGGGCGAGCGAGACCGCACGGGCCGTCGCCCTCGAACGGGCCACCATCGCACGGGACATGCACGACATCCTCGCCCACGCGGTGAGCCTGATGGTGGTGCAGGCCGAGGCAGGGCCCGTGGTGGTGCGCACCGATCCGCCGCGCGCGGAGGCGGCGTTCGACGCGATCGCCTCGGCGGGACGCGACGCGATGGTCCAGCTGCGCCGCATCCTGGGCGTGCTCAGGGAGCCGGTACCGAGGGCATCCGGTGAACGCAGCCCGCAACCCTCCCTCGACGCCCTGCCCGGCCTGGTCGAGCAGGTCCGACTGGCGGGCCTGGAGGGCGAGTTGGTGGTCGCCGGGGTGCCGCACACGCTGAGCGCGGACGTCGAGGTCGCGGCGTACCGCATCGTCCAGGAGGCGCTGACGAACACGGTGAAGCACGCGCGGGCGACGCGGGTGTGCGTGCAACTGGAGTGGCGAGCGGGAGAGTTGCTCGTCACGGTGACCGATGACGGGCACGGTGAAGGTGACAGCGGTGGTGACGGTGGCGGGCACGGACTCGTCGGGGTTCGTGAGCGGGCCGCCGCGTGCGGAGGGCGCGCGGAGGCCGGGCCCGCCCCCGGTGGTGGATTCCGTGTCGTCGCGCGGCTGCCCACGGCATCCTTGGGGGATGAGCATCCGGGTGGTGGTCGCCGACGATCAGGAGCTGGTGCGCAGCGGCTTCTCGATGATCCTGGACGCGCAGCCGGACATCGAGGTGGTCGCGGAGGCGGGTGACGGCGCGGAAGCGGTCGCCGCGGTGCGATTGCACGCCCCCGACGTGCTGCTCCTGGACATCCGCATGCCCGGCATGGACGGCATCGAGGCGGCCCGCCGGGTCTGTTCGGCGTCCGGCTGCCGGGTCGTCATGCTGACCACCTTCGACCTGGACGAGTACGTGTACGACGCGCTGTACGCGGGCGCCAGCGGGTTCCTCCTCAAGGACGTCCGCAGGGACGACCTGGTGCACGCGGTGCGGGTCGTCGCGGCCGGTGAGTCGCTGCTCGCGCCGACGGTGACGCGGCGCCTGATCGCGGACATCGTGCGGCGCGGGCGGACCGCCCACGGCGTACGGGCCGGGGCGCCCGCCGCCCGTCTCTCCGCCCGCCTCTCCGCGCTCACCGCCCGCGAGGAGGAGACGCTGCGGCTGCTGGCCCGCGGTCTGACGAACGCGGAGATCGCCGCTTCCTTCGTGGTCAGCGAGCACACCGTGAAGACGCACGTCAGCAACGTCCTCTCGAAGCTGGCGCTGCGGGACCGGGTGCAGGCGGTCATCTGCGCGTATGAGACGGGGCTCGTCGTCGCGGGAGAAGGCGAGGGCGAGGGCGAGGGCTACTGAGCGGGGTCCCTCGGGAGGGGGAGGGCTCGCTCGTGCGGGGGAGGCGGCAGGACCGCTCCGCGCGGCGATCCGCGGTCGGTGTTCCGGGACGACGCTGAGTCGCGTACTTCCGGCAGCGGAGTACGCCCGGCAGCCGCGTACTTCCGGCAAACCCCAAGGAGCCGTCATGCTCGCCACCTTCGCCCGGGCGGCGACCCGCCGCCCGTTCACCGTGATCGCCGTCTGGGTCTGCCTGCTCGTCCTCGGACTCGGCTTCGGCAGCCGGGTGTTCGGGGACCTCACGTCGACCGTGGAGGACGTGCCGGGCAGCGAGTCCGTCGTCGCCGACGAACTCCTCGACGGCCTCGACCCGTCCGGCGCCACCGTCACCGCCGTCGTCTCGGGCGGCGGCGCGGTCGACCGGCCCGGCCTGCGCGCCGAGGTCGGCCGGGCCGTCGCGGACGTGCGCCGGCTGCCCGGTGTCGCGGAGGTGCCCGACCCGTACGCCACGCGCGGCCTGGTCGCGGACGACACCCGGGCGCTGCTCATCCCCGTCACCCTCAAGGGCGGCCTCGACGACGACGCCGAGGACGAGACGGTCGGCGACGCGGCCGACCGGCTCCGGCGGATCGACACGGCCGATGTGGCCGTCAGCGGCGGGCCGCTGCTCGGGGAGCAGATGGGGACGCGGGCCCAGGAGGACGTCGCGAAGGCGGAGTTGATCACCCTCCCCGCCGTGCTGCTGGTCCTGCTGCTCATCTTCGGCGGGCTGCGCGCGGCAGGGCTGCCGCTCCTCGTGACGGTCAGCGGCGTCGCCGGGGCCTTCCTGATCCTGTACGGATTCAGCCTGGTCACCGACATCTCCGTCTACGCCGTCCAGATCGTCACCATGCTCGGGCTCGGACTCGCCGTGGACTACGCCCTGTTGATGGTCGTCCGCTTCCGCGAGGAGCGGGCCCGGACGGCGGACGTGGCCGCGGCCGTGCACGCGACGGTGGCCCGCGCCGGGCGCACCGTCCTCTTCTCCGGCCTGACGGTCGCCATCAGCCTGTCGGGCCTGCTCTGGTTCCCCAGCCCGTTCCTCCGCAGCATGGGTCTCGCGGCCGGAGCCGTGGTGGTCGTCGACATGCTGGCGGCGCTGACGCTGCTCCCGGCGCTGCTGGCCCGCTTCGGGGGGAGGATCGCGGCCGCGGAGGCGGGGCGGAGCGGGGAGGTCTTCGCGCGGGTGGGGCGGTTCGCCGCCGGTCGGGCGGTCGCCGTGCTCGTGCTGGTGGGGGCCACTCTCATCGTCCTCGCCGTGCCCGCCTTCGGGATGCGCATCGGCATCGGCGACGCCCGGCAGCTGCCGCACGGCACCGAGGCCCGGCAGCTCTACGACACCGTGCGCGAGCACTATCCGCCGGAGACCGGCACCGACCCCGTCGGCGTCCTCCTCCGGCCCGGCGCCCCCGCAGACTGCGAGCGCGAGATCCGCGCGCTGCCCGGCATCGCGGCAGTCGAACGCCAACGCCTCTCCGACGGCACGGTCCTGCTCGAACTCACCCCGAAGGGCTCCGTCGACGGCCCGACCGCGACCGGCCTCGTCGAGCGCGTCCGCGACCTGCGCGGCGCCGAGCCGGTCCAGGTCACCGGCAACGCCGCCCGCCTGGTCGACTTCCGCTCGATGCTCGCCGAGCGCGCCCCCTGGGCCGTACTGACCGTTCTTGCCGGCCTGTTCAGCCTGCTCTTCGCCTTCACCGGGTCCGTCCTCATCCCCCTGCGCACCCTCACCACCACGCTGCTCAGCCTCGGCGCCGCGCTCGGCGTCGTCACCTGGGTCTTCCAGCACGGGCACGGGGCCTCGCTGCTCGGCGGCGAGGGGCTCGGCGCGCTGAGCCTGACGGCGCCGCCGCTCATCATCGCCATCGCGTTCGGGCTGGCCATGGACTACGAGCTGTTCATCCTGTCCCGGATGCGGGAGAGCTGGACGGAGACCGGCGACCACCGCACCGCGGTCGTCGAGGGCCTGCGCCGCTCCGGGCGCGTGGTCAGCTGCGCGGCGCTGCTCCTGGCCATCGTCTTCGCCGGGTTCATGACCGGGGGCTTCGCACCGATCCTGCAGATCGGGCTCGGTCTGACGCTGGCCGTCCTCATCGACGCCACCGTGGTCCGCATGTTCCTCGTCCCGGCGACGATGGCGCTGCTCGGGCGCCGTGCCTGGTGGGCACCGGGACCACTGCGCCGCCTCCACGAGCGTTATGGCGTACGGGAGTTCGCCCGCGAGCGGGAGGCTACGACAGTACGAACCCGTCCATGAACAGCGCCGCCGCGAGCCCCGCGGCCAGCAGCCAGGTGCCGAGCCTGGTGCGGCCGCGGCGGCTCAGCTCGATCACTCCGCCGCAGAGGATGAGCAGCAGGCCGTAGACCCCGACGACGAGCACGGAGGACCGGCTCGCCAGCCGCAGCGCGAGGACCACCGCCGCCGCGGCCATCAGCAGCGACGCCGCGGCGATGCGGGCGCGTCGGGCGCGGGCGGCGGGGGTGGGGGCGGTGGCGGTGACGGGGTGGTCGTCGGGGGCCGGGGCGGTCTGGTCGGGCGCGCTCATGTACGTGGATCGTAATCGGTCATGCGAGCGGTTTTACCGACTTGTATTCCTTCACCACGGATCCCTCACGACGGGTCTCTCGCTATGCCCCTTTCACGCCCGGAGATACGCGAGGACCGCGAGCACCCTGCGGTGCGTGCCGTCCGCAGGCGGCAGGTCCAGTTTCCCGAGGATGTTGCCGATGTGCTTGCCCACCGCCGCCTCTGAGACGACGAGTTCGGCGGCGATGGCCGCGTTCGACCTGCCCTCGGCGACGAGGCCGAGCACCTCGCGCTCGCGCGGCGTCAGCTGCTCCAGCGGGTCGCGGCGGCGGCGCAGCAACTGCCGTACGACCTCCGGGTCGACGACCGTGCCGCCCTCCGCCACCGTCATCAGCCCGTCGATGAACTGCTCGACCTGGCCCACCCGGTCCTTCAGCAGGTAGCCGACGCCCGTGCCGTCACCGGTGTCCAACAGCTCGGCCGCGTAGGCCCGTTGGACGTACTGGCTCAGCACGAGCACGGGCAGGGTCGGCCGCAGCGCCCGGAGCGCGACTGCCGCGCGCAGCCCCTCGTCCTGAAAGCCCGGCGGCATCCGTACGTCCGTCACGACGATGTCCGGGTCGTACGCCGACACGGCGTCCCGCAGCGCGTTCGCGTCGCCCACCGCGGCGACCGTCTCGTGCCCGAACCGGGCCAGCACGCCGACCAGCCCCTCCCGCAACAGCACGCTGTCCTCGGCGAGGACGACTCTCAGTCTTCTGCTTGGCAAGGGATCTCCACGGACAAGGTGGTCGGACCGCCCGGCGGGCCGGTGACCGTCAGTGTGCCATCGAGGACGGCGAGGCGGTCCGCGAGGCCGGTGAGCCCCGTGCCGCGGGACGGGTCGACGCCGCCGCGGCCGTCGTCGCGCACGTCTATGCGGAGGACGCCGTCCGTGTGGGCGGCGGTGATGCGGGCCCGGGTGGCACCGCTGTGCTTGCCGATGTTGGTGAGGGCCTCGCGGACGGCGAAGTACGCGGCGGACTCGACGGCTTCGGGCAGCCGGGGCAGTCGGGGTGGCGCACCCACCTCCGTCGGCACGGCCGAGCGGTCGGCGGCGTCCTCGATGGCCGCGGTGAGGCCGTAGTCGGCGAGGACCTGCGGGTGGATGCCGCGGATCAGCTCGCGGAGCTCGGTGAGGACGCGGCCCGCCTCGTCGTGCGCGGTGGCGAGCCGCCCGGCGAGCGGACTGCCCGCGGGCGCGTCGAGCCTGGCCAGCCCGAGGGTCATGGTGAGCGCGACGAGACGCTGCTGCGCCCCGTCGTGCAAGTCCCGCTCGATACGGCGGCGTTCGGCCTCGAAGGCGTCGACCAGGCGGGCCCGCGAACGGGTGACCTCCGCCAGGGCGTCCGCGGCCTCCGCCTCGCGCGGGGCGAGCAGGAACCGGGTGAACGCGGCACGGGCGGCGGCGTACGCGCCCAGCGGATACGCGAGGCCGAGGAGGAGAACGAGGCCGAGGAGCGCGGTGCCCCAGGCCGCCGGATACGTCTCCACGAGCCACAGCTTGCCGGGACGCACCCCTCCTGCCCCCGGACCGCCGCTCACGGCGAGGTGGGCGGGGGCGGCGAGGAGCAGCCCGGGCGCGGCCGCGGCACAGGCGAGGACGAGGAGGTCGAGCGGCCACAGGACGACGGCGAACAGCACGGCGTACGCGAGCTCGCGCCAGGTCGCCTGCTCCCTCACCCGCAGGCGGAACCAGGCGGGGACGCCGGGGGCGGCCGGCGTCCGGTGCGGGGAGGGCCCGGGGGCCCGGGCCGGCTCGACCAGCGGCACGCGACGGCGTTCGAGGGCGGCGACGGGGATGCCGGAGAGGGCGAGGGCGGCGAGGAGGGGGATGCCGATGAGTACGGGGGTGAGCAGGACCCCCACGGCAGCGAGAACGACCCCGAGGACGAGAATCCCGGCCCCGAGCAGACTCCCTCCCAACAGATACGCGGCACTGCGCCACGGCGCGGTGCTCCCCAAGTAACTCGACTTCCGCACCGCACGCGAGACGCTCCCCCGGGTCATGGGGCCACGGTAATCCGGCGGGTCACCTTGAGCGGCCCCACATGCCCGCACGATGGCGCCCCCCGGCGCCTCCTCACGCACGAACAGGCCCGCCGCTGCGCGGCGGATGTATCCCACCCACCCACCCGTTTGCCCCGCAACGTCCAGCGGGAGTAGGGGCAGGGCCGCGGAGGGTACGTACCAGGGAGCTGCGTTGCGGGGTGAACGGGCGGGCGGGTGGGCGGGAGGCATCCGCCGCGAAGCGGCGGGCACGGTGCTCCTACCCCGGCAGGGCGTCGCGGGGCAAACGGGCGGGTGGGCGGGAGGCATCCGCCGCGAAGCGGCGGGCACGGTGCTCCTACCCCGGCAGGGCGTTGCGGGGCGAACGGGCGGGCGGGTGGGAGGCATCCGCCGCGCAGCGGCGGGCACGGTGCTCCTACCCCGGCAGGGCGTTGCGGGGTGAACGGGCGGGTGGGTGGGGGCATCCGCCGCGCAGCGGCGGGCACGGTGCTCCTACCCCGGCAGGGCGTTGCAGGGTGAACGGGCGGGCGGGAGATCCGCCGCGGAGCCGCAGGCTCGTTACGGGGGTAGGAGAGTGTCGCGGCCGTGGGCGCGATAGGCCGCGCGGAGGGACGCCACGTCGGCGGGTGTCAGGCGGCGGTAGGACGAGGCCCCCGCAGGACGCCACCAGACGGGATCCCCGCACAGGAACGCCTCCCCCCGCAACAGCCCCCGCGCCACCTTGTTCGTCGCGGTCGTCGGCATCCGCCGGACCACCCGGACATAGCGAGGGGCCATCTTCGTCCCCAGGTCCGGTTGGGAGAGGAGGAACCGGGCGAAGGAGCGGGGGTCGAAGGGCACGTCCCGCGGGAGCGCCAGGGCCGCCATGACCTGGTCCCCCGCCACGGGATCCGGCACCGCGTACACGGCCACCGCCACCACCCCCTCGTACCGGGCGAGAATGTTCTCGATCATCGCCGCCGCCAGGTTCTCGCTGTCGACCCGCAGCCGGTCGTCCGTACGGCCCGCGAAGTAGAGGTGGCCGGCGGCGTCGCGGTAGAAGAGGTCGCCGGTCCAGTACCAGCCGTCGCGGCGGCGTTCCGCCTCGGCGGCCTCGTTGCGCCAGTAGCCCTCGAAGGGGTTCGGGCCGCGGTTGACCAGCTCGCCGATGGCGGACGTACCGTTCAGGAGGCGGCCGTCCGGAGAGAAGCGGGCCGGCTCGCACTCGCGCCGCGTCCGCGGGTCCACCACCGCGAGGTCGTCCCCGGGTGCCGCACGGCCGATCGCCCCGGCCGGTGTGCCGGGGGTGCGCTGGATGGCCGCGCCGCCCTCGGAGGAGCCGTAGCCCTCGACGAGCCGTACGCCGAACCGTTCCTCGAAGCGTGCCGCGTCCACCGCCCCCGCCTCGGTGCCGAAGCCGACCCGCAGCGGGTTCTCCCGGTCGTCGGGCCGCTCGGGCGTGGCCAGGATGTACTGGACCGCCCGGCCCACGTAGGTGAAGTACGTCGCGCCGAAGTCACGTACGTCGGAGAGGAAGTTGGACGCGGAGAAGCGGCTGCGCAGCGCCACGCCCGCCCCCGCGGCCAGCGCCGGCGCCCAGTCCGCGATCACGGCGTTGCCGTGGAACATGGGCATGCAGATGTAGTGGGTGTCGGAGGGCCGGACCCCGAAGTGGTCGACGAGGGAGCGGCCCGCCGCGGCGAGGCGGCCCTGGCTGCAGATCGCCGCTTTGGGCGCGCCGGTCGAACCGGAGGTGAAGTAGAGGAGCATGCGGCTGTCGGGGCGCACGGTCCGTGCGATCTCCGGTTTCGCGTCGGCGTACGGGGCCAGCATTTCGGTGTAGGCCTCGGTGTCGGTCACGAGGACGCGTACGCCCGGGAGTTCGATGCCGTCGAGGAGCGGCAGGTGCGCCCGTTCCGTCACGAGGACCGCGCACTCGGTGTGCAGGATGTCGCGGGCCAGCTCCGCGCCGCGCCGCGTGGGGTTGATGCCCGCCACCGCCGCCCCGGCGAGCGCCGCCGCACTCAGCCACAGGGGGAACTCGGGGGTGTTGTCGAGCAGGACACCGATGTTCGGCTCGCCGTGCCGTGGCAGCAGGTCGGCGAGGAGCGCGGCCCGCGCCGCCGCGCCCGCCGTCACCTGGTGGTGGCTCAGCCGGCCGCCCGCGTGGCGCAGGCCGGTGCGGTGGTCGCCCCACCGCGCCTGTACGAGTTCCGCGACCGTGGTGCCGGTGCTCTTCATGGCCGCGCACGGTAATTGATGGGGCGTCACATGGCGAGACCGGCGTCTGCCCATGTGCGGCCCCGTGCACGCCGTATGGTCGGCACGGCGTGCACGGAACCTACGGGGACCGCGTCAGAACTGGACGTCCGAGCAGGCGTAGAACGCGTTCGCCGTGTCCGCGACCGTCCAGACCGCGACGATCACGTGGTGCCCGCTGCGGCCGCCGGGGATGGTGCCGCTGTGCGACAGGGTCGCGGGCGGCTGCTGGCTGTTGTAGGGAACGCTGAGGAACGGCGTGGTGTCCAGGGCAGACCTGGTCACCGCCTTGCTGTCGTCCCAGCCCTGCTTGGTGATGTAGTACTTGAAATCGGTGGTGCGGTGGCGCGCGGTGAACTGCCAGCGGAACGTGTAGTTCTGGCCGCCGCTGACCTTCGTCGTCGGCCAGGCCGCGCCGTTCGGCGTCTTGGGCGAGTCGAGCTGGCTGAAGCCCGCGACGCCCGCCGAGCAGATCTTGCCGTCGGCCGGGCCCCCGGCGGGGAAGCCCTTCAGGCCCTCGACGCTCTGTGGTTCGTACTGTATGGAGCCGCAGTTGGCCACCACACCCTTGGCGCAGTTGATCTGCCGGCTGGCCGGCAGATCCGTGTAGCCGTGGCTGCTGGCACCACCGGAGGAGAGCGCGAACGCGCCGACCGTGCCGAGGCCGACCAGGGCCGCGTACATCTTCTTGTTTCGCATGTGCCGCTCCTGCCGAACGTGGGGAGATCCGTGGGACGTGCGCGCACTGCGGTCTAGACCAAGTTCAGATTATTGCCGTTAGTTGAACATGTCCATACCAATCGCGGAGAGGATCCGTCCGCATCGCCCCCGCACCGTTCGCCACGGGTTCACCCCACCAACTGCCGCCCCGCGAACGCCAGTTGTCGATTCAGCCGTCAGCGCTGCTCCCCATGCCCCGCACAGAACGCCACCGTCAGCTCCTTCACCAGCGCCTTGCGCTCGCAGTCGTCCAGCTGCACGAGGCCCCGCGCGGTCAGCCGCGTCACCGTGTCCTCGACCGAGTCGACCACCGACGCGGCGACCCGGCGGCGCCGCATCGCCTCGGCCACCTCGGGGGCGTGCTCGACACGGGCCGGCTGCACCGAGAAGATCTCGACGCCGACCGCCGCCGCGTCCACGGCCAGGGCCCGGGTCAGCGCGGCGCCGACGGCCTCGGCGTCGCGCAGCGCGGGCGCCGCCTCGTGGAACGCGTCGGCGGGCAGCCGCGACAGAATCCGGGCCGTGGCCGCCTCCAGGCACTCCCGCAGGTACTCCTGGTGGTCCTCGACCGCGAGCGTCGCCCGCGCCGGGTCCTTCACCCGCCATACGACGAGGAGCGCGACGCGCAGGGCGACACCGCCGCGGTCGACGGCCGTCATCGGCTCGCTCCGCCAGTACCGCAGCCGTACGTCGACCCGGCGGCGTAGGAGCAGCGGGTTCACCCACATCAGGCCGGTGCGGCGGACGGTGCCCCGGTAGCGGCCGAAGAGGCTCAGCACCCAGGCCCGGCCGGCCCGCCCCCGGGCCAGCCCGCCGAACCCGAAGAGGCCGAGCGTCCCGGACCCGGCGAGCGACGCCCACTGCGCGGCGCCGAGCCCGGCCCCCTCGTACCGGGGAAGCACCGTCATCCGCAGCGCGACGTCGGGCAGCACGCCCGCCCACCACAGCGAGAGCGCGCACCCCGCGACGCCCGCGCAGCCGCCGAGCACCCCGGCGAGGCCGGGCAGCACGCGCGCCCGGCGCTCCACGAGAGCCGGGTCGATGTCGGGCACGGGGCGCGCGGCCGGCGTGGCGAGGGGCGTCGTCCCGGAGCGGCGCGGCGCGTCGTCCGGGTCGTCGCGGAAGAGGAGGTGGACGGGGATCTCGGTGGTGGCCTCGGTCCGGATCACCCGCGGCAGCCGCGCGACGCCCGGCCACCCGGGCGCCCCGCCGGGCCGCCGGGCGGCCGCCTGCGTGCGATTCCCGTCACACCCCGGAAAAGGATCTTCGCGCGTCTGCACGTCCGTCAGTTTCGCAACTGACCCGGCATACCGCATGTTGACGGTCCGAATGACGGATCGGCCCCGCCCCCGGGCCCTCCCCCGGCCGCCCCGGGGGCCTCCCCCGCCGGGCCCGGGTGGTCGGGACCACGTCTCGACATCCGGTAGAGTTACGCAGGTCAGCAGGCGCCGCTAGCTCAGTTGGTTAGAGCAGCTGACTCTTAATCAGCGGGTCCGGGGTTCGAGTCCCTGGCGGCGCACAGACAGCGAAGGCCCTCCGTTCACGCGGAGGGCCTTCGTCGTGCTCACGTACCGCTACCGTGTCGCCATGGCGCGAGACATCCAGGAGCGGATCAAGAAGCTGATCATCGATTCGAGGCTGCCCTCCGGGGCCTCGCTGCCGACGGAGCCCGAGCTGATGGAGCGCCTCGGCGTCAGCAGGAACTCCGTGCGGGAGGCCCTGAAGGCGCTCCAGGCGATGGGGATCGTGGAGATCCGGCACGGTTTCGGGACGTATGTCGGTCCGATGTCCGTCGCGCCGATGATCGAGGGCCTGGCGTTCCGCACGGTCGCGGGCCACTACCGGGGCGAGGACAGCCTGCTCCAGCTCCTGGAACTGCGCGAGGCCGTGGAGACCGGGCTCATCGCGCGCCTCGCGGGCCGCGTCCCGGCCGCCGACCTGGCGGAACTGGACGCGCTGGTGGAGCGGATGGAGGCCGAGGCGGCGTCCCCGGAGGGCGCCGTGCACGCCGAGACGGACCGAGCGTTTCACGCCACCCTCTACCGGGGGCTGGGAAACCTGCTGCTCGGTGAGGTTCTGGAGGCGTTTTGGGATGCTTTCCACAAGGTTCGTACGGACCTGGTGGACGTGCCGCTGGATCCCCGGGTCACCTGCCGCCAGCACCGGGAAATCCTGGCGGCGGTCCGCTCGGGCGACGTACTCCGCGCTGAGCAGGCCATACGCGAGCACTTCGGTAACATCCGTACCCGGTTGAGCTCACCGGCCCCAGCAGACGCCACAAATCGCTTGTATGACCGGTAAACCCCTTGCGTCTATCGCTCTTGCGATCATGCCGTAAGGCGTAGAACCCTGTCCTGGAGCCATTGGCTTTCACGAGGCGGGCGGTACGGGGTGGTTGGGGGCCCGACGCGCCCGCGGCGGGACAGGGGACGGGGGTCCCGTTCGTGAAGCGATGCCGAGGGGGGCATCATGCAACCGGAAGGTCGCCTTTCCATGTCTAAGAGGACGGTGGCCTGCCATTGATGCGTCCGTGACGGTCGAGGGTGCCCGAAGCGGACGGAAGGACCAACGAACACGCGGCTGCCCGCGTGCGGGGGGATGACTCATGACGTCGACGCCGACGGGCGCCCGACAGAACGACCCGTCAGAGACGACCCAGCTCCGGGTGCCGTCGCACAGAACGGGCGGATTCCGCAGAATCAAGAAGACCCTGCCGCGGTACGACTACGAGCACTACAGCCGGCTCGCCGGGCCACTGACCCAGCCCGATCCGAGCAAGCCCTACCAGGTGAAGTACCGCTCACTGCTCTCGCAGGAGCCGCACAAGATACGGGCCGCGCTGATGCTGGGCGCGGCCCCGCTGCTCTCGCTCGTGCTGCTCGGCTGGCTGCTCCAGCCCGAGCACTGGACGGAGCGGGACTACGTCGCGAACGACTGGCTGCCGGTCCTCGACATCGTCATGCTCATATCGATCGGTCTGATCGAGTTCTTCCGCTGCATGAACGTGCTGTCGAACGCGCACGCCACGCTCGTCGCCCGCGACCCCATACCCGTGGTCCCCGAGACGGGGACCAGAGTCGCCTTCCTCACCTCCTTCGTGCCCGGCAAGGAGCCGATCGAGATGGTGACGAAGACCCTGGAGGCCGCGGTCAAGATCCGGCACCGCGGCCCGATGCACGTATGGCTCCTCGACGAGGGTGACGACCCGGAGGTCAAGGAGGTCTGCCGGCGGCTCGGCGTCCACCACTTCTCCCGCAAGGGCGTGGCGAAGTGGAACATGACGAAGGGCCCGCACCGCGCCAAGACCAAGCACGGCAACTACAACGCCTGGCTGGACGCGCACGGCGACGACTACGACTACTTCGCCTCGGTCGACACCGACCACATACCGATGCCGAACTACCTGGAGCGGATGCTCGGCTTCTTCCGTGACGAGAACGTCGGCTTCGTCATCGGCCCCCAGGTCTACGGCAACTACGACAATTTCGTCACCAAGGCCGCCGAGTCGCAGCAGTTCCTCTTCCACGCGCTGATCCAGCGGGCGGGCAACGCCTACGGCGCCCCGATGTTCGTCGGTACCTCCAACGCCGTACGCATCAAGGCGCTGAAGCAGATCGGCGGCCTGTACGACTCGATCACCGAGGACATGGCGACCGGCTTCGAGATCCACCGGGCCACGAACCCGGCGACCGGCAAGAAGTGGAAGTCGGTCTACACCCCGGACGTGCTCGCGGTCGGCGAGGGCCCCAACGCCTGGACGGACTTCTTCACACAGCAGCTGCGCTGGTCGCGCGGGACGTACGAGACGATCCTCAAGCAGTTCTGGAAGGCACCGTTCTCGCTGCCCCCTGGCCGCCTCTTCAACTACACGATGATGGTCATCTTCTACCCGATGTCCGCCATGAACTGGATCCTGGCCGCGCTCAGCTGCGCGCTGTTCCTGGGCCTCGGCGCGTCCGGCGTGAACATCGACCCGACCATCTGGCTGATGCTGTACGGCAACGCCTCCGCGCTCCAGATCGGCCTCTACATCTGGAACCGCAGGCACAACGTCTCCCCGCACGAGCCCGAGGGCTCCGGCGGCGTGGCGGGCATGGTGATGTCGGCGCTCTCCGCGCCGATCTACGCGCGCTCGCTGCTCGACGCGGCGCTGCGCCGCAAGAGCAAGTTCGTGGTGACCCCCAAGGGTGACTCGGCGAGCCCGGACACGCTGTTCGGCACCTTCCGGATACACCTGTTCTTCATCCTGGTCTTCGGCGCCTCGATGGCCGCCTCCTTCGTGTACGGGCACTCCCACCCCGCGATGATCGTCTGGGCCTCGTTCGCCCTGCTGATCACGGCCGCGCCGATCTTCGCGTGGCGCTGGGGCATGCGGCAGGACAAGAAGAAGCCCAAGCCGCCGCCCGCGCCGGACGCGACCGTTCCGCAGCAGCGCGACGCCACGGCGCCCCTTCCGTACGCGGCACCCGCGCCGCACGCCCCGCACGCGCCGCATGCCCCGCAGCAGAAGCCCAGCTGGGCCGCCGCGCCCGACCAGACCATGCAGATATCCCTTGGGGGACGTAAGAAATGAAAGACCGTGCCGGCCACCGCCGCCGCGCCCGCCGCATCGCGATAGGCACGGCGGTCGTCCTCGCGCTGGCGGGGATGAACGGCCCGTGGCTGTGGCGCGTGGGCTCCGAGAAGTACCACGACTACAAGATCAACAAGCCGGAGTACAAGGCGGCCAACGGCCACTGGGACGTGCTCGACTTCCCCGAGGAGTACCGCCAGAACACCATCCACGCGGCGCTCCTGCACACGGGCAAGGTCCTGCTGGTCGCCGGGTCGGGCAACAACCAGAAGAACTTCGACGCGAAGAAGTTCGACACCCGGCTCTGGGACCCGGTCAAGAACACCATCAAGAAGATCCCGACGCCCACCGACCTGTTCTGCACGGGCCACACCCAGCTGGGCAACGGCAATCTGCTGATCGCGGGCGGCACCCAGCGCTACGAGAAGCTGAAGGGCGACATCACCAAGGCCGGCGGCCTGATGATCGTCCACAACGAGGACCCGGACGAGCCGAAGACGATCCCCGCGGGCACCAAGTTCACGGGGAAGAAGAACGGCAAGACGTTCGTCTCCCAGGACAGCGTCCTGGTCGAGAAGGCGAAGAAAATCTTCGACAAGCAGACCGGCCGGTTCCTGCGCACCGAGCCGGGCCTCGGCCGGGTCTACGTGGAGGCGGCCAGGAGCGGCGCCAAGTACGAGACGGGCACCCAGGACAACTACCGCATCCAGGGCCTGAAGGGCTCCGACACACGCAACGTCTACGGCATGGCGCAGAAGCTCGCCCTGGACAAGAAGGACTTCCAGGGGATCAAGGACACCTTCGAGTTCGACCCGGTCGCGGAGCGGTACATCAAGGTCGACCCGATGAACGAGGCGCGCTGGTACCCCACGCTGACCACGCTCACCGACGGGAAGATCCTCTCCACGTCGGGCCTCGACGAGATCGGCCAGCTCGTGCCGGGCAAGAACGAGGTGTACGACCCGAAGACGAAGAAGTGGACGTACACGAAGGGGATCCGCCAGTTCCCGACGTACCCGGCGATCTTCCAGCTGGCCGACGGCAAGCTCTTCTACTCCGGTTCCAACGCGGGATACGGCCCGGACGACGTCGGCCGCAAGCCCGGCATCTGGGACCTGCAGACCAACAAATGGCAGGGCATTCCCGGCCTGAGCGACCAGAAGCTCCTGGAGACCTCCGGCACGGTCGAGCTGCCGCCCGCCCAGGACCAGAAGTACATGGTCGTCGGCGGCGGTGGCGTCGGCGAGTCCAAGGAGTCCAGCGAGAAGACCCGCATCGTCGACCTGAAGGCGGACAAGCCGCGCTTCGTCGACGGCCCCTCCCTGGAGAAGGGCACCCGCTACCCGCAGATCTCCACGCTGCCCGACGACACCGTGCTGATCTCCGGCGGCTCCGAGGACTACCGCGGGCGCAGCGACTCCAACATCCACCAGGCGCGGATCTACGACGCGAAGACCGGTGAGATGCGGCGGGTCGCCGACCCCGAGGTCGGCCGCAACTACCACTCCGGTTCGGTGCTGCTGCCCGACGGGCGCGTGATGTTCTTCGGCTCCGACTCGCTCTACGGCGACAAGGCCAACACCAAGCCCGGCGTCTTCGAGCAGCGCATCGAGATCTACACGCCGCCGTACCTCTACCGCGGCTCACAGCCGTCGCTCGGCGCGGGGCCGAAGACGATCGCACGGGGCGGGTCGGGGACGTTCCCCACGAAGCACGCCTCGTCCATCAAGACGGCCCGCCTCATCAAGCCGAGTGCGTCGACGCACGTGACCGACATCGACCAGACGTCGATCGCGCTCGACCTGAAGAAGGAGAAGGGCTCCGTCACGGTGACGGTCCCGAAGAACCGGTCTCTGGTCGAGTCCGGCTGGTACATGCTCTTCGTGACCGACGACCAGGGCACGCCGAGCAAGGCGCGCTGGGTCCGAGTGCCTTAAGTGCCCCGCAGGGGCGCACTTAAGGGGCGCGGGGAACTGCGCGCTCAGCCCACGAAAAGCCGCAGTCGCGTCTGCCGAGTTACCGAGCAGACGCGACTGCGGCTTTGTTGTGGTTGCTCGCGCCCACGCGGCGGAGCCGCAAATCGATACAGCCCCGCGCCCCTAGTCAGCCTTCGCGAGGCCCAACGCATACTCCGGCCACCATTCGCCGGCCTTCGGGCCGCCCCGGCACGTGCCGTCGGACTCACCGGGCCGCTTGACCCAGAGGTACGCGTCGACGAGCGGGTCGGACGTCTTGGTGGTGGGGGCCTCGCCCAGGGCCCGCCCCGGCGGATTGCACCAAGGGTCCTTGCCCTTGGTGTAGGGCCCGTTGCCGTTGCGCCCCGTGTCGATGACGAACGGCTTGTCGCCGATCTTCGCCGACAGCTTCTTGCCGAACTCCGTGCTGGCCTCGGTGGTCTGGAAGTTGGAGACGTTCACGGCGAAGCCGTCGGCCCGCTCGACGCCGGACCGCTGCAAGGGCTCCCAGAGCGCGTCGGGGTTCTGCCAGCCCGCGTTGCCCGCGTCCAGGTACACCTTCGTGTTCTTCAGGGACTTGAGCTTCTCGATGGCGCCCTTGAGGAGGTCGTAGCGCTCCTCGTGGAACTCCTTCGGCGTGCAGTTGTCGACCAGGTGGAGGACCGCGTCGGGCTCCAGGATCACCGTGGCGTGCCGGTCGCCGATGCCCTTGGCGACCTGGTCGATGAAGGCGCGGTACGCGTTGCCGTCGGCGGCGCCGCCGCCCGAGTACTGGCCGCAGTCGCGGTGCGGGATGTTGTAGACGACGAGCAGGGCGTCGCGGTCGGCCTTCTCCGCGGCCTCCGTGAAGCCGCGCGCCTGGTCCTCCGCGTTCTCCGGGACGATCCACTCGGCGACCGGCTGCTCGGCGATCTTCCGGATCAGGTCGGCGTCGTCCTTCTTGCCGTCCTCGGCGTACGAGGCGACCTGTTTGGCGGCGTTCCCGTCCGGGTTGACCCAGTAAGGGTCCTTCTCCTTGGGCTGCTGCTTCACCGGCCCGCTCGGCGGGTCGTCGTCCTGGCCACCGCCGGAGGAGCACCCGGCGAGGAGCAGTGCGGCCCCCGCGAGCGCCACTCCCGTCCGCACTCCCCTGGCCGCGAAACCATGTCCGCGGCCGGTGTATTTGCGGTACATCCACTCCCCCTTGGGCGCACTGTCCTTCTCTCAATCGTGGCACACGTACTTGCCGCCCACGAGGTCCGCCCGTCGTGGGCAGGGAGCTGTAGGTGAGCTGTTACAGCACGCCCCAGCGGGGTAGGCGCAGTCCGCGGGGAGTGGAGGTGCATGGGGCATGCGAGACCGCGACAGCGGACTGCGGCTTGCGGACGTCCTGGTGGAAACCGTGGACACCCTGACCGACGACTTCGATCTCGGCCGCTACCTGAGGTGGCTCGCCGACCGCTGCGTGGAGCTGCTCGGCGTCCGGGGCGCCGGGGTGATGTATACCGGCGGCGGCAGCGAGGTCCTCATCGCCGCCGGCGGCCGTCAACCACGTGCCGTGCGGCAGCTGTTGGAGATCCAGCACCTCGGCGGGCCGTGCGTGGAGAGCTTCGGCAGCGGCGAGCCCGTGGCGCCGGTGCGGATCGACTCCCGTGGCGCGGGGGCCCGTTGGCCGGCGTTCGCCGAGCGGGCCTGCCGGTACGGCATCGCGGAGACGTACGCGGTGCCGATCCGGCGGCACGACACGGTGCTGGGCGCGCTCAACGTGTTCGTGGCGGCGCGTCCGGCGGTGGGTGCCGAGAGCGGGCCCGCGTCCGACCTCGGGGTGGGGATCGCGCAGGCCCTCGCCAACGCCGCGGCGACCGGTCTGCACAATCACCGCACCCACTTCGCGTGCCGGGTGCTCTCCGAGCAGCTCCAGACGGCGCTGGACAGCCGCATCCGTGTCGAACAGGCCAAGGGGATACTGGCCGAGCGGTGGCAGACCGGCATGGACGAGGCGTTCGAGGCGATGCGGAGCCACGCACGCAGGGAACAGCAGGTCGTCGACCTGGTGGCCGCCCAGGTGATCAAGGGACTGATCGACGCCGAAGCGCTCCGCCACGGCAGGTCCGGACCTATCTGAGGACCGCTCCGAGGACCGCTTCCACCTGCGGTGATCACAGAGGGAGAGGAGTCGGCGACTTGGCGTCATTCCGCCCCGAACGCCCTCTAGGCCAGCGCGCTCATCCGTTCTAAAGTCGGTTGCAGGCCCGAGCCCCCGGCCTGGTCGACCATTCCGCGACGCGGAAATGGTCCCGTACCTCCCGCGCCGGCGCCGGGTTTCTCCCGCAACCCGTGCGCGCGCGGTCGAGGACCAGCCCGGTCGGCGGCTCCGGGGGGAGCGGGCCGCCGACCGGGCCAGGTGCCAGTTGCCGGGTGCCGGTACAGGCCCTAGGACCGCACGCCCGTGAGGTAGGCCGAGACGATCACGTTCGCGGAGTAGGTGCGGGCGGCCTTGTCGAAGACGCCGCCGCAGGTGATCAGGCGTAGCTCCGCGCGGCCCTTCTCGTGCTGGCCGTACGCCTTCTCCGCGTCGAAGCGGTCGCGGCCGACGACCTGTACGTCGTCCACCGTGAACTCCGCGACGGTGCCGTCGTCGCGCGCCACCCTGATCTCTTCGCCGGCACGCAGCGCGCTCAGGTCGTAGAAGACGGCGGGTTCGGTCTCCGTGTCGACGTGCCCGACGAAGAGGGCCGCGCCGGCGGCACCGGGCCGGGCGCCGCCCGCGTACCAGCCGACGGTGTCGGCCTGCGCGAAGGACGGCGGGTCGATCGCGCCCTCGGCGTCCAGGCCGCGGGCGATGACGGGGGCCCGCACCTCCAGTGACGGCACGTCGACGCGGGCCGGGCGGGCGGGCTCCAACGGCTCGTGCGCGGGCGGCAGTTCGACGCCGAGGGGGCGGCCGACCGCGGCCACGTCACCGGTGGCGGGCGCGGAAAGACCGCCGCGCAGCCCGGTGATGTCGCTGCCCCAGAGCCAGAGGGCGACCAGGAGGACCGCCCAGGCGACGCCGGTCAGCAGCCGTCCCGAGCCGGTCGCGCGTCCACCGCTGGACACGGTTCTGCCCGCCCGTCACTCGGAGCGTCGCCGGCGGACGCTGCGGAACGCGACGGCGACGGCGGCGACCCCGGCGAGGACCAGGCCGATCACGGCGTGCCAGGTGCCCGGCCCCGCCTCCTCGGCCTCGGCGGCGGCCGTGGTCACCGGCGCGGTGCCGCCGCCGCCTGCCCGTACCGGGGAGACCGGGGCCCGGTCGCGCCCGGCCACCTGGACCGTGCCGACGCCCTGGTGGGGGTGGCCGTCGCAGGTGACGGTGACGTCGAAGGTGCCGGAGACGCCGCCCCTGATCTTGGCGCTGCCGCTGAGCTTGTACTCGCCGCCGTCGCGGCCGGTGAGCTCGGCGTCGCCCTCGAAAGCCCCGGACCCTGCCGTACCGGTGGTGCCGCCGCAGCCGGAGACGCTCACCTCCACGGCGGCGCCGGGCGCGGCGTCGGACGGGGTGACGGTGGCCCGGACGGACTCTTTGTCGTGGGCCTGGGCGGCGCCGGCGGGCAGGGCGGCCGCCAGGACGACGGCCACCCCGGCTCCACGCAGCGCCAGGGAACGTATACGCATCGTGAACCTCCACCTACGAGGTTCACCCGCCCCGGACGACTCCGCATCTCGGCGGAGGTCCGGACCGGTCAGACGCGGTCCACGAGGTCGGCGATGGAGTCGACGATGTTCGAGGGCCGGAAGGGGTGCCGGTCGATGTCGGCCCGCGAGGTCAGCCCGGTGAGCACCAGGAACGTCTCCATCCCGGCTTCGAGACCGGCGAGGATGTCGGTGTCCATGCGGTCCCCGATCATCGCGCTGGTCTCCGAGTGCGCGCCGATCGCGTTCAGACCTGTCCGCATCATCAGTGGGTTCGGCTTGCCCGCGAAGTACGGGTGCTTGCCGGTCGCCTTGGTGATGAGCGCCGCGACGGCCCCGGTGGCGGGCAGCGGCCCCTCCATGGAGGGGCCCGTCTCGTCGGGGTTGGTGCAGATGAAGCGGGCCCCGCCGTTGATGAGGCGGACGGCCTTGGTCATGGCCTCGAAGGAATACGTGCGGGTCTCGCCGAGGACCACGTAGTCCGGGTCGTGGTCGGTGAGCACGTACCCGATGTCGTGCAGGGCGGTGGTCAGGCCCGCCTCGCCGATGACGTACGCGGTGCCGCCGGGGCGCTGGTCGTCGAGGAACTTGGCGGTGGCGAGCGCGGAGGTCCAGATGTTCTCCACCGGCACGTCCAGGCCCATGCGGTTCAGCCGGGCCTGGAGGTCGCGCGCGGTGTAGATGGAGTTGTTCGTCAGGACCAGGAAGGGCCTGCCGGACTCGCGCAGCCTCTTGATGAAGGCGTCGGCGCCGGGGATCGGCACGCCTTCGTGGATGAGCACGCCGTCCATGTCGGTGAGCCACGATTCGATGGGCTTGCGCTCTGCCATGCGGTGCACTCCTGCGGTGTACGAGGTGGCTGGGGCGCCGGGACAGCGCTGTGCCGACACCCCACAGCCTAATCAGGATGCCGTGATCTTGACCCGGTCGATCACGCAGGGCCTGGGCGTGACGGTTCGAGCGTGACGATTCAGCTGCCCGTCGCCGACTTCCAGTCCGCCACGTACGACTGGAGGTTCTCGGAGATGTCCGCCCAGTCCGGCTCGAAGACCTCCACGCCGTCGACGATCTTGCCGAGGGCGACGGCGTTGGCGTCGGTGGCCTTGATGTCCCCGCGGGCCGGGAAGCCGCCGCCGATCTCGCTGACCTGACGCTGGGCCTGCTCGCCGAGGAGGTGGTCGAGGAACTTCTTCGCGTTGGCGCTGTGCGGGGCCTTGCTGACCAGGCCGGCCGCGTAGGGCAGCGCGAACGTGGTGCGCCTCTCCGGGTTCTTCGCGGTCGCGGGGAACCAGATGCCGAGGTTCGGCATGTCCTTGGACTGCGCGTAGTTCATCTGGACGTCGCCGTTGGCTGCGAGGAGTTCGCCCTTGTCGACCTTGGGCGCGAGCTTGCCGGTGGAGGCGGACGGGCCGACGTTGTTGGTCTGCAGCTTCTTCAGGTACGCCATCGCCGGCTCCTTGCCGCCGAAGTCGTGCATCGCCTTGATGAGCACGGCGGTCCCGTCGCCCGCGACGCCCGGCGTGGAGTACTGCACCTTGTTCTTGTACGAGGCGTCGGTGAGCTCCTCCCACGTCCTGGGCGCCTTGCCGCCCGCGAGTTCCTTCTTGTTGTAGATGAAGCCGAAGTAGTTCTTCACCACGGAGGTCCACTTGCCGTCGGCGGCCTTGTCGGCGCCGTCGACCTGCTCCGACCCCTTGGGCTCGTACGACTCCAACAGGCCCTTCTCGTCGGCCTGCTGGATGAACGGCGGCAGGGTGATGATGACATCGGCCTGCGTGTTGGACTTCTCGCGGACGGCGCGCTGCACCATCTCGCCGGAGCCGCCCTCGACGTAGTTCACCTTGATGCCGGTCTTCTTCTCGAAGTCCTCGAAGACCCGGTCGTACCAGCCGTCGCCGTTCTCGCCCTTGAGGCCGTCGGCGCTGTAGACGGTGACGACCTTGTCGTCGGACGCGGCCGAGCTGCCGCCGCACGCGGTGAGGGAGCCGGCGAGGACGAGGCTGCCGGTGACGGCGGCGAGCGCTCGGACGCGGATGCGGGGGTGACGCGACATGACGTTTCGTACTCCTTGGGACAGGGAGGCGGGGAGGTCAGCGGTAGGAGGCGCGGGTGCGGATGCGGGAGACGGCGAGCAGGACGAGGAGCGTGGCCGCCATGAGGACCACCGCGAGGGCGGCGCCGGTGAAGGTGGACCCGCGGTCGGTGGCCGCGTAGATCCGCACGGGGAGCGGCATCCAGTCCGGCGGGTAGAGCATCATCGTGGCGCTCAACTCGCCCATGGAGAGCGCGAAGCACAGTCCGGCGGCCGCGTTCAGTGACGGCAGCAGGAGCGGCAGCTTCACCTTCCACAGGACGTACGAGGGCCGGGCGCCCAGCGACGCGGCGGCCTGTTCGTACGCCGGGTCGAGCCGCACGAGGGCGGCCGAGACGGACTGGTAGGCGAACGCCGTGACGAGCAGGGCGTGCGCCAGGATTACGATCCACCGCGTCCCGTTGAGGATCATCGGCGGCTTGGAGAACGCGACGAGGACCGCGAGCCCGACGACCACGGACGGCACGGCGACGGGCAGCACGAACAGCGCGTCGAGGGCCCTCTTGCCGCCCTTCTTCAGCGAGGCGGCGGCGAGCGCGGCCCAGGAGCCGACGGCCAGCGCGAGCAGACTGGCACCGAGGGCGGTGACCAGGCTGGTGGTGAGGGCCTGGAGCGACTCGCCGCGGGTCGCCGCCGCGTAGTGCTCGCCGGTGAGACCGGACGGGAAGGCCCCCGACCAGTGCTCGGAGAACGACGCCGTGAGGATCACCAGCAGCGGCAGCGCGAAGAGAGGAAGGAAGAAGACGGCGAAGAGGACCCAGGTCGCCCACTTCCCTGTGCGGCTATGCACCAACACGACGGCTCACCACCCGGTAGAGGCCGTAGAGGCCCACGGAGATCGCGATGTTGACGACGGCGACGACGCACGCCGCCGGATAGTCGGATTCGAGGATGGCCTTGCTGTAGACGAGCATCGGGAGGGTCGTGACGCCTTTCGCCCCGGTGAAGAGGACGATCCCGAACTCGTTCAGGCACATGACGAGGACGAGGCTGCCGCCGGCGGCGAGCGCGGGCAGCGCCTCGGGCAGGATGACGCGCCGCACGATGCGGGCGGGCCTGGCCCCCAGGCTGGAGGCGACCTCGATCTGCGCGGTGTCGATCTGCGAGAACGCGGCGAGCAGCGGCCGCATCACGAACGGCGTGAAGTACGTGATCTCGGCGAGCAGCACGCCCCACGGGGTGGTCAGGAACTGGAACGGCCCCTCGGCGGTGCCGGTCGCGTCCGTCCACACCCCGTTGGCCATGCCCTTCGTCCCGTAGATGAAGAGCAGGGCGAGAGTGATCAGGAAGGACGGGAAGGAAAGAAACACGTCGATGAACTTCGCGACGGCCTTCCCGCCGGGAAACGGCACGAACGCGATGACCAGCGCGAGCGCGAACCCCAGCACGAGACATCCCACCGTCGCCCCGCCCGCCAACCACACGGTGGTCCCGAGCGCCTCCCGAAACGCCTCGGACGCGAACACGTCGGAATACGGCTGGAGGGAGGTCCCGCCGGTGTCGGGTTGCAGGGACTGCTGAACGACGAGGAAGAGGGGGTAGAGAAAGAAGAGCGAGAGGAGGACGACGGGCGGCAGGGCCCAGACGAACGAGGGCAGACGCCACCCCCGCCGAGCCCCGGACTGCTGCCGCTCCCGCTGTGGGCAGGCGTTCCGCACGGCGATGGGGGTCCCCCCTGATCGAGCGGAGTCGAGAGATTGGGGGAGGGTGGGCACAGCCCCCGGTGCCGGGTCACCTTTCAGCAAGCGCTCAGCAGGACTACCCATCGGTCACCCCTCCGGAGAGGAGCACCGCGTCTTCGGGCGCGAAGTGCAGGGTGACCACGTCGCCGATAGCGGGCGGATCCCGGAGTTCACGGACATCCGCCTTCACCCGCTCCCCGGCCACGTCGACGTACAACCGGTGAATGGCGCCCCGCCATTGGACTTCGGCGACCCTGCCCCGCAGGGAGTTCGGGCCCTCCCCGAGCCCGACCAGATGCGGCCGTACACACAACGTGGCGGTCACCCCAGAGGCGACACCCCCCGTGTCGACCTTCAGCGACACCCCACCGAAGGACACCACCCCCTCCCCCACCGTCACCGCGAGGAGATTCGCGTTGCCGACGAACGACGCGGTGAACTCCGTCCGCGGAGCCCGGTACAGCTCCTGCGGCGTCCCGCAGTCCCGCAGCCGCGCCCGGTCCATGACGGCGATCCGGTCGGCCAGGGTCAGCGCCTCGACCTGGTCGTGGGTGACGTACAGGATCGACACGTCGGGCAACTCCCGGTGCAGCCGGGCGAGTTCGGCCAGCATTCCGGAGCGCAGCTGCGCGTCCAGCGCGGACAGCGGCTCGTCGAGGAGCAGCACGCCGGGCCGGATGGCGAGCGCCCGCGCGATGGCGACCCGCTGCTGCTGCCCGCCGGACAGCTCGCGCGGGAACCGCTTCGCGTACGCGGCCATGCCCGTCATCTCCAGGGCCTCGGTGACCCGCCCGGGGATCTCGCTCTTCGCCACCCGTTGCGCCTTCAGGCCGAACGCGACGTTGTCCGCGACCCGCATGTGCGGGAAGAGCGCGTACTGCTGGACGACCATGCCGATGCCCCGCTGGTGCGGCGGCAGCGCGGTGACGTCGCGGTCACCGATGAGGACCCGCCCGGACACGGGCCGCACGAACCCGGCGACGGCCCGCAGCGCGGTGGTCTTGCCGGACCCCGAGGGTCCGAGCAGGGCCATGACCTCCCCGGGCTCGACGGTCAGGTCGAGGGAGTCGAGGACGGTGTTCCCGTCGTACGCGACGGAGACCCCGTCGAAGCGGATGCCGCTGCCCATCAGCCGGCCCCCCGGAGCAGCGCGGGCAGTTCGGCGACGGAGCCAAGCACGTGGGTGGCGCCGGCCTCGCGGAGCGCGGCGTCACCGTGGGCGCCGGTCAGCACCCCGGCGACGACGGAGGCGCCCGACCGTACGCCGCTGAGCATGTCGTACGCCGTGTCGCCCGCGACCGCGACGTCCTGGACGCCGTCCACGGCGCCGGTGCGCAGGAACGCGCTGAGCACCATGTCGGGGTAGGGGCGCCCGCGGCCGCCCGCGTCGGCGGGGCACAGGGTGAGCGGGACGAGGCCCCGCCAGCCCAGCGCGTCGAGGATGGCGTCCTGGGTGACGCGGGCGAATCCGGTGGTGAGGACGACGGTGCGGCCGTCCTCCGTCAGCTCCTCGATGGCTTCGCGCGCCCCGGCGACCGGCGCGATGCGGCCGCCGTCGACGAGCGTCCCGTACGCCTTCTCGAAGGCGGCGTTGGCCCGTTGCGCAAGCTCTTCCTCGCCGAACAGGTGCCGGAAGACGGAGATCTTGGACTCGCCCATCGTGGCGCGGACGTACTCCAGTTTCGCGGCGTGGTCCGCGGAGTCCGGCTCGACGCCGAGCTCCCGCGCGGCGGCGGCGAAGGCCTGCTCGACGAGGCCGCCGTCGGCGACGGTGGTGCCCGCCATGTCGAGTACGACGAGACCGGTGCGGCCCTGCGTCTTCACGGTCGACTCCCTCACCGACTCCCTCACCATCCCAGTTCGTTCGCGGTCTGCTCGGCGATCGCGGGCGAGCAGGTCATACCGCGCCCGCCGGGCCCGGTGACCAGCCACACGCCGTCGCGCACCTGCTGCCGGTGCACGACGCGGCTCGTGTCGACGCACTGCGCGTACACCCCGGCCCAGCGCCGCCTGATCTTCGGCAGCGGGCGGCCGAGGAAGCCCTCGACGACCTCGGTGAGGTGGTCGTAGGGGTCCTCGACGGTGTCGAACGCGAAGGGGTGCTCGTACTCGTGGGTGTCGCCGATGGTCAGCCCGCCGTCCGCGCGCTGCACCATGAGCAGCTGCATCTTGTGCTCGGCGGCGGTCGGTGTCTGCGCCTGGCCGGCGTTGAGCTCGTCGAGAGCGTCCGACTTGTACGCGGGGTAGTAGCGGAAGCTGTCGGCGTCGGCGACGGAGGTGGTGAGCGCCTCGCCGAGCGGCTCCGTCTGCATCATCTGAAGGCGTACGCGGCGCACGGGCAGGTCGGGTCCCGCCAGCTCGCGGACGAGGCCGCCGAGCCAGGCGCCGGTGGCGAGGACGACGGCGTCGCCGGTGTGCACGTCGCCGTGGTCGTCGCGGACGCTGCCCGCGCCGACGACCTCACGGACCTCGCGCCCGGGCAGGAAGGTGTAGCGGGGGTTGGCCGACAGGGCTTCCCGCAGCCGCAGTTGAGCGGTGCGCGGCTCCACCGCCGCGTCCCGCTCGCACCACAGGGCCGCGCCGAACTCGCCGCGCAGGGCCGGGTTGAGGGCACGGGCCTCCCCCGCGGTGAGCAGCTTGTAGCCGCGGGCCGCCGCGTCCGGGCGGGCGAGGGCGGCCTCGGCGACGGCGTGCTCGCGTTCGTTGCGCACGAGGGTGAGGGAGCCGTTGGCCCGGAAGCCGAGGCCCGGGACGCGCTCGCCGATGCCCTCCCACAGCTCGCGGGCGCGCAGGGCCGTGTCGAGCTCCTCGCCGCCCGCCCTGCCGCTCACCCATATCTGCCCGAAGTTGCGCAGGGACGCCCCGCGGGCCTCGCTCTCGCGCTCGATCTGTACGACCTCGTGGCCGCGTTCCACTGCATGCCAGGCGTGCATGGTGCCCACCACGCCGGCTCCTACGACGATGACTCTCACGGCGGCAACGCTCGTGGCGGGTGGTGTCCCGCGCGGGGCCGGGCGGCAACGGGACGGTGAACGGCCACCCAAGGTTGGCCTAGACCCGTTATGTTTCCGTTATCTACGGGGCGGGTGCGCGGGGTGCGCGGACTCAGCCGCCCAGATGCGTGGTGAAGGAGAACCGGTCGCCCCGGTAGAGGGTGCGCACCCGCTCCAGCGGGCGGCCGGACGTGTCGCGCGACAGGCGGTGGATCAGCAGCATGGGCAGTGCGGGCGGCGTCCCGATGAGCAGCGCCTCGCGCGGGGTGGCGAGGACCGTCTCGATCCGTTCGTCGGCGTCCCCGAAGGAGATGCCGAGGCGGTCGCGGAGGTACGCGTAGAAGGAGGAGTCCGGCTCGAACTCCTCGTCGAGCCGCGGCACGCGGGCCACCGAGACGTACGTGCTCTCCAGGCCGACACGCTCCTCGTCGGCGAGCAGCACGCGCTCCATGTGCCAGACGGGCTCGCCCACGTCGCCGCCGATCTCGCGGGCGAGCGCGGGCGGGCACGGGAACCGGTCGAGGGAGATGAGGTTGCGTCCCGGGGTGCGCCCCTGCCGCCGCACGCCCTCGGTGTAACTCGCGAGCGACAGCGGCTGCTCCAGCTTCGGCCCCGCCACCACCGTCCCCCGCCCCTGCCTGCGCAGCCGCCCCTCCAGGAGCAGTTCGCGCAGCGCCTGCCGCACGGTCTCGCGCGCCACCTCGTACCGCTCGGCGAGGTCCCGCTCGGTGGGCAGCGGCTGCCCGTCCCCCAACTCCTCGATGAGCGCGGCGATTCTCGCCTTCACGGCGTAGTACTTCGGGATGCGGCCGTGCTCCGGGATGCCGGAGCGGACGGGGGCGCCCGGCGCCTGGTCGAGCAGGTGGGCGGGGAGGTGCGCGGTGTTCGGGTTGTCCACCCGGGGATGTTCGCAGACGTACGTGAACGGGCGCCGACGTCCCCGACGTCGCCGTCAGCGGCGTCGGGTCCGCGGGCGTCCGGCTCGCGGGCGTCCGGTCCGCGGGCGTCCCGTTCGCAGACGTCGGGCTCCGAGCATGAGAGCGCAGCCCCCGATGACAGCGGCGGCCGCGGCGGCGAGCACCGGGGCGATCGGGGTGCGCCGGCCGGTGTCCGCGAGCTCCGGAAGCCGCGGCAGCGCCTGGAACGGTTCCTCGGAGCTGCCCGTGGTGACGTCGAACGAGTAGTCGTTGGAGGTGCCGACCCAGTCGCCGTCGCCGTCCCTGCGCTGGACGAGCGCGGCGGACGCCACGACGTGGTTGGGCCCGGCGCCGGCCGTGAAGGCGAGCCGGACCTTGACGCTGACGGTCCGGCCCGGCGCGACCGTGAAGCCTGCGAAGCCGTCGTCGAAGACGCCGACGTTCTCCCCCTTGACGGTCTTCTCGAACGGCACGGGCCGCCACCGCTTCCCGTCCTCGAACCGCAGCCGCACCTGCTCGGGCGTCAGCGTCCGCTCCGCGTCCACGAGGACGAGGACCGGGTGGATGTTGCCGCAGGGCTCGTCGGTGGCGTTGGTGAGGTCGACCGTCCACTCCTGAGGACCGCCGCCAGGCCGGTAGGCGGCGGGGCCGCGGCGGATGCGGGTGTCGATGGGGAACTCGGCCCGGTCCTCGTCCGCGCAGGTGGGACGCCCCCGGTACGCCGGAACGCCGGACTCGTCCCGCCGCCGTTCCCCCACACCCTCGCCGTCCGCGGCGGCCACCGCGGGCGCCATGGCCACGGTGGACAGGAGGGCGGCGGCCGCAGCGGTGACGCCAAGGACGAGAGAACTGCGAAAGGCCATGGAGAACCTCAGAACCTCTGCTGAGCAGCCGACGGACGGGTGGCGACGGATGCGCCCGGGCCGGGGGCCGGGGCCCGGGCGTCAACACCGCTTCCGACCCTGCCACGCGCCCGCGCCCCGGCCACCGCACCGCCCGCGGATAGGACCGATCGGCCTGCCCAAGCCCCACGATCAGGCGAGAACTCCCCGCCCGCGCATAACACCGGTGCCCGCGCCCCCACCCCCGGCAACTCGCCCTCAACGCGCCGGAAACACCACCTCCGCACGCCCGAACAACGGCGCCAGCACCAGTTGGGCCGCTCCTTCCGCCACCCCCCGCTCTCCTCCGGGCGCGAGACTCACCGGCACCCGGAGGGTCCCGCCCCCGCGCCGGACGCGTTCCGCGACGACCGTGCCGACCCCCCGTACGAAGAGATCCTCGGCGGCGAAGACGGTCCGCCCGCCGAGCACGACGCGGTCGATGTCGAGGAGGCCGACGAGGTTGCCCGCGGCCGTGCCGAGGACCCGCGCCGCCTCGTCGAGGTCGCCACGGGCGACGGCCGCGAGGCAGAGCGCCTCGACGCAGCCCCGGTCCCCGCACTCGCAGGGCGGCCCGTCCAGCTGGAGCACCTGGTGGCCGAACTCCCCCGCGCCGGTACGGGCCCCGCGGTGCAGCGCGCCACCGAGCACGAGCCCGGCGCCGAGCCCCGTGCCCAGATGGAGGTAGGCGAAGGAGTCGGCGGCGCCCGCGAGGGCGAGGCCCAGCGCCGCGGCGTTGGTGTCCTTGTCGACCACGACGGGCAGCCCGAGCCGCTCCGAGAGCACGTCCCGCAGCGCGAACCCGTCCCACTCCGGGAACCCGGTGACGCGGTGCAGCACGCCCGCCGCGTGGTCGAGCGGCCCGGGCAGCGCGACCCCGACCCCGGAGACGCTGCCGCCGTCGAAGCCCCCGCCACCACTGCCCCCGGCGACGACGCCGTCGCCGTCTCCGATGCCGTCGCCGAAGCCGGTGCCAGCGCCGAAGCCGGTGCCAGTGCCAGTGCCGAAGCCGGTGCCAGTGCCGAAGCCGGTGCCGTCGCCGTCGCCGGTGCCAGTGCCAGTGCCAGTGCCAGAGCCGGTATCGGTGCCGTCGCCGATGCCAGCGCCAGAGCCAGTGCCGCTGACAGCGCCAGCGCCAGTGCCCGTGCCGTCGCCGGTGCCGAAGCCGGTGCCAGCGCCAGCGCCGTCGCCAGTGCCAGAGCCAGAGCCGGTGACAGCGCCGGTACCGTCGCCGGTGCCGGCGACACCGCTCGCCCCTGCCGCGAGCAACCCCCGCACTTCCCCCACCGCCACCTCCACCACCGCCTCCGCGCCCGCGCCGAAGGCGAGCGGAGCGCGGCGTTCGGCGACGACCGTGCCGGTGAGGTCGACGAGGACCGCCGTCAGCTCGTCGCGGTCCAGGTGGAGGCCGACGGCGTGGCCCGCGGCGGGGACGAGGCGCAGCACGGTGCGGGGCTTGCCGCCCGTCGAGGCGCGGCGGCCCGCCTCCGCGGCCAGACCCTCGGCCCGCAGCCGCGCGGTGATCTTGCTGACGGCCTGCGGGGTGAGCCCGGTGCGCTCGGCGAGTTCGAGGCGGCTGATGCCCTCCTCGCCCGCCGCGCGCAGCAGATCGAGCACGAGCGCGGCGTTGTGCCCGCGCAGCACCGGCAGGTTCACTCCGGGGTTTCCCCTGTTCACGTACGACATCACAGGGCCATTGTCCCGCCCGCTTGCACTTTGGCAACACCGTTGCTTAAGTGGAGGACATGACTGGTACAGGCTCCAAGATGACCGGCACAGGCACCTCAGGCTCCCCCCTCCGCGTCGGGCTCGTCGGATACGGCCTCGCGGGTTCCGTCTTCCACGCCCCGCTGATCGCCGCCACCGACGGCCTCGTCCTCGACACGGTCGTCACGTCCAACCCGGAGCGGCAGGCGCAGGCCCGCGCCGAGTTCGGCGACGGACTGCGCTGCGCGGCCTCGGCCGACGAGCTGTGGGAGCGGGCGGACGAGCTCGACCTGATCGTCATCGCGTCCCCGAACAAGACGCACGTGGCGCTCGCCACCGCCGCCCTGAAGGCGGGCCTGCCGGCCGTCGTGGACAAGCCGGTCGCGGGCACGGCCGCCGAGGCGCGCGAGCTCGCGGCCCTCGCCGACGAGCGCGGACTGCTCCTCTCCGTCTTCCAGAACCGCCGCTGGGACAACGACTTCCGTACGCTGCGCAAGCTGCTCGACGACGGCGGGCTCGGCGACGTATGGCGCTTCGAGTCCCGTTTCGAGCGGTGGCGGCCGAAGCCGAAGGGCGGCTGGCGCGAGTCGGGGAACCCGGAGGAGATCGGCGGTCTCCTCTACGACCTGGGCAGCCACGTCGTCGACCAGGCCCTGGTGCTCTTCGGACCGGTCGTGAGCGTGTACGCGGAGTCGGACGTCCGGCGCCCGGGCGCGGAGGCCGACGACGACACGTTCCTCGCGCTCACCCACGCCAACGGCGTCCGCTCGCACCTCTACGTCAGCGCCACCACCGCCCAGCTGGGCCCGCGCTTCCGGGTCCTGGGCTCGCAGGCCGGTTACGTGAAGTACGGCCTCGACCCGCAGGAGGCGGCCCTGCGCGAGGGCAAGCGCCCGACCACGGCTACGGAGGACCCGTGGGGCGTTGAGCCGGAGTCGATGTGGGGGACGGTCGGAGCCGGCGAGTCCCCGCCGACCGGCGGCGGCACCCCGCTGCCGACGCTGCCGGGCGACTACCCCGCGTACTACGAGGCGGTGGCGAACGCCCTGCGCGGCACCGGTGAGAACCCCGTCACCGCGCACGAGGCCGCCGCGGCCCTGGACGTCCTTGAGGCGGCCCGCCGCTCGGCCCGCGACGGCGTGGCGGTGACGCTGTGACCGCGCCCCAGGTGACCCCGCCGGCCATCGACGAGCTGGAGGCCCAGGAGCGCCGCCTCGTCCTGCCCCACTTCACGTACGACGACGCGTGGGCGCTCGGCACGCTCCTGGTGGAGCTGGCCCGCGAGCGCGGCGCACCCGTGGCGATCGACATCCGCCGCGGCGGCCAGCAGCTCTTCCACGCGGCGCTGCCCGGCTCGACCCCCGACAACGACGCGTGGATCGACCGCAAACGCCGCGTCGTCGAGCGGTACCACTGCTCCTCGTACCTCGTCGGCTCCCGCTTCCGCGCCAAGGGCACGACGTTCGAGGACTCCTCCCGCCTCGACCCCGACGTGTACGCGGCCCACGGCGGCGCGTTCCCGATCGCGGTGGAGGGCGCGGGGGTGGTCGGCACGGTGGTGGTGTCGGGGCTGCCTCAGGTGGAGGATCACGCGCTGGTGGTGTCGGCGCTGGAGCGGTTCGTCGCAGCCTGAACCGGGATTGTTCAACGCAAAGAGTGAAAACCCACTCGCTGAAGCAGGGGAAGCGGCACACCGCTTCCCCTGACGCCCCATAGTGTCCTGCATGCAACTGCCCGCATTCGTGGATCTGCGCCCCATCGGCCGTTGCAACCTCAGCTGCCCCTTCTGTTTCGGACCCCGTCACGAGGTCCCATCCATGTCCTGGGACACAGCTCTGGACGTGGTCGGAGTCCTCCGGGACGGAGGGGTGCAAGGCGTCGTCATCTCCGGTGGAGAACCGACACTGCTGCCGTATCTCGCCGATCTGGCCGGGGAGTTGAGCCGGCCGCTGCCGTCCGGGCGGCCGCCCCGCGTCGTCCTCAGCACCAACGGCCTCGCCCCTCTCAAGACCATGCACCGCATCCTCCCCCACCTCTCCTGGATCGCCCTGCCGCTGGAGTCCCGGGACGCGGGGGAGCACGGTCTGCTGCGCACCGGCAGCCCGGCACCGCACCGCGACCGGGTCCTCGGCCTGCTCAGGGAGGTGCGCAAAAACCACCGGCACGTCCAGGTGAAGCTGGGCACCGTCGTCACCCGCCTCAACGTCAAGGGCGCACCGCGCGTCCTGGACCTGATCGACGAGCGGTCCAGGCCGGACGTGTGGAAGGTCTACCAGATGTCGGAGACCAACTACGGCGCGGACAACCGGGACTGGCTCTCGCTCGGCGACGAGGAGTTCGAGGACGTGGTGAAGGAGTGCGAGGCGGCCGCCCAGGAGCACGAGGTTCCGCTTCGGGTGTACCGGAACCGCACCCGCACCGGCAGCTACTTCTTCATCGACCCGGACTGCGAGATCGTCGTCGTCGACGAGGGTGAGGAACGGCGGATCGGGAATCTTTTCGAGAAGCTCGCGGACCGTACGCTCCGGCCCGCCGAGGTCATCACCCCTGCCAGGAACGTCGAGAATTTCGCCGGCACCTATCCGGAACCGGACGACGCACCAGCCCTGTGAGGAGATCCCGATGACAGCGCACGTACGCGTTGGTGTCCAGGCGGTCGTCCGCCTCGGCGGCGACGTCCTGCTCGGCCTGCGGGCCAACTGCTTCGGCGCGGGCACCTGGGGCCTGCCCGGCGGCCACCTGGAGGTGGGCGAGTCCCTGACGGGCGCCGCCCGCAGGGAGTTGGCGGAGGAGACCGGCATCCGCGCCCTCGACCTGCGCGTCGCCTGTGTGACCGACCCGGACCCGGCGGCCAACCACCACATGCAGGTCGGCGTCGAGGTCGTCGACTACACCGGCGACATCCGCGTACGCGAGCCCGACCGCTGTGTGCGCTGGCAGTTCTGGCCCCTGGACGCGCTGCCCGACGCGCTCTTCGTCGGCTCGGCACAGGTCCTGAGGAGCGTCAGGGACGGCGCCCTGCACTGCCCATGAGTCTGCCCCTGAGCTACGTCTGGCTCTTGCTCCACCGGTCGTCGGACTGGGTCGTCATCAGCGCCCGCAGCCGCTCCTTGTGCTTCTCCTCGTGCATCCCGAACTGCTCCCAGGTGCTGGTCAGTTCCCACTGCGTACGGAACGCCGCCAGGCTGTCCTCGTAGTACTTGCTGTCCTTCAGGAACTGGTGCTCGAAGACGCTGAGGCCCCTGCGGGTGCGCTGCAGCGGATTCATCGTGATGTACGGCTCGAAGAATCCCGCCTCCGACGTGAGCAGCGTCGAGCCGGAGATGTCGGTGGGCGTCAGCTTCAGTTCGATGTGGTCGGGGAACTGGTCGCGCAGATCCTTGTAGGAGTCGATGACCGGCAGGAACGTCTCCTGGTAATACGTGCTCGCCCGCACCCGGTCCACGATGTTCTGGTGACTCACCGGCTCCGAGTCCGCGCCGTGCTGCATGAAGATCGCGAGATTGTTCCAAGGGCTGCTCAGAATGACGTGGAAATAGGTGCCGCGCTCCAGGGCGCGGTGAATCTGCCAGTAGAAGATGTCCAGGTCGGCGAGGAAATACGAGGCGCCCGCGTGCGCGGTCAGCCGGATCACGTTCCGCTCCGCGTCGATCGCCTTCTTCTTCGCGGTGTTGCGGACGTCGTTCTCCTGCGGCGTATACGTGCGGTCGATCCGGTACGGCAGGTCGTCGGTCTGCACCGTGGCCGCCCGCAGATGGGCGAGCGCCTCCCGTATCGCGAGGGTCTGGTCGTGCTCCCGGCCGAGCGCCTCGACGGCCATCTCCTCGGCGGACTCCAGCAGCACCACGGCCCGCCGCCGGCGCAGCAGGCTCCCGCTGCCGCCGCCCGCCGCCTCGAACTCGGCGACGGCGAGCGCCGCTTGGGCCACGATGGTCTCGCGGTGGGTCGCCCCCAGGAACGCGGAGGCGTTCAGCTTCACGATCTCCAGCTCGGTCAGCTGCCGCTCGCTGAGCTCCACGTCGTGCCAGGCCGAGGCCGCCTCGAACGTCGCCGTGGCCAGGGCCCGCCGGGCGGCGATGGACGCCGGATGGTCGCCGCCCTTGAGGGCGATGGAGTGCTCCGCGGACCTGTCGAACTTCTGCAGGGTGTCTTGGATGCGGTCGATGTCCTTGCCGGACCTCGCGACCTCCAGCCGCACCAGGTCCGCGGTCAGCCGCGCGTCGGGGTCGTCGCCGGGCCGCGTGTCCATCTCCTCCAGCGCCTTGTCGGCCCAGAAGTCGGCGTCGCCCAGGTCGCCCCTGCGCAGGCTGACTGCGCTCAGGTTGGCGAGGATCCGGCCCCGCTCGGGAACCCGGCTGCCCCGCTCGGCCCTGCTCAGGGCGCGGCCGAGGACGAGCCTGGCCCGTTCCAGTTCGCCGTGCTCGGCGAGCAGCGAGCCCAGCTCGTTCCAGACGGACGCCGCGTACACCTCGCGGTCCGCCTCCACGATCTCCATGTGCCGCAGCGTCATGTCGGCCACCGACAGGGACAGCGTCTTCATACCGAGGGCGCTCAGCAGCTTGGCCAGATGGATGAGCTGGCCCGCCCGTAACTGCTGGAACCCGTCGGCGGGGTCGGGCCTGCGGACGTGTTTCACATAGGCCGCCAGACGGCCCTTGTCCTGCCGGCGCGGCCCGGCGGGCGCCAGGAGCATCTCTTCGGCGACGGCTATGGCGTCGTCGAGGTACCGCATGGTCGTCGTCATGGTCCCTCCCGGGTTGTCGCCGGCCCACGTGCCGGTGCGCTGGGTCAGCGGCGTGTGCTGAGGCAGCGGCGTGTGCTGGTCAGCGGCTGTGCTGGTCAGCGGCGTATCCAGTGCACCGTCACCACGGAGTCGTGGCCCGATTTCTTGAGAGCCTCGGCCACCGCGGCGCTGACCCGGAGCTTCTGCTCCGTCTCGGTCGCCTCCACCGAGTGCGGCCGGACGGCCAGCGGCCACTGCTCCCTGGCCAGGTCCTCGATCCGGAACCGGAAGCGGTCGAACTGCCGAACGGCTTCGCGGATGGTGCCGGCGAAGACCGTGTCGCCCGCCGTCCCCGCGCCCGGGCGCCGCTCGACGATGAGGCCAAGGACCGACGTCGGCCGGTAGGGGTCGCCGCGCTCCACCGGGCTCCCCGCGTACCTGCCGTAATCCTCGGGCCCCGCATGGCAGTTGAGCCGCAGCGCACAGATCTTCACGCCCTTCTGCGGCTCGCCGTACTCGTAGGAGACGTCGGCGACGCTGCCGGTCAGCACGTCGTCGCTCTCCGGGGGCTGGTGGGTCGCCTTCCACACCTCGTCCTGCCGGGCGTCGTCGAAGCAGACTCCCGGGAGCTGGACGTCCTCGCCCTCGGCGAAGGTGAGGTTGAGCAGCGCGAGGTCGGACCGCCGGTCGTAGTCCAGCACGCCGCCCGTGACCTGCTTGCCGCCCGAGAGCCGGAGCATGAGGGGGTCGAGGCCCTTGAGTTCACGGGCCTTGAGGCAGTGCGCGGCGGTGAGGGCGAACTCCCGGGTGAGCCGCACGCCCGAGCCCCGGCGGCAGCTCTCGTCCTGCCCGAGCCCCTCGTCCCGCCGGCAGTCGTCGCCCCGCCGGCACTCGCCGCCCTGCCGGCAGCCGCTCCGGAAGATCTCGATGAAGTGCTCGTCGTACACCACGGACCAGCCCCCCGTCCGGATCCCCTGAGCGAACCCCCGCTGTCGCCCGGAAGACGCCATGGTAGCCAGAATTGGTTGCCGTGGAATGGGCCCGTGGCACATCCGACGGGAATCCAAGGGATATTCGGTCAGGGGCCGATGGAGCGTCTCCGCCACGGAATGCGAAACCTGAACCTCGTCAGCCGCACCAGCCGCACCAGCCGCATCGACAACTTCCGCCGCCAGGAGATCCTTTCCACGTGGACCTCCGCGCGCAGCAGGGCGAGCACACGCCGGTCGGCTTTCCTGGATTTCTTCACGGCCTTCTTGAACTCGATCCAGAATTCGTCGTTGTCGCTGATCCGGGGGTTGTTCTCCCGCTGGGTGTGCCATTTTCCCCAGGCGAGTTTCCATCGCCGGCGCGCGGCGAAGGCGTGCTTGCAGGCGGCGAGCAGCGCGTCGCTGCCGTAGATCTCCAGGCGGGCCAGGAGCGGTGACATGTCGTCGGCGGGGCCCGTCTCTCCGGTCCGCCGTTCGGGGAAGGCGCCGGTCCGCCGGACGGCCTCCCTGAGGTCCGCCATCCGCCTGACGACGATCATCACTTCGTCGTAGACGGCCATCCGCCGGTCCCACACGCGGTTCTCACGTTCGCGTCGGGTGGTGGCGCGCTGGATGAGCCAGGCGCTGGAGAAGGTGGCGAGGGCACCCAGCGTCGTGCCGGTGAGCGCGGCTTGGACCGCTGTCAGTCGCACCTCGTCATGATGACGGGCCGGCGCCGCCCGGTGAACCGGGGACGCCGGACTCGCGTCACGTGCCTGAGCGGGGCATCACGTGCCTGAGCGGGGCATCACGTGCCTGAGCGGGGCATCACGCGTCCTTGAGCTCCTGCCGCTGCCGCCCAAGACCATCGATCTCCAGCTCCACCACATCGCCCGCCCGCAGGTACGGCTTCGGCTCGGGCTGTCCCATCGCGACGCCCGCCGGCGTACCCGTGTTGATGACGTCGCCCGGGTAGAGCGTCATGAACTGGCTTACGTAACGTACGACCTCCGCGACGGGGAAGATCTGGTCGGCGGTCGTGCCGTCCTGCTTCAGCTCGCCGTTGACCCAGAGCTTCAGGGAGAGCGCCTGCGGGTCCGGCACCTCGTCCGCGGTGACCAGCCAGGGGCCCAGCGGGTTGAACGTCTCGCAGTTCTTGCCCTTGTCCCAGGTGCCGCCGCGCTCGATCTGGAACTCCCGCTCGGAGACGTCGTGCGCCACCGCGTACCCCGCGACGTGCGCCAGCGCCTCCTCGTGCGACTCCAGGTAGCGCGCCGTACGTCCGATGACCACGGCGAGCTCGACCTCCCAGTCCGTCTTGACCGAGCGGCGCGGCACCAGGACGGTGTCGTCCGGGCCGACCACCGTGTCCGCCGCCTTGAAGAAGACGACGGGTTCGGCGGGCGGCTCCGCACCGGTCTCGCGGGCGTGGTCGTGGTAGTTGAGACCGATGCAGACGACCTTGCCGACGCGCGCCACCGGCGGTCCGACGCGGAGCCCCTCGGCCGCGAGAACGGGCAGGTCACCCGCGTCGGCGGCGGCCCTGATCCGGCCGAGCGCGGCGGCGTCGGCGAGCACGCTGCCGTCGAGGTCGGCGACTACCCCCGACAGGTCCCTGAGGGTCCCGTCGGCGTCCAGCAGCGCGGGGCGCTCCGCCCCCGCCGTACCGACTCGCAGCAGTTTCATGGTCAGTCTCCCTTGGTCGAGCGTGGTCGAGCATGGCCCGGCCGATGGGGTGCGGCCATCGGAGGTTTGGTCGATCGTCCAAGGTCCCTGTGCCGTATGCAATACCCGGTTCACGTACTGGACCGTTACCCGGCGGTAGCCAGCGCCCCCGCCCCGCCCGGCATGTCCCGGTACAGCACGGCCCGCTCGACCGCGCTCCACGTCGTGCTGGTCACCACGTACAGCGCGGCGGCGAGCGGCACCACGGCCACCGTGAACAGAGTCATGAACGACATCAGCGGCATGACCTTCGCGATCCCGCCCATGCCGGGCACCTGCTGGTCCCCGGCCTGCGGCAGCGGGTTGGCCGCCAGCTGCGCCTTGGCCCGCCGGTAGTTGAAGGTGGCGACGGCGGCGACGAGCGCGAACAGCGCCACGTAGACCAGACCCTGCGCCCCGAAGACTCCACCCTCGGCCAGCGCGTCCGTCCACCGGCCGCCGAGCGGCGCGGCGAAGAGGGTGTGACCGAGGAGCGCGTTCGCCTCGCCGCCGATGCTGGAGTTGGAGAAGAGGTGGTACAGGAGGAAGAAGGCCGGCAGCTGGAAGAGGCTGGGCAGACAGCCGGAGAGCGGCGACACCTGCTCCTTCCGGTGCAGTTCAAGCACCGCCTGCTGCAACTTCTCGGGGTTCTTGCCGTGCTTCTTCCGCAACGCCGCGATCTGCGGCGAGAGCTTGGCGCGCGCCTTCTGCCCGCGGGCCGCGGCGCGTGAGAGGGGGTGTACGAGGAGTCGTACGCAGGCGGTGAACACGACGATCGCGGCGGCGGTCGCCGAACCGTGGAAGAACGGGTCGAGCAGGTCGGCGATGTGCTCGACCAGCCCGGCGAACAGGGACATGAAGGAAGACAGGGAACTGGACAGGAACGCGGACATGGAGAAGCCCTCCGAGGGTTTCGTCGTGCCGGGAGAGGAAGCGACGGAAGACGTCGCGTCGGCGTGACGACCCGCGAGGGGCTGGTTGGGCGAGGTGTTGCGGTACGGAACCCCTACGCGGCCGTCAGGAGGGGACGGCCGGGTGCTCGGGGGCGCCTGCGGCCCCGGGCGTCGGGGTCGCGTTGGGGCAGGAAGGCGGTGCGCATCTCACGGTCGCGGATGGCCGTGCGCACTCTGGTGCGGGGCACGGCGGGTGCGCAGCGCGCGGCGATCACGGAGCAGGCGGCGAGCGCGGACCCCGCGGCGGCGGTCGCGGCGAGCGCGACGGCGGAGGCGAGGCCTCCGGTGTCGACGAGGACGACCTCGACGAGGAGGAAGAGGAGGAGCAGGGCGGGCCGGGCGGCAGCGCGCCAGCTTCGGATCATGCGGTGCATGGTCGGCCCTCCTCCCCTCACAGTTCGTACGAACATTATTTCGTACTGCCGTTATACAGGAACCAGGTCGCCTATACAGGAACCCGGTCGTCGAGGGGATCGCTCGCCAGGACCTCCGCATCGGGCCGTGCGTCCGGCCGGTCGGCCGGCCCGAGGTACGTCACCAAGAGCGCGACCACCAGGTTCACGGCGAGCGCGACGATCCCCGCGTTGACCCCGAAGACCGGATCGTGCTCGCTGAAGACGAGCGCGCACACGATCCCGACCCCCACGACGAGCCCGCTCACCACCCCGGCCAAGGACAACTTCCGCCACACGAGCCCGAGAAGCAGCATGGGCACCAGCTGGGCCATCCCCTCGTAAGAGATGAGAGACAGCCGTACGAGGGTGTTGGGCGCCCCATAGGTCAGGGCGAGGGCGAGCGCGCCCGCGACGACGACCACGCCCTGGGAGGCGAGCTTCTGCCGCTGCGGGGTGCGCCACCGGGGCAGCAGCGACAGCACGCTGCTGCCCCACATCGTCCCGATGACCAGCATGAACACGGCCATGGGCACGATGGAGGAGAGCGCGGCCGCGACCCCGATGAGGCCGACGGCCCACGCGGGCAGCGAGTCGACCACCAGCTTGAAGAGCGCGAGATTGGACTCGGCGCCGACGAGCCCGGGCACGACGAAGAGCGCTGCCATGCCGAGCAGCATGGGCACGAAGAGCAGCACGTTGTAGGCGGGCAGCCAGATGGCATTGCGCCGCAGCCCGTCCGCGCTGCGGGCGCCGAGGTATCCGGCGACGGTGGTGGGGAAGATGACGACGGTGAGCGCGTTGAGCAGCGAGGTCGTGGCGAACCACGCTTGCCCGTACTCACTCCCGCCGCTCCCCGGCAGCGTCAGCCAGTCCCTCTTCTCGCTCACGATCCGGTCGAGGAAAGGCCCGTACCCGTCGAAGTAGTGCAGGGGTACGTAGACGGCGAGGAAGGCGAGAGTCCCGACCACCAGCACGTCCTTGAGGACGGACACCCAGGCGCTGCCGCGCAGCCCGCTCACCACCACGAACCCGGTGGTGACGGCGAAGCCGATGAAATAGGCCCAGTTGAGGCTGATGGCGCCGTAGGAAATGGTGGAGACGACGACGCCCATGCCGGTGATCTGCAGCTGGATGTAGGGAAGCAGGAAGACGGTGGCGAGCAGCGCGACACCGGCTCCGAGCCAGGGCCGCCCGTACCGGTGGGCGACCATGTCGGAGATGCTGACGAGCCCGTGCCGCCGGGCGTACGCCCACAGCATGGGCCCGACGACGTACCCCACGGCGTAACCGCAGGACATGTACGCGACGACGTAGAGAACCGGCGCCCCGAAGTTGTACCCCCAGCCCGCGGCCCCCAGATAGCTGAAGCTGGTGTACCCCTCCCCCGCCATCAGCACCCAGATGAACACGGCCCCGAGACTGCGCCCGCCCACGGACCACTCGGCGATCCCGCCCTGCTGCCCGCGCCCGCGGACGGCGGCGAGCCCGAGGGCGACGGTGCCGGCCATGAAGACGCCGAAGACGAGGGTGGCGACGGCTCCGTCACTCATGAGCGCCCGCCTCCGTCCGCTTCCGGCTTTTTCGATCCCCTCGGTAGGTCAGCCACACGCACACAGGCGTGAGGAGGGTCGCGCAGAGCAGCCAGAAGAAGAGGAAGGGCAGCCCGAGGACGACGGGCCGGACGCGGTTGGCGAGGGGAAGGGCTCCGAGGTAAAGCACGAAGGGCCCGAGAAGCCAGAGGAGGTGGGGGCGGGCCAGGTGGGGGCGGGCCAGGTGGGGGCGGCGAGCGATCACGAGAGTCGACCCTATCCGGGCCCCTGTCCGGGCCGCATGGATCGCAGCTTCCCCCAGACGACGAGCCGGTACTTGGAGGTGTACTCGGGGGTACAGGTGGTGAGCGTGATGTAGTACCCGGCGTCGCGATACCCGTATCCGGCACGCACATCGCTGCGAGGCACGCTCCGGATGACGCCGCTGTCGCGGGCGGAGGTCCGCGCCAGGGTCTTGTCGACGACGTACGTGTAGAGGGCGTCCGCGGTCCGGACCTCGATCTCGTCCCCGCGCCGCAGCCGGTCGATGTACCGGAAGGGCTCGCCGTGGGTGTTGCGGTGCCCGGCGAGAGCGAAGTTCCCGGCCTGGCCGGGCTGGGCGGTGCGGGGATAGTGCCCGGCGTACCCCTGATTGAGCACGGCACCCTTGCTCACGCCTTCGCCGACGGGGACGCGGATGCCGATGCGGGGGATGCGGAGGACGGCATAGGCCTGGTCCCAGCGGGGCCGGGGTGTGGCTGGGCCATCGGCGGTCCCGGCGGACGGGCGGCCATCGCGCGGCGCCCGGTCACCGCTCGAAGACGCCCCGGAGGACCGTCCGGAAGCCCCTCCAGAAGGCCGTCCGGAAGAGCCCTCGGCAGCATCCGAACCAGGAGGCCCCGCAGAAGCAGCCGCCGCTCCCCACTCCTCCTCAAGGGCCTCGACCTTCCGCTCGGCGGCGGCGCGGGCCTGCCGGTTGGTCCACCAGAGCTGATGGGCGACGAGGAGGAGCAGGACGAGCCCGAGGGTGACGGCGACTTCGGCCCCGTTCCAGAGCAGCCGCAGGCCGAAGGAGCGCCGCGGGCGGCGCCCCTGCTGAACAACCGGCACACGATCCCGCACACCCACGTCCTCCCCCTCCCCCTCCCTTTCCCCCTTCGGCCGCCCGGAGGATAGGCGCTGCCCCGGCAACAATCCATGGCAGAACGGGGAGGGAACCGGAGAGGAACCCGGGGGGGAACCCGAGAGGAACCCGAGAGGAACCCGGGAGGGAACCCGGGAGGGAACCCGGGAGGAACCCGGGAGCGACGCCCGCACCACCCCCCGTCGTCCTCCCAGCCCCTCCTGCGGGAGGCGCACTCGGCAGTACGGTGTCCCGTATGCGCCCCGAGAAGCCTGCTGCCGCCGACCACGTCGACGTCGACCACATCGCCGAAGCCGCGCGCCTGGAACGCACGGCCGACCTGTACCCGGAGGACGCCGAACAGCTCCTCCTCCAGGCCGCGGCCCACCTCGAACTGGCCGGCGCCCGCGACCGCGCGACGGCGCTCTACGACCGCCTGCTGTCACCCTCCGCGCCGCACCCGCCGTCCGCGCCCCTCCTGATCCGCGCCCTGAAGGCGTCGAATCTCTGGGAGTACGGCCACGAGGCCGAGGCCCGCGCGATCATCGACGGAGTCCGCGCGGCGTCGCCCCGGGACCCGGCGCCGTGGGTGATCGTGGCGGAGTCCCTGGAGTCGCACGACGAGCTGGAACAGGCGCAGGCGACGTTCACGGAGGCGGTGTCACTCCTGGTCCCCGTCACGACGACGGACCCCCCGTACGCCACGCACCCCCTCCTCTTCGGCCGCCACCGGGTACGCCGCCTCATGGGCGCGGAGCACGACGACTGGGACGCGCTGGCGGACCGCGTCTCCACGGCCCCGGTCTCCCTGGACGAACTCCACGACCCGAAGCGGGTCTGGTCCCTGGGCTCGGAGAACCCCGCGGAACTCCGTGCCGAGATCGCCCGCATCCAGGCGGAGTTGGGCTCGTACCGCGAGGCGCTGTCCCGCCCGTTCCCGGTGGCGATCCTGCACTGGCCGTCCGCCGAACTGACCGAACTCCTGACGGCGTACCCGTCCCTGACCTCGGAATACCCCTCCCACGAGGCCCACCTCTCGACCATAGAGTCCTCCCTCCGCGAACTCTCCGCCTCCGGCACCCCGAACCTGGGCATCGTCACGGGCACGGTCCCGTCCTACGAGGCCTTCGCCGCCTCAGAGGCAACGTCTCCGGAGGACGCGTCCCTGCTCCCCCAGTACGCGACGACGCTGGCGGCGCGGGGGCGGGCGGTTTCTTGGCCGCCGGAGCGGGGGGCGGAGTGTTGGTGTGGGTCGGGAGTCACTTACGACGGGTGCCACGGCGCGAGCGCCTGAACTCCTCGGCCGGTTTTCACGAGGCCCCCAGCCGCCCTCCGGCACAATATTTATGTGCCCGACGCAGTCCCGTCCTCACCCGCCGTTTCCGCCCGCATGAGCAGGCAGGTGTCCCGTGACACCGCCCCAGAGGTCGCGGTGCGACGCCTGCTGCATGCCTCCGGGTTGCGCTACCGCCTAAACGTCCCGGTGCCCGGCATGCCGCGACGCACCATCGACATCGCCTTCGGCAAGGCCAAGATCGCCGTCTTCATGGACGGCTGCTTTTGGCACGGCTGCCCGGAACACGCGACCAGTCCGAAGGCGAACGCCGAGTGGTGGCGCGCCAAGCTCGACAAGAACATGACGCGCGACCGGGAGACATCACGGCACTTGGAGACTGCGGGCTGGACGGTGCTGCGTTTCTGGGAGCACGAGCGACCGGAGGCTGTCGCGGAGGCCATCACCCGCGCCAGGAAAGCCGCCCGCTCCGCGAAGACCGAGTCGTGCGCCGACTCCCACCGCCACGGGCACCACTAGGAGTTCTGCCATAGCGGCGGCATCAGCAACTGTGGCAATTCACAAGACTTCCACCCCTTGTCCGACCTCTGCACTACGGTCACCATTGATCATATTTATCGGCCGTGATCCCGAGGCGAGGAAATGACCACCGACTGGCAGTTCGACGTGCCCACCGCAGGGAGCAAGCACCTCCCGCCGGACGCGCGGTACATGGAGGCGCTCAGCAGCCAGGGTTACGGATTCGAGGTGGCCATCGCCGACCTCGTCGACAACTCCATCGACGCCGGGGCCAAGGATGTGGTCATCCATTTCCTCCGGGACGGGGACCAGCTCGTAAGTCTCCTGGTCGTGGACGACGGCAAGGGAATGAGCGACGAGGAACTGGATGTCGCCATGACCGTGGGCGGTCGCCGCGACTACAGCAAGCGCGCCCTCGGCATGTTCGGTACAGGACTGAAGTCCGCGTCGCTCAGCCACGCCTCCTCCGTCACGGTGGTCAGCACGACCAAGCGGACCCGGACAGCCGGACGCCGATGGCTGATGGAGCGCGCCGTCACCGGCTTCCAGTGCGACATCGTCGATCCGGACTACGCCCAGAACCTCGTCGACCGGTATGCCGACCGGCCGATCCTCTGGCAGGGCACGGTCGTGCGCTGGGACGGGGTCAAGGACTTCCCAAAGCACGGCGGGGGCGGCCAGACGGACCGCTACCTCCACCGGACGATCAACAAACTGGGCCTGCACCTCGGCCTCTACCTGCACCGCTTCCTGGCCCGCGACGACTTCAACATCACCATCGCGGTGGAGGACGTGCGGAGCGGCACGGAGTACCTGAACTTCGGCGTCGAGCCGCTGGACCCGTTCGGCTACCCGGTCAGCGGCCACGCCGACTACCCACGCAAATTCACCGTCGCGCTTCCCTCGGTCGGCGACGTCGTACTCGATGCCCACATCTGGACCCCGAAGTCCAACGTCGACGAGTACAAGGCGGTCGGCTCCGTCCTCGACCGCCAGGGCTTCTACTTCTACCGCCACGACCGCCTGGTGCAGGCGGGCGGCTGGAACAACTTCCGCCAGCCCGAGCAGCACCTCTCCCTGGCGCGCGTCGCCGTCGACCTGCCCGAGGCCCCCGCCGATGTCTTCCGCCTGACCGTGAAGAAGGCCGGCGTCGAGGCCTCCCCGGAGTTCACCTCAGCCCTGGAGAAGGCGACGGACGGCGAGGGGCGCGACTTCCTCCGGTACCTGGCCGACGCCGACACCGTCTACCGCGAGGCCCGCAAGCGCTCCGGCACCACGCGCAAGGCGGTGATCCCACCGGGCAAGGGCATCGACCCGTCGGTTCGGGAGACGATCACGGACGAGCTGCCGGCCATCCCGCTCGAAGACCCGATCTCGTTCCGCTGGCTGAAGCTCGACAACAGCCTGTTCTTCGACATCGACCGGGACAACCGCACGGTCGTCCTCAATCAGCACTACCGGGCCGCGATCCTCGGCGGCCGCCGAGGGGGTCTCAACGACGCCCCGGTCCTCAAATCCCTGCTGTACGTCCTGCTTCACCAGGTCTTCGAAAAGGAGTACAGCGGCAGCCGCGAGAAGGACAACCTCCAGCTGTGGCAGTCGATCCTGGTGTCCGCCGCTCGAGCAGAGCTTGATCGCGTGGGCGACGATGACTGACCTGAACGCACATGTTCCCTGGGGGCAGGTCGAGGAGTACCTGGGGTCCGGGCAGGCAACGACCTTCCCGCTCTCCCGTCCCGGTGACCACCCACAGGTGTCGTACGTCGTCGAGCACGGCGGAAGAGACATCGCGCTCCACGTCGGCCTGGACAGCAAAGGGCGTCCACCGCAGGCCACCCTTCCGACCATCCGCATCGATCAACTCGCCGACCGGGGCGGCCGCTTCGCCCGAATACGCACCACCCAGCCGTCCTTGATCCGCGACTTCCACGATTTCCTCTGCGCGGTCGCCGACCGGATCGTCGCTCATGGCCGCACTCTCGACCAGGCCTACGCGGAAACGGTCAGGGCCTGGGCCGCTTTGCTCAGCAGACCGCCCGCGCTCAGCCTGGAAAGGCGCATCGGCCTTATCGGCGAGCTTGCCGCGCTCCGTTCGCTCGCCGGGGAGTACGGCTGGGCCACTGCCGTCGAAGCCTGGACCGGCCCCGACGGTGAAGAGCACGACTTCGGTCTGCCCGGATGCGACCTGGAAGTGAAGACCACTTCCTCGGAGCAGCGCCGCCACACCATTCACGGACTCACCCAGCTCGATCCCGCTCCCGGCCGCCCTCTGTGGTTCGCCTCGCTCCAGCTCACACGCGGCGGTGCCGACGGACGGACCCTTGGCGACTGCGCACGGGTCATACGCCATGAGGTGGCCGAGCATGCGCCCGCAACTCTGAGCACCCTGGACCGGCGCCTGACCGCTTCCGGCTGGTCCGAGGGGTCCGCCGACGACGAGCGTTGGACACCCCGCACTCCGCTCCTCGTACTCGACGCCACCACGCTGCCCCGGATCGACCTTTCCGTGCTGCCCGCCGGAACACGAGAGCGGATCTCGTCCGTCCAGTACGCGATCGACGTCACGAACCTGCCGCCCTCGCCGCAGCCCCTGCCCGCCCTGGCCGACTTCCGGCTTCCGTAAAGTCCGAGGACCTCCGATGACCAACCCCGCAGCCATCCGGCTCACCCTGCACGAGTCGGCTCTCGCAGGCATGCAGGCCCGCCCGAAGAGTCTGGCCCGCGCCCTCGCGTACCAGGCGGAAGAAGACGTCCCGGAGGCAGTCGCGCACGCGACCGAGGAGGATTTTCAGGATGTCCTCTACACCTCGCATTCGACAGACCAACTGGTCGAGCTCTGGCGCAAGCAGCTCACTCAGTGGGACTACGCGGAGAGCCCCGGCTGGACCGACACCGAGCCCCGTACCGACGAACGCCGGGCCGCAGTCCTCGACCTGCTGAGGCTGGGCGAGGAGACCAAGAAGCGGCTCGTCGAGCTGGTGCCGGTGCCACGGACGGCCGGACACGTGGTCATCGCCACAGAGCACACCCCCTGGTACACGCCGCAGTCCCAGCAGGGCCGCACTTGGTACTGGCCCGCCTATCGGCGACTGCTCACGGACAAGGACTGGCCCGGGATCGCGAGCTTGGACGCGGCCACCGACAGCGTGGTCGCGCACCTCGCCGACCCGACCTCCGAGGAGGCCTATCAGTCCAAGGGCCTCGTCGTCGGCTATGTGCAGTCGGGCAAGACCGCGAACTTCACCGGTGTCATCGCCAAGGCCATCGACGCCGGCTACCGGCTGGTCATCGTCCTCGGCGGCACCCTCAACCTGCTGCGCGCGCAGACCCAACGGCGTCTGGACATGGAACTCGTGGGCCGGGAGAACATCCTGCGCGGAGCCGCCGAGTACGAGTCGGACTACGCGGACGACCCGGCCTGGTCCAAGGGCAAGTTCCTCACCCATGGTGGACTGCCCTCCGCCCTGGGCGGGTTCGACATCGTACGGATGACGACGCGGGACAACGACTACAAGAGCCTCCTCCAGGGCATCGTGGCCCTGGAGTTCGAGAAGCAGGAGCCCGCGCTTCCCCTCCACGACCCGCGGAACCTGCACCGCTCCTCGGCCCGGCTGATGGTCGTGAAGAAGAACAAGTCCGTCCTCACCAAGCTGGTGAAGGACCTGAACAAGATCAAGACGCCGCTGTCGGAGATCCCCGTCCTGATCATTGACGACGAATCCGACGAGGCGTCGGTCAACACGGCCAACCCGAACAAGCCGGACGCCGAGCGCACTGCCATCAACCAGAAGATCTCCGAGCTCCTGAGCATGCTCCCGCGCGCGCAGTACGTCGGCTACACGGCGACCCCCTTCGCCAACGTCTTCATCGACCCCAGCGACACGGCGGACATCTTCCCCAAGGACTTCATCGTCTCGCTCCCCCGGCCTACGGGGTACATGGGGGTACAGGACTTCCACGACCTCGACTCGCCCCTGCCTTCCGAGGAGCGCACCTACGCCAACTCCAACGAGCGGGCGCACGTGCGCGACATCCACCTCTCCTCCGACGAGGACGACACAGCGCTGCAGCAGGCCATGGACATGTTCGTCCTGACAGCCGCGATGAAGCTCTACCGTGAGGCCAACGGTCTCGGGGACCGCTACTTCCAGCACCACACCATGCTCATCCACGAATCGGTGCGCACTGCGGAGCACCGTGAACTCCTCGGGCGCGTCACTCGGTTGTGGTGGAACTCCGGCTACGCGGGTCCCTCCGGCCGTGAACGCCTGCGCGAACTCTTCGAGACCGACCTCGCCCCCGTCTCGCACGTCCGCGCCGACGGCTACGCGACCCCACCCTCGTACGACGAGCTGGCTCCCTATATCGGCGCGGCTGCCATGCGTATCGGAGGCGACGATCAGCCGATCATCGTCGTGAACGGCGACAAAGACATCGAGACCGGCGAGGCCGACTTCGATAAACGCTCGATCTGGAAGATCCTGATCGGCGGCCAGAAGCTCGCCCGTGGGTTCACGGTGGAGGGCCTCACTGTCACCTACTACCGCCGTCGCACCAACAACGCCTCCACCCTGATGCAGATGGGCCGCTGGTTCGGCTTCCGCAAGGGCTACCAGGACCTCGTCCGCCTCTACCTGGGGCGTGAGGAGACGATGGGCAAGAAGGACATCGATCTGTACGAGGCGTTCGAGGCGATCTGCCTGGACGAAGAGACGTTCCGTGAACAGCTCCAACAATATGCCGAACTGGTCGACGGCAAACCCCAGGTGACTCCGGCCCAGGTGCCACCGCTCGTCTCACAGCATCTGTCATGGCTGAAGCCCGCAAGTGCGAACAAGATGTACAACGCGGAGCTGTTGGAGATCCGTTCCCCCGGCAAGCCCATCGAGCCCGCCGCCTATCCGACCAAGGCGGCCGCCATCAAACGCAATACCGAGCGCTGGCGTCCCCTTCTCGACTCTCTCGGCGCCCCTCCCTCCGCGTTCACCACCCAGCCGGGCAGGGACGGCTCACGAGTACGGACCTTCCAAGGCCGTACCGGTGTGGTCAGCCACGGGGAACTGGTCTCGCTCCTGGGCACACTCGAGTGGGAACGCCCCGGCCACTTCGCGCCCCACCTCACGTATTTGAGCCAGCTGGACGGCACGCTGGCCCGGGTCGACGACTGGCTTATCGTCGCGCCCCAGCTCTCCTCCGTCGGCAGGGTTGAGGCTTCCATCCTCGGATCCGTCCCGCTGTCACTCGTCCGAAGGCGCCGCCAGCAGGGCAAGGTGTCCTTCGGCCGTATCGCGGGACTTGAGCATCGCTCGGCTGCCCTGGACCTGGTCGGCGCCGGAAACTCACCCACGGACGGGGGTCTCCAGCCACTCGTGGGGCCCCACAGGGGAGTTGTTCTGCTCTATCCCGTGGTAGAGGCGGACAGCGAGGCAGAGGTCCGAGCCGCTGCCGCTGATGGCGCGGCTGACCCTTCCCGCGTCATCATGGCCTTCACTCTTATCCCGCCGAAGAGCGCGATCGACTCCGGCCGCCAACTTGTCCGATTCCGCACCAAAGATTCCAGTCAATACGGCGAGGCGATTATTCCGAATGCGGAATAAACCTAAGCCGACACAACTGAAGGACGGCTACTTTTGTTACCTCTGGACTTCTCGGCCGCAACCAGCATCGCCAGCCGCGAGGCGTCGCATGACGATCCTGACCTCGCGGCAGTTCATGAGTATCTGCGTCGTGTCGACCCGACGGGGGACCGATTCGCCAGTGTGCTCCGCGACACCATTGATCAGCTTCTCAACGGCGAAGCCACGGGCCGGTACGACTGGAAGACCCTGTTCAAGACCGAGAAGACACATGCAGGAACCCTCGTCGAGATCAATCTGCAACGTGAGTTCAAGTTCTCGGACGGTCAGGCGATGGACTACCGCATCGCGGACATCGAGGTCGACTGCAAGTACTCCCAGCAGTTCGGCGGCTGGATGATCCCGCCTGAGGCAATGGGACACATTTGCCTCCTCGTCTGGGCCGACGACTACAAAAGCAGGTGGAGTGCCGGGCTCTTCCGAGTGCGTGACGAGTGGCTCAACCACGGCGGAAACCGTGACTCAAAGCTCACGGTGAAGGCCGAGCACCGGAACCGGATCATGTGGCTTTGGCATAACGCGGACCTCCCGGAGAATGTACTACTTCACATGGACCCCGCCGACCGGGAGATCGTCTTCGCTTCCAAGTCCGGGCAACAGCGCCTGAATGAGCTCTTCCGGCGAGTGCAGCGGCGACGCATAGGGCGCAATGTTGTACGAACGGTCGCGCAGCAGAAGGACTACATGAAACGCGTCCGCGGTAACGGGGGTTCACGCTCGGCCCTCCGGCCTGCAGGCATCATCATCATGGGGGACTACGAAAGCCACCGGAGAATCGCTGAGAGGTTGGGCCTCCCTCCATCTCGCGAAGGCGAGTTCGTAAGCGTACGCGTCGCGACCGCCCAGTCACACCACAGCAATCTACCTAGAGCATCCATTGACGGCCAGGACTGGGTGATTGCGACGGCTGAAGATCCGCCGGAGATGGCTCCGACGCTACCGTCACCTGCCTCCCGCGCCTAGGCCAACTTCGCCCAGCAACAATGCGCTTCGAAAGCACCGAGAGAACCAATGCCGCTGAATGATGACCATAAGTCCCTAGTCGAACAGCACTTGAGTGACCATGAAGCCATCAGTGCGGTTCTCATGGGGCTGTGCTGGAACGAGTCTGCGCTCGCCCACTCTGCGAATATCGAAATCAAGCAGTCTGAGACCCTAGTTCAAGCCAGCGAGCGTCTTGAACTAGGCTGGAATCCCACTTGGCTTACCGACGCAGGCTTCACTGCATATGACTCCGCCGGCACGGCGCTGGAAGATGCCGGAGCCCACACGGCCGGGCCCGTCAGGTGGAGTCCTGTGGTGCGGACGTGCCGCTTGGATGACAAGGTTTCCGATACAGCCCACGGTCACGGCTTCCGACGCCGCACCTCGGCCGAACTCGCCGTGCTCGCCATCTGGACGGATGTGGTGGCCACCAGGGAGATCCACATCGCCAGACCGCCTCACCAGTCTGGAGGGACACGAGGAGCTCTCTTCAGGGACCTGCTGATCTACTTTTTGGAGCGTAGCCTTCCTTCCGGCTGGCAGGTCCGCCACGAGGTCCCTCTCACGCATATCCGCGGCCTGCACATGCGCAGGGATGTGGGAGACCGCAAGAGCGACATTCTCATCATCGACAGTGGCAACCGGCTCGTCGCGGCTCTCTCGTCCAAGTGGACCTGGCGTTCCGATCGAGGTACCGAAGCCGCCCAGATGGTTCCCCTTACGCGGTACAGGCCAGATGTTCCGTACGCAATGGCGACTGCCGAGTTCCCGCGTGCTGCAAGCGTTGCCCGCGAGAGCATCGAGGACCGGACCTATCATTTGTGCCCTGGTTGGGCTGGTGCATGGATGTCCGTAAACGAACTGCCAGCAGGCACCCTGGCCCAAGATCGCTGGCCGGACCTGGCTTCACTGCGCCAGGAAGGGATTTTCCGAGCGGAAGCTCTCACCCTGCATGGACTCGACGTGCTGGTGAGCGACCTGAAAAACAGTGGCGACATCCTGTAGCAAGACCGGGGAGCACACCGTGCCCGATGATGATTGGGAACCACCTGTCGGTTCGTGGGCCTCATCCGCCGCGCGCCGCCGGAATATGCAGGCCATCCGGAGCCGAGACACGAAACCTGAAAGGCTGATCCGGCGACTCGTGCACGCGCAAGGATTGCGCTATCGGGTTGCCGCCAAGCCTCTTCCAGGCCTGCGTCGGACCGCGGACATGGTATTCCGTCCGGCACGGATCGCCGTGTTCATCGATGGGTGTTATTGGCATGGCTGCCCTGAGCACTACGTGCCGCCGAAGACGAATTCCGGCTACTGGTCGGACAAAGTTCTCCGGAATGTGACCCGCGACCGGGACACCGACCAGCGCCTCACCGACGCAGGCTGGCTCGTGCTCCGATTCTGGGAGCACGAGCCAGCCGAGGATTGCGCGGCGCGGATCACCGCAGAGGTCGAGAGGCGCCGGAACCGAAGCCCGGGTGACGGTCAGGACGTCTGATCAGCTCTTCTTCCGGTCGCGCTCGCGCGCAGCCTTAAGGACGTCCAGAATCGATTCCCCGACCGCCTTCGCCACGGGAGGCGGGAATGCATTTCCCACCTGCCGGTACTGCGCAGTCTTACCACCAGTGAAATCCCATTTTCGCGGGAACCCCTGGATGATTGCAGCCTGCTCCACCGTGAGCATAGGGCCGTCCGGTCCAAAGAGGTCCCGGTCCTCGGTCCCCTTCTCCTTGCATTTGTCGGCATCATTGGCGACGCCAAGCCCCGAGACACCCAGTTGCTTCCAGGCGGCTTTTGCCCGGCTGGGCCCCAGGTCCGCTCCGCCATGCTTCTTCGATCCGCCGACGAGAGTAGGGGCGATGCCGCCGCCCTTGCCCTTGAGTTCGGCGTCACGCTCTTCGGCCTTCTTCAGCCACCGTTCGTAGGCAGCCCGGGCTCGCTCTGCGTGCTCCCCCTCGAAGTACCGCTCGTACCGCTCGTGCATGGTCGGCTGGAGGCTTACGGCGACACTGACCGGGTCCTCGTGTGTCGGCGTCGGCCATTCGTACTTGACGTCCTTCAGCACATCGTTCCGGATGGCTACGAGGACGGCGCGCGGGCGGAGCTGAGGGACGCCGAAGTCGCTGGCCTCCAGGACACCCCACTTGCAGACGGTGTAGCCGAGTCCCTGGTCGTGAGCCTGCTCGCCGTTCTCCTCCAGGTACGTGCCTCCCTGAAGCCTGGCCTTGATCCAGTCCCGGTAGTCAGCGAACTTCGGGTCCATGATCCCGCGGACGTTCTCGATCATCACCGCACGCGGGTTGAGCTCCTTGACCAGTTCCAGCATGCGCGGGAAGAGGTCACGCTCATCGTCTCTGCCGAGTTGCTTACCGGCGTGGGAGAAGGGGGGACACGGGACACCGCCCGCAAGGAGGTCAAGACCCTGGGTTCGGAGCAGCCCGCCGCTCTTCTCCAGGTCCTCGAAGGGCTTGAAGTCCTTGACATCTGCCGAGAGGACGTCGCAGTGCTCTCTCTCCCAGTCCCATCCGTCGCGCTTGGTGACGTTCTCGCGGAGCGTCTTGGCCGCATGCGGGTCGATCTCCACCAACGCGAGATGTCTGAAACCAGCCTGATGCAGACCGATGGCCTGCCCACCTGCTCCAGCACAGATCTCCACAGAGGTGTACTCAAGCTCATTCATGTGGGTCATGCCCCCTCCTTACCGATGCGCAGCGGCGGGCACACAGCGCGCACCACCATCACAGAGGGTGACAGACCCCACTGACAACGAGACCTACCCAAGTGTGCAGCACGTTCCATAGTTCGCTGAACACACCCTCCGTCACGACGAACACTCATACGATATTGCCCATGCGGATCCCTGCGTGGACTGAGGATGAGCTGGTGCTGGCCGGAGCGCGCGTCGTAAAGAACGGCTGGCGTGAGCTGCGAACCGGAGATCCAGAGGTCCAAGAACTTTCCGAGTTGCTCCAGTCGCTGCCCATTCATCCCGCGGAAGCCCATGCCATCCCTGGGTTCCGGTCTCCAGACAGCGTCAGCCGCAAGACCAGCGACTTCGCGACGAACCACCCCGCCTACAGCGGTAGAGGCACCCGATGCGGGGAGCCCACGCGCTTGATGATCAAGGCTTTCATCGACCGGGAGGCCGAGATGCTCGAGGCCGCCCGGTCGATCGAGGACGGAATCGGCTCGGGGCAGCTGCAGCTCATCCCACCTCAGCCCGGTGAGATCGACGACTCCGGCTCCACAGCCATCGAGGGCCGGCTTCTCGTCCGTCAGGCGCTCGCCCGCGAGCGGGACCCGAAACTCCGCAAGCTGAAGATCAAGCAAGCGCGGCAGAACGGTCGTCCGTTGCGCTGTGAAGTCTGCGACTTCGACTTCGCGCGCACATACGGCGCACTTGGCGAGGGATACATCGAGGTGCACCACGTCACCCCCCTCCACATATCCGGTCCCAGAAACACCAGGCTCGACGACCTTGCCTGCTTGTGCGCCAACTGTCACCGCATGTGCCACAAGAACCGCCGGGGGGAATCCTGGCGCACTCCCGACGCGCTGAGGACCCTGATTCGCAGTACGGCATCTCTCGGCCCTCACGCCGCCCCTGCCGCCGACTCATAGCGGACCAGCGCCTGATCGAGCACTTCATCCGGGTCCCCGCCCTGCGCTGCGAGCCAGTGCAGGAGGTCAGCGATGACCTCTGGAGCCAGCGCCTCCGGAACCACCCGCCCCGGCCCGGCCATCAGGCCAGGACCGGCCAGCCTGCAGTACTCATCCAGTACCGCTGTTGCACGCTGGATTCGCGCGCACTGCTGAGCAGGGCCCAGCGAGATCTCGCACCACACCGCCTTCCCGGCCCCCGTCAGGAGCGTCCCCCACTCCTCGCACAGGGAAGCCAGGAGGTGAAGGCCCCGCCCGCATTCCTCCTCGGCGCACACGGCGCTCAGCGTCGGCACGGCACGGCTTCCGTCGTGTACCTCCACGCGGAGGCGGTCGCCGCGGGGTTCGAGTACCAGCGTCGCCGGCGCGCCCTCACCGACGTGCTGGATGACGTTCGTCGCCAGCTCTGTCGCGATCAGTGCAACCTCATCGGTGACGCCCAGCGCACCCCAGTGCTCCAAGTTGTGCTTCACCGCCTTGCGGAGCAGGTGTAGTTCGGCCGGCGCGGCCTCAAATGGCAGGACGCAGCGCAGCCGCCGTTCGCCCTCGTCGTAAACAGGCATGGAGAGACTCCCTCTCAGGCCACGCAGCGCTGCGCCTGCCGTGTCCGTACGGCTACACCGCGTAGTGAACTGCTGCGAGCATGGCACAGAGAAGTCTCGCTGTGTAACTTCTCACGGGAATCCTTCGAGTGAACGCGCTGGAAGGCCAACTGCCCGGCCGCATAGCCTGATTGCGGCCCCAGGCCGGACGCCCGGCCTCCGAGGAGGAGCCACATGTCACTACGGACCACCACTCGCCGACGCCAGCTCGGCGCCATGATGCGGAAGCTACGTGCCCGGAGGGGCATGACTCTTGAGGAGGCCGGCACCCTCGTCGGGGTGTCCAAGGCGACGGTCAGCCGGTACGAGACGCAGGCCGGGCCGGTCAAGTGGCTCGTGGTCGACGCCCTCTGCCGGGAGTACGCGGCAACCGATGCCGAGCGCCGGGCGGTTGTGGCGCTCGCCAGGGATGCCAAGCAGCAAGGGTGGTGGAGCTCCTTCACCGACTCGATCCCCGAGAGCATGAACCTTCTGCTCACACTGGAGGACGAGGCGGTACGTGAAGACCACTTCTCATGCGTCTACGTCCCCGGACTGCTGCAGACCCGCGCCTACAGCACCGCAGTCCAGCAAGCCAACGAGGTACGCCTCGCCCCGGCTGAGATCGAGCGCCTCGTAGACATCCGCATGAAGCGCCAGGAAGTCCTGACCCGCCCGACCGCCCCGCACCTGTGGGCGGTCCTCGACGAGTCCGTCATCCGGCGCGTCGTCGGCTCTCCGGCGGCCATGAAAGAACAACTCGGCCGTCTCCTCGAAGCGAACGAGTCACCTGGCATCACGCTTCAAGTCCTGCCCTTCTCCAAAGGGGCCCACTGCGCCGCCCTGGGCAGCTTCGTGATCCTCGGCGGCACCGAACCCACGCTGGACGTCGTGTACGTCGACCTCCACACCGGGTCGCTCTTCCTGGAGAAGGACGAGGAACTGGAGCGATACCGGCTTGCGTTCGACTACCTCCGCGCACAAGCGTTGGACATGGAAGCCTCCTCCTCCATGATTCAACGCGTCCGCAAGGAGTTGTAATGTCTGCCGTTACGCCCTGTTCTGCCCCGGTCCTCACCTGGTACAAGTCCTCCTATAGCGGAGGCAACACCACCGAGTGCGTGGAGACCGCTTTTCTCCCCGGCGGTGTCCTCATACGCGACTCCAAGCGCGCCGACGGGCCTCGCCTCCTCGTCTCGTCCACTGCCTGGGCCCGGTTCGTCGCGGGCACCGCCGAGCGGCTCTGATGGTCGGTGGTCGGTCCGTGGCGGTGACACAGTTCTCGGCCCTCGTGCGGCACGGTCGTGTGTGAGACCGGCTCAGCCGTCAACCATGTACCCACATGGGCGGCACGCCGCGACACCGTAGGAGGAGGACCCCTTGCCTTACGCCCCCGAGCAGGACCACGACCGTACGTTTCTCGAGATGGCCGTCGCCAACTCCCGGTGCTCACTCGAAGACGGCAGTACCAAGAAGCCCTTCGGCGCCGTCGTCGTACGTGGTGGGGAAGTCGTGGGGTCCGGGAGCAACTCCGTCGTTGAGGCGTGTGATCCGACCGCTCATGCCGAGGTCGTCGCCCTGCGCGACGCGGGGCGGCGGCTCGGGACCTATCTCCTGGACGACTGCACGCTGTATTCGAGCAGTGAGCCCTGTCCCATGTGTCTCGTCGCCTGTTACTGGGCCGGGATTCCGCGGCTTGTGTATGGCGCGAACAGTCGTGACGCCGCCGTCCATGGGCATGAGGATTTGCAGTTCTATCGGGAGCTGGCCCTGCCGAACGCCGAGCGGCGGTTGCTCGATGAGGTGCCTGTCGGAGGGGAGACGCGGGCGGCCGCGGTGCGTGTTCTTGCCGCGTGGGCCGATGCGCAGCCTGAGCCCGTGGAGGCCAAACTCTGAGCCCGGGCGTTGGGCCGTGATTGCCGCGCGTTAGCCTCGGGCCAAAGGACATAACCGGGACGTATCACCGAGAGGTGGAGCAATCATGGCGAGGATTCCGGCGGCAATGGTGGCCGCGAGCGGGCTGGTCGGGGGCTATGCCACCGCGCGGGTCACCAAGAAGCGGCCCCTCGGCGGGGTCGTGCTCGCCGCTGCCGGGGTCGTTGCGGCTCGGCAGTGGCGGGAGGCGGCCGGTGGGAAGACCGCGGCCGCGCTCAGCGCGGCTTACGTCGCCGGGTTCGCCGGGTCGCATCCCCTCGCCAAGAAGGTGGGCGCCTGGCCCGCCGTCTTCAGCGTCGCGGGTGGGGTCGGGGTCGCGTCCTGGGTCCTCGCCGACCGCCGTAGGTAGCTGGGGCGAGGAAGGGAAGCGGGGCGCGGGGTCGCGGACGCAGCTCCGCCCGGTCACGTCACGCGTCGCTGCGCCGCGTCGCGCCCCTCGCCACCACCGCCGCCGCCAAGGCCCCCACACCCATCACCAGCGTGAAGAACGCCCACACCAGAGGAAAAGGAAATATCTGTCCGTCCTGCGCGGGGTGTGAGTCGAAGGAGACGTACATCAGCGTCGACGGTGGGGCCGCGACCACCAGCAGCGTCCATGCCAGGCGGTCCCTTATGCCGAAGTAGGCGGAGAGGGACAGGAGAGCCAGGGCCAGGAGTGCCACACCTGACGTCGTCACCGGTGAGGTCACGTGGAGCGCGTCCGGGGTCTCCGGGCGGTTGCGCAGGTCCCAGGGGAGGCACGTCACGTATGCCGTGGCCGCGAGCGCCGCGCCCAGGAGGCGGGTCGCGTACCTGGGGAGCGGTGCGGTCTGCCGTAGCGGTATCAGCGTCACCTTCATGTGTACGACGGTGCCGTCCGGTGGGGCGGCCCGACAGAGTACGCGTACTCATTACCGGGGCGGCGGGCCCGAGCCGCGGAACGTCGTCCGGTACGCCGCCGGCGACACCCCCACCCCCGCCGCGAAGTGCGCCCTCAGCGACGTGGCCGTGCCGAAGCCCGTCTCCGTCGCCACCCTGTCCACCGTGTGGTCCGTCGATTCGAGGAGTTCGCGGGCGCGGTCCACGCGGCGCTGCGTCAGCCACTGCATCGGCGTCAGGCCCGTCTCCTCGCGGAAGCGGCGGCTGAACGTGCGGACGCTCATCGATGCCCGGTCGGCCAGCTGGCGGAGTGTGAGGGGTTCATGCAGGCGGGCTTCCGCCCAGGAGCGTGCCGCGCCCGTCGACGTCAACTGATCGACTGGCACCGGGCGTTGGATGTATTGGGACTGGCCGCCCTCCCTGTGCGGCGGCACCACCGTGCGGCGTGCCACGTCCGCCGCCACCGCCGCTCCGTGGTCCCTGCGGATCAGGTGCAAGCACAGGTCCACGCCCGCCGCCTCGCCCGCCGACGTCAGGATCGTGCCCTCGTCCACGTACAGGACGTCGGGGTCGACCGTCACGGAGGGGAACGTACGGGCGAACAGGTCCGTCGACAGCCAGTGCGTCGTCGCCCTGCGGCCGTCGAGCAGGCCCGCCGCCGCCAGTACGAAGGCTCCGGTGCAGATTGAGGCCAGGCGGGCGGCCCCGGCGGATTCCAGCGCCCGCGCCAGCGAGGGCGGCAGGCCGTCCGGGGTGAGTGACTCGTCCTCCTCGTGCGAGGCGGGCACGATCACCGTGTCCGCCCAGGCCAGCGCCTCCGGGCCGTGCGGCGCGCCGATCGGGAAGTCCGCGTCCGTGCGGATCATGCCCGGACCCGTCACCGCGCACGTCCGCACCTCGTACAGCCGCTCCCCCGCCGGGCCCCGCGCGCCGCCGAACAACTGGTGCACCAGGCCCAGTTCCATCGGCAGGACGCCGTCCCGTACGAGTACCGCCACCCCGTGTGAGCTGTCCCTCACTTCGCCGTCGCCGTCGTCGCCGCCGTCGATGAAAGCGGTGTCGCGATGTCCTCCAGCGACCTCCGCTCCGCCTTCACCACCAGCGCCGCCGCGACCAGGCCCGCCGCGCACATCAGGCCCGCGCCGATCTGGAAGGCCAGGACCGTGTCCCCGACGACGCCCGACTCGGTCAGCTCGGCGAAGATCAGCGGGCCGCTGATGCCGCCGGCCGCCGTGCCCACCGCGTAGAAGAAGGCGATGGCCATGGCGCGCGTCTCCATTGGGAAGATCTCCGAGACCGTGAGGTACGCGCTGCTCGCGCCCGCCGACGCGAAGAACAGGACCACGCACCAGCAGGCCGTGAGCGTCACGGCGCTGAGCGAGCCGCGGTCGAAGAGCCAGGCCGTGGCGAAGAGCAGAACACCCGACACGATGTACGTCGAGGAGATCATGATGCGGCGGCCGACCGTGTCGAAGAGCTTGCCGAGGAAGAGCGGGCCGAGGAAGTTGCCCGCCGCGATGACGGCGAAGTAGTAGCCCGTGCTGCCCGACGGGACGTCGAAGAACTTGGTGAGGATCGCGCCGAAGCCGAACGTGATCGCGTTGTAGAGGAACGCCTGGCCGATGAAGAGGGACAGGCCGAGGGTCGCGCGCTTCGGGTAGTCGCGGAACACCGTCTTGGCGATCAGGCCGAAGCCGATGCTCTTGCGCTGGTGGATGGTGATCTCGCGGTCGGGGGGTGGGAGGCGTTCGCCCTTCTCCTCCTCGATCTCGCGTTCCACCGACGTGACCAGTCGCTCCGCCGCCTCCTCGTGGCCGTGGATGAACTGCCAGCGCGGGCTCTCCGGTACGTGGCGGCGTACGAGCAGGATCGCCAGGCCGAGGACGACGCCGAGGGCGAAGGTGAGGCGCCAGCCCAGGTCCTTCGGGAAGATGCTCGTGTTGAGCATGAGGACGGAGAGCAGCGAGCCGCCGATCGCGCCCAGCCAGTAGCTGCCGTTGATGATCAGGTCGACGCGGCCGCGGTACTTGGACGGGATCAGCTCGTCGATCGCCGAGTTGATGGCCGCGTACTCCCCGCCGATGCCGAAACCGGTCAGGAACCGGAAGAGGAAGAACCACCAGGCGTCGAAGGAGAGGGCCGTCAGGGCGGTGGCGCCGAGGTAGACGGCGAGGGTCACCATGAAGAGCTTCTTGCGGCCGTACTTGTCGGTGAGGCGGCCGAAGAACAGCGCGCCGGCGCAGGCGCCCGCCACGTAGAGGGCCGCCGCCAGGCCGGTGACCTGGGCCGAACTGATCGCCAGGCCGCTGCCTTCCTCGGAGAGGCGGCTCGCGATGTTGCCGACGGTGGTGACCTCGAGGCCGTCCAGGATCCAGACCGTGCCGAGGCCGATCACGATCATCCAGTGCCAGCGGGACCAGGGCAGCCGGTCCAGGCGGGCGGGCACGGCCGTGGTGACGGTCGCATCATCGGCAGCGGTCATGACACCTCCCGGCATCCCCGTGGCACCTCACCAGGGGTTACTCCAGAGTGCCCAGCCCACGGGCACTCACGCCCGCCGAAGACAGCCGTACGCGGGGCGGCTGCGTGCCGGAGCGCCGCCCCGCGGTGCCACTCACACCGAAGAACCCCGTACGAAGAAACCCGTACGAAGAAACCCGTACGCGGCGCCCCTACGCCCCCAGCAGCCGCGACACCGTATAGATCGCGAGCCCCGCCAGGGAGCCGACCACCGTGCCGTTGATCCGGATGAACTGCAGGTCACGGCCGATGTGCGCCTCGATCTTCTTCGAGGTGTGCTCGGCGTCCCAGCCCGCCACCGTGTCGGTGATGAGCGAGGTGATCTCGTCGCGGTACGTCGTCACCACGTACACCGCCGCGCCCTCCACCCAGCCGTCGACCTTCTGCTGGAGCCGCCCGTCCTTCGCCATCCGCGCGCCGAGCGAAAGCAGCGAGGCCCGCACGCGCAGCCGCAGCTCGCTGCGCTCGTCCTCCGCCGCGGCCACGATCATCGCCCGCACGGCCGACCAGGCGGAGGCGATGAGGTCCTGCACCTCGCCGCGCGCGAGGATGTCCCGCTTCAGGCGCTCCACGCGCTCCCGCGTGTCCGAGTCGGACTGGAGGTCGGCGGCGAAGTCGGCGAGGAACCGGTCGACGGCGCCCCGCGCGGGGTGTGCGGGCATGTCCCGCATCTCGGTGACGAAGCGGAGCAGTTCCTTGTAGACCCGCTCGCCGACCCGCTTGTCGACGAAGCGCGGGGTCCAGCCGGGCGCCCCGCCCTGCACCGCGTCCATCACCGAGTCGCCGTGCTCGACGAGCCAGTCGTGCGCGCGTACGCAGACGAGGTCCACGACCCGCTTGTGGCCGCCGTCCGCGACGACCTTCTCCAGCATCTTGCCCATGCCCGGGGCGATCTCCTGGGCGTCGGCCCGCCGCGTGATGGCCTCGCCGACGACGGCCTGCACGTCGGAGTCGCGCAGCACGGTGAGGGCGCCGCGCAGGGCCGTGGCGAGCTCGGCCGTCACCCGGTCGGCGTGTTCGGGGTCGGCGAGCCAGCTGCCGAGGCGGCTACCGATGCCGACCGCGTGCAGGCGGCCCCGTACGACATCGGCGGAGAGGAAGTTCTCCCCCACGAAGTCGCCCAGGGAGGCGCCCAGCTGATCCTTCTTGTTCGGGATGATCGCCGTGTGCGGGATGGGCAGGCCGAGCGGGTGACGGAAGAGCGCCGTCACCGCGAACCAGTCGGCGAGCGCGCCGACCATGCCCGCCTCGGCGGCCGCGGCGACATACCCCGCCCAGGGTCCTGCGCCGGAGTGCTGCGCCCACTTCGCCAGTACGTAGACGACGGCGACCAGGACGAGGAGTCCCGTCGCCGTGATCTTCATGCGGCGGACGCCGCGGCGCTTCTCCTCGTCGGCGGGGCTGAAGGCCAGACCGCCCCTCATGGGCCCTGCCCCCTTTGGGCCGTTCGTGGGGCTGTCGGCACTCAAAGCGCCGCCCGCCTCAGTCGAATCCTCCGCATGTGCGCGTTCCACTCACTCCACCCGGCCCGTTCGTGTCCTGCCCTGATTGTCCCCATGCCCTGTGTTCTCCGTCCCTTCTCACCTACTCCTGGAACGGACGACAAGTTCCCGGCGTCTGATAAGAGCGGAGGGGGGCAGTGTCGGCCGTCTCCCGGCCCATGCCGCATCATGGGGTGATCACACCGGAGCCTCGGGGCTCCCCCTGCCCGAGGAGAAAGAGCCCGCATGACCAAGCGACACGGTTATGCCCTTCTCGCCGCGGTTCTCGCGGTCATAGTGGTGATTTCAGGCGCCATATACATCGGCGTCTCCGGCACGGACGACGGTTCGCACGACACCATCAGCGCCGGTGGCCGCAACCCCCGCAACTCCGCCGCCCCCGCCTCCTCCGGCGTCTGGGTCGGCTCCTGGTCCGCCTCGCCCGCCGGGTCCGAACCCGGCACGGCACAGAAGGGGTTCGCCGGCCGCTCGATCCGCAACGTCGTGCACACGAGTGTCGGCGGCACCAGCGCCCGCATCACCCTCTCCAACCTGTACGGCACCACGCCGCTCAGCATCACGCACGCCTCGATCGCCCTCGCCTCCGCGTCGAACAGCCCCGCCGCGGCGGCCGGCACGCTGCGCAGGCTCACCTTCAGCGGCAACACGTCGGTGGTGATCCCGCCGGGCGCCCAGGTGATGAGCGACGCGGCGCGGCTGCGCGTGCCGCACGACGCGGACCTGCTGGTCACGACGTACTCGCCGACGCCGTCGGGCCCGGTCACGTACCACCCGCACGCGCGCCAGATCAACTACGTCGCCGAGGGTGACCGCACCGAGGACCAGCTCGGCGACGCGTACACGGAGCAGAGCCCGTACTGGCGCTACCTCTCCGCGGTGGACGTCCTCAGCAACGAGACCGACGGCACGGTCGTCGTCTTCGGCGACTCCATCACCGACGGCATCTCGTCCACGATGGGCGCCAACCGGCGCTGGACCGACGTCCTCGCCGACCGGCTGCGCACCGAGTCGGGCGCGCCCCGCTACGGCGTCGTCAACCAGGGCATCAGCGGCAACCGCATCCTCTCCGACGGCAACGGCAACCCCGCCGTGAACCCCAGCGGGCTCTCCCGGTTCGACCGGGACGTGCTGGACCGGACGGGCGTCAAGGCCGTGGTCATCGCGCTCGGCGTCAACGACATCCTGCGCAACCCGCACCAGAACGATCCCGACCGCATCGTCGAAGGGCTCCGCGAGCTCACCCGGCAGGCGCATACGCGCGGGCTGCGGGTGGTCGGGGCGACGCTCATGCCGTTCGGGGGGCACCGGGGGTACGAGCCCGGGCTCGAGGACGTCCGGCAGGCCGTCAACGAGGAGATCCGCTCCGGGGCGGTCTTCGACGAGGTCGTCGACTTCGACCGGGCGCTTCGGGATCCTTACGATCCGCGGAAGCTGCGGGGGCTGTACGACTCGGGGGACCATCTGCACCCCTCTGACGCGGGGTATCGCCGGATGGCGGAGACGTTCAACCTCTCCCACCTCAAGGGGTCGGCCGCGGCCGAGCTCTGATCCTGTGCCTCGCGTTCCCCTGCGGGTCGCCCGTGGCTGAGGTTCTGCGCAGTTCCCCGCGCCCCTGGGCTACCCGGGGCCCGCCCGCACCTGCCCTGCGGGTCCCCCGGGGCTGGAGTTTTGCGCAGTTCCCCGCGCCCCTGGGGCTATCCGGAGCCCTCCCGGCGGGACTCTCTGCGTTCCAGCTTTTCGCGGCGGCGTTCCTCCTTGAGGCGGAGTTTCTCCATTTTGCGGATCTTGCGGTCCACGCCCACGCCGCCCATGAGGGCGAAGCCCTTGACCACGACGCGCGGGGAGTCCACCGTGCCCTCGCCCGTCGCGCGGTCGTCGAAGCCGCCCATGATGCCGAAGCCCTTGACGACGACGGTCATTTCGGGGGGCACCGTGACCTGCATGCCGCCCATGATCGTGAAGCAGCGGATCTCGACGTCCCGCGAGGTGAACCGCGCCTCGCGCAGGTCGATCTCGCCGCCGCCCCACAGCGCGAAGCCGGTGAACTGCCGGCCGACCACCCAGCCGCCCTTGCGGCTGAACCCGCTCCAGATGGCGACGCCGACGGTCGACGACGGTTCGCCGGTCGTCATCCGCTCGTCCCAGTCGATGGCGGCGGGGTTGTCGCTCACCGGCCGCTTCACCATCGACACCTTCGCGCCGTGCGACGGCAGGTCACGGGTGAGGGGCTCCAACTCCCCGTACGTACGGGCCTTGTACGTCGCGTCGAGGCGCTCCTCGAACTCCGTCATGTCGAGGCGGCCCTCGGCCATCGCGTCCCTGAGCTGCTCGGCGACCCGCTCCCGGTCGGCGTCCGATGCCCGCAGGTCGGGGAGGGCGGGGCTCTCGGGGAGGCGGGTGAGGTCGGGGAGTTCGTCACTCATGCCCAAAGCCTACGAGGTCGGCTTCTCCGCGTACATCTTCGCGATGACCGCCTCGATGTCCGGCTCCCTGACCGAGAGGTCGGCCAGCGGGTAACGGTCCGCGATCCGCGCGACGAGCGGCGCCGCCGACTCAGCCGCCGGGAAGGCGAGCCACTGCCGCGGCCCCTCCACCTTCACCACCCGCGCCGACCCGAAGCCCGGGTCGACCGGGGGGAGTTCGCGGTCGAAGTCGACCACCAGCGTGCGCTCGCTCTCGCCCACCTCGTGCAGGCCCGCGAGCGCCCCGTCGTACATCAGGCGCCCGTGGTCGATCACCATCACCCGCTTGCAGAGCTGCTCGATGTCGGTCAGGTCGTGGGTGGTGAGGAGGACCGTCGTCCCCGCCTCCTGGTTCAAGTCCCGCAGGAAACCACGGACCTTCGCCTTGCTGATCACGTCCAGGCCGATCGTCGGCTCGTCCAGGTACAGCACCTCGGGATCGTGCAGCAGCGCCGCCGCGATGTCGCCGCGCATCCGCTGGCCGAGGGAGAGCTGGCGCACGGGGACGGGCAACAGGTCGGCCAGTTCGAGGAGTTCGACGCAGCGGTCCAGGTTGTCGCGGAAGCGGGCGTCCGGGATGCGGTACATGCGGTGCATCAGACGGTACGAGTCGATCAGCGGCAGGTCCCACCAGAGCGTCGTGCGCTGGCCGAAGACCACGCCGATGCGGCGGGCGAGTTTCGTCCGCTCCCGTGCGGGGTCGATGCCCGCCACCCGCAGCCGGCCGCCGCTCGGGGTGAGGATGCCCGTCAGCATCTTGATCGTCGTCGACTTGCCCGCGCCGTTCGGGCCGATGTAGCCGACCATCTCGCCGCGCGGCACGGTGAAGGAGATCCCGTCGACGGCGCGCACCTCGTGCCGTTCGCGCCGCAGGAAGCCGGTCTTCCTGCGGACGTCGAAGACCTTCTCCACGCCGTCCAGCTCGATGAGGGGTTCCGCCATGTTTCGGTTCAGCTCCCTGTGCTGCGGTACGAACGGAGACCGGCGCGCCAGACGAGGCCCGCGAGCGCGAGGCACCCCGCGGCGACCAGCGGTGGCGTGAACGCCACCCACGTCGGCAGGTCCAGCGGATAGGGCCGCCCGAGGACGTACAGCGCGGGCAGCCAGTTCACGAAGGCGAGCGGCAGGACGAAGGTGACGCCGCGCACCAGGTCCTTGGCGAACACCGTCGGCGGGTACTGGAGCAGCGTCGTACCGCCGTACGTGAAGGCGTTCTGCACCTCGGCGGCGTCCTGCGCCAGGAACTGGAAGGCCCCGCCCACCACGAACACCGCCCCGAAGATGGCCGCCCCGCACAGCAGCATCAGCGGCACCATCAGGACCTTCAGCGGCGTCCAGTCGATGTCCAGGACCACCAGCGCGTACGTGAGGACGAGCGCGCCCTGCGTGAGCCGGCCGATCCTGTGCAGCCCGAAGCGGTCGGCGGCGACCTGCGCGATGACCGGGGCGGGCCGCACCAGGAGCGTGTCGAGCGTGCCGTCCCGCACCCGCCTGCCGAGCCGGTCCATGGAGCCGAGCGCGAGGTCGGCCAGGCCGAACGCGGTGCACGAGGCGCCGTACAGGAAGGCGATCTCGGCGAGCGAGTACCCGCCGAGCCGGTCCACCTGCGAGAACATCAGGAGGATGGCGACGAAGTCGAACGCGGTCACCGCGAAGTTGCCGAGCGCCGTCAACGCGAACGACACACGGTAGGCCATGAGGGAGCGGATCCACATGGCGGAGATCAGCCGGTAGGCGCGCAGTCCCTCGCCCACCTGTCGCAGGTCAGCCACCCTGCACCACCACCCTGCGCGTCGCCGCGCCCTGCAGCAGCCGTCCCGCCGTGAGCAGCGCCGCCGCCCAGCCGACCTGGAACGCGTACGTCCGCAGCAGCCCGGTGCCCGAGGACTCCCCGAGGAACACGTCGGCGGGCAGCTGCAGCAGCGCCGACCAGGGCAGCGCCCTGGCGAAGTCGCCGAGCGCGCCGGGGAAGACGTTCAGCGGGAGCAGCATCCCGGAGAAGAAGGTGCCCGCGAGCATCGCCACCTGGGTGGTGCCCGCGCCGTCGAGGAGCCAGAACGCGGAGAGCGCCACCAGGAAGCGGATCGCGAAGCTCACCACCGTGCCGAGCACGACGGCGACGAGGAACGCCAGCCAGCGCCCCGCGTCCGGCGGCAGCGTCAGATCGAAGACCAGCGCCCCGAAGATCATCGGCACGATCCCGCGTCCGAGCAGCTGGAACGCGGCCCGGCCCAGGTCGGTGGCGAGCCACCAGGCCTGGAGGTCAGCGGGCCGGTAGAGGTCGACGGCGATGTCCCCGGTGCGGATCCGCTCGATCAGCTCGTTCTCGAAGCCGCCGCCCATCAGCGCCATCGCGGTCAACATCCCCTGGCCAAGCCAGACGTAGGTGAGCGCCTGCGACTGGTCGTAGCCGCCGAGGCCCGGCCGCTCGTCCCAGAGCGCCAGGTAGGTGTAGGCGAGGATCAGACCGAAGACGGTGTTGGTGAAGACTCCGGCCGCGGTCGCCACCCGGTACGTGGCGTACCTGCGGAAGCTTCCCCTGGTAACGACCGCGTACATACGGAACCGTCCTGTACGCACGTGCATCCCTTCCAGAGTGAGCTTCGCCCTTACCGGGCCAAAGCGCTGGAGCCTAGTGCGATCGGGGTCGCTCGTGCCAGGCATTTTCGGCGTGGGGGCGCGTGCCTGGTCACGAACGCGTGTGACGAGGGTGTGCAATGGGGTTGCAATGGGGTTGCCATGGGGTTTAAGAGGCGTGCTGGATGTACGACGCTAACCGGGAGTTCCGCAAGACATGAGTGACGAGCCGCAGCAGCAGGGTCCTGCCGGACGCCAGGGCTGGGAGCCCAGGGAGCCGCAGGACCCGCCCGCCGGCACCCCGGCCGGCCCGGCCGGGAAGGCTTCGGGTCCCGCCGAGGAGGCCCCGGGGGCGGCGGCGGACGCTCCGGAAGCGGCCGCGGTCACTTCAGGGGCGGCCGCGGATGCTCCGGAGGCTTCCGCGGGCGGCAAGAAGGGCAAGAAGCCCAAGCGGCCCAAGCGCAAGGGCTGGCGGCGGATCTTCCCGACCTGGCGCATGGTCCTCGGCGGGTTCATCCTGATCGTCCTGCTGTGTGTCGGCGGCTTCATGGCGGGCTACATGCTGGTCGACATCCCGCCGGCGAACGCCGCGGCCACCAAGCAGAGCAACGTCTACCTGTACTCCGACGGCACCCAGATCGCCCGCGACGGCGAGGTCAACCGCGAGAAGGTACCGCTCAAGCAGGTCCCGCTCACCGTCCAGCACGCCGTGCTCGCCGCCGAGGACCGCGACTTCTACGGCGAGTCCGCGGTCGACCCGAAGGCGATGATCCGCGCCGCCTGGAACACCGTCACCGGCAAGGGCAAGCAGTCCGGCTCCACGATCACCCAGCAGTACGTGAAGAACTACTACCTGGGCCAGGAGCAGACGGTCACCCGCAAGGTGAAGGAGTTCTTCATCTCGATCAAGCTGGACCGCGAGGTGAGCAAGAACGACATCCTCGAGGGCTACCTCAACACCAGCTACTTCGGCCGCAACGCGTACGGCGTGCAGGCCGCCGCCCAGGCGTACTACGGCGAGGACGTCGAGGACCTCTCCGTGGCCCAGGGCGCCTACCTCGCGACCCTCCTCAACTCCCCCAACGCGTACGACGTCGCCACGCACCCGGAGAACAAGCAGCGCGCCGCCGGCCGCTGGAACTACGTCCTGGACGGCATGGTCAAGGAGGGCTGGCTGAGCCGGTCCGAGCGGGCGAAGACGAAGTTCCCGATGCCCGACGAGGCGAAGGGCGCGGCGGGCCTGTCCGGGCAGCGCGGCTATGTCGTCAAGGCCGTCGAGGACTACCTCACGGCCAACAAGATCATCGATGAGGACACCCTCGCCAAGGGCGGCTACCGCATCACCACGACCCTCCAGAAGGACCGTCAGGACGCCTTCAAGAAGGCCGTCGACGAGGAGGTCATGTCGAAGGTCGACAAGGGCGCCCGCAAGGTCGACCGGAACGTCCGCGCGGGCGGCGCCTCCATCGACCCGGCCACCGGCAAGGTCGTCGCGATGTACGGCGGCATCGACTACACCAAGCAGTACGTCAACAACGCCACGCGGCGCGACTACCAGGTCGGCTCCACGTTCAAGCCGTTCGTCTTCACCTCCGCGGTGGAGAACGGCTCGGTCACCCAGGACGGCCGCCCGATCACCCCGAACACCGTCTACGACGGCACCAACAAGCGCCCCGTGCAGGGCTGGAGCGGCGGCACGTACGCCCCCGAGAACGAGGACCACGTCAACTACGGCGACATCACCGTCCGCACCGCCACCGACAAGTCCGTGAACTCGGTGTACGCGCAGATGGCCGTCGACGTCGGCTCCGACAAGGTCAAGGACACCGCCGTCGCCCTCGGCGTCCCCGAGAACACGCCCGACCTGACCGCGTCCCCGTCGATCGCGCTCGGCCCGTCCACCGCGAGCGTCCTCGACATGACCGAGGCGTACGCGACGCTGGCGAACCACGGCAAGCAGGCCACGTACACGCTCGTCGAGAAGATCACCAAGGGCGGCGACGAGATCACGCTGCCCGAGCCGAAGACCGGGCAGGCCGTGTCCCGCGAGGCCGCCGACACCACCACCTCGATCCTGCAGAGCGTCGTCCAGGGCGGCACCGGCACGGCGGCGCAGGGCGCGGGCCGCCCGGCCGCGGGCAAGACGGGCACCGCGGAGAACGACACGGCGGCCTGGTTCGCCGGCTACACCCCCGACCTCGCCACGGTCGTCGCGGTGATGGGCCAGGACCCCGACACCGGGGCCCACACCCCGCTGTACGGCGCGCTCGGCGAGGCCCGCATCAACGGCGGCGGCTACCCGGCCCGCGTCTGGGCCGAGTTCACCAAGGACGCCCTGGAGGGCAAGCCCGTCAAGGACTTCGACCTGGAGCTCGAGCAGGGCGCCGACGTGCCCGAGGTGCCCGACCCGACGACGGGCGGCGTCGACGAGCCCGGCACCGCCACCACCACGGACGGCGGCACCGAGACCGGCGGCGGACAGGACGGCGGCGGCACCGAGACCGGCGGCCAGGACACCGGCGGCGGCGCCACCACGGGGAACCAGGACACCGGGGGCGGCCAGACGGGCGGCCAGACCGGCGGCCAGGACGGCGGCCAGACGGGTGAACCGGCCGGCGGCCAGGACCCGGGCGGAGCCGCCGACGGGGGCGCCGCCGACGGCGGACCGACCGACGGCGGCGTCCAGGGCGGGCCGACGGACGGCGGCACCGACGCGGGCGGAGGGGTGGTCGACGGCGGCATGGACGACGGGGGCGGGATCGGCTTCCCGGAGGGCTAGGGCCCTGTCTTTTGGATCGGTGCGGCGGCTTAGTGCCCCGAGGTCGCCTTCAGGCCGACCACGGCCACCAGCAGCAGACAGACGAAGAAGATCCGGGCGGCGGTGACCGGCTCACCCAGGATCACCATGCCGAGCACCGCCGCACCGGCCGCGCCGATGCCGACCCACACGCCGTACGCCGTACCGATGGGCAGCGTCTTGGCGGCCTGCGACAGGAGCATCATGCTCGCGACGATGCCCACGCCCGTGAACAGGCTGGGCCACAGTCGCGTGAAACCGTCCGTGTACTTCATCCCGATCGACCAGCCCACTTCGAGCAGACCGGCGACGATCAACAGAACCCAGGCCATGACGGCACCTCCGACGAGTAGAAACGCTCAGCGCGTTACCTGATGGGGGTGCGTCGTCTTTGCGATAACCCGGTACGGCGCGTCTCGTCGGGGTCCTTCCAAGGTAGCAAAACCCATGGATAAGGGCTGGTGACGATGGTCACCAGCCCTCTGGGCACATATACCTGGCTACAGGTAACCGGGCTACAGGTAAAGGCCCGTCGAGTCCTCCGACCCCTCGAACCGGTCGGCGGCCACCGCGTGCAGGTCGCGCTCCCGCATCAGGACGTAGGCCACGCCCCGCACCTCGACCTCGGCGCGGTCCTCCGGGTCGTACAGGACCCGGTCGCCCGGCTCGACCGTCCGGACGTTCTGCCCGACCGCGACCACCTCGGCCCAGGCGAGCCGCTTGCCCACGGCAGCGGTCGCGGGGATCAGGATGCCGCCGCCGGAGCGCCGCTCGCCCTCGCTGGTGTCCTGCCGCACGAGCACGCGGTCGTGCAGCATGCGAATGGGCAGCTTGTCGTCGTGGGGGCTCTGGGAGGTCTTCTCGCTCACGCCCCCGAACCTACCTGGCCCGGTGGCCGCCATGGGCTCCCGGGTCCGTACTCACTTACGGCGGCGCGAGCTCACCACGAGCAGCCCGACGAGGCCCACCGCCACCAGGGCGACCGGCACGATCCGCTCGATGCGCGGCGAACCGTCCGCCGAGACGAGCTGGCCCCGCACGTCCGAGACGATGCGGTTCGCCCCGACGTACGCCCGGCCGAGGGAGTTGTCCACGCTCGAGACGACCTTCGCCTTGGCGTCGCCGACGATCGTCTTCGGGTGGACGCGCACCCCGATCTCGTCGAGGGTCTCGGCCAGCTGGTCGCGCCGGCGCTTGATGTCCGCCTCGATCTGCGCAGGGGTCCTGGCATCCGACACCGCGCTGCCTCCGTGGTCGTATCGATGATGGGACGTGAACTCTGAAGCTCTGACCACAGTCTGTCAGCTTCGCGCTCACCGCACCCCACGGCACCCCTATTACGCTCGACTCCGTCACCACACCCTTTGTGAAGCACCCGTACGAGGAGACGACCATGAGCGAGCGACTGCAGCCCGGCGACACCGCCCCCGCCTTCACCCTGCCGGACGCCGACGGCAAGGACGTCTCGCTGGCCGACCACAAGGGCCGCAAGGTCATCGTCTACTTCTACCCGGCCGCCCTGACCCCCGGCTGCACCAAGCAGGCCTGCGACTTCACGGACAACCTCGACGTGCTGGCCGCCGCCGGTTACGACGTGATCGGCGTGTCGCCGGACAAGCCGGAGAAGCTCGCGAAGTTCCGCGAGCAGGAGAACCTCAAGGTCACGCTGGTCGGCGACCCGTCCAAGGAGACCCTGGAGGCGTACGGCGCCTTCGGCGAGAAGAAGCTGTACGGCAAGACGGTGACCGGCGTGATCCGCTCGACCGTGGTGGTCGACGAGCAGGGGAAGGTCGAGCACGCGTTCTACAACGTGAAGGCGACGGGCCACGTGGCCAAGATCATCAAGGATCTCGGCGTCTGAGCCTGAGCCGCTCCGGTCTCCTGGGCCTGATGTGACCGGCCTGATGTGACGAAGCCCCCCTACGCGTTCGCGGGGGGCTTCCGTTTGCAACGGCCATCTTCGAGCAAGTGATCTCCCGGGGGACTTGTACGAAGAACGAAAGGAACCACTCCATGGCGGCCCACGAAGAGCTCGAAGCCGAGGCCGACCCCGAGGCGATGAGACGCCACCGGACCCTGTTCCGGGCCGTGAAACGCCGCAGGAACCCTCCTCTGCGCCGTACCGACATCACGGTCACGGACGAAGCAGCGGTCAAGCGGGCCGTCAAAGCGGCCTCGCTCGGCAACGCCATGGAATGGTTCGACTTCGGCATCTACAGCTACCTGGCCGTCACCATCGGCCACGTGTTCTTCCCTTCCGGGAACGACACGGCCCAGCTGATCTCGTCCTTCGCCACCTTCGCGGTCTCCTTCCTGGTCCGCCCCATCGGCGGCATGGTCTTCGGCCCGATGGGCGACAAGATCGGCCGCAAGAAGGTCCTCGCGCTGACGATGATCATGATGGCGATCGGCACGCTCGCCATCGGCCTGATCCCGTCCTACGCGACGATCGGCTTCTGGGCGCCGGTCCTGCTGATCTTCTTCCGCCTGGTCCAGGGCTTCTCGACGGGCGGCGAGTACGGCGGCGCCTCGACCTTCATCGCCGAGTACGCCCCCGACAAGCGGCGCGGCTACTTCGGCAGCTTCCTGGAGCTCGGCACGCTCGCCGGCTACACGGGCGCGGCGGGCCTGGTCCTCATCCTCAATACCACCCTCGGCTCGGACGCCATGGAGTCGTGGGGCTGGCGCATCCCGTTCCTCGTCGCGGGCCCGCTCGGCCTCGTCGGCCTCTACCTCCGGCTGAAGCTCGACGAGACCCCGGCCTTCCAGAAGATGGAGGACGCGACCTTCCACGCGGCATCGGAGGGCGCCTCCACGGTGGAGACCACGGCCAAGGGCGACCTGGCGAAGATCTTCCGCGACTACTGGCCGACGCTGATCCTCTGCATCGCGCTGGTCGGCGCGTACAACGTCACGGACTACATGCTCCTGTCCTACATGCCGACGTACCTCTCCGACGAGCTGGGCTACGACGACTCGCACGGCCTGCTGATCCTCATCGGCACGATGATCATCCTGATGCTGATCATGAACCAGGTCGGCAAACTCTCGGACCGCTTCGGCCGCAAGCCCCTCCTCATGACGGGCATGCTGAGCTTCCTGGTCCTGTCGGTCCCGGCGTTCCTGCTCATCAAGCAGGGCAGCCTCCTGGCGGTCTCCGCGGGCATGCTCCTGCTCGGCCTCTCCCTGGTCTGCCTCCTCGGCACGATGTCGGCGACCCTGCCCGCCCTCTTCCCCACCTCGGTCCGCTACGGCTCCCTCTCCGTCGGCTACAACCTCTCCGCCTCCCTCTTCGGCGGCACGGCCCCCCTGGTGATCACGTCCCTGATCAGCATCACGGGCACGGACATGGTCCCGGCGTACTACTCGATGGCGGCGGCCCTGGTCGGTGTCATCGCGGTGGCCTGCATGAAGGAAACGGCCCAGAAACCGCTGTCGGGCTCCCCGCCTTCGGTGGAGACGAAGGAGGAGGCAGCGGAAATGGTGGAGGCACAGGCTACGGCGCCGAGGTTCTGACCTCCGCTCCCCCTCCTTTTCGGAACGGCCCGCTCCACTCCAAGTGGGGCGGGCCGTTCCGCATATCGGGCGTGACGGTCCGATTTTCGGTTCGTTGGGCTGTATGGGCTGCGAACGCGTGGCCGGGAACGGAGGGGTGACATGGCGATTCGCTACACACGTGAGCTGCTTGAGGAAGCGGCGCGGGAGACCGGGACGTGGGATGAGGCGGTGCGGTGGTGTGGGGGTGAGCCGACGTCGGCAAGCCAGTACTACCTGCGCCGGAAGATGGCCTCGGAGGGAATCGATACGTCTCACTTCCCTCGGCCGGGAGTGCGTCACACCGAGCAGCGACTCCGTGCGGCCGTGGCGCAGTCCACCAACTTCAGGGAAGTGGTACGGCATCTCGGCATCAGCAACGTGGGCGGCAATCACGCGCACATCAGCCGCCGGATCGCCGCTCTCGGCATCGACACCTCGCACTTCGTCACTCCACGTGGCGGCCCCAAAGGGTCTCTGGGGCCCGTGCTCGCGCTGAGATCTCCGGAGGGCGGAAGAACCCCTGGCACGCGACTCCGCCGAGCACTGCTTCAGACAGGCGTGCCCGAGGTGTGTGCGGAATGCGGTACCGGGACCGAATGGAACGGGAAACCGCTCCGGCTCGAGGTCGACCACATCAACGGCGAGTGGTGGGACAACCGCCCCGAAAATCTTCGGCTCATGTGCCCCAACTGCCACGCGGTGACGGACACTTACCGCGGCCGCAAGCGGAGCGCGGCATGAGCAGGATCAAGTATCCGCGGGAGACACTGGCCCGCATGGCCCCCTCTTGCTCCAGTCTGGTGGACATGATGCGTCGCCTGGGGACGCCAATGGGTTCGGGACCGCGCCGATATCTGCGTGATCGTCTTCGGCACTACGGCATCGACACCACTCATTTCCGTGAGGAACCGCTGCCGGAACGCCCCGCCCGTTCCTACACGAAGGAAATCCTGGCGGATGCCGCCGCCCACTCCTTCAGCATCCGGGACATGTTCGTGCACATGGGTATCCCACCGGAGGACGGCCCGTACTGGCACGTCAGGAAGAAGCTGGACCGATTCGGGATCGACACGAGTCACTTCACGTGGCAGCGAGGCAAAGCCACGGATGCCCTCTTCCCACGCGAGGAGCTCACGCGTGCCGTCGCCGAGTCGCGTGGACTCGCCGCGGTGCTGCGGGCCCTGGGCCTGCCACCGTTCGGCGGGGCCGGGCGTGCCAGGGCGCTGCGCAGCATCAAGGCATACGGGCTCTCGACCGCTCACTTCGTCGGGCAGGGCCACAACGCGGGGCGTCCCGGAGCGAACCGCAAGAGTGCTGCCGACATCCTGGTCCTGCTCGGTTCGGACGCATGCCGTACCCGTACCGTCCTGCTGCGCCGGGCTCTCGACGAGGTCCGCACGCCACGCGCGTGCGGAGCATGCGGGTTGGGTGAGCTCTGGCAGGGTAAACGCCTCGTCCTGGAGATCGACCACATCAACGGCGACCGTCTGGACAACCGCCGGGAGAACCTGCGGTACCTCTGTCCTTCCTGCCACAGCCAGACCGGAACCTTCTCGAACCGACGCCGGACGACACAGTAGAGTGATCCGGCGGGTCCGTACCCCAGCTGGCCTAGAGGGCGCCGGTTTAGGTCCGGTGTGTCGTGGGTTCGAGTCCCACCGGGCCCACGCGACGAAAGGGCGCGACACATCATGTCGCGCCCTTTGCCGTACCCAGCCTCAGCCCAGCAACTCCCCCACCACCGGCGCCAACGCCCGGAACGCTTTCCCCCGATGGCTGATCGCGTTCTTCTCTGCCGCCGTCAGTTCCGCGCACGTGCGGGTCTCGCCGTCCGGCTGGAGGATCGGGTCGTAGCCGAAGCCACCGGAACCGGCGGGAGTCGTGCGGAGGGTTCCGCGGAGTTGGCCCTCGACCACTCGTTCCGTGCCGTCGGGGAGGGCGAGTGCCGCCGCGCAGGCGAAGTGGGCGGTGCGGTGGGGGGCGGAGATGTCGGAGAGCTGGGCCAGGAGCAGGTTCAGGTTCGCGGTGTCGTCGCCGTGGCGGCCTGCCCAGCGGGCGGAGAAGATGCCGGGGGCGCCGCCGAGGACGTCGACGCAGAGGCCGGAGTCGTCGGCGACGGCGGGCAGGCCGGTGGCCTTGGCGAGGGCGTGGGCCTTGAGGAGGGCGTTCTCGGCGAAGGTGACGCCGGTTTCCTTGACGTCGGGGATCTCCGGGTAGGCGTCCGCGCCGACGAGCTCGTGAGTGAGGCCTGCGTCGGCGAGGATCGCCCTGAGTTCCGTGATCTTGCCGGTGTTGCGGGTGGCGAGGATGAGGCGGGTCATGCTCCCCAGTATCCCGAGTCTCCGGTAGCCGGAGTCTCTCGGGGAGCGCCCGGTCCCCCTTACGGCGTGCAGACCTTCGTCAGTTCGCCGGCCGCGTCGGTGACCCCGGAGACGTCGGGCGTGGCGTCGCCCTTGTCGATGGCGTCGCGGACGTTGTCGACCGCCTTGTCGAGGTCGTCGACGGCCTTGTTGACGTCGGTGTTGTCGGTCTTGTCGCCGATCTTGTCGAGGTTCTTGCCGATGTCGTCGAGTGCCTTGTCCGCCTCGGCCGGGTTGTCCCCGGCGTTCTCGACGGCCGTCTGCAGGTCGGTGACGCTGTCGGCGATCGTGTCGGCGGTCTGGACGCAGTCCAGTGCCTTCGAGACGGCGTCGCAGCCGACGAGGCCGGCACCGGCCGGGATGACGATCAGGGCTGTGACGACGGCGGTGGCGATACGTCGGTGGCGCGCGGCCATGGTTCGGTCCCTCCCCAGGGTGTGGACGGGCGCGCGGCTTTGCCCGCGCGCCCGTACTCGTAACAACGCCCGGCAGGGGGTTGTTGGTTGCTTGCGTGACCGACAACTCGCCTGCGCGTCGTCGCCAGTACGGCGTCTAGCGCGTCGCCTCGAGCGCCTCGCGCTGGAAGGCGGCGAGGTCCTCGCAGCCGCCGACCGCGAGGTCGAGGAGCGCGTTGAGCTCCTTGCGGGCGAAGGGCTCGGCCTCGGCGGTGCCCTGGACCTCGACGAAGCGTCCGTCGCCGGTGCAGACGACGTTCATGTCGGTGTCGGCCTTGACGTCCTCCTCGTAGCAGAGGTCGAGGAGCGGTACGCCGCCGACGATGCCGACGGAGACGGCGGAGACGGTGTCGGTGAGGGGCTTGCGGCCGGCCTTGACGATCTTCTTGCCCTGGGCCCAGGCGACGGCGTCGGCCAGCGCCACGTACGCGCCGGTGATGGCGGCGGTACGGGTGCCGCCGTCGGCCTGGAGGACGTCGCAGTCGAGGACGATGGTGTTCTCGCCGAGGGCCTTGTAGTCGATGACGGCGCGGAGCGAGCGGCCGATGAGGCGGCTGATCTCGTGGGTGCGGCCGCCGATCTTGCCGCGGACGGACTCGCGGTCGCCGCGGGTGTTGGTGGAGCGGGGAAGCATGGAGTACTCGGCGGTCACCCAGCCCTCGCCGCTGCCCTTGCGCCAGCGGGGGACGCCTTCGGTGACGGAGGCGGTGCAGAAGACCTTGGTGTCGCCGAAGGAGATGAGGACGGAGCCCTCGGCGTGCTTGCTCCAGCCACGTTCGATGGTGACGGGGCGGAGCTGTTCGGGGGTGCGGCCGTCGATTCGAGACATGTGAGGAGCCTAGCCGCAGAGCGGCCATGCGCGAGGGCCCCGTCCGGTCGTCCGGACGGGGCCCTCGGCGGTGGGTTCAGGAACTCACATCATGTCTTCGATGTCCGCGGCGATCGGGTCCGCGTCGGTGCCGATGACGACCTGGATCGCGGTGCCCATCTTGACGACGCCGTGGGCGCCGGCGGCCTTGAGGGCGGCGTCGTCGACCAGGGCCGGGTCCTTGACCTCGGTGCGCAGACGGGTGATGCAGCCCTCGACCTCTTCGATGTTGTCGATGCCGCCGAGCCCGGCGACGATCTTCTCAGCCTTGCTGGCCATGTGTTTCTCCCTGTGTTTCTCGCGGCCGGGGGACCGCTTTGCCACGGTAACGCACGGTTGGACCATCTTCTTGGGCGGTTACGTCGGTCGTGCCCAATGATGACGATCAAGGTGCCGATCCCTCGCCGGGCGGCGCTCCCACACGTTCCGCGACTGGTCTACACCAGTTTCCAACGACCGCCAAACCTGGCTTGTTCCGGGAGGGACGCCGATGAGTTCCGCAGCCGCGGCGGTGCCGCAGAAGAAGTGGTGGAACGGCCTGTTCCAGGGCCTGCAGAAGATGGGCCGCAGCCTCCAGCTGCCCATCGCGGTGCTGCCCGCCGCCGGCATCCTGAACCGCCTCGGGCAGCCCGACGTGTTCGGCGACGAGGGCCTCGGCTGGACGAACGTCGCCAAGGTCTTCGCGGCGGCGGGCGGCTCGCTGCTCGACTCCACGCTCGGCCTGCCGCTGCTGTTCTGCATCGGTGTCGCGATCGGCATGGCGAAGAAGGCGGACGGCTCCACGGCGCTCGCCGCGGTTGCCGGGTTCCTCGTCTACTACGGGGTGCTGCGCGCCTTCCCCGACGACTGCCCCACGGACACCACCTTCGGCGCCGCGGGCATGTGGAGCGGGGTGTGCGTGGCGGAGGACGGGACGGTGGCGCAGGCCGCGTACCAGAATCCGGGGGTCTTCGGCGGCATCGTGATGGGCCTGCTCGCCGCCTGGTTCTGGCAGCGCTACCACCGCGTGAAGCTGGTCGACTGGCTCGGCTTCTTCAACGGCCGCCGTCTCGTGCCGATCATCATGGCCTTCGTCGGGCTGGTCTTCGCCGGTCTCTGCGTCTGGATCTGGCCGCCCATCGGGGACGCGCTGACCAGCTTCTCCAAATGGCTCGTCGACCTCGGCTGGCTGGGCTCGGGCATCTTCGGCGTCGCCAACCGCGCGCTGCTCACCGTGGGCCTGCACCAGTTCCTGAACACCTTCGTGTGGTTCCAGTTCGGCGACTACGAGAAGCCGGACGGCACGATGGTGCACGGTGACATCAACCGGTTCCTCGCGGGCGATCCGACGGCGGGCCAGTTCACCTCGGGCTTCTTCCCGATCATGATGTTCGCGCTGCCCGCGGCGGCTCTCGCGATCACCCACTGCGCGCGCCCCGAGCGCCGCAAGGTGGTCGGAGGCCTGATGCTCTCGGTCGGTCTGACGTCGTTCGTCACGGGCATCACCGAGCCCATCGAGTACTCGTTCCTCTTCATCGCGCCGGTGCTGTACGCGATCCACGCGGTGCTCACCGGTGTCTCGATGGCGGTGACGTGGGCGCTGGGCGTGAAGGACGGCTTCAGCTTCTCCGCGGGGCTGATCGACTACGTGATCAACTGGAGTCTGGCGACGAAGCCGTGGCTGATCATTCCGATCGGTCTCTGCTTCGCCGTCGTGTACTACGCGCTGTTCCGCTTCGTCATCACGAAGTTCGATCTGCATACTCCCGGGCGTGAACCGGAGGAGGAGGCGGAGGCGCAGGACAGGGAGCAGACCAAGGCGTGACCACCAGGGTGTGACTCCCCGCGGGCGGCGCTTTCCTCCGGCATTTCCGGATATGGCCCAGGTAACAGGAATCGCAGGTTCCTTACGCCACCTTCACCGTGCTACAACAGGTCTACACCACTAATGGTGTAGACCACGCGGCCGTTCTGGCCGCGTCCCCCGGAGACGCCGCCGTCCCCCACTTCCATGTCCCCAGGCGGCGCCTTGCCCACTGGAGGAAGTTGTGTCCACGGCCAGTTCCGCTCCCGCGGCCGAGAAGAAGAAGGGCGCCGGCGTGATGGCTGTCATGCAGCGCATCGGCCGCAGCCTCATGCTGCCGGTCGCCGTGCTGCCCGCAGCAGCCCTCCTGGTCCGTTTCGGCCAGGACGACATGCTCGGCAAGGAGTCCTTCCCGACCTTCGTCAACAAGCTCGCGAGCTACATGGCGGCCGGCGGTGGCGCACTGCTCGACAACATGGCGCTGCTGTTCTGCGTCGGCATCGCGATCGGCTTCGCGAAGAAGTCGGACGGCTCGACGGCCCTCGCGGCCGTGACGGGCTACCTCGTCTTCCAGAAGGTGCTCGCCACCTTCACGGACAAGAACCTGCCGAAGGTCGCCTCCGTCGTCGACGGCAAGATCGTCATGAACGAGGCGCCGGTCAACGCCGGTGTGCTCGGCGGCGTCGTCATGGGCATCATCGTCGCGCTGCTCTACCAGAAGTTCTACCGGACCAAGCTGCCCGACTGGGCGGGCTTCTTCGGTGGCCGCCGTCTCGTGCCGATCCTGTCCGCCTTCGCGGGTCTGGTCGCCGGCATCGTCTTCGGTCTGATCTGGCCGGTCCTCGGCACCGGCATCCACAACTTCAGTGAGTGGCTGGTCGGTTCGGGCGCCGTGGGCGCGGGTGTCTTCGGTGTCGCCAACCGCGCGCTGATCCCCGTGGGCATGCACCACCTCCTGAACTCCTTCCCCTGGTTCCAGGCGGGCACGTACAACGACGGCGGCGTGGACTACCACGGCGACATCGCGCGCTTCCTGCACCACGACCCCTCCGCGGGCCAGTTCATGACCGGCTTCTTCCCGATCATGATGTTCGCCCTCCCGGCGGCCTGCCTCGCGATCGTGCACTGCGCCCGTCCCGAGCGCCGCAAGGTCGTCGGCGGCATGATGTTCTCGCTCGCGCTCACCGCCTTCGTGACCGGTGTGACCGAGCCGATCGAGTTCACCTTCATGTTCATCGCGCCGGTCCTGTACGCGATCCACGCGGTGCTCACCGGTGTCTCCATGGCGCTGACCTGGGCGCTCGGCATGAAGGACGGCTTCGGCTTCTCGGCCGGCGCGGTCGACTTCCTGCTCAACCTGGGCATCGCGAAGAACCCGTGGGGCCTGGCCCTGGTCGGCCTCTGCTTCGCGGCGGTCTACTACGTGATCTTCCGCTTCGCGATCACCAAGTTCAACCTGCCGACGCCGGGCCGCGAGTCCGACGAGGAGCTCGCCGAGCTCCAGAAGGCCGAGGGGAAGTAGCCTCCGCCCGGCTTGAGCAGAGAGCCCCCGCCGTCACCGACGGCGGGGGCTCTTTCAGATCTCGTACGTCGCCCCCGGCGCCGCCAGCGCCGTCGGCCCCTCGTACACCGCGCGCGCGTCCGCGAGGTTCACCTGGGGGTCCGTCCACGGCGGGATGTGGGTGAGCAGCAACCTTCCTGCACCCGCGCGCCGGGCGGACTCGCCCGCCTCGCGGCCGTTCAGGTGCAGGTCGGGGATGTTCTCCTTGCCGTACGTGAAGGCCGCCTCGCACAGGAACAGGTCGGTGCCCGCGGCGAGTTCGTCCAGGGGTTCGCAGGGTCCGGTGTCCCCGGAGTATGTGAGGGACTTCCCGGCGTGCTCGACCCGGATGGCGTACGCCTCCACGGGGTGGCACATCTTCTCGGTGCGCACGGCGAACGGGCCGATGTCGAAGGAGCCCGGCTTGACCGTGTGGAAGTCGAAGACCTCGCTCATCGAGGAGGCGGAGGGCGTGTCGGCGTACGCGGTGGTCAGCCGCTGCTCGGTGCCTTCGGGGCCGAAGACCGGGATGGGGGCGCAGCGGCCGCCCTCGTGCCGGTAGTAGCGGGCCACGAAATACGCGCACATGTCGATGCAGTGATCGGCGTGCAGATGGCTGAGGAAGACCGCGTCGAGGTCGTACAGACCGATGTGGCGCTGCAGCTCGCCGAGGGCGCCGTTGCCCATGTCGAGCAGCAACCGGAAGCCGTCGGCCTCGACGAGGTAGCTCGAGCAGGCCGAGTCCGCGGACGGAAACGACCCCGAGCAGCCGACGACGGTGAGCTTCATGAAGCTGGAACCTCCGCGCTGGCAGGAGAGCTGGGGAGTGTGCGGTGGATCGAGCGTAAGGCGCAAAAGCCCTGGTCGCTCCTCCGTCACCGGCCGTTGTGGGGGAACTCACCTGCGCTGTCACCGGTTCGGGGGGCTTGTGGGACCGGGGGGAAGCGGTAGGCGGTGCGGGATCACCGCCGGTACCGTCGTGCGTATGGACACGTCGTGGTGGCTGGCGCTGGCAGCCGTGGTGGTGCTGGCGCTCGTCGTCACGCTGGTGGACGCCTGGGGTCGCGGGCCGCGGAAGCGGAGCAGCCGGCCGGCGGGTCCGGCGCGGCCGCCGAGGGGTCCGCGGCAGCGGCTGCCCGCGCCGCGGCCGGCCGAGATCTGGTGGGCGCGGGTGCCGTACGAGGACGGGCCCGGCGGCAAGGACCGGCCGTGTCTGGTGCTGTCCGTGCGGGGGCGGCGGGCCCGGGTCGCGAAGATCACCAGCAAGTACCACGAGGAGCGGGCGGGCGTGATTCCGCTGCCGCCGGGTTCGGTGGGTGACGCGCACGGGCGGCCCAGTTTCCTGGAGACCGATGAGCTGCGGGACGTATCCCTCGGGGACTTTCGAAGGCGGGCCGGGATGGTGGACCCGGTGCTGTGGGATCAGGTGAAGTACTTGGCGGGCTGACCCGCCGTTCCCACGGGGCTCCGCCCCGGACCCCGCTCCTCAAACGCCGGAGGGGCTGGGTTTTCCCCCTCCGGCGTTTGAAGTCTACGCCCAGAGCTGCCCCTGCAGCGTCTCGATCGCCGCCTCCGTGGTCGGGGCCGTGTAGACGCCCGTCGACAGGTACTTCCAGCCGCCGTCGGCGACGACGAAGACGATGTCGGCCTGCTCCCCCGCGGCGACCGCCTTCTTGCCGACGCCGATCGCCGCGTGCAGCGCCGCGCCGGTGGAGACGCCCGCGAAGATGCCCTCCTGCTGGAGGAGCTCCCGGGTGCGGGTCACCGCGTCGGCCGAGCCGACGGAGAAGCGGGTGGTGAGGACGGAGGCGTCGTAGAGCTCGGGGACGAAGCCCTCGTCGAGGTTGCGGAGGCCGTAGACGAGGTCGTCGTAGCGCGGCTCGGCGGCGACGATCTTGATGTCGGGCTTCTGCTCACGCAGGTAGCGGCCGACGCCCATGAGGGTGCCGGTGGTGCCGAGGCCCGCCACGAAGTGGGTGATCGAGGGGAGGTCGGCGAGGACCTCGGGGCCCGTCGTGGCGTAGTGGGCGCCCGCGTTGTCCGGGTTGCCGTACTGGTAGAGCATGACCCAGTCCGGGTGCTCGGCGGCCAGTTCCTTGGCGACGCGGACGGCGGTGTTGGAGCCGCCCGCGGCCGGGGAGGAGATGATCTCGGCGCCCCACATGGCGAGCAGATCCCGCCGCTCCTGCGAGGTGTTCTCCGGCATGACGCACACGATGCGGTAGCCCTTGAGCCTGGCCGCCATGGCGAGCGAGATGCCGGTGTTGCCGGAGGTCGGCTCCAGGATCGTGCAGCCGGGCGTCAACCGGCCGTCCTTCTCGGCCTGTTCGACCATGTGCAGGGCCGGCCGGTCCTTGATGGAGCCGGTCGGGTTGCGGTCCTCGAGCTTGGCCCAGATGCGGACCTCGTCGGAGGGTGACAGGCGCGGCAGGCGTACGAGCGGTGTGTTGCCGACCGCGGCGAGCGGGGAGTCGTAGCGAGGCATCCGGGATCGGGCCTAGACCATGCCGCCGGCGACGGCCGGCAGGATCGTGACGCTGTCGCCGTCGGCGAGCTTCGTGGAGATGCCGTCGAGGAAACGGACGTCCTCGTCGTTCAGGTACACGTTCACGAAGCGGCGGAGCTTGCCGTCGTCGACGATGCGGTCGGCGATGCCCGGGTGCCGCGAGTCGAGGTCCGTGAAGAGCTCGGCGAGGGTGTCCCCGCTGCCTTCGACGGCCTTGGCGTCGTCGGTGTAGGTGCGGAGGATGGTCGGGATGCGGACCTCGATGGCCATGGCTGAGGGCTCCTGTCGGGTTCGAGAAGTGCGGGTGGTGGGCGCGCGCGGCGGCGCTGTGCTGAGTGTGGTGCGTCGGCGTACGCGGGGTGCGCCCGGGTACGGGGTGCGGCGCCGCGGCCCACGGCCGGGCGGCGGATCGGTTCAGCGGGAACAGATCGCGCTGGCGAGGCGGCACAGGTCGACGTGCAGCCGCGCGACAAGCAGCACGGGGGGTGCGCTCGGCGTCTCTTCGCTCACGTCATGGGGAACCATGCGGTCATCGTATCGATTCCCGGTCCGGATCCCGGAATGTGATCTCACCTGGTGGACGGAATCCGTTCAGGATGCGGGCGGCGGCAGATAGATCACGGTCGGGGCGCCGGTCACCGGATGCGTGCTGACCTCGGCCGTCACGCCGTACACGGTGGCGAACAGCTCGGCGGTGAGGACCTCCTTCGGCGCCCCGGAGGCGACGAGGCGGCCGCCGTCGAGGACGTGGAGGCGGTCGCAGTAGTACGCGGCGAGGTTCAGGTCGTGCAGGGCAAGGAGGTTGGTCGTGCCCAAGTCCCGTACGAAGGAGAGGATTTCGAGCTGGTAGCGAATGTCGAGGTGGTTGGTGGGCTCGTCGAGGACGACGAGGGTGGGCTGCTGCACGAGGGCGCGGGCCACCAGGGCGCGCTGGCGCTCGCCGCCGGAGAGGGAGGGGAACGCGCGGTCGGCCAGCCCTTCGACGCCGACCCGGGCGAGGGCCGCCGTGACGAGCTCCTCGTCGGCCGCCGTGTCCGCCTCCCAGAACCGCTTGTGCGGGGAGCGGCCCATCGCGACGACCTGCCGGACGGTCAGCTCGAACGCCGCCTGCCCGTCCTGCGGGACCGTGGCGAGGCGCCGGGCACGCGCCTTCGGGGTCATGGCGTGCAGATCGTCGCCGTCGAGGAGGGCGCGGCCCGCGGTGGGGCGCAGCGTGCCGTACACGCAGCGGAGCAGCGTCGTCTTGCCGCTGCCGTTGGGGCCGACGACGCCGACGGTCTCGCCGGGGGCGGCGGTGAGGTCGACGGCGTCCACGAGGAGCCTGCCGTCGACCTCGTACGAGAGGCCTTCCGTGCGCAGCTCGCCGACGGGAGGGGCGGGGTTCACGCGAGGGTTCACGCGGATACTCCTTCGGTGCGCCGCCGCAGCAGCCACAGGAAGAACGGGCCGCCGGTCAGCGCGGTGAGCACGCCGACGGGGATGTCCTGCGGCGCGGCGACGGTGCGTGCGGCGAGGTCGGCGACGACCAGGAACACCGCTCCCATCAGCGCCACCACGGGGAGCAGCGCCCGGTGCGCGGCGCCGACGAGCATGCGGGCGGCGTGCGGCACCATCAGGCCGACGAAGCCGATGGCTCCGCTGTACGCGACGAGGACGCCGGTCAGGAGCGAGGCGAGGACGAAGACGCCGGCGCGGAAACGCGTGGCGTCCAGGCCGAGGACGGTGGCGCCCTCCTCGCCGGCGAGGAGCAGGTCGAGGGGGCGGGCCATGGTCATCAGGAGGGCCGTGCCGAGGACGAGGGTGGCGCAGGGCAGGGCGAGCATGTCCCAGCGGGCGCTGCCGAGGCCGCCGAGCGTCCAGTAGAGGACTTCTTGGAGGTGGTCCGCGCTGTCGGCGGTGACCAGGATGAGGCTGGTCAGCGCGGTCAGGATGTACGAGACGGCGACGCCCGCGAGGATCAGGCGCCCGGTGGCGAAACCGCCGCCACCGCTGCGGGCCAGGGTGTAGACGAGGATCAGGGAGAGCAGCGCGCCCGCGAAGGAGGCGGCCGGGATCGTGACGGTGGTGGACAGGGCCGCGCCGAGGCCGAAGACGCCGCCGAGGACGATCGCGCAGACCGCGCCGACGGAGGCGCCCGAGGAGACGCCGAGGAGGAACGGGTCGGCGAGGGGGTTGCGGACGAGGGCCTGGAGGACGGTGCCGATGACCGCGAGTCCGGCCCCCACGGTCGCCCCGAGCAGGACCCTGGGCAGGCGGACGTCGAGGACGATCGTCCGGAACGGGGAGGGTTCCGCCCGCCCCGTCAGGATCTGCAGGACGTCGGCCGTGGGGATGCGGACGGAGCCGAGGGCGAGACCGGCCACGAGCGCGACCGCGAGTGCCGCACAGAGCGTGGCCACGAGCGTGGCGCGGCGCAGGCGCTTCACAGCTGCGCCGCCAGCTTCCTCACCGCCTCGGGTGCTCGTACTCCCGTGACCATGTCGGAGAGCGGCAGGACCGCGAAGCGCTTGTTCTTGACGGCCGGGACGTCCTGGAGGGCCGGGTCCTCCAGGAGGCGCTTCTTCTTCTGGGCGACCGTCGTGGCGCCGTAGTCGAGGATCAGGATGGTGTCGGGCTTGCGCTCGACGACCTTCTCCCAGGACGCGTCGCTGAAGGACTTGTCCACGTCGCCGAAGACGTTGCGGCCGCCCGCCCGCGCGATGATGTCGTTGCCGATGCCGCGGCCGCCCGCCGTGAAGGCCGTCTTGTCGCCGCTGTCGTAGACGAAGACGGAGAGCGGCTTCCGGCCCTTCGCCTTCTTCGCTGTGGCGGCCAGTTCGCGCTTCGCCCCGCTCACCCACTTCTCGGCGCGCCCGCGCACGCCGAAGGTGGAGCCGACCTCGCGGACCTCCCGGTAGACGTCGTCCATGGAGACGGACTTCTTGGCGCAGCCCTCTACGTTGAGGCGGCTGTCGATGCCGGACTTGGCGAGCGCGGAGCGGCTGCGGCCGTCGCCGGCGAGGAAGGCGCTGGCGTATCCGCCGTAGACGAAGTCGGGGTTGGCGGAGAGCAGCTTCTCGTAGGAGGGGTACTCCTTGGCGAGCACGGGGATCGAGTCGTAGGCCTTCTCATACTTCGGGAGGACCTTGTCGTCGAGGTAGGCGGTGCCCGCGATGTGGTCCTTGAGGCCGAGTTCCAGCATCACTTCGGTGGTGTGCTGGTTCATGGTGACGGCGCGCTTCGGCGGTGCGTCGTACGTCGTCTTCACGCCGCAGTTGGTGACGGTGTACGGGAATCCGGCGGCCTTGGCGGCGGGCTTCGCGTCACCGCCGGAGTCCGTCGAGGAGCACGCGGCGAGCGGGACGAGCAGGGCCGCGGCGGCCAGGACACGTATCGGGCGGGACATGGCTGAGCTGCCTCCTCCAGGGGATTTCCGCGTCCCCTGCGTCGTGTGGAGGAAGGCGGCAGGTCAGTTCCTGACTCCCCCGCCCCGGCCGGGGTGGGGTCACAGTGGCGGGACCGTGCCGGGTTCGCACCGGCTTCCTGGGTCCTGCCGCCTTCATGAGTAAAGCTCAGTATGCCTGTACGACCTTTACCTCTTCCTCGGTGACCTCGCCGTCGACGATCCGGTACGAGCGGAACTGGAAGGGGCCCGCGTCGTCGGTGTCGGCCGTGGAGACCAGGACGTAGTGGGCGCCGGGCTCGTTGGCGTACGTGATGTCGGTGCGCGAGGGGTAGGCCTCGGTCGCGGTGTGCGAGTGGTAGATGATCACCGGCTCCTCGTCGCGGTCGTCGAGATCGCGGTAGAGCTTGAGCAGGTCGCCCGAGTCGAACTCGTAGAACGTGGGCGAGCGCGCGGCGTTCAGCATCGGGATGAACCGCTCGGGGCGGCCGGTGCCCGCCGGGCCCGCGACCATGCCGCACGCCTCGTCGGGGTGGTCCTGGCGCGCGTGCGCGACGATCTGGTCGTGGAGGGCCTGGGTGATGGTCAGCATGGCGTCAGGATAAGCAGAGGGGCACGTACGTACCGGAATGTGGTACGTACGTGCCCGAATGCTGGACAGCGGCCTTGGGGAGCCGGTCAGTCCTTGGAGACGCGGTCGCCGGCGCTCTCCTCGGAGAGGCCGATCTTCCGCTTGTTGAAGGCCGCGGCCTGCGGGTTGCGGCTCTTCAGGACCAGGTAGGAGATACCGAGGATCGCGGCCCACACCGGAGCGGCGTACAGCGAGATCCGCGCGTCCTTGTCGACGCCCATCATCACGATGACCATGCCGATGAAGAGCAGGGCGAACCAGCTGGTGTACGGGGCGCCCGGGGCCCGGAAGGTGGACTGCGGCAGCTCGCCGCGGTCGGCCTTGCGGCGGTAGCGGATCTGGCAGGCCAGGATCATGATCCAGGCCCACATGCCGGAGATGGTGGCGAAGGAGACGACGTAGTTGAACGCCTCGCCCGGCCACTGGTAGTTGATCCAGACGCCGACCAGCATGAACGCGGCGGAGGCCGTGGTGCCGATCAGCGGCAGGCCGTTCTTCGTGAGCTTGGTGAAGAACTTCGGGCCCTGGCCGTTGAGCGCGAGGTCGCGCAGCATGCGGCCGGTGGAGTACATGCCGGAGTTGCAGGAGGAGAGGGCGGCGGTGAGGACCACGAAGTTGACGATCGCGGCGCCGACGCCGAGGCCCATCTTCTCGAAGGCGGCGACGAACGGCGAGACGCCGGGCTGGAAGTGCGTCCACGGCACGACCGACAGGATCATGATCAGCGCGCCGACGTAGAAGACGGCGATGCGCCACGGCACGGTGTTGATGGCCTTGGGCAGGACGGTCTTCGGGTCCTTGGACTCGCCCGCGGTGACGCCGACGAGCTCGACGGCGAGGAAGGCGAACATCACGATCTGGAGCGTCATCAGCGTGGAGCCGATGCCGTTCGGGAAGAAGCCGCCCTGGTTCCACAGGTGGGCCACGGTGGCGGTGTCACCGGCGTCGGAGAAGCCGATGGTGAGGATGCCGACGCAGATCAGGATCATGCCGATGATGGCGGTGACCTTGACCATCGAGAACCAGAACTCCAGCTCACCGAAGAGCTTCACGGAGATGAGGTTCGCGCCGTACAGGATGACGGTGAAGACCAGCGCGTACGCCCATTGCGGTACGGAGCCGTGTGTCCAGTACTGCATGTACTGGGCGGCCGCTGTCACTTCCGTGATGCCGGTGACGACCCAGAAGAGCCAGTACGTCCAGCCGGTCACGAACCCGAAGAAGGGGCCCATGAACTCACGGGCGTACTCCGAGAAGGAGCCGGACACGGGCCGGTACATGAGGAGCTCGCCGAGCGCCCGCATGATGAAGAAGATGACGAGGCCCGCGATGGCGTACGCCAGGATGAGGCTGGGGCCGGCCTTGTGAATGGCCTTGCCCGCGCCGAGGAACAGGCCGGTGCCGATGGCACCGCCGATCGCGATCATCTGGATCTGCCGGGCTCCGAGCCCGCGCTGGTAGCCCTCGCCGGACGAGCCGTCCTGCGCGACACCGTTGCCGCCGTGCTCGTCGTGGTGCTCTTCGACCTGCACTGAGGTCATGGTGACGCCTTTCTCCATGCTGATCCGCGCCCGCACATCTGCGTTGTGGCTGCGGATCAGGTCCTGATCCCCCCGGATACGAATGGAGTGCTACCGGCGGTCTGCCGGCTCGAGCGCCCTCGGCGACATGGGTGGCGTAGCCGAGTGGTCGTGAAGATTTATCACGGTGGCAACAGTGAGGGAATGAGCCACCTGTGGCACACGCCACAAGAAGAAGCGGACAAACTTCACCCGAAGCCGCAAAAGCGGACAATGAAGTGACGGGATCGTTATCCGGATTTGAGGATCCGCTGAGCGAACAGTCCGTCGGATGAACAGAACCTGTCCACTACAACAAATTTCGCTGTCGTCTGCACGGATTTCTGCCCGGAATCAGTCCAGCAACGTCCCGACCAGCGTCTCCTGCAGTCCGCCGAGCCAGAGGTAGGCCATCACCATCGGCTTGCGGGGGTCGGAGTCCGGCAGCCGGTAGAGCAGATCGGCGTCGTCTTCGTCGCTGACCTCCAGGCGCGTGCCGATCGCCAGGCGGAGGTCGTTGAGGGCTCCCAGCCAGTGCCGGGACTCCTCGACCGACAGTTTCAGGACAGCTCCGCCCTCGCCGGACGACGTCATCGAGTCGAGCGAACGGATCACGGCCAGGGCGTCGTCGCGCTTCTTGGCCCGCAGGTCGTTCTCCGTGAAGCGGCGGAATTCCGCCGAATACGCCCGGAGTTCGTCCGCGTCGGCCGCGCTGTCCTCGCTCCCCGGGCCGCCGTACGCGTCGGGCAGCAGCCGCTGCATCACCGGGTCGGACGGCGGCTCGCTGGGCCCCTCGGCGAAGAGCTCCGCGAGCGGGTCGTCGGAGACCTCGCCGCCCGGCCCCGGACCGATGAGCTCCAGGAGCTGCACGGCGAGGGAGCGGATGATGGAGATCTCGACCTCGTCGAGCGCGACGGCGGCGCCGCCCCCTGGAATCGCTTCGAATTGTCCTGGCATCAGATGCGTCGCTACTTCCGGTCCGCTGCGTCCGGTCCGCTACTTGCGGTCCTGCTGGAGGGTGGCCCACAGCCCGTACCCGTGCATGGCCTGTACGTCGCGCTCCATCTCCTCGCGAGTGCCACTGGAGACGACCGCGCGGCCCTTCTGGTGCACGTCCATCATCAGCTTCGTGGCCTTCTCCTTCGAGTACCCGAAGTACGTCTGGAACACGTACGTCACGTAGCTCATCAGGTTGACCGGGTCGTTGTGGACGAGCGTGATCCAGGGGACGTCCGGTTCGGGGACGACGAATGTCTCCTCGGCCGATTCCGGGCGTGTGATTTCTGCGGGAGCCGTACTCACCTGCCCCATGCTGCCACCCCTGACGGGCCCTCGCACAAATGGCCTCCCCGCCCGGGCTTTGAAATCGTCAGAGTGACGAGATTGGGGGTAGCATCCGTCATATGAACACAGCGGACCTTGGGCTGCCGGTGGATGTTCCGTCGACGGCGCTCTTCACGGACCAGTACGAGCTGACGATGCTGCAGGCCGCGTTGCGGGCCGGCACCGGCGACCGGCGTTCGGTCTTCGAGGTGTTCACCCGCAGACTGCCCGAGGGGCGGCGCTACGGCGTGGTGGCCGGCACCGGCCGCGTCCTGGACGCCGTGGAGAACTTCCGCTTCGACGCCGACGTCCTCGGCTTCCTGCGCGAGCGCGCCATCGTCGACGAGGCGACCCTCGAATGGCTCTCCGGCTACCGCTTCCAGGGCGACATCTGGGGCTACCCCGAGGGCGAGGTCTACTTCCCCGGCTCGCCGATCCTGCGCGTCGAGGGCTCCTTCGCGGAGTGCGTGCTCCTGGAGACCGTGATCCTCTCCATCCTCAACCACGACTCGGCCATCGCGGCCGCCGCCTCCCGGATGTCCTCGGCCGCCGGTGAGCGCCCGCTGATCGAGATGGGCGCCCGCCGCACCCACGAGCTGGCCGCCGTCGCCGCGTCCCGCGCCGCGTACGTCGGCGGCTTCGCGACCACCTCGGACCTGGCCGCCGGCTTCCGCTACGGCATCCCGACCGTCGGCACCAGCGCCCACGCCTTCACCCTGCTGCACGACAGCGAGCGCGACGCCTTCCGCGCCCAGGTCGACTCCCTCGGCCGCGGCACGACCCTCCTCGTGGACACCTACGACGTGACCGAGGCCGTCCGGATGGCCGTCGAGGTCGCCGGGCCCGAGCTCGGCGCCGTCCGCATCGACTCCGGCGACCTGCTGCTCGTCGCGCACCGGGTGCGGCAGCAGCTGGACGAGCTCGGCGCGACCGACACGAAGATCGTTGTGACCTCCGACCTCGACGAGTACGCCATCGCCTCGCTGCGGGCGGCGCCCGTCGACGCGTACGGGGTGGGCACGCAGCTCGTCACCGGCTCCGGGCACCCCACCGCCTCGATGGTCTACAAACTGGTGGCCCGCGCCCACTCGGCGGACCCGAAGGCCCCGCTGGAGCCGGTGGCGAAGAAGTCGCTCGGCGCCAAGTCGTCGGTGGGCGGCCGCAAGTGGGCCGCGCGGCGCCTCGACGAGTACGGGGTCGCCGAGGCCGAGGTCGTCGGCACCGGTCCCGTGCCGACCGAGCTCGTCGACCGGCAGCTCCTGGTCGAGCTGGTCAAGGGCGGCCAGGTGGTGGCCCGCGAGCCGCTGGACGCGGTCCGCGACCGGCATGCCGCCGCGCGCGCCGGGCTTCCCCTGTCGGCGACGCAGCTGTCGCGGGGCGAAGCGGTCATTCCGACCGAGTACGCGTGACGTCGCGTCCCGTGCTTCGGGGGCTGCCCCCTCCCACAACTCGACCGAAGTCTCTACGCTCGTAGTCCCCCAGCAGAAGGACACCCGCCATGCGCCGCGCACTGATCGTCGTAGACGTGCAGAACGACTTCTGCGAAGGCGGCAGCCTCGCGGTCGCCGGCGGCGCGGACGTGGCCGCCGGGATCACCGAGCTGATCGGCCAGGCCCCGGCGGGGTACCGCCACGTGGTCGCCACCCGCGACCACCACATCGATCCCGGCGCCCACTTCTCCGACCGGCCGGACTACGTCGACTCCTGGCCGCCGCACTGCGTGGCCGGCACGGAGGGCATCGGCTTCCACCCGAACTTCGCGCCCGCGGTCGCCTCCGGCGGCATCGACGCGGTCTTCGACAAGGGCGCCTACTCCGCGGCGTACAGCGGCTTCGAGGGCGTCGACGAGAACGGGGTCGCGCTGGCGGACTGGCTGCGGGAGCGGGGCATCACGGAGGTCGACGTGGTCGGCATCGCGACGGACCACTGCGTGCGGGCGACGGCGCTGGACGCGGCGCGGGAGGGCTTCCGGACGACGGTGCTCCTCGACCTCACCGCGGGGGTCGGCGGCGCGACCACGGAGGCGGCGATCGCCGAGCTGCGCTCGGCCGACGTGGAACTCATCGGCAAGCCCGTCGTGTGACGGACCGCCCGGTGGGGGCTGGTCGCGCAGTTCCCCGCGCCCCTGGGTAGTCCATCTCGCGCCCGGCCGGAGGTGCCGTCAGGGGCGCGGGGAACTGCGCGACCAGCCACGACGCGCCCGCAGACAAGATCAGGTCGGGACCCCGGACCCGCTGGAGCGCGGCGCGCCCCGGCTCTGTCTGCGGAGGGCTCTGATCGGGTGCCAGAGCTCGTTCAGCGTGTCGGGCGCCGTGCGCCATATGAGGCCGTCCGGATGGTGCAGGACCGCCGTGACCTCGTCCGGCGTGGGCGGCTCCGCGTTGCCCCGGAGGTAGACCGCCCGCAGGCCGAGGTTCCGCAGCCGCGTCAGGGCCCTCGCGCGGTTCACGGCGTGCACGATCATCCTGACCGTGCCACCGCCCGGCGTCGGGCTCGGCAGGGTCAGCGCCACCACCACGCTGCCGTTGGGCAGCTTGCAGAAACCACCTGCGGACATGCTCTGTCACACCCCCGTGAAACATCGCGTCAACACTCGCGTCAATAAGACAACCACAGGACGCACCTAAACACGATCGGCCGCCGCCCGCTAGGGGGCGACGGCCGATCATGGCTTGACCTGCGGAAACGCTAATTACTTCGTCGAGGGACCGACCTGGACCGTGATCGTCGAGCCATCCTTGGGCTGCTTGATGATCTTGATCTTGGTGTTGGTGTCAGTGACCTTGACACTTCCCGTCGGGTTCGAGGCGTACCAGTAGGTGCCCTTGCGGTCGTCGAAGACCGAGACGCCCTTCTGGGACTTGATCTTCAGCGCGACGTCCGCGTTGTGCAGCGTGAGCTTGTCGGTCGCGTACTTGCTGAAGGGCGCGTCGAACGGCTGGATCTTGTTGCGCAGGACGTCGCCGTTCTTCCACTTCAGCGGCTTGGCGTGCGCGTCGACCGGCAGGATCAGGCCCTGGCCGGGGTGCTGGCTGGTGTTGTTGTCCTTCTGCGAGGTGTCCCACTGCCAGACCATCAGGCCGGTCTGGTACGGGTAGTGCTCGACCCAGTCGGGACGGGACTGCGAGAAGCCGAAGTTGTACGGGCCGACCTTCAGGGTCTTGTCGTACGACACGTACTGGCGGTTCTCGGCGAGGTAGTACTGGTCGTACTTCTTGGTGAAGGACTCACCGATGCGCGAGAAGCCCTTCGACGTCCAGCCGTTGTCGTCGCCCTCGGCGCCGTCCTCGAACAGCTTGGCGCCGTCCGCGGTGACGGCGAGCGCGTCGGCCGCGAAGCCCTTGCCGCCCGCGCCGCCGTCCGTGGCGTAGCGGAAGCGGATGTCGATCTTCTTGCCGGCGTAGGCGTCGAGCGGGAAGACGAGCTTCTTGTACGCGCCGGAGACACCGGTCAGCGCGGGCTTGTCGCCGGCGTCACGGGTGATCGGCTTGCCGTCCGCGGTGCCGTCGACCGGCGTGTAGTTGGCGCCGCCGTCCGTCGACACCTCGGTGTAGAGGTAGTCGTAGTTGGCCTCGATGTCCCACCAGCCGTTCAGCGAGAGCTCGGCCTTGGACTTGCCGGTCAGGTCGACGGAGCGCGTCAGGGTGTTCTTGAGGTCGTCGCCCTGGTCGCTCCACCACTGCTTGGAGCCCTCGGCGGGCTTCACGACGGTGGTCTTCACGGCCTTCTTCGGCAGGTCGACGAGGAGCGCCTGGCGGTGCCGGGTGTTGTACTCGGCGACGCCCAGCTTGTGCTCGGAGGTCGTGGCCGCCTTGGCCTTGGCGTAGTCGAGCCAGCCCAGCTGGAACTTGTCCCAGGCGGTCATGTCGCCCGGCAGGTCACCGATCGAGTCCTTGCCGGTGCCGAGCCAGGAACCGGCCGACATCAGCGACCAGAAGCCGACCGAGTTCTCGCCCTTGCCCGTGGTGTCGTACAGGTCCGGCAGACCGAGGTCGTGGCCGTACTCGTGGGCGAAGACGCCGAGGCCGCCGTTCTCCGGCTGCATCGTGTAGTCGCCGACCCAGATGCCCGAGTCGCCGATCTGGGTGCCGCCGGCCTTGTTGTTGGCCGGACCGGTGTTGCCCGCGTCGTTGCCGTACGCGTACCAGCGGTGCGCCCACAGGGCGTTCTCGCCCTCGGCGCCGCCGCCGGCCGACTCGTCCTCGCCCGCGTGGACGATCTGGAAGTGGTCGATGTAACCGTCGGACTCGTTGAAGTCGCCGTCGTTGTCGAAGTCGTAGCGGTCCCAGAGGTCGTACTTGGCCAGGTCCGCCTTGATCTGCGCGTCCGTGCGACCCTGGGCCTTCTGCGCCTTGGTCCAGGCGGTCACGCCGTCCTTGACCGCGTCCCAGACGTTGGCGCAGTTGGTGTCGCCGCAGTAGTTCGAGCCGTAACGGGCCTCGTTGTAGTCGACCTTGACCCAGTCGGAGACCGCGCCGTCGACCGAGTAACGGCCCGAGGAGGTCTTCTCGTAGTAGGTCTTCAGCGAGTGCTTGGTCTTGCCCTTCGAGTCCTTGCCCTCACCGAAGTAGAGGTCCTCGAAGTGCTTCTTGTCGTAGTCCTTCTGCCAGGCCGTGCTGTTGTCCTTCGCACGGTCCGGCTTGGCTATCTTGTTGTGCAGCGGTCCTGGCTTGCCCCCGTACTTCTTGACGGGCTGCTCCGGACCCTCGGGGCCGTCCGGGTCGTACATGGTCGTGTCGTCGACCTTGTCCCCGAACTCCACCAGGATCGTGAAGATCTTGTCGGTCTTCTCGCGGCCCAGCTCGACGTACTTCTTGTCGTCGAGCTTGACGACCTTGGAGGCGCCCCGCTTCTGGACCTTGGCGTCGCCCTCGACGACCTGCTGCAGGGCGGCCTTGCGCTGCTGCGCCTGCTGCTTGCTGAACGGTCCGTCCAGATCGTGGTCGACGTGTGCCTTCGGGTGCGACGGGTCCTGCCGGTCGATGGCCGGCGCCCCGCCCGAGGTGCCGTCCTCGGCCGAAGCCGTCGCCGCCGTCACCGCCGAGAACGTCGCGGCGGCCGCGGCCATCGCCACGGCCACCGCGGTGGCTCTGAACGTCCGTGTCCTGACTGTCACTTGATGTTGTCCTCCCCCGCGCCCGCGCGAAAATGGCGGACCGAAATTCCCGGTCGGAGGGGGTCCGCGCGCGATGTACGCGTCACAAGTGACGACATTCGACCGGAAGTACGGGAGAAAAGACAGACCTTGACTTGAACAGGCCAAGTGCACTATGCAGACGCCGGGCACCGCTATCCGGACACGGGGCACTGCTCCACGCGAAATATCAACGGGCGCGCCGCACCGTCCACTTGATGGACGCCATGAACCCGTGCGCCCCCTGTGCTGCGGCACCGTGGGTTAGGTCACGCTTACCGCCCGTTCCCGTCGGGCATGGAGCGTCATAGAGTCAATCGACGGTGCGCTACCGCGCGAGGCGGCACAACCCAAGTCGCCGCCGTCGGGCCCCCTTTGATTCGTAAACAGCCGTTCACACACCCGCATCCGCCCCCATGGCCAAAAGACGTGGGGGGATCACTGCCGAGGACGGATCACGTCATGCCTCGTCCCATGCCACGTCCGACCACCGCACAGATCACCTACGGTTCGGTGACCGTCGTCTTCTCGACCCTCGCGATGCTGCTGCTCTCCCGGACCTCCTCGGGAATCGGCGTCGCGGTGATAGCCATGGCCGCGCTCGGCCTCGGCTTACTGGTCGCCATGACGGTCCCGCTGCCGAGGCGTCCCGAGAAACCTTCGGCGCCCCTCACGCGCACGGCGCCGGCACCCGCCCCCGCCGAGGCGTGTGTACCGGCGCGGCAGGCCGCGGTGCCTAGGCGCTGACCACCACCGTCTTGGCGGCCTTGTCGTGCAGGCCCTGCTTGTAGGGCTTGTCGAAGAAGCTCCAGCCGCCGCAGATCACCGTCCAGACGCAGGCGCAGCAGAACGCGAACGGCAGCCAGAGGACGGCCGCGCGGGCCAGTGCGGTCTGCACGGTCGGCGTGGCACCGTCGTTGAGGTTGGCGACCCGCATCCCCAGCCACTTCTTGCCCAGGGTCTGCCCCGTCTTGGAGATCATGAAGGTGTCGTACGCGATGTAGAGCACGGCGGCCAGCAGCGACTGGCCGAACGACTTGCCCGTGTTCACCTCGTCCGGGTCGATGTCGTACTCCGCCGTGCCGAAGAGCCACGACAGCAGGCCGACGACGATGCCCACCAGAACCATGTCGATGATGCGGGCGAGCACACGCTTGCCGCTGTCGGCGAGCGGAGGCATTCCGGCGAGGGGGTCCTGCCCGCCGTAGCCACCGGATCCGCCACCGTACGGGTCGCCGCCGTACGGGTCTCCGTCGTACGGCGGGGGCGGCGCGCCGTAGGGCGAACCGCCGCCCGCTCCCGGCGGCGGCGGCCCCGGCTCCTGCGGCGGCCGCTTCTTGAACGGGTCGTCGTCCGGTGACGGGTACTGCGGCGGTTCGGTGCTCATGGCCCGAGTCGACCGTGCCGGTCCCGGCTCCGCATCCGGCGAGCGGCCGACCGGGTTATGCCCCGGTTCTCACCCCGCTACGAAGGTGTTCGCCGCCTTGTCGTGCCAGCACTGGCGCCACGGCCGGTCGAAGAGGCACCACAGCACGCCCACGACCCCGATCACCAGCACCCCCGGCACGCTGTACACCAGCCAGCGCTTCAGCGCCGCCCCGAACGTCGGCGCCTCGTGCTCCTCGATGTCCCGCACCTCGATGCCGCACACCTTCTTGCCGAGGGTGCGGCCCCACTTGGCGGTGGGCAGCGCCTCGTACACGACGCCGAAGAGCAGCAGGACGGCGAGGATCATGCCGAGGTAGCCCGCGGTGGTGCCGTCGAGCAGCCACACCGTGGTCTTCTCGCCGGAGAGCTTCGCCGCGTCGATCTTGCTGTCGATGTGGTCGGCGGCCTTGGTGCCGAGCGGCAGCGCGGCGGCGCCGGTGACGACGGCGAGGACGGCGGTGTCGACGAGCCGCGCCGCGAAACGCCTCCCAAGCCCCGCGGGCCGTGCCGCGGCCTGCGCCTGCGCGACCGCCAGGAACGGGTCCGCCGCCACGGGCTTCCACGGCACGACGGGCTGCCCCTCGTCCTGCTGGACGGCCGGCGCCTGCGCGAGCTGGTGCACCTGCTGAGCCCAGGACGGCGAGCCGCCACCGTCCCCGGAGGTGACGGGCGTGGGCACGGCGGCCTGCTGCGGCACGGAGGCCTGGGCCGGCTGGGCCTGCGGGGACTGGTGGGCCTGCTGAGGCGTGGCCGACTGCGGGGACGCGGTCCCCTGCTGCGGTACGGAGGACTGGTTCGGCTGAGCCGACTGCGCCTGCGGGGCGTGCGGGGCCTGTTGCGGCGTAGCCGCCTGCGGAGACGCCGTCCCCTGCTGCGGTACGGGGGGCTGCGCCGGCTGGACCGACTGTGCCTGCGGGGCATGCGGGGCCTGTTGCGGCGTAGCTGCCTGCGGATTCGCCGTCCCCTGCTGCGGTACGGGGGACTGCGCCGGCTGGACCGACTGTGCCTGCGAGGCCTGCTGAGGCGTGGCCGACTGCGGGGACGCCGTTCCCTGCTGCGGTACGGAGGGCTGCGGAGCGCCCGTCGTGGCGTCGTTCCGTCGACCGGACTTGGGGCGGATCGCGCGGATCGCCATGGTCCCGTCGGTACCGGGCGACGGAGCGGGCGGCACGGGCCCGGTCGGCCGGCGGAACGTCACCGTGCCCTCGCCCGCGGTCGGCTTGGCTGCACCCGGCTTGACGGCCCGGATCGTGACGGTGCCGGGATTGCTGTCGTCGTGCGACGCGTCGGGCTGTACCTGTGGCTGCGCCTGCGCGGACCGGCCGTCATCACCCGTGCCCTCCGCGCGGGGTGCGCCCTCACTCGGCACGCGCGGATCGCTCTGTCCCGGGCCACCGCCCCAGGACACCCTGCGATCCGGCTCGCCGCCGAGCCCGGTCTGCCGTCCGGCATCGGCCTGCCAGGCGGACGCGGGCTCGGGCCGGGCCCCGTGCTGATCCGCGCCAGGAGACTCCTGCGACTCGGACCGGCCCCACGCCGACACCCCCGTCCCGATCGCTCCCGTCTCGGCCGGCCCCGGCTCCGACTGGCCCGCCTGCGGGTTCTCGTCGAAGAAGACCGGGCCGGTCTCCTCCGCGGACGCGGACGCGGACGCGGGGGCGGGGGCGGGCGCGGGCGCGGGGGACACCCCGGGCGGAGGCGGGAGGGGCTCGCCGTCGGACGGGGCGGGGCGGCTCGTACCGGGCACCCAGGCCGCACCGTTCCAGTACCGGACATATCCGGGAATGGACGGGTCGGGATAGTAGCCTTCGCGTGGCCGTTCGTCGCCTGGGGCCGGAGTTGGGGCGCTCATGTCCGTCGTCCCGTATCTGCTCGGGGGTCTTTTGGGGGCTCCACATCTATCAGACCTCCGTGTCCCACCGGGCGGCTCCCGCCCTACGGACCACTTTCCGGGCACGCTCCCCCCACATATCCCCCGTCACATCCCCCCGCACATCCGCCGCGTGAGAAGAAAGTTTCCGTAACCCGCGTAATGCTCGGGGGATCTCGCGCTCTCCACTCGTACGGGTCCGCTCCCAGGACCCCTACGAGGAGAGAAGGGCATCGACATGCACTCCGTGGTGGAACGCGAGCTGGAGCTCAAACTGGTTCTCTCGCCGGAGCGGGCCGTCCCCGTCCCGGCCCGCCTCACCTACCGCACCGACGACCCCTACGCCGTCCACATCGCCTTCCACATCGGCTCGGACCACCCGGTGCACTGGACGTTCGCCCGGGAGCTGATGGTGGAGGGGGTGTTCAGGGCATGCGGGCACGGCGACGTGCGGGTGTGGCCGACGAAGGTGGAGGGCCGCAGCGTCGTCCTGATGGCGCTCAGTTCGCCGGACGGCGACGCACTCCTGGAGGCGCCGGCCGCGGCCGTGTCGGCCTGGCTGGAGCGGACGCTGCGGGCGGTCCCGCCCGGCTCCGAGGCCGAGCGGCTCGGCATCGACGACGGCCTCGCCGAGCTGCTGGCGCCCGCCTCGGGCCGCGGCCGCCTCGACGAGCTGTGGCTGCGCGACCCGTGGCCGTCGGACGAGTCCAAGGACGGTGAGTGAGCTCCGCCGCCACGGGGAGGGGGCAGTGGAGCCGCCACAAAGTCAGAACAACTTGCCCGGGTTGAGGAGTGCGTGCGGGTCGAAGGCCGCCTTGACGGCCCGCTGCATCTCCACTCCCACCGGGCCGATCTCCCGCGCCAGCCACTCCTTCTTCAGGATGCCGACGCCGTGCTCGCCGGTGATGGTGCCGCCGAGTTCGAGGCCGAGGGCCATGATCTCGTCGAAGGACTCGCGGGCGCGCCGGCCCTCGTCGGGGTCCGCCGCGTCGAAGCAGACGGTGGGGTGGGTGTTGCCGTCGCCCGCGTGCGCGCAGACCCCGATGGTGAGGCCGTACTTCTCGCCGATGCGCTCGACGCCGTCGAGCATCTCGGCGAGCCGGGAGCGGGGCACGCACACGTCGTCGATCATCGTGGTGCCCTTGACGGCTTCGAGCGCGGTGAGGGACAACCGCCGTGCCTGCAGGAGGAGTTCGGACTCGGCGGCGTCCTCGGCCGGGACGACCTGGGTGGCGCCCGCGGCCTCGCAGAGCGCGCCGACCGCGGCGAGGTCGGCCGCCGGGTCCGGGGTGTCGAAGGCGGCGAGGAGGAGCGCCTCGGTGGTCTCGGGCAGGCCCATGTGGGCGAGCGCGTTGACGGCCTTCACCGTCGTACGGTCCATCAGCTCGAGGAGCGAGGGGCCGTGGCCGCCCTCCATGATCGTGCAGACGGCGTCGCAGGCGGCCCGCGTCGAGGGGAACTCGGCGGCGAGGACGAGCTGTTGGGGCGGCTGGGGGCGCAGGGCGAGGACGGCGCGGACGACGATGCCTAGGCTGCCCTCGGAGCCGACGAAGAGCCGCGTCAGGTCGTATCCGGCGACGCCCTTGGCGGTGCGGCGGCCGGTGCTCATGAGCCGCCCGTCGGCGAGGACGACGTCGAGCCCGAGGACGTACTCCGCGGTGACGCCGTACTTCACGCAGCACAGACCGCCGGAGGCGGTGCCGATGTTCCCGCCGATGGTGCACATCTCCCAGCTGGAGGGGTCCGGCGGGTAGTACAGGCCGTGTTCGCCGACCGCGCGGGACAGCGTGGCGTTGATGACGCCCGGCTCGACGACGGCGATGCGGTCGACGGGGCTGATCTCCAGGATGCGGTCCATCTTGACGAGGGACAGGACGATGCAGCCGTCGTGGGCGTTGGCGGCGCCGGACAGGCCGGTGCGGGCGCCCTGCGGGACGACGGGGACGCGCAGTTCGGTGGCGGTGCGCATGACGTGCTGGACCTGCTCGACGGTGCGCGGCAGGACCACGACGGCCGGGGTGCCCGCGTCGCAGAAGCTCGCCATGTCGTGGGAGTACGAGGAGGTCACGTCCGGGTCGGTGAGGACCGCCTCGGCCGGGAGACCCTCCTGAAGGAGGTCGATGAGGGTGCGGCTCATGATCACAGCCTCGCACTCGGGGCCATCGGTGTGAACCCGTGTGCGACGCCGTTCCGCGGGCCCGGGATGTGCTCTTCGTATGGACGGCAGTGGCGCAGAGTGAGCGTCATGAAGCCTTCGGTGAAGCGTGTGCTGGTCGGCGCGGTCGCGGGGAGCGTGGTGATCGGCGGTGCGTACGTGCTGGTGCCGCAGGACGGCGGGAAACCGGCGCCGCCCGCGCTCGGCCCGGCCGGGCGGGCGATGGTGGCCGTGGGGGCGGGGACGCCCGCCGCACTGCCGGATCTGGCGGCGTTGATCGGTGAGCGTGAGGCGCATCTGCGGGCCCATCCGGGTGACGAGCAGTCCTGGGCGGTGCTCGGCTCGGCGTATGTGGCGCAGGGCGTGCGGACGGCGGACTTCGCGAACTATCCGAAGGCGGAGAGCGCGCTGCGCACGTCGCTCAGGACGCGGCCCGAGGGGAACCCGGAGGCGCTGACGGGTCTTGCCGCGCTGGCGAACGCCCGGCGCGACTTCCGCGCCGCCCGGAAGTGGGGCGAGCTCGCGGTGAAGCAGGCGCCGAAGCGGTGGACGTCGTATCCCCCGCTGATCGACGCGTACAGCGGTCTCGGGGACACGAAGGGCGCGCAGAAGGCCCTGGAGTCCTTGCAGAAGCTGGGTTCGGGCGCCGCGGTCCTGACGCGGACCGGGCAGGTCTACCGCAACCGCGGCTGGCGCGAGGACGCGAACTCCGCGCTGACCGACGCGGCGGCGCTCGCGGAGGCTCCGGCGGAGAAGGCGGCGGCGCTGCACCGCGTCGGGGAGCTCGCGTGGGAGCGGGGCGAGCCGGCGGTGGCGCTGCGCTACTACGACGCGGCGCTCGCCGCCGAGACCGACCACCATCCGTCGCTCGCGGGCCGGGGCCGCGCGCTTGCCGCGCTGGGCCGCCCCTCGGAGGCGCTGCAGGCCTACCGGTCGGCGCTCATGAAGCAGCCGCTGCCCGAGTACGCCCTGGAGCTGGGTGAGTTGTACGAGTCGCTGAAGCTGCGTCCGGCGGCGCGTGCGCAGTACGACGTGCTGCGGGCCCGGGTGAAGGAGGCGAGCACGGACGGCGTCAACAACCAGCGGATCCTGGGGCTCTTCGAGGCGGACCACGGTGACGCGGACGCGGCGGTGAGGCGGCTCACCGCGGAGTACAAGCGGCACGGCAGCCCCGAGACGGCGGACGCGCTGGGCTGGGCGCTGCACAAGTCGGGGGACGGCGAGGCGGGTCTGAAGCTGGTCACGAAGGCGATGGACAAGGGGCCCCGCAGCGCCCTCTTCGCCTTCCACCGGGGGCAGATCGAGCGGGAGCTGGGTTACTACGGCGCCGCGCGCCGCCACTTGCAGGAGGCGATGCGCGTCAACCCGTACTTCTCGCCGCTCGGCGTGCCCGCGGCGAAGAGGGCGCTGGAGGCGCTGGGCGAGCCGCCGGAGGGCGGGCCCGAGCAGGTGTACGCGCCGATCGGGGAGGTGGCCCCGCCGCTGCCCCGGCCCCGGCCCCGGCCCCGGCAGACGACGCCGCGCAAGCAGCCGCAGGCCCAGCCGTCACCCCGCGACTGAGTCCGGCCCCGGCACCGGCCCCCACGGCGCTTCGAGGGCCGCGCGCAGGGCGTCAGCCTGTGCCGCGCCGATGCGCTCGGCGAGCAGGTCCTCCAGGCGTGCGAGGGCGGCGCCGGCGTCGCGGTGGGCGCGCTCGCCCTGCGGAGTGCGGCGGATGAGCAGCTGCCGGGCGGAGGCGGGGTCGGGGACCTGTTCCAGGAGCCCGACCCCGACGAGGCCGTGCACGGCCTGGTGCGCGGTCTGCCGGGTGACACCCATGCGGCGCGCGAGTTCGGAGGTGGTGGTGCCGCCTTCGTCGAGGACGGCGAAGAGCTGCACCTGGGTCGGGGAGACGGCCGGCGTGCCGGCCGCCTCCATGGCGGCGAGGAGCCCTTCCTCGAACCAGCGGCGGGCTTCGCCGAGGAGTTGGGGCAAATTGCGTCGAGCGGTACTCTCGGTCATGAATGTCAGGCTACCTGACACTCTCCCGACACGGCACCTGCCGTTCGGCAGCCGACACGAGTCCCTGGGAGCCCCCGCCCATGACCATCGAGTACGCCACCCGCTACCGCCGCGCCTCCCACATCCCCCCGGAGCCGGGCAAGCCCTACTTCATCGAGAAGGGCGAGGGCGACCGCGCCCACCTGTTCGGTGACCTGATCACCGTCTACGCGGGCGGCGAGCAGACCGAGAACACCTTCAACTTCTTCACCGTCGAGGGCCCCAAGGGCGACCTCATACCGGCCCACGTGCACGCCGACACGCACGAGGTCTTCTACGTCACCCAGGGCGCGGTCCGCCTCTTCGTCGAGGACACCGAGGGCCTCCAGCAGGAGAAGCTGCTCACCCCCGGCGACTTCGGCTTCGTACCGAAGAACTGCACGCACGCCTACCGCATGGAGCGCCACCACAGCCAGGTCGTCGGCGTCGCCGCGGGCCCCGGCGGCACGTTCGAGCGCTTCTTCGAGAACCTGGGCGCGCCCGCGGAGGAGCACGGCCTGCCGCACCGGCCGCTGATCCCCGAACCCCACAAGTTCGGCACCGTCCCCCAGCAGTACGACGTGAACTTCCTGCCCGACCACCAGTGGCGCACCCGGTGACGGGGCCCGCGCTCCGCGAGCTGATCGCCTCGCCCCACCCCGACGTCGCTCCCCTGCCGCCCGCAGCGGTGCGCGCGCCCGGCGTACGCGAACTGCGCGGCGTGCCCTACCGTCAGGAGCCGGGCAGCCGCCCTCTGGAACTCGACCTGTGGCTGCCAGGGACCACTCCCGAGGCAGGCCCGGCGCCACTGGTGCTCTTCGTGCACGGCGGCGCCTGGCTCCAGGGACGCCGCGACGACATGGGCATGCGCACCCGGCACTGGTCGCCGGGCCCGTTCGCGCGGATCGCCGCCGAAGGTCTCGCCGTGGCCTGCGTCGACTACCGGCTCAGCGGCGAGGCGGCCTTCCCCGCCCCGCTCGACGACGTGCGGTCGGCGCTGCACTGGCTCACCCTGCGCGGCGCGGAGCTGGGCGTCGACACCGAACGGACCGTGGTGTGGGGCGAGTCGGCGGGCGGCCACCTCGCCTCGCTGCTCGCCCTGACCGAGGAGGAGCGGCCTCTCGCCGGCGCCGTGATCTGGTACGGCCCGAGCGATCTGACCGCCGCGCGCGGCCACTTCACCCCGGATGACCCCGCCACCCCTGAGGCCCTCCTGCTCGGCGCGGCCCCGGCGACCGTCCCGGAGCGGGCGCGGGCGGGCAGCCCGCTGTCCCAAGTACACCCGGACGCACCGCCGTTCCTCCTCGTGCACGGCGACGCGGACACGATGGTGGACCACCCCCACAGCGCGTCCCTCGCCGCCGCCCTGACGGCGGCCGGGGTACCGGCGGAGCTGTGGACGGTGCCGGGCGCGGACCACGGCTGGCACGGCGTGGCCGACGCGGAGGTCGAGCGCGTGTTCAGGCGCTCGCTGGAGTTCGCGCGCGGCAGCGCGGGGCTCTGAGAAACGCGCTCGCCGGACGGGCCCGCGGAATGCGGGCCTGTCCGGCGAGCGGTCACGAGCCGGGCCGAGGTGATGGAGCCCGTCCGGCGATCGAGGACGAGCCGGGCGCAGCCCGCGACAGACGGCGCCTAAAGATTGCCCCGCTTCTCCTGCTCCCGCTCGATCGCCTCGAAGAGCGCCTTGAAGTTGCCCTTGCCGAAGCCCATCGAGCCGTGCCGCTCGATCATCTCGAAGAAGACGGTCGGGCGGTCCTGGACCGGCTTGGTGAAGATCTGGAGCAGGTAGCCGTCCTCGTCGCGGTCGACGAGGATCTTCAGCTCGCGCAGGGTCTCGACGGGGACGCGGGTCTCACCGGCCCACTCGCCGAGCGTGTCGTAGTACGAGTCCGGCGTGTCGAGGAACTGGACGCCCGCCGCGCGCATCGTGCGCACGGTCTCCACGATGTCGTTCGTGGCGAGCGCGATGTGCTGGACGCCCGCGCCGCCGTAGAACTCCAGGTACTCGTCGATCTGCGACTTCTTCTTGGCGATGGCGGGCTCGTTGATCGGGAACTTCACCTTGAGGGTGCCGTCCGCGACCACCTTGGACATCAGCGCCGAGTACTCGGTCGCGATGTCGTCGCCCACGAACTCCTTCATGTTCGTGAAGCCCATGACCTTGTTGTAGAAGCCGACCCACTCGTTCATCCTGCCGAGCTCGACGTTGCCGACGCAGTGGTCGATCGCCTGGAAGGTGCGCTTGGCCGGCGGCTCGACGATCGGGTTCGCGGCGACGAAACCGGGCAGGTACGGGCCGTCGTAGTCGACGCGCTCCACCAGGGTGTGGCGCGTCTTGCCGTAGGTGGCGATGGCGGCGAGGACGACCTTGCCGTTCTCGTCCTTGACCTCGTACGGCTCCGTGATGCCGCGCGCGCCGTGCTCGACGGCGTAGGCGTACGCGGCGCGCGCGTCCGGCACCTCGATGGCGAGGTCGATGACGCCGTCGCCGTGCTCGGCCACGTGGGAGGTGAGGAACTGTCCCCAGTCCGTGGAGGGCTTGATGACGGAGGTGAAGACGAAACGCGCACCGCCGTTGGTGAGCACGTAACTCGCGGTCTCGCGGCTGCCGTTCTCCGGTCCGGAGTAGGCGACCAGCTTCATGCCGAACGCCGTGGAGTAGTAGTGCGCGGCCTGCTTGGCGTTGCCCACGGCGAAGACGACCGCGTCCATTCCCTTGACCGGGAAGGGGTCGGCCTCGCGCGCGGTTTCGGGGCTGGTGTGAGTGGTGGTCTCAGTCATGTGCTGAGGCTCCCGCCGAACCGCAAGGTGCGCAATAGTTCGCGTTTTCAGTGGTCAATCTGTCCAGTGACTGGCCAGGATGGGCGGGCTATCTGTACATCGTGACCACCGTGGAGGCGTCATGGCGATCGATCATCTGGACGGCAGACTCATCGTGCTGCTGGCACGGGAGCCGCGTATCGGGGTTCTTGAGGCGTCCCGCAGGCTCGGCGTCGCGCGCGGCACGGTGCAGGCGCGGATGGACCGGCTTCAGTCCAATGGAGTCATCCGCGGCTTCGGTCCCGAGGTCGATCCGGCGGCGCTCGGCTACCCCGTCACGGCGTTCGCGACGCTGGAGATCAAACAGGGCCAGGGCGCGGACGTACGGGCGCATCTGGCGACCGTCGCCGAGGTGCTGGAGCTGCACACCATCACGGGCCACGGCGATATGCTCTGCCGCCTCGTGGCCCGCTCGAACGCCGATCTCCAACGTGTGATCGACCGGGTCGTGGGCTTTGATGGCATCGTCCGGGCTTCCACGGCGATCGTCATGGAAAACCCCGTTCCGCTGCGGATCATCCCGCTGGTGGAGCAGGCGTCCGAAGACCCCTGAGTCACCGACCCAAGAGTCACCGACCGTGAGTTCCTTCGGAAAGACGAGGTGAGCACTTCAGTGAATTTCTGGGACTACCTCGGCAACCGCCACCAGCAACTGCTGACGGACGCGTATCAACACGCGAGCGCCGTCTTCCAGTGCATGGTCGTCGCCACCGTCATCGGCGTACTGATCGGCGTCCTCACGTACCGCAGCGAATGGGCGGGCAACCTCGCCACGACCGTCACGTCCACCATCCTCACCGTCCCCTCCCTCGCCATGATCGGCCTGCTGATCCCCGTCGTGGGGCTGGGCGTCGCGCCGACCGTGGTCGCGCTGACCCTGTACGGGCTGCTGCCGATCGTGCGCAACGCCATCGTCGGGCTGCGCGGCGTCGACCCGTCGCTGGTCGACGCCGCGAAGGGCATCGGGATGTCCCGGCTCGCCCGGCTCTTCAAGGTGGAGCTGCCGATCGCCTGGCCGCCCATCCTCACCGGCATCCGGGTCTCCACACAGATGCTGATGGGCATCGCGGCCATCGCCGCGTACGCCTCAGGCCCGGGGCTCGGCAACGAGATCTTCCGCGGCATCGGCTCGCTCGGCAGCAAGAACGCGCTCAACCAGGTACTCGCGGGCACGCTCGGGATCGTCATCCTGGCGCTGCTCTTCGACGCCGCGTACGTCGTGATCGGCAGGCTGACCATTTCGAGGGGGATCCGTGTCTGAGACCACCGCAACCTCCGGAGCGAGCGCCACATCCGGGGCGAGCGCCACCTCCGGGGCGACGATCGAGCTGGAGAACCTCACCAAGCGCTACGCGGGCAGCGGCGAACCGGCCGTGGACAGCGTGAACATGGAGATCAAGGCGGGCGAGACCGTCATCTTCGTGGGGCCCTCCGGCTGCGGCAAGTCGACCACCCTGAAGATGATCAACCGGCTCATCGAGCCGACCGGCGGACGCATCCGCATCAACGGCGAGGACGTCACCGACATCGACCCGGTGAAGCTGCGCCGCAAGGTCGGTTACGCGATCCAGTCCTCCGGCCTCTTCCCGCACATGACCGTCGCCCAGAACATCGCGTTGGTGCCGAAGATGGTCGGCTGGGGCAAGTCGCGGGTCAAGTCCCGGGTCGAGGAGATGCTCGACCTGGTGGGGCTCGACCCGGGCGAGTTCCACAACCGCTACCCGCGCCAGCTCTCCGGCGGCCAGCAGCAACGCGTCGGCGTCGCGCGGGCGTTGGCGGCGGACCCGCCCGTCCTCCTCATGGATGAGCCGTTCGGTGCCGTCGACCCGATCACCCGCGACCACCTCCAGGACGAGCTGATCAGGCTCCAGCACGAGCTGCACAAGACGATCGTCTTCGTGACGCACGACTTCGACGAGGCCATCAAGCTCGGCGACCGCATCGCCGTCCTGCGGGAGCGGTCCCACATCGCGCAGTTCGACACCCCGGAAGCCATCCTCACCAACCCGGCGGACGACTTCGTGTCGGGCTTCGTCGGGGCGGGCGCGGCGCTGAAGCGCCTCAACCTGACCCGCGTACGCGACGTCGAGATCGCCGACATCCCGACGGTGACCGTCGACGACCCGCTCCAGGACATCTTCGACAAGCTGCGCGACAGCGGCACCAACGAACTGCTCCTGCTCGACAAGCGCCGCCGACCCTACAAGTGGCTGCGGCGCGGCGACCTGATGCGCGCCAAGGGTTCGCTGGCCCGCGCGGGCACCCTCGTCCACGACACGGTGACCCGCGACGCCACCCTGCGCGACGCGCTCGAAGCGGTCCTCACGGACAGCTCCGGCCGGGTCGCGGTGACGGGGCGGCGCGGCGAGTACACGGGCGTCGTCGACATGGAGACGCTGATGAACTCCGTCCACGAGATGCTGGAGGCCGACCGCCTGGAAGCCGTCGAGCACCAGCACGAACTGCTGGAGAAGCGGGCGCAGCTGACCCGCTTCGAGCAGGAGGGCGCCGGCGGGGAGGCGAAGGCGTGAACGGAGTCCCCGGGGGTACGCCCCGCATCCCTGACCACAAGCCGTCACCCAGGGAAGCATCCCGCCCCGAGGGCGAGCACGAGGTGAAGGGCCTCGCCTTCCGCGACGAGGGAGAGGCCGAACTGGAGGCCCCGCCCACCGCACTGGCCGCCCGGCAGCCGCGCAAGGTCACCTGGCAGAAGCTGACCTTCCTGCCCGCCGTCCTCGCCGTGATCCTGCTGGCCACTTGGGTGTGGTTCCAGCAGGCCGACCTCGACTCGATCTCCAAGAACGCGCTGGCCGACGGAAACGTCTGGCTCCGGCTGCGCCAGCACATCGAGCTCACGGCGATCTCGACGTTCTTCGTCCTCATCATCGCCATCCCGCTCGGCATCCTGCTGACCCGCAAGCGGCTGCGCAAAGGCGCCCCGGTCGCGATGGCCCTGGCCAACATCGGCCAGGCGACCCCCGCGATCGGCCTCCTCGCGCTCCTGGTGATCTGGCTCGGCATCGGCGAGAAGGCCGCGCTGATCGGCATCATCATCTATGCCGTCCTGCCGGTCCTCTCCAACACGATCGCGGGCCTGAAGGCGAACGACCCGACGCTCCTGGAGGCGGCGCGCGGCATCGGCATGTCACCGCTCGGCGTCCTGTCGAAGGTCGAACTCCCCCTCGCCGTCCCGCTGATCCTCGCGGGCGTCCGCACGGCGCTCGTCCTCAACGTCGGCACGGCGACCCTCGCCACGTTCGGCGGTGGCGGCGGCCTAGGCGACCTGATCACGACGGGCATGACCAACCAGCGGATGCCGGTCCTCATGCTCGGCTCGATCCTGACGATCGCGCTGGCGCTCCTCGTGGACTGGCTGGCGTCGCTGGCCGAACTGTTCATGCGCCCGAGGGGCCTGGAGGTGGACGCATGAGGATCACGGCTCGCACCACCGTCGTCGCCGTCCTGGGCGGGTCACTGCTCGCCGGCTGCGGCCTGACCAGCGGCAGCCCGATGGTCGACGACGTCAAGCCCGGCTCCATCGGCAAGGGCCTGCCCCTGAAGGGCGCCGACCTCACCGTCACGTCCAAGGAGTTCACCGAGCAGCTCATCCTCGGCGCGATCATGGGCATCGCGTTCCAGGCGGCCGGCGCGGACGTGCTCGACCGCACGGGCATCCAGGGCTCGATCGGCGCACGTGAGGCGGTCAAGGGCGGCGACGCGGACGCCATGTACGAGTACACGGGCACGGCCTGGATCACGTACCAGGGCAACACCGAACCGATCACCGACCCGCGGAAGCAGTGGCAGGCGGTGCACGACGCGGACCTGAAGAATGGCGTCACGTGGCTGCCGCCCGCCACCCTCAACAACACGTACGCCCTGGCGATGAACCGTCGGAACGCCGCGAAGTACAAGACGAAAACCCTCTCGGACGTGGCGAAGCTGTCGAAGTCGAACCCGAAGGCCGTATCGCTCTGCGTGGAGAGCGAGTTCGCGTCGCGGGAGGACGGACTGCCCGGCATGCAGAAGAAGTACGGGATGCACGTCCCCTCCTCCAGCATCACCAAGATGGACACCGGGATCATTTACACCCAGGCGTCCAAGGGGACGTGCACGTACGGCGAGGTCTTCACGACGGACGGCCGCATCAAGGCGATGAACCTGACGACGATGGAGGACGACAAGCACTTCTTCCCCAACTACAACGCGGCCCCCGAAATCAACAGCAAGTCCTTGAAGGAACACCCGGAGATGGCGGAAGTGCTGTCCCCCATCACCAAGAGGCTGAATAACAAGGTGGCGCGGGAGCTCAACTCCAAGGTGGACGTGGAGGGTCAGGACCCGCATGAGGTGGCGAAGGACTGGCTGATCGAGGAGGGCTTCGTCAAGGAGTAGGTTCGGCCATAGTTACAAAGACTCCGTTGCAAAGAACCCGTTGCAACGGAGTCTTTGCACCTCTACGCTCGCTGCATGACGGAACAGCCGAAGCCGCACAAGGTCCGCAAGCTCGACGCGCGCACACTGCGCGGCCTCGCTCACCCCTTGCGGATGCGGCTGCTCTCCTCGCTGGGCATCGACGGACCGGCGACCGCCTCCCAACTCGCGGCACGCCTGGGCGAGTCGAGCGGCGCGACCAGCTACCACCTGCGCCAGCTCGCGGAGTACGGGTTCGTGGAGGACGATCCCGACCGCGGCAAGGGGCGGGAACGCTGGTGGCGCCCCGCTCAGCAGGGCATCCACACCGATGCGGCCCTCATGCTCGACGAGAACCCGGAAGTGCGGGGGGCGTTGAGCACCATCCTGCACGAGTACGCGACGCAGCGCGCACAAGAGGTGTCCACCTGGATCGCCACGCGGAACGAGTGGCCGCAGGACTGGCAGGAGGCCTCGGACCTCAGCGACTTCGCCCTGGACCTGACACCGGCGCAGGCTTCCGAGCTGAGCCGAAAGATCCACGAACTCGTGGAGGGCTACCGGCCGTTGGCGCCGGAGGAAGGCACCCCGAACGCGGCAAAGGTGCGCATCCACTCCACCATCTTCCCGACCCGACCGATCGGCGACAGCGACACCGCCTGAGAGGAACGAGCCCATGCACCCCGACGTACACCTGATCCTGCACAACGCCCGCGCCGAGGAATTACGGCGAGCAGCAGCCCCCGCACGAGACCCGCGCCCCCAACTCCGCGCTCAACTCGGCTGGACTCTAGTCGAATTGGGCCTACGCCTGATCAGCAGCTCGGAACCTTCGCGCCCTTCCCGCCCTTTTCCAGGGCACGCAACGCGTCGACCGTTCCCGTCAGCGTCGTGATCGGAACGAGCCGCAGCCCCTTCGGCAGCTCCGCCTCGGCGTCCGAGCACTCGTCCTTCGGCACGAGGAAGACGGTGGCGCCGTCGCGCGCGGCGGCCTGCGTCTTCAGGGCGACGCCGCCGACCGGCCCGACCTTGCCGTCGGCCGTGATCGTGCCGGTGCCGGCGATCTTGCGGCCACCGGTGAGGTCACCGCCGCTGCCGTTGCCGTCCACCTTGTCGATGATGCCGAGCGTGAGGAACAGCCCGGCGCTCGGCCCACCGATCTTGCCGAGGTCGGCCTTGACCTTCACCTTGTCGGTACCGTCCACGCCGTTCGCCTTCAGATACCGCAGCGCGGCGTCCGTGGCGGCGTCCTGCGACTTCTTCATGTCACCGAGATTGTGCTTCTCGACTTCCTTCACGTCGTCCCCGACGGGATAGACGGCTTCCTTGGGCATCACGGCCCGATCACTCCGGAACCACCCGTCGACAACGTCACCCAGATAGACATCCATCTGTGGCCCGGTCGCGACAATCGTGGTCATCCGAAGCTCCCCCTTGGTCTCCCGCGTAGGCACGCCGGAAACCGTCAGGACGGGCTTCCCCTCATGCTCCCCGAGCACGTTGGCCGTCCCCCCCGGCTGCGCCACGGCAAACGGCAACGGCGCGAGCCCCGCGACGGCGAGCAGGGCCACGACGGGCAGAGCGCAGACGGCGAGGGCCTGGGGGCGCGTGAGACGAGAAAACGAGAACACGGGATCAATCTAACGTGAGCGGGCCCCTGGCCTGAGCGGAGGAGTACCGGATCGCAAGCCGTCCGTCACCCAAGGGCGAGCACAGGCATATCCGGCCCCTCGTGGGTGCCCGTTACGGTCCGGGCTCGGCCGGCCGCCCCGCCTTCGCCGCTCGGCGGCACCTACTTCGGGAAAGTTGCGAATGCGTGCGCCGCACGCCCCCCTACACGACCAGTACGCCCCCGGCACGCGGGCCCGCTATGCCCCATTCCCGGGCCGGACAGGCATGCGCGACGGCGCGCGGGGCGCGGCAAGGGGGCGCGCGCCGACCCGATTCGCAACTTTCCCAAAGTAGGTCCCCGACCGGGGCGGCTGGCCGAGCCCAGACCGTAACGGGCACCCATGATGGGCCACCGGTCTGCACTCGGCGGCGAGAGCTGATGACCCGAGCGGAGAAGCGGGGGCGCCTTGACCGTAGCGGGCGCTCACGTTGGGCCGGTCCGCACGCGGCCGCGAGAGGGGGTGGCCCGAGCGGAGAAGCCGGGGCGCCGCTTCGACCGTGACGGGGACTCACGATGAGCCGGTCCGCACCCGGCAGTGAAAGGGGATGCCCCATCCCCAGGTCCCCGTAGACCCCACCCCTGGCCGTCCGGGTCAACGTCTGCGTGCGGTGGAGGGACGGCAGTCAAGGGTGGAGCGAAGCGGAATCGGCGGAGCCGACGCGACGCAGGAGCGCCCTTTACTGGCGGCCCGGAACCGCCACACTCCGCAAAAAACCGGGCGGCCCCGGTACCCATCAAAGGCACCGGCCCACCAAAGCCGCGGCTACGGCTCGCGCGGCGCGTCAAGCTCCGCCCAGATCGTTTTGCACGGGCGGAGCGGGAGCGGTCCCAGATCCGTGCCCCAGCGGTCCGCGAGCGCCTCGATCAGGAGCAGGCCCCGCCCCGACTCCGCCTCGGGGGAGGGGCGGCGCGGGTGGAGCGGCGGGCTGCGGTCCGCCCGCGCGTCTGTCACTTCGATACGGAGTGTTTTCGCGACGGTGATCGTCAGCCCCAGCCGGAAGCTTCTGCCGGGCACGTGGCCGTGCAGCACGGCGTTGTTCGCCAGCTCGGCGACGATCTGCTCGGCCGTCTCGGTCGGCCGTCCCCAGCTGTGCAGTTGCTCCCTCGTGAGGAGCCGGGCCAGTCGTGCGCCTCTGCGCGTCGCGGAGAGCAGGATCGTGAACTGCTGTACGGGTGTGGGGGTTTGAGCCCGGGTGGTTTCTTGGTTCACGTCACTCAGCGTGGCCGCCCGTGCGTGGCGTGGGTAGCGGGGCGCGCTGTGCGTACGGAGTCTGTCCGGTCGTTGTCCCGGCTTGTCCCGCCTGTCTTGGGTGACGTCCGGGTACGTGTGCGCGTTGGGCTTGGACGGTACGTCGGAGGTGGGCGCGGTGGAAGAACGTAACGATGGTGTGGACGAACCCGGTTGGGACGTCGACCCCGAGGACGAGATCAGTGCGGTGGTCGAGATGGTCGGCCATCAGCTGAAGCGGTGGCGCGAGGCCGCGGGCTTCCGGGTGGCGGAGTTCGGGGAAGCGATCGGGTACGGGGAGGACTTGATCCGCAAGATCGAGCGCGGGGCGCGCATCCCCCGCCCCGAGTACCTGGACAAAGTGGAGGAGGTGGTCGACGCACGCGGGCTCGTCTCCGCGATGAAGAAGGAGATGAGGGAGGCACGGTATCCGAAGCGGGTTCGGGAACTGGCGAAGTTGGAGGAGCGGGCGGTCGAGCTGGGGATGTACAGCAACCACAACATTCACGGCCTGCTGCAGACGGAGGAGTACGCGCGGGCGTTGCTCGGAACCCGACGGCCCGCCTACACGGATGAGGCGCTGGAGCGCCTGGTATCGGCACGTTTGGCGCGGCGGTCGGTCTTCGAGCGTATGCCGGCGCCGGAGTTCAGCTTCGTCCAAGAAGAGGTGACGCTGCGGCGGCCCATCGGGGGGACAATGGCCTTGCGTCGACAGCTCGAACGCCTGTTGGAGTTGGGGGAGTTGCGGAACGTCGAGGTCCAGGTGATGCCGACGGCCTGTAGCGATCACCCCGGGATGGGCGGTCGGATCCAGGTGCTGAAGTTCGGAGACGGTACAGCTATGGGACGTACCGACGACGAGTTCGCAGGCCGTCCGGTCTCCGACCCGAGGCAGCTCCGTATTCTCGAACTGCGGTATGGCATCATCCGGGCCCAGGCTCTCTCGCCACGGGAGTCTCGGGCCTTCATCGAGCAAGTGCTGGGAGAGACATGATCCGCAAGGCTTCTGCCGGGGACGCCTCCAGGCTGGAGTGGTTCAAGAGCAGCTACAGCGACAGCAGTAACGGCGAGGACTGTGTCGAGATAGCCGCCACCCCCCACACCATCCACATCCGCGACTCAAAGGTCACCGACGGCCCCCACCTCGACCTCACCCCCACCGCCTGGTCCGACTTCCTCACATACGCCTCACGCGCCTGAGAGACGTACGACCAAGGACCCACTAATTCCCCACCCAGGGACAGGGGCATAACAACACCACGCCTCTTACCCTGACGGGCATGACCAACATCGCCCCCGGCACCGGCGGAGTCCTGCGCGCCCCCTACCGCGCCCTGAGCATCGGCATCGTCTCCGTCGTCCTGCTCATCGCCTTCGAGGCGACCGCCGTCGGCACGGCGATGCCCGTCGCGGCCCGGGAGCTGGACGGCGTGGAACTGTACGCCTTCGCCTTCTCCGCGTACTTCACGACGAGCCTCTTCGGCATGGTGCTGAGCGGTCAGTGGGCCGACCGGCGCGGCCCGCTGGGCCCGCTCGCCACCGGCATCGCGCTCTTCGCGGCGGGGCTGCTGCTGAGCGGCACCGCCGGGGGCATGTGGCTGTTCATCGCGGGGCGGGCCGTGCAGGGGCTCGGCGGCGGACTGGTCATCGTCGCGTTGTACGTCGTCGTGAGCCGGGCCTACCCGGAGCACCTGCGGCCGTCGATCATGGCGGCGTTCGCGGCGAGCTGGGTCGTGCCGTCCGTGGTGGGGCCGCTGGTCGCGGGGACGGTCACCGAGCACCTCGGGTGGCGGTGGGTGTTCGTCGGCATCCCCGTCCTCGTCGTCGCGCCGCTCGCCCTCGCGCTGCCCGCGATACGGCGGACGGCGTCCGGGCCGGTGGACCCGGAGGCGCCGGTGGCCGCCTTCGACCGCCGCCGCATCCGCCTCGCGCTGGGGATCTCGTCGGGGGCGGGACTCCTCCAGTACGCGGGCCAGGACCTGCGCTGGCTCTCACTCGTACCCGCCACGCTCGGCGCGGCGATCCTCGTGCCGGCGGTGCTCGGGCTGCTGCCCAAGGGGACGTACCGGGCGGCCCGGGGGCTGCCCTCTGTCGTGCTGCTGCGCGGCGTCGCGGCGGGGTCGTTCATCGCGGCCGAGTCGTTCGTGCCGCTGATGCTGGTCACGCAGCGCGGGCTGAGCCCCACCATGGCGGGGCTCTCGCTCGCCGTGGGCGGGGCGACCTGGGCGCTCGGCTCGTACGTCCAGTCGCGTCCCCGCATGGAGCCCCACCGCACGCGGCTCGCAGCAGGCGGCATGGTGATCGTCGCTGCCGCGATCCTCGCGGCGCCCACCGTCCTCATCGAGTCCGTGCCCGTGTGGGTCGTCGCCGTCGCGTGGGCCTTCGGGTGCTACGGCATGGGCACGGTCATCGCCTCGACCAGCGTGCTGCTGCTGCGGCTCTCGCCGCCCGCGGACGCGGGCTCGAACTCGGCGGCGCTGCAGATATCCGACGGCCTCTCGAACGTCATCCTCCTCGCCGCCGGGGGCGCCGCGTTCGCCGCGCTCGGCGGGGGCGCGGTGGGCGAAGCGCACGGGGCGGCGGCCGGGGCCGGCGGGTCCCATCCGGCGGCCTTCGTCGCCGTCTTCCTGCCGATGGCGGCGGTCGCCCTGGCCGGGGCTTGGGTGGCGACGCGCCTGCAGGGCCCGAAGGTGCCGGAAGGGAATCCGGCACCGGTTCCGGCGGCGGACGAGACGGGGGTCGTGGTCACCGACGTGGTGACGGACGTACGCATGGACGTCCTGTCGGACGCCGCTCCGGAGACGACATCGGACGCACGGGCGGACGGCTAGGCGGCCTCGGTCCTACGGGCGCACGGCTGGGGCGGCCCCGGTCCTGCGGGCGGGCGGCTGGGGCGGCCCCGGTCCTACGGGCGGACGGGCGGCTGGGCGGCACCGCTCGGTCCTGCGGGGGACGGCCGGGCGGGCACCGCCTCGGCCCCACGGACGGACGGCAAGGCGAGCGGCACCTCAGCCTGCGGCGGCCAGCCGGGCGGTCTCCGCCTCGGCCCCGCGGGCGGACGTGCGGGGTACCCCACGGGGGCCCGGTGGGGCAAGACACGGGGACCTGCGCGGCAACGTGCAGGGGGACGCGCGTACCGGCACCCCCGCGCCCCGCGCGCTCGTGTGAGACCCGTCCCACCCGACCCCCACCCCGCCTCGCCCCCAGTGGAACGCCCCCGCATCACCGGTAAGGTGGCCCGGTTGTCATACGTGCCGCCGACCTTGCGAACCCGGAGACCGTGACTACCACCAGCGCCGCCGCCAACTCCTCCCACCACCTCTCTCCCGCCTTCCCCGGCCGCGCCCCCTGGGGCACCGCCAACAAGCTGCGAGCCTGGCAGCAGGGTGCGATGGAGAAGTACATCCAGGAGCAGCCGCGAGACTTCCTGGCCGTCGCCACCCCCGGCGCCGGCAAGACGACCTTCGCGCTCACGCTCGCGTCCTGGCTGCTGCACCACCATGTCGTGCAGCAGGTCACCGTGGTCGCGCCCACCGAGCACCTGAAGAAGCAGTGGGCGGAGGCCGCCGCCCGTATAGGCATCAAGCTGGACCCCGAGTACAGCGCAGGACCGCTCAGCAAGGAGTACCACGGCGTCGCCGTGACGTACGCGGGCGTCGGCGTACGCCCGATGCTGCACCGCAACCGCTCCGAGCAGCGCAAGACCCTCGTGATCCTCGACGAGATCCACCACGCGGGAGACAGCAAGTCCTGGGGTGAGGCGTGCCTCGAAGCCTTCGAGCCGGCCACGCGGCGCCTCGCGCTCACCGGTACGCCGTTCCGGTCCGACACGAACCCGATCCCCTTCGTCACGTACGAGGAGGGGAACGACGGCATCCGGCGCTCCTCCGCCGACTACACGTACGGCTACGGCAGCGCGCTCGGCGACGGCGTCGTGCGGCCCGTCATCTTCCTCTCGTACTCCGGCAACATGCGGTGGCGCACGAAGGCGGGCGACGAGATCGCCGCGCGGCTCGGTGAGCCGATGACCAAGGACGCCGTCAGCCAGGCCTGGCGAACCGCGCTCGACCCGCGCGGCGAGTGGATGCCGAACGTCCTCAAGGCCGCCGACAAGCGGCTCACCGAGGTCAGGAAGGCCATCCCCGACGCGGGCGGCCTCGTCATCGCCTCCGACCAGGACTCCGCCCGCGCCTACGCCAAGCTGATCCGGGAGATCACGGGCGCGAAGGCGACCGTCGTCCTCTCCGACGACACCGGGGCGTCCCAGCGGATCGACGACTTCAGTGCCAGTACCGACCGCTGGATGGTCGCGGTCCGCATGGTGTCCGAAGGCGTCGACGTGCCGCGCCTCGCGGTGGGCGTGTACGCGACCACGATCTCCACGCCGCTCTTCTTCGCGCAGGCCGTCGGCCGTTTCGTACGGTCCCGGCGGCGCGGCGAGACCGCGTCCGTCTTCCTGCCCACCGTCCCCGACCTGCTCACCTTCGCCAACGAGATGGAGGTCGAGCGCGACCACGCCCTCGACAAGCCGAAGAAGGAGGGGGAGGAAGACCCCTACGCCGAGTCCGAGAAGGAGATGGACGAGGCGAACAAGCAGGAGGACGAGGACACCGGGGAGCAGGAGCAGTTCTCCTTCGAGGCACTGGAGTCGGAGGCCGTCTTCGACCGGGTGCTCTTCGACGGCGCCGAGTTCGGCATGCAGGCGCACCCGGGGAGCGAGGAGGAGCAGGACTATCTGGGCATCCCCGGCCTCCTCGAACCCGATCAGGTGCAGATGCTGCTCCAGAAGCGGCAGGCCCGGCAGATCGCCCACAGCAGGAAGAAGCCCGACGAGGAGGCCGACCTCCTCGAACTGCCCGCCGAGCGGCGGCCCGTGGTCTCCCACAAGGAGCTGCTCGGGCTGCGGAAGCAGCTCAACACGATGGTCGGCGCGTACGTCCATCAGAGCGGGAAGCCGCACGGCGTGATCCACACCGAGCTGCGGCGCACCTGCGGCGGGCCGCCCAGCGCGGAGGCCACGGCCGGGCAGCTGCGGCAGCGGATCGAGAAGGTCCAGGAGTGGGCCACCCGCATGAAGTGACGTTCGAGTACGCGAGTACGTCATGAGGTGACGTTCGAGTAAGGAGCGGGGCGTTCCGAGTGCGGAGGGCTTGTGTGAATGTCGCGCGCGCGGCTCGCCGGGGGCGCCCCGCGTAACGGGGCAGATGCGGGCGCTAGGGGCGCCCCGGTGCCCGGATTCTGGACGAAGTCTTCCGCTGAGCGGGACGGCCTCGCTACTGTCCCCGCAACGCACACGCCCCGTGGCAGCGCCGCCGCGGAGCGCAGCCGGTGTTCCGACCGGCGGCCTCTGACGCGCGTCGCCCACGGGACCGGCGGCGCAACCGCCGCGTAAGGGGGCCGCCGACCCTCACCTAAGGAGTGGGCGTCGTGACCGCGGAGACTTCCCAGACGCTCGACAGAGGACTGCGCGTCCTCAAGCTGCTGGCCGACACCGACCATGGCCTCACGGTCACCGAGCTCTCCAACAAGCTCGGCGTGAACCGCACCGTGGTGTACCGCCTGCTCGCCACGCTCGAACAGCATGCGCTGGTACGACGGGACCTGGGCGGCCGGGCCCGCGTCGGCCTCGGCGTGCTCCGGCTCGGCCGCCAGGTGCATCCGCTGGTACGGGAGGCCGCGCTGCCCGCGCTGCGCTCCCTCGCGGAGGACATAGGCGCGACGGCCCACCTCACCCTCGTCGACGGCTCGGAGGCCCTCGCGGTCGCGGTGGTCGAGCCCACGTGGACGGACTACCACGTCGCGTACCGCACGGGGTTCCGGCACCCGCTCGACCGGGGTGCGGCGGGCCGAGCGATACTCGCGGCGCGGCAGGGGCTCGTGACGGACCCCGGGTACGCGCTCACGCACGGGGAACTGGAGGCGGGGGCCAGCGGGGCGGCGGCCCCCCTGGTGGGCGTCACCGGTCTCGAGGGCAGCGTGGGTGTGGTCATGCTCGCGGATTCGGTGCCGGAGAGGGTGGGGCCCCGGGTGGTGGATGCGGCTCGGGAGGTCTCCGATGCGTTGCGCTGAGGCCGCGCGGGCGAGCGGAGTCACGGGGCGCGGTCGATCGCCGGCTGCGCCGAGCTCGTCCTCAAACGCCGGACGGGCTGGATATGCCTGCGCTCGCCCTCCAGTGCCGGACGGGCTGGATATGCCTGTGCTCGTGTTCAGCGCGCGACCGTAAGCACGAGCTTGCCCTGGATGTGCCCCCGGGCGGCCCGCTCATGCGCCGCCCGCGCACCCGCAAGCGGATACGTACCGTCGAGCGCCACCCGTACCGCACCCGCGTCGACCAGCCGGACGAGCTCGGCGAGTTGCGCGCCGCTCGACCGGACCTGGGTGAGCGTGACCGTGATGCCGAGCTCCGCGTTCTCCGCGTCGTCGAAGTCGCCGAAGTACACAGGGAAGAGGGAGCCGCCGCGCTTGAGTGTGCGCAGGAAGCGCCTGCTGTGGGGGCCTCCGACCGTGTCCAGGACGAGGTCGACGTCACGGACGACGTCCTCGGGCCGCTCCTTGGTGTAGTCGATGAACTCGTCGGCGCCGAGGTCGCGCAGGAAGGCCTCGTGGGTGCCCGAGGCGACGGCGATGACTCGGGCGCCCTTCCACTTGGCCAGCTGGAGGGCGAGGTGCCCCACGCCGCCCGCGGCGCCGTTCACGAGAACCGTGGTGTCGCTGTCGAGAGCGACCGGGCGGTGCCGGGCTTCCTGGAACGGCGAGGGATGGTCGTGCCCCAGCTCGATCAGGTACTGCCACGCCGTCAGCCCGGACATGGGGAGGCCGGCGGCGTGCGCGTGGTCGACGGTGGCCGGCTTGCGGGCGAGGTCGGCCGCCGGAGCGGTGACGTACTCGGCGTACGCGCTGCCCTGGAGGGCCGCCGGGAAGCGCAGCAGGCCGATCACCTCGTCCCCGACCGAGAAGCGGTCGGCGGCGGTGCCGGGGCCGAGGGCTTCCACGACGCCCGAGACGTCGGTCCCGGGGATGAGGGGGAGGTGGAACGGGGGCTTGAGCTCGGGAGGTACGTCGGGCATCCCTTCACGCGCGTACCAGTCGGGCGGATTGAGCCCGACGGCATGCACACGGACGAGCACCTCCCCCGGCCCCGGCTCGGGAATCGGCACGTCCTCGTGGCGCAGGGCTTCCGGGCCGCCGAACTCGTGCAGCCGGATCGCCTTCATCGTGGGGATTGCCATCGCTTCTCTCCTGCTCGCGCCGCGGGTTACGCTCATCCGGACCAGCGATCCACATAAGCGGATCACTGATCCGAATATACGGATCAGCGATCCGGTTAGTCAATCAAGTAAGCAAGCAAGAGGGACGAATGCGGGCCGACGCCAGGAAGAACCGCGACCACCTGCTCGCCGTAGCGGGCACCGCCATCGCCGAGCAGGGCGTCGACGTGGCCCTGCGCGACATCGCGCGCAGAGCCGATGTCGGGCTCGCCACGCTGCTGCGGCACTTCCCCACGCGCGAGGCGCTGCTCGACGCCCTGCTCCGCACGGGCTTCGACGAACTGACGGCGAAGGCGTGCGCGCTGGAGACGTCGGGCGCGCCGGGGGACGCGCTCGTCTCGTGGCTGCGTGACGCCGTCGCGTGGACGACGGAGTACCGGGGCGCGACCGTGCTGATGGCGGCCGCCATCGAGGACACCGAGTCCGCGCTCCACGCGTCGTGCGTGACCCTGCGCGCGGCCGGGGCGCGGCTCCTCGCCCGCGCCCAGGAAGCGGGCGCGGCGCGCGGCGACATCGACGGCGCCGACCTGTTCGCGCTGGTGGCCATGGTCGCCTGGGCCGGCGATCAGCCCTCGCTCGCGCCACGCGCCGACCACCTCCTCGACGTCGTCTCCAGCGCGGTCCTGACGAGCACGGTCAGCCCATACTGAGGGCGCCGTCCAGGGACTCCCGGATGATGTCCGCGTGGCCCGCGTGCTGGGCGGTCTCGCCGATGATGTGCAGCAGGGTCCGGCGGGCCGTCCACCGCCCGCCGGCCTCGAACCACGGCGCCTCCGGGAGCGGGTGGGAGACGTCGAGGTCGGGCAGCCCGCGCATCAACGCGTCGGTGGCGCGCGCGACTTCGGCGTACCGGTCCAGTACCCCCGCGAGCGTCTCACCGGGCAGCATCCGGAACTCCTCGGCGCGCTCGGCCCAGTCCTCGTCGGTCATGTCGGTCACGTCCCCCAGGGCCGCGAGGCCGTCCACGATGAACGCGGCCCACACCCTCTCGACCGAGGTGACGTGCTTGATGATGCCGCCCAGGCACAGCGCGCTCTCGGTGGTGCGCAGACCCGCCTGCTCGTCGGTGAGGTCGCGGGTGGTGTAGCGCAGCATCGTCCGGTGCTGGGCGAGCGTGTCGAGCAGGTCGGCGCGCTCGCCGGTGACGGTCGTCGTCTCGTCGTGGGTGGTGATGTCGGGCATGGCCGCCGCCTTCCGTAGGTACCGCTCTGTCGGTCGTGGACGACGTTAGGCGCCAACTAGGCCGGATCGTGACCTAGTTGGCGGAGCGACAGAACGGCCGCCTCCCCGGCCCGGGTTGACCCTGCCCCTGCGTCAGGGTTGGAACCTGGACGGCGCCCGTCCGCGGTACGTGAAGCTGGTCGCGTCCCGGGTCTCCGAGGCGTCCCCGGCCTGGCAGCGCATCGTCGAAACGCTCGCCCGACGCGCGGAGCGGCGAGCCGAGCAGCGGTCCGGACGACGCGCCGAGGCGCGCGACGGAAGCCGCGCGCCCACGGCCTGACCCGGTAAGCCCGGCGTCACTTCAGGTGCCGGGCAAGAAATCGGCCTGCTTCGTCGCCTGCGGACTGCGGGACGCCGGTGTGCCCGCCCATGCTGGCGTGCAGCGTCTTCTCCTCGGACCCGAAGGCGTCGAACAGGTCCAGGGCCGCCTGCCGGTCGTTCCCTTCGTCGTCCCACTGCAGCAGGACGTGCAGCGGGATGGTGACCCGGCGGGCCTCCTCGAACATGGCCCGGGGGACGAAACTCCCGGCGAACAGAACGGCGGCCGATATCCGCGGCTCGACCACCGCCAGCCGGGTCCCGATGGAGATCACTCCACCCGAGTACCCGACCGGACCGCCGACCCCGGGCAGCGACAGGAGGGCGTCCAGGGCGGCCTGCCATTCGGGAACCGCCTTGTCGACCAGTGGGAGGATGAGGGCGTCGACGATCTCGTCGCTGACCGGCTCGCCGGCCTCCATCGCCCGGCGCAGGTCAGCGCGGGCCTCCTCGGCGGCGGGCCAACGGGGCCGGTCGCCGCTTCCGGGGAGCTCGATGGTGGCCGTGGCGAAGCCGGCCGCTGAGCAGGCCCGAGCTCGGGCCACCAGTCGGGGGTACATCTTGTGCAGTCCGAGCGGGGGGTGACCGAGCAGGATCAGCGGCGCCGGTGCGGATGCGGGCGTCCACAGGATGCCGGGGATCTGACCGAGGGTGAATTCGCGTTCGAGGATGCCGTCGTCGAGGCGCTTTTCGGAAGTGAAGTGAAGGGCCATGGTCGTGCCTTTCGGGAGTGCGCTTGAACGGCGCTCCCGGGCGACCTGTCTATCGCCCGACCGTGACCCCGGAGGGGAGCACCCACGTCGATACGTTCACGGGTACCACCTCCTCGCTCTCCTGCACGGCCGACGGAAACGTAGCAGGGGCCGCAACCGCGCCGCCAACGGATATCCGCACACCGGCACGTCACCGGGCCCGGCCGGGCGGGTGCGAGGCCGCCCAGTAGTGCTCGGTGAAGAGGCGGGCCACCAGTTCTCCCCGGCTGGAGACGCCCACCTTGGCGAAGAGGGTCTTGATGCGGTCGCGGACCGTGTGCGGGGTGATGAACAGCGTCGAGGCGATCTCCGCGGTCGTCGTCCCGCGCGCGATGAGCTGGGTGACCTCCAGCTCGCGCGGCGTCAGCCCGTACGACTCCGCGATCAGGACCGCCAGGTCGGCGGGGGCCGGCGGCTCGATGACGAGAGCCACCGGGCCCGGCTGCCCGCCGGGGCCCGTGAGGCACGACGCGTGACAGACCAGCCACCTGCCCTCGGTGGTCCGGATGCGCACGCGGGCGTCGCCGTGGTCGTGGCCGTCGGCGACCGCCCGCGCCTGGAGTGCCGTGCCGATCACCCAGATCGGCAGCCGCACGCCCAGAGGGGACGGGAAGGAGGGGCCCGTGGGGAGCGACGCGAGGTGCTGCCGCGCCTCCTCGTTGATCGACATCGCCTCGCCGGAACCGTCGAAGAGGATCAGGCCGGGCGCGGGCGCGCCGGCCCGGGGTACGGGCGCGGGCGGCCGGGCGAACCCTCGTAGCAGCGTCGCCAGCGGGCGGGACTGGTCGGCGACCAGCGCGATCTCGTCCGGGCGGAACGCCTCCTCGTGGCGGAACAGGCTGACCAGGCCCCATGGCCGGTCGCCGACCCGCAGCACGGCCCGCAGTTCGTCGTGCACGCCCCACCCGCGCAGGAGGCGCCGGTAGCGGGTGCTGCGGGCGGGCAGGTCGCCGGTGGCGTCGCGCAGTCCGGCCGCGGGGACGGCCGCGCGGGCCAGCTCGCGGTACGGCAGGACGGTCTCCTCCAGGAGCTCGTTCTCCCAGTACGCGGCACAGCCCTCGCCCCGGCCCAGGTTCTCCACCAGCATCGGCGCCGTGATCAACCCCGTCTCCGGGTCCGTGGCCCGCCACACGGCCGAGTCGAACGGCACGAGGCGGCGCAGGCCGGCCGACGCCCGCTCGAACAACTCGACCGCGCTCGCGGCGCGTTCGGCCCCGGCGAGCACCCGTCGGCGTGGATCGTTCATGCGCGGCTCTCCCCCTCCTTGCCCCGCTCAGCTTGCACGGTCCCACGCGCGGCACCAACCCCTCATCCGAGGGGGTCGGCCCTGTCCGATCACCCACAGGCGGGGGATGGGGTTCTCGGGCGCACCCGACGAGAGTCGACGGCGATCCCACCCGGACACCTCGGAGGTTGAGCATGGACATCGCCATCGTCGGAGGGGGCGCCGCAGCCGTCGGCCTGCTGGACGCCCTGACCACCGCCCCCAGCCCCGCCGGCCCCGTCGGCCCTGCCGGCCCCGGCACCATCACCGTCTTCGAGCCGTCGCCGAACCTGTGGCGGGGCCGGCCGTACGGCCCGGACCTCGACTCGGTCCTGGTGAACGCGCCGCCCGCCATCATGTCCATCCGCCACGGCGACCTGGACCACTACGCGACCTGGCTCGGCGAACGGGCCACCGACCACCTGGACGAACTCCTCGGCCGCCCCCTCGTCCCCCGGGCGCTCTACGGCGAGTACCTGACCCACACCGCCGAGAAGGCGATGGCCGCGCTGGCCGAACGGGGGTGGTCCGTCCGCGTCGTGCCCGACCGCGTGACCGGGGCCGACCGCGTGACCGGGACCGACCGCTCCGGTGCCCACCTGATCCTGCGCACCGACGAGGGCCGGGAGCACGCCGCGACGCGGGTGGCGCTGTGCGTCGGTGCGGGCAGCCCTCCGGACCTGTACGGCCTCGCGGGCAGTTCGGAGTACACGGCCGACCCCTACCCGCTGGCCGGCACGCTCGACCGCATCCCGGCCGGAAGCGAGGTGGCCGTCATCGGGAGCGGCCTGACCGCCGTGGACGTCGTCGTGTCACTCGCCGCACGCGGCCACCGGGGCCCGATCACACTGCTCTCCCGAACCGGCGTGCTGCCGTACGTCTGGCAGCGCCCCGTCGACCGGCGCCCGCTCCACCTGACCGCCGAACGCGTGGCGGCCCTGCACACCGCGCACGGAACCGTCACCCTCGACGACCTCGTCGACCTGTCGCGCCGGGAACTCACCGACGCCGGGGAGGACTTCGACGGGCTCGCGGCCGAGCTCCTGGGGACCGTGGCCGCCGACCCGGCCCGGCGGCTCCGGCAGCAGCTCGACGCCGTCGACGACCCCCGGATCGGCCGCCGCATGCTCCAGGAGGCGGCGCACACCGTCGGCCCGTACGCGTGGCGGCTGCTGCCCGAATCCGACCGCGCGCGCCTGCGGCGCCACCTCCGCACGGTCACCGCCATGGCCTCGCCCATGGTCCCGGTGAATGCGTCCGTCCTGATGCGGCTGCTGGACACCGGTCAGCTCACCATCACTTCCGGCGTCCAACGGATCGAGCGGGTCGACGGACGGTACGTCATCAACGCCGTGAACCCACCCCCGCAAGCGATACCCGCCACCGCCCGGCACCTGGTCGACTCCCTGGTCGCCACCGGCCTGGCCGCGCTCCACCCCGCAGGCGGGCTGGTCCCCACCGACCCGCGCGTGCACGTGGTCGGCGACCTGGCCGGTGGTGGCCCGTTCATCACCTCGGGCATCCCCGGCATCGCGGCCCAGTCTTCCCGCACGGCCCAGGCCCTGTGTGCCCGCCTTTCATGAACGCCATATGGCAGTCCCGTTGCACCACCCCGTGATCCCTTGAGGCCGTCGACCGGGCACGGCTACGTTCGAGAAGTCAGGTCGAAGAAGTCACATCGACGACTTGGCCGTGTGCCCGAGTGGCTGAGGGGCTGGACTGCAAATCCAGTAACGCGGGTTCGATTCCCGCCACGGCCTCTTTCGCCCAACCGAAGGGGTGGTCCTCAAGGGGACCACCCCTTTCGCGTTCCCGGCGGGTTCCGGGTGGGGGGGGGTTCCCGTGAACCATCTCTCAAAATCTCATGGGAACCACACAGCCATGTAACCCCAACTACCCGATCAGGTAACGGAGTTCAGCCCGCGCCCCGGCGGTCTGCATACTCGCCGGACAGCACCTCGGACCACGACTCCAGGGGGAAGACTTGCGCCACCACGCCAGAAGAGCGGGCGCGGCCACCGTCGCCGCGGCCGCCGCCATGGCCCTCGCAGCGGGCTCGACCGGCCCCGCGTCGGCCACGCCACCGACCCGGGCCCCGGCCGGGGCCGACACCCGCGTCACCCATCTCACGCTCCTCACCGGCGACCGCGTCACCGTCGACCGCGACGGCCGCGTCACCGGATTCCGGCCCGCGAAGGGCCGTGAACGCATACCCGTACGGACCCAGCGCCTGCCCAACGGCCACACCCTCGTCCTGCCCGCCGACGCCCAGCGCCTGATAGCCGACGGCACGGTGGACCAACGGTTGTTCGACGTCGTGGAGTTGAAGGAGCAGGCGTACCGTACGGCCGCCCAGCAGAAGGGTCTCAGGCTCATCGTCGGCTACAAGGGAGCCGCCTCCGCCGCCAAGGCCGAGGTCCGCGGCGCCGGTGACACCACCGTCCGCAGGACGCTGAAGTCGCTGAACGCCGACGCCGTCAGCACGCCCAAGCAGGACGCGGTCGACCTGTGGGCCGCCCTCACCAGCGGCAAGGACGGCGCCCGCACCGCGGCCTCCGGCATCAGCCACGTCTGGCTGGACGGCATCCGCAAGGCGACCCTCGACAAGAGCGTCAAGCAGATCGGCGCCGACAAGGCCTGGGCCGCCGGATACGACGGCAAGGGCGTCAAGATCGCCGTGCTCGACTCGGGCGTGGACGCGGATCATCCCGACCTCAAGGGGCAGATCCTCGCCGAGAAGAACTTCTCGGGCTCTCCGGACGCCGAGGACCGCTACGGCCACGGCACGCACGTCGCGTCCACCGCGGCGGGCACGGGCGCCAAGTCCGGCGGGAAGCTCAAGGGCGTCGCACCCGGCGCCAAGCTCCTCAACGGCAAGGTCCTCGGCGACGAGGGTGAGGGCGAGGACTCCGGGGTCATCGCCGGCATGGAGTGGGCGGCCGCCGAGGGGGCCGATGTCGTCAACCTCAGCCTCGGCGGTTACGACAGCCCCGGCGTCGACCCCCTCGAAGCCACCGTGAACAAACTCTCCGCCGGCAAAGGCATCCTCTTCGCCATCTCGGCGGGGAACGAGGGCGCACCGGAGACGGTCGGTTCGCCGGGCACCGCGGACGCCGCGCTGACCGTCGGCGCGGTCGACGACAACGACAAGCTGGCGGACTTCTCCAGCCAGGGCCCGCGGGTCGGCGACGGTGCGATCAAGCCCGACGTGACCGCGCCCGGCGTGGACATCACGGCCGCCGCCGCGCCCGGCTCCATCATCGAGAAGGAGGTCGGCCAGAGCCCCGAGGGCTATCTGACGATCTCCGGTACGTCGATGGCCGCCCCGCACGTCGCGGGCGCCGCCGCCCTG